>JAPLOZ010000016.1 GCA_026400435.1 Hyphomicrobiales bacterium | reverse complement strand
GCCAGTAGGCCTCGCGTTCGGCGCTTGAGCGCACGCACGACTTGGTGAAGCGGTGCGCAACCGCCTTTCCGTGCTGCACGATGTAGGGGATGATATCCTTACCGAAGTCGCGGGTGGACTCCGGTTCCTTGGCGTCCCGCCGAAGCTGGTCCATCAGGAACTTCGTCCTGAACACATAGATGCCCATCGACGCCAGAGCGAAGTCCGGCTTGTCCGGCATGCCGGGCGGGTCGGCGGGCTTTTCGATGAAGGAGATGATGCCGTCATTGTTGTCGACATGCATGACGCCGAAGCCGGTCGCTTCCATGCGCGGCACTTCGAGGCACCCAACCGTCACGTCGGCGCCCTGGTCGACGTGCTGGCGCAGCATCGGTTCATAGTCCATCTTGTAGATGTGGTCGCCGGCCAGGATGACCATGAACTCCGGCCCGTAGGACTCGATGATGTCGGCGTTCTGGTAGACCGCGTCCGCCGTCCCCTCATACCACTGCGTCTCAGACACGCGCTGGCTCGCCGGCAGGATGTCGAAGCTTTCGTTTCGTTCGGGCCGTAGGAAGTTCCAGCCGCGCTGCAGGTGGCGGATCAGCGAATGCGCCTTGTACTGCGTGGCGACGCCCATGCGGCGGATGCCGGAGTTCAGCGCATTGGACAGCGCGAAGTCGATGATGCGCGTCTTGCCAAGTCGATGATGCGCGTCTTGCCGCCGAAATAGACCGCCGGCTTGGCCCGCCGGTCGGTCAGTTCCTTCAGCCGGCTTCCGCGGCCGCCCGCCAGCACATAGGCCATCGCGTCGCGCGCCAGCGGCTGGTTCATCTTGCTTTCTATCATCCTGCCCTCCCAGGCTATTCCGATGCCAGTTCCAGCATGACGGTCGACAGCGGCGGCAAGGTTATCTCGGCGAAGATTGCTCCTCCATCGCCGATCCTTGCCTCCACCAGGCCGCCATTGCCCATGCCCGAACCGCCATAGTCGGTTGCGTCCGTGTTGATGATCTCGCGCCACTTCCCCGCCGCGGGCAGCGGCAGGCGGTATCCCTGCCGCGGCACCGGCGTGAAGTTCGAAACCACCGCGATCGGATTTCCTTCCGGCGCGTGACGCGCCCAGGCATAGACCGAGGTTGCCGCCTCGTCGGCCAGCAGCCACGAAAAGCCTTCCGGCTCGCAGTCGCGCGCGTGCAGCGCCGGTCGCGAGCGATAGAGATAGTTCAGGTCCCGGATCAGCTTCTGCACGCCCTTGTGGGGCGCATGATCGAGCTCGTGCCAGTCCAGTCCCCGCGCCTCGCTCCATTCATTGCGCTGGGCGAACTCCTGTCCCATGAACAGCAGCTTCTTGCCGGGATAGCCCCACATGAAGGCGTAGTAGGCCCGGAGGTTGGCGAATTTCTGCCAGTCGTCGCCGGCCATCTTGGTCAGCAGCGTGCCTTTGCCGTGCACCACTTCGTCATGCGAAAGCGGCAGCACGAAATTCTCGCTGAAGGCATAGAGCAGGCCGAAGGTCAGCTCGTTGTGGTGGTATTTGCGATGGATCGGTTCATGCGAAAGATACTCCAGCGTGTCGTGCATGAAGCCCATGTTCCACTTGAAGCCGAAGCCGAGCCCACCTTCATAGACCGGCTGCGAAACTTTCGGCCATGACGTGGATTCCTCCGCGATGGTCATGACCCCCGGATGGTGCCCGTAGAGTTCCTTGTTCATCTGCTGCAGGAAGCTCACGGCGTCGAGGTTTTCGCGCCCGCCCTTGCGGTTCGGTATCCACTCGCCCGCCTTGCGCGAATAGTCGAGGTACAGCATCGAGGCCACCGCATCGACGCGCAGGCCGTCGACGTGGAATTTCTCGGCCCAGTAGAGCGCGTTGTTGACGAGGAACGAAACCACCTCGCGGCGGCCGAAATTGTAGATCGCCGTGTTCCAGTCGGGGTGGAAGCCCTGCCTGGGGTCCGCATGCTCGTACAGCGCAGTCCCGTCGAAAAGCGCAAGACCGTGCGCGTCGACCGGGAAATGCGCGGGCACCCAGTCGAGGATGACGCCGATACCGGCGCGGTGCGCACCGTCCACAAACCGCGCGAAACCCTCGGGTTCCCCGAAGCGCGCGGTCGGCGCGAACAGCCCCGTCGTCTGGTAGCCCCACGACGGGTCGAAGGGATATTCCGAGATCGGCATGAACTCGATATGGGTGAAGCCCGTCTCGATCACATAGGGGATCAGCCGGTCGGCGAGTTGGTCCCACGACAGGAACGAGCCATCCTCGTGCCTTTGCCACGATCCTGCGTGGACCTCATAGATCGAGATCGGTTCACGCCGCAGGTTGGTGTTGCGCCAGAACGCGCGGTGTTTCTCGTCGCCCCAGGCGTGGTTGAGCGGTGCTTCCGTGACCGACGCGGTCGCCGGCCTCAGTTCCGATCGCGCAGCGTAGGGGTCTGCCTTCAGTGGAACAAGAACGCCCTGCGCACCGACGATCTCGTATTTGTACGCCTTGCCCGGATCGAGGTCTGGAATGAAGATTTCCCAGATGCCGGTGTCGCTGCGCTTGCGCATCGTGTGGCGGCGGCCATCCCAGTCATTGAACTCGCCGACCACCGACACCCGTTTTGCGTTGGGCGCCCACACCGAGAAATTGAAGCCCTTGGCGCCCTCGTGATCGATGAGGTGCGCGCCAAGCTTGTCGAAGAGCCTGAGATGGGACCCTTCCGCGATATAGTAGTCGTCCATCGGACCGAGTACCGGCCCGAAGGAATAGGGATCAGTCACCCACCAGTCGCCGCCAGGATTGCTGAGGCGGTAGCGAAGCGGCTGGCGCTTGCCGATGTCGATCCTGCCCTCGAAGAAACCGGCGGCGTCTCGCAACGCCAACGCCCCCGCCTCGATGCCGTCGAGCGTATACGCGACGGCCGCCTCGGCGTGCGGAATGAAGCAGCGCGCCACGAAGCCGGCATCGGCTTCCTGGACACCCAGGATCGCGAACGGATCGCCATGGACGCCGGCCACTATGGCCTCGACATCGCCGGCCGCCGCCTCGACGGGCCGGGTCTTCGTCGCGGCGGAGCGCGGCTTCTTCATGTCCAGGCGGTCCTCCCAGTCGGCTCTTTAGCCGACTGCTCCTCTAAAGCTGCCGCCATGCAATCACATCACGGCACAACGTTCCAGATTTCCTTCGCATATTGGCGAATCGTGCGGTCGGAGGAAAACCACCCCATCCTCGCCACGTTGCGGATAGCCTTGGCGTACCAGTCCGGCCCGTTGCGCCAGACCTTGTCCACCTGCCGTTGCGTCGCGGCATAGGCGTCGAAATCCGCCGCCACCATGAACCAGTCATGCTCATAGAGGCCGCCAAGCAGTTCTCTGTAGCGCTGCGGGTCGTCCGGCGAGAACACGCCCGACGAGATTGCCGAAAGCGCCTGCGAGAGTTCCGGCGATCCTTCAATGACGGCGCGCGGGTCGTAGCCGTTGTTGCGGCGCTCGGCGACTTCGTTCGTGGTCAGGCCGAAGATGAAGATGTTGTCGTCGCCGACATGTTCCTTCATCTCGACATTGGCGCCGTCGAGCGTGCCGATCGTCAACGCGCCGTTCAACGCGAACTTCATGTTGCCGGTGCCTGATGCTTCCATGCCGGCAGTTGAAATCTGCTCCGACAGGTCGGCAGCGGGCATCATGATTTCCGCCAGGCTGACATTGTAGTTGGGAACGAAGACCACCTTCAGCAGTCCGCGCACGGCAGGATCGCGGTTGATCACCTTCGCCACATCGTTGGCGAGCTTTATGATCAGCTTGGCGTTGTGGTAGCTCGGCGCCGCCTTGCCGCCAAAGAACTTCACGCGCGGCAGCCACTCGCGTTCGGGATGCGAGCGTATCTGGTCGTAGAGCGCCACCGCCTCGATGATGTTGAGAAGCTGGCGCTTGTACTCGTGAATGCGCTTGATCTGGATGTCGAAGAGCGCCGAGGGGTCGACCTTCACCCCGATGCGGCCCGCCACGTAGTTGGCCAGACGCTCCTTGTTGGCGCGTTTGACCGCCGCGAAGCTGTCGCGGAATGCGGCATCGTCGGCGAATTTGTCGAGCGCTTTCAACTCCTCGATATTGTCGAGGAACTTGTCGCCGATCGTCTCGCGCGCCAGGTCCGTCAGGCCGGCGTTGCATTGGAACAGCCAGCGTCGCGGCGTGATGCCGTTGGTCTTGTTGTTGATGCGCCCGGGATACAGCCTGTGCAGGTCGGCGAACACCGTGACCTTCATCAGTTCGGTGTGCAGCGCCGAAACGCCGTTGACAGAATGGGAGCCCGAAAAAGCAAGATTGCCCATGCGCACCCGGCGTTCCGTACCCTCCTGGATCAGCGATATGCGGCGGATCTGCTCATCGTTGAAATGCCCGCTCGACCGCGCCTCGAGAAGAACCTGGGCATTGATCGCATAGATAATCTGCATGTGGCGCGGGAGCAGGCGATCAAACAGCGACACGGGCCAACTCTCCAGCGCCTCCGGCAAGAGCGTATGGTTGGTGTAGGCGAATGTCCGTTTCACCGCGTCCCAGGACTTGTCAAAGTCGACGCCGTGGACATCCATGAAAAGCCGCATCAACTCGGCCACCGCGACGGCCGGGTGGGTGTCGTTGAGATGGATCGCCGCCTGGTCCGGCAGCGACAGGAGGTCGCCGAACTGGCTCAGGTGCCGCTGCACGATGTCCTGCAGCGAGGCGGTCGTGAAGAAGTACTCTTGGCGCAGGCGCAGTTCCTGCCCCGCGGAAGTCGAGTCGGCGGGGTAGAGCACCTTTGACAGCGCCTCGGCCTTGTTGCTGTCACGCAGCGCGCCGACATGGTCGCCGGCGTTGAATGCAGCGAGCAGGATCGGATCGATGGCCAACGACGACCACAGACGCAGCGTATTGACCCGCTTGCCGCGCCAGCCGACCACCGGCGTGTCGTAGGCGACCGCCAGGATCCGCTCGGCCGGCTTCCATACATGCCGATCGAGGATCCCGTCCTTGTCGGTCAGCGATTCGACCTGACCGCCGTAGCCGACTTCGAAAGACCGCTCGCGGCGTTCGAATTCCCAGGGGTTGCCATGGTCGAGCCAGTTTTCCGGCAGTTCCACCTGCCAGCCGTCGGATATCTCCTGCCGGAACATGCCGTTCTCGTAGCGGATACCGTAGCCGTGCGCCGGGACGTCGACGGTGGCCATCGATTCCATGAAACAGGCAGCCAAGCGGCCCAGGCCGCCGTTGCCAAGCGCTGCGTCCGGCTCAAGGGCGGCGATCACGTCGATATCGACGCCGAGCGACCGCAAGGCCACCCGCATGTCGTCGAGCACGCCCACATTGGAGAAAGCGTCCCGCATCAAGCGGCCTATCAGGAACTCGAGCGACAGATAGTAAACGCGCTTTTCCCGTCGGTCGTAGGCTTCCTTGGTCGATCTTATCCACTGGTCGATGATGCGGTCGCGCACCACCTGGATAGCCGCAGTCAGCCAATCGTGCGGTTTCGCGACCGTCATGTCCTTGCCTACCCGGTATTTCAGGGCACGCAGGATTTCGGCGGCGAGTGTTTCGGGGTCGGATGTCGCCAGGACTGTCCGGGAGATCTTGGTTGTCATTGCGCTAGCCATGTCGCCTCAAAGCGTTGCCAGGCCGTCCAATGACAGCCGGTTTCCAGCATCCTCCCACGTCAATGCTAGCGATTTCCGGAACTTTCTCAATCGACTACCGGGCTTCCCCGGATTTTTATTCCGCACCGCAAAATACCAGCACTACGCAGCGGCAGCGGCGACCTCAGGCGGTTGTTTCGCACCCGTCATGAAAGCCACCGCGTCCGACATGGAGTATTCCTTGGGATCGATGACGGTAAGACGACGGCCGAGACGATGTATATGGATGCGGTCAGCAACCTCGAAAACATGCGGCATATTGTGTGAAATCAAGACGATAGGCAGCCCGCGCTTCTTCACATCGAGGATCAGTTCCAGCACGCGGCGTGATTCTTTTACGCCCAGTGCGGCCGTCGGCTCGTCCATGATGACCATCTTCGACCCGAACGCCGCGGCCCGCGCCACGGCGACGCCTTGCCGCTGGCCGCCAGACAGCGTCTCGACTGACTGATTGATATTCTGGATGGTCAGCAGACCGAGCTCTGTAAGCTTGTCACGTGCGATCTTGGCCATGCCGGAGCGGTCAAGCCGCCGCAACCATGTTCCGGTGAATCCGGGCTTCCTGACCTCGCGCCCAAGGAACATGTTGTCGGCAATCGACAGCGCCGGCGAAAGCGCCAGGTTCTGATAAACGGTCTCGATGCCCGCATGGCGGGCATCCATCGGCGACTTGAAATGCACCGGCTTTCCGTCGAGCAGAATTTCTCCGGAATCCGGATGCACCGCCCCGCAGAGGGCTTTGATGAGTGTGGATTTGCCGGCTCCGTTGTCGCCGATGACTGCAAGGATCTCGTTCTCCCTGAGCTCGAAGTCAGCATGGTCTAGCGCCACGACGCGGCCATAGCGCTTGGTGAGGCCCTTGCCCTCGAGGATGATCTTGCTCATGCCGAAAGCTTCCTGATCCACTGGTCGATGGTAACGGCTACTATGATCAGCACGCCGACCGTGAAGTCCTGCCAAAGGACTTCCAGACCCGACAGCGCGAGGCCATTGCGGAACACGCCCACGATGAGCGCGCCGAACAACGTCCCTATGATCGAGCCGCGTCCGCCGAAAAGCGACGTACCCCCAATCACCACGGCGGTGATGGAGTCGAGGTTGGCCGTGAGTCCGGCCTGCGGGCTTACGCCGCCAATGCGACCGATCAGCACCCACCCGGCAATCGCACAGATCAGCCCGGCGAGGGCGTAGACGGCAAGCAGGGTCCGGCCGGTGTTGATGCCAGAAAGGCGCGCCGCGTCGGGATCGTCACCGGTTGCATAGACGTGGCGTCCGAATGCCGTTCGGCCCAGCACATAGCTGACAATCAACGCCAGTGCGATCATCAGCAGCGAACCGTAGGTTACGACCCAACCTCGCAGGAACGGCAATGGGACGCCCAGGTCCTGCCAGAGCTTGATGAGCTTGCCCATCCACAGGAGGAACGGTGCGTTCGCCTCCATGTCGACCGCACGGATCGTCTCCGACCGCGAATACCAGGTGTTGAGCGCCCCAAAAATGCTCCATGTGCCCAGAGTTACGATGAACGGCGGCAGTTTGAGCACAGTCACGATAAGGCCATTCAGATAACCGCAGGCGAGCCCCACTACGAGCCCGAGCGCGAACGCGACCTCTACCGGCCAGCCATACACCACCGCCGTGCGTCCCATCACCACGTGGCAGAGGATCATGATTGCGCCGACCGACAGGTCGATGCCTGCGGTCAGGATGACCAGTGTCTGTGCAATGCCGAGGATGGCGATGATCGTCACCTGTTGCAGCACGACCGACAGGTTCAGCGGCGAGAGGAATTTGCCCGGCGCGGCGAGCGAGAAAATGACCACGCCGATCAGCAGGACGATGAATGGAATAGAGGTCGGGAAATCGTGGAGGAAAGCCTGGATTCGCCTTATCGGGGTCGGGCGGGCTTCGTCGAAATTCGCAACGGAAGGGTCGGCTCCGGCCAAGCCGGCTTCCGCACGCTCTGATCCAGCAGCGTCGTTACTCATCAGGCTCTCCTCCCCAGGCACCCTTCCAAAAAAAGGGGACGCCACAGGGCGCCCCCCATTTATCGATGATAGCGCCGGCTAACCGGCGTCGTCTATCTCGGATCAGCCCCAGCAGAGGTCCGCACCCTTGGTCGTGTCGATCGAGTCGACGCCGTCAACCGGCTTGTCGGTCACGAGCGTCGCGCCCGTATCCAGGAACCCCATCGCAGGGTCGATCTCAGGCAGCTTGCCCGAAACGATCGCTTCGAGCGCCATCGCGGCCATCTTCAGCGGGTATTGCTGGCTGGTTGCGCCGATCACGCCGGACTTGACGTTCGCGACACCCGGGCAGCCACCGTCGACCGAGACGATCAGCACCGAACCGTCATCCTTGCCGACGGCCTTGAGCGCCTCGTAGGCGCCTGCGGCGGCCGGTTCGTTGATGGTATAGACGACGTTGACGTTCGGGCACTTGGTCAGCGCGTTCTCCATGGCGGTGCGACCCTTTTCCTGGTCGCCCTGGCTGATCTCGTGCGTGCAGATGCGCGCATCGTCTTCATCGCCGTACTTGTTGGGGTCCTTCACGTCGATGCCGAAGCCGGCCATGAAACCCTGGTCGCGCAGGTAGTCGACGGTCGGCTGGTTGGTCGCGAGGTCGAGGAACACGATCGAAGCGTCCTTGGCCTTGTCACCCAGCGTTCCCTTGGCCCACTCGCCAATCAACTGGCCCGCCTTGCGGTTGTCGGTGGCGAAAGTGGCAGTCGCTGCGTCCATCGGATCGAGCGGCGTATCGAGAACGATGACCATCAGGCCTGCGTCCCTGGCTTTCTGGATCGTCGGCACAATCGCCTTGGAGTCCGACGGAACGATCGCAAACCCCTTGGCTCCGGCCGAGATCAGGTTCTCGATCGCCGCGACCTGGCCGTCATTGTCGCCGTCGAACTTGCCGGCGGCGGTGATCAATTCCACGTTGAGTTCTTTCGCCTTTGCCTGCGCGCCTTCGCGCATCTTCACGAAGAATGGATTGGTCTCGGTCTTGGTGATCAGACCGACGATGTCGGCTGAATAGGCGCTCGAAGCCATTGCCGTGCAAAGGGCAAAGCCTGCGATCGCAGCTTTCAGAACGCTCAATCTACGCATGAATTTCCTCCCGGTGGAAACTGTCGGACACCGGCCTTCCGGCATCCTTCGACAGGCATCCAAGCACCTTCTCCCGGTTGGACGCCTCCAATAGAAAAACACTAGCCCCGGCTGGAAGTCAATAAATAAATCACTCTTATTTATTATTGACACGGATGTGGCGCACCACGCATTCTCCTGACAAAAACGCGCAGGAAATGATTGGAGGAACCGCTTGGACGACGGCTCTCAAAGGCAAGCTCCGTCCTTGGCAGTTGGTGTCCAGCCGCATCATCGCGGCACCAACCAGAGCGGCATGCGCGACCAGAACGAACGTCTGGTGCTTTCGCTTGTCCGCCAGCACGGCAGCCTGGCCAAGACCGAGATCGCGCGCATGACGCGCCTCTCGGCCCAGACCGTTTCCGTGATCATGCGCGAGCTTGAGGACGAAGGGCTGCTGCTGCGCCTCGCGCCGCAGCGCGGCAAGGTCGGGCAGCCGTCCATCCCCATGGCGCTCAATCCCGACGGGGCCTACTTCATCGGCCTGAAGATCGGGCGTCGCAGCGCGGAACTGGTGTTGATCGATTTCCTCGGCAACGTTCGCGCAATGCTGCAGAACTCCTACCGCTATCCCGCTCCGCGTGAGATTCTCGATTTCGTCGATGGCGGCGTCAAGCGGCTGCGGGCAAGCCTGAACTCGTCACAGGACAAGCGGATCGCCGGGCTTGGCATCGCCATGCCGTTCGAGCTCTGGAACTGGGCGGATGCCGCCGGCGCGCCCAGCAAGATCATGGACCAGTGGCGGCATCGCGACATCCGCGCCGACATCCAGGCTTCGTGCAGCTTCCCCGTCTATCTGCAAAATGACGCGACGGCCGCGTGCGGCGCCGAACTGGTGTTCGGGCAAACCGGCCATTTGCGCGACTTCATCTACTTCTACATCGGCGCATTCGCCGGCGGCGGGGTCGTGCTCAACGGCCGCCTGTACAGCGGGCCGTCCGGCAATGCCGGGGCGCTGGGTTCGATGCCGGTTCCCGGCCCAAACGGGCGTCCCGCCCAGCTTATCGACATAGCGTCCCTTGCGATGCTCGAGAACGCGCTCAACGCCAGGGGCGTCGACGCGACCAATCTGTGGACTTCTCCCGAGAGATGGGAACATGACGGCCCGGAATTCGACGCATGGTTCGCATCGGCTGGAGCCGCCCTCGCCTACGCGATTGTCTCGGCGGCATCGGTGATCGATTTCGAGGCGGCCGTCATCGACGGCTGGATGCCCTCCACTGCAAGGCAAAGGCTCGTAGAGTCCGTCAGGGCTGCCATCGCCACAATCGATGCGGAAGGCCTGCGCATTCCCGTGATCAGGGAAGGTACGGTCGGCATTCACGCGCGCGCGCTTGGCGGCGCCAGCCTGCCATTGTCCGAGCGGTTCCTTGTCGGCGCCGCAACCCCATCTGGAGGCCTCTGAAATGCTGATCGGCATCCCGTCCCTGCTCGGTCCTGACCTGCTGTCAACGCTGCGCGCGATGGGGCATGGAGACGAACTGGCGATCGTCGACGGAAACTATCCCGCGGACGAACACGGTCGCCGCGTGCTGCGAGCAGACGGGCACGGCGTCGTCGATGTCATCGACGCGGTCCTGACCGTGCTTCCAGTCGACGACTTCGTTCCGCAAGCGCTGTTCTGCGCGTCGGTCAACGGAGATCCAACCAAACTCGATCCGGTGCATCACGAGATGATCGCCGTCTGCGCGCGCCGTGCCCCGGGGATGACGGTAACGCCATTGGCCGGCGCGGCCTTTTACGAACGGGTAAGGGCTGCCTACGCCGTGGTTGCGACAAGTGAGCCGCGGCTGTATGGCAATTTCATCGTGCGCAAGGGCGTGATACGGCCGCTTGGACGCCAGGGAGGTTAGGGTCGATGATCATCTGCTGCGGCGAGGCGCTGATAGACATGCTGCCGCGCAGATCGACGCTCGACGAGCCGGCCTTCTCGCCCTACTCCGGCGGCGCGCTCTTCAACACCGCGATCGCGCTCGGCAGGCTCGGCACGCCGGTCGAATTCTTTTCCGGACTGTCGTCCGATCTGTTCGGGGAGCAATTGCGCGCAACGCTCGCTGAGAGCGGCGTGGGGTCGCGCTACGCACACATATCCTCCCGCTCGACGACGCTGGCGTTCGTTCGCCTGGTCGATGGACATGCAAGCTACCTCTTCTACGATGAGGGAACCGCGGGGCGGATGCTTTCCGAACGCGATCTGCCTTCCTTCGAAGGCGATGTCGACGCCCTGCTGTTCGGGGCTATCAGCCTTATACCCGAGCCGTGCGGCTCGACCTACGAGGCGCTGATGCGGCGCGAGGCAGGCAAGCGCGTGACGATGCTCGACCCCAACATCCGGCCGGCGTTCATCCCTGACCGCGAAAAGCACATGGCCCGCATGGACCGCATGATCGCGATGGCCGATATCCTCAAACTTTCCGACGAAGACCTGACCTGGTTCGGAGAGACCGGGGCGACGGACGACGTCATGGCGCATTGGCTCGATCGCGGCCCCAAGCTGATCGTGGTCACCCAGGGAAGCAAGGGCGCAGTCGGATACACGAAGCATCACAAGGTGACGGTAAAGCCCATGCCCGTGAAGGTGGTCGACACCGTGGGCGCCGGCGACACGTTCAACGCCGGCATTCTCGCCTCGCTGCATGATCAGGGTAGCCTCTCCAGGAGCAGAGTGGCAAAACTCTCGGAACCGGAAATCGAGGCCGCGCTTTCGCTTGGAGCCGCGGCCGCGGCCGTGACTGTCTCGCGCGCCGGCGCAAACCCGCCGTGGCGCCGCGAACTCGATTGAGCCGGCTCACGAGCGCAATTGCGCGATCACTTTATGTTTCGCGAGATTCGCTTGCCATTCGTCACCGCTGAAAAAGCCGCGCGATCCGCCATTTCCGGGACCGTTTGGCGGTAACGCAGCCGCATCCGCAGGCCACAATGCCGCGTTTGGCGCTGCTTTCTAGGCTGAATCTTGTCTGCTATCAGCGGCTGATCATTCGGGGACAGCGACACAATCGCATGCAGTTTATAGATTTGGGCGCTCAGCGCGAGCGCATTGCCGACCGCCTCAAGGCAGCCATCGACCGGGTCGTCGAGGACGGCCGCTATATCCTCGGGCCGCAAGTCGCGGAACTGGAATCCCGCCTGGCCACCTATGTCGGCGTCAGGCACTGCATCGCGTGCGCCAACGGAACCGACGCTCTGCTGCTGCCACTATACGCCTCGGGCATCGGCCCCGGCGATGCGGTTTTCGTGCCAAGCTTCACCTTCGCTGCAACGGCCGAAGTCGTGGCGTTGGCGAAAGCCGAACCGGTGTTCGTGGATGTCGATCCTGACGGCTACAACATCGATATCGACAGCCTCGAGGCGGCGATCGCCATGGTCAAGGCGGAGGGTCGTCTCAACCCCAGGGCGATCATTCCGGTCGACCTGTTCGGCCTCGCCGCCGACTACGCGGCGATCATGCGGATCGCGGAGCGCGAGAACCTGCTGGTCATCGAGGATGCGGCGCAGGCTATCGGGGCCGAGTACAAGGGCCGGCGCGTGTGCAGCTTCGGCGAGTACGGCTGCCTGAGCTTCTTTCCGAGCAAGAACCTCGGCGGCTTCGGCGATGCCGGCATGGTGGTCACCCGCGATCCGTCCCGCCTCGACGCCCTGGTGAAGTTCCGCAACCACGGCATGGCGCCGGCCTACTACCACGCCTGCGTGGGCGGCAACTTCCGCCTCGATGCCCTGCAGGCCACGGTGCTGCTGGTGAAACTCACGTACCTGGACCGGTGGACCGCGCAGCGGCAGGAGAACGCAGCGCGCTACCGGGATCTGTTTCGCGCCAGCCCGGCGGCGGCGCGGGTGGGTTTGCCGGTGCAGGCGCCGTGGGCTACCCGGCACGTCCAGAACCAGTTCGTCATCCGCGTGCCGGCCGCGTGCCGGCAGAAGCTCTGGGACGGCCTCAAGGCAGCCAACATCGGCTGTAACGTCTACTACCCCGTTCCCCTGCACCTCCAGGAGTGCTTTGCGCCGCTCGGCGGCCGGCCCGGCGACTTCCCGGAGAGCGAACGCGCAGCCCGCGAGACCCTGGCGCTGCCGATCTATCCCGAACTGACGGCGGCGCAGCAACAGACCGTGGTTGACACCGTCGCGGCGCTGCTCGTCGCGTAAGGCCGGCCGAGCGTCTATGGCCAAGAGAAAAAGCAGCATCACCTCGCTCTGGCGGTTGTTCTGGACCTTCGGCAGAGCCTACCGCGGTCATATCATCATCGGCGTCCTGACCGGCATCCTGCTCGGCGGCGCCGTGTTCGGTATCCTCAAGTCCTCCGTCGCCCTCCTCCGGCCTTTCGACCTCGGCGCCGCCATCGCCCGCCACCAGGTCCAGCCCGCTCCGGCGCTGGCGCCTCCCGGTGCCGACGACGTGGCAGCCGTGGCGCCAGGTGCCGCCAAGGCGACCGGCCGGCGAACCGAGTCCAGCACCGAATGGCTGGACCGCGGCCTTGCTTGGGCGGAACGCCTCGGCATCGGCCATGTCGAGCGCGACC
>JAPLOZ010000101.1 GCA_026400435.1 Hyphomicrobiales bacterium | reverse complement strand
GGGCGGCGAGGATCTGAAGGCCGTGGAGGCCGAGATCGCGGTCCTGCTGGCCTCGATCGCCGAGCGCCAGGCGGTTGCCGCCGGCTGACAACGACCACGCCAAGAGGATCACAATGACCAAACTTCGCGTCGGCGTCATCGGCGCCGGCACCATTTCGCAAGTCGAGCACATACCGAACCTTATTGCGCTCGGCGATCTGTTCCAGCTCGTCGGAGTGGCCGACCCATCGGCGACCGCGCGCACGTTCGTTGCCGACACATGGAACGTCGCCACCTTCGAAACGCCCGACGCCCTGCTTGAACAGAAACTCGACGCGGTGGTGATCGGTGCGCCTGACCCGCTGCACTACGAACTGGTCGTCGCCGCTCTGGCGCGTGGGCTGCATGTCTTCTGCGAAAAGCCGCTCTGCTACTCACCGGCCGAGATCGCCGACATCATCGCCGCCCGCAACAAGGCCGGCCGCGTCGTGCAGGTCGGCTACATGAAGCGCTTCGACCCGAGCTACCGCCACGCGCTGACCGTGCTGCCCGGTACCGCAAAGACGCTGCGCTACGTCTCCGTCGAGGTCAACGATCCCGACGCATGGCCGTTCATCGCGCATGCGCGCACGAAATTCGGCAACGACGTGCCCGATGAACTCAAGCAGTTGGCCGGGCGCAAGAAGCAGGCACAGATTGAGGCGGCATTCGGCAAGCCGCTGGGCAAGCTCGCCTTTGCAGGATTCTCCGGCGCCTACAGCTCGGCGCTGATCCACGATGTCAATGCGGTCCATGGGATTCTAGACGCCTTGGGCGTACCGGACGGCGAAGTCGTGGGCGGGCAGATCTTCGCAGGCGGCGCCGGCGGACAGGGAACGGTCCGGCTGCTCGGCGGGCAGGCGCTGTGGAGCATGACGCATCTGACAGTGCCTGACGTCGCCGACTACAAGGAGCGCATCTCGGTCTATTTCGACGACGCGATTCTCGAACTGGAATTCCCCTCGCCCTACCTCAACCATCATCCGACGCGGCTGACCGTCAAGACATCGGACGGGCACACACTGTCGGTGAACGAGATCCGGCCCGGCTACCAGGAAGCATTCGTCGAGGAGTTGCGCGGCTTCTGGGCGGCGATCGTGACTGGCGAGCCCGTGGTCAACCTGCCCGAGCACGCGGCCCGCGACCAGAAACTGCTGATCGGCCTGACCAACCGCTATCTGGAGACAATCTGAGCGGGCGCAACAGGTTTGGCTCAGCGTGGCCGTATCGGCCAACGGGTCAGACAATCAACGCCGCGACAAGCCACAGGATCGCGCCGATCCGCGCCGTACCAGCCTGCGTAGGCGCGGCCAGTTCGGCTGTGCGCCAGACAGCGCCCGCGAGAAAGAAATTGTACGGCAGCGGCGCCAGGTAGATCAGCATAGCGGCCGCGGGATCCACGACCTTGAACCCGAGCGCGACGAGGCCTGCAAAGGCCATGGCCAGGTTGATGGCCGAGCCGACGACAATCATGTCGCGCCAGAAAAGCAGGCTCAGAGGGATCTGCCGGCGCCAACGCCGGACAAAATACGCCAGCGGCCCACTCTCCACTGCCTGCATCACCGGGTTCCCGATTTGGTCGGACATCAAATTGAATAGGAAGCGCCATGACGCGCGGCAATGACCCATGCGCGCAATTGTGGAAAATATTCTATCCGCGCAAAACGCCATATCGCCGCGCCGCACAACGAGGCTAGCATCCCCCGAATGGAACCCTCGCGCGATATTTCACGCCTCATCGAAATCATGGCCGCCCTGCGCGACCGTCAAACAGGTTGCCCGTGGGACGTCGAGCAGGACTTCGCCAGCATCGCGCCGTACACGATCGAAGAGGCCTACGAGGTCGCCGACGCGATTGCCCGCAGCGACATGGACAACCTGCGCGACGAACTCGGAGACCTGCTCCTGCAGGTGGTCTATCACGCGCAAATGGCTGAAGAGGTTCAGGAATTCTCCTTCGGCGACGTCGTCCAGGCGATCACCGAAAAAATGATCCGCCGGCATCCGCACGTGTTTGGCGACGAGGAAGCCCGCTCCGCCGGCATGGCCAAGGGTATGTGGGAGAAAATCAAGGGACAGGAGAAAGCCCTCAGGCGACAGGCGCGGATCGATCGCGGGCTCGACCCAGAAGATCATGGCGCGGGCTTCCTGGACGGCATCCCGGTTGCCCTGCCGGCGCTGACGCGGGCGCTCAAGCTTCAGGAAAAGGCGGCGCGCGTCGGCTTCGACTGGAACGAGGCCGGGCCCATCCTCGACAAGGTCGAGGAAGAAATCGGCGAAATGCGGGAGGCGATGGCCAAGGGCGACACCGTGTCGATGAAGGACGAATTCGGCGATGTGATCTTTTCGCTGGTCAACCTTGGCCGGCATCTCGGCATCGACTCCGAGGCGGCGCTCGCCGGGACCAATGAAAAATTCCGCAGCCGGTTCCATCATGTGGAACGTGCTCTCAAGACGTCGGGCCGCGATCTCGAAGGCTCTTCGCTTGAAGAGATGGAGGAACTCTGGCAGCGGGCAAAGACTAGAGAAACTCCGTCCTAGCCCTTGTTTTTGCTAAATAAACGGCCTTCGATCTCGGCGCGTGCGGACTCCGTCGCCCGAAGCGTAATCAACACGCTGCCGTCTTCGTTGTCCTTGCGTGAAACGATCTCGCCGTTGCGATAGAGCCAGTCCATGAGGCTCATCTGATCGGGACGCAGCGTCACCGCGATCTCCTCGAGTTCACCCGACACACGCTGTTCGACAGCGGCAGCAAGCGCATCGATGCCCTCGCCCGTCACCGCGGAAATCGCAATGGGCGGGTCAGCCTGCTGTGCCGCGCTGTCGGCGAGAAGCCTTTCTCGGTTGCCTTCGTCAAGCAGGTCGATCTTGTTCCAGACCTCGATGATGCGCTTTCTATCGCTGGCATCGACGCCGAGGTCGCCGAGGATGCGCTCGACATCTTCCGCCTGCGCGGCGGTGTCC
This sequence comes from Hyphomicrobiales bacterium, assembly GCA_026400435.1. Lineage (GTDB taxonomy): Bacteria > Pseudomonadota > Alphaproteobacteria > Rhizobiales > Rhizobiaceae > Mesorhizobium_K. Next base: position 25,449 of record JAPLOZ010000101.1, on the reverse strand, counting down.
GGATCGGCGATGTCGCGCAGATGAACGATCAGATCGGCTTCGATCACCTCTTCAAGCGTCGCGCGGAATGCGGCAACGAGGTGCGTCGGCAAATCCGAAATGAAGCCGACCGTGTCCGACAGGATAACCGGCGTTCCGTGCGGCAGGCGCACCCGCCTCAGGGTCGGATCAAGCGTTGCAAACAGCATATCCTCGGCAAGTACGCCGGCGCCGGTCAGGCGGTTGAAGAGCGTGGATTTGCCTGCATTGGTGTAGCCGACGATCGCGACAACCGGAAATGGTACCTTCTTGCGCTTGGCACGGTGCAGGTCGCGCGTGCGGCGCACCGTCTCCAGTTCGCGCTTCAGCTTGATGATTTTGTCCTGCAGCGCGCGCCGGTCGGCCTCGATCTGCGTTTCGCCGGGGCCGCCGAGGAAGCCACCGCCGCCGCGCTGGCGTTCAAGGTGTGTCCAGCTGCGGACCAGACGCCCACGTTGATATTCGAGGTGGGCGAGTTCCACCTGCAGCGCACCCTCCTTGGTACGGGCACGCTCGCCGAAGATTTCAAGTATGAGCGCCGTCCGATCCAGAACCTTTGCGTTTAGCTCTTTCTCGAGATTCCTTTGCTGGACGGGCGTCAAGGGGTGATCGACAACGACGACCTCGATCTTCTCGCTGTCGACAATTTTGGCGATCTCCTCGACCTTTCCGCTGCCAAGCAACGTGGCGGGTCGCGGGTCGTTGACCGGCACGATCGCGCTGAAGGCGATGTCGAGGTCGATCGCCATCGCGAGCCCAAGCGCTTCCTGGTGCCTGGCCTCGGCCGAGCGTGTTAGCCTCGGCCGATTCTGCGTGGAATCCTCATCGGACCGGAACGCGCGCGGAAGAACGGGAACGAGCACGGCGGCGCGCGTCCTGGCGCTCAAGCGATCAATTCCCGTCTGGCCGGTGGTTTTGCCGGTGGCCTCGTGGCCCGCGTTCTTGCGACGTGCCAATCAGGCGCCCGGGCCGGCTTCCTCACCATCAAACATCTGAACCGGCTGGCTCGGCATGATGGTGGAGATGGCATGCTTGTAGACAAGCTGGGAATGCCCGTCGCGGCGCAGCAACACGCAGAAATTGTCGAACGAGGTGACCACGCCCGTCAACTTGACGCCGTTGATGAGGAAGATCGTAAGCGGATTCTTGGTCTTTCTGACTGAGTTGAGGAACAAATCCTGCAGATTTTGCGTGCGTTCGGCCATTTTTCTTATCTTTCGCCTGCCCCGTTATTTCCCAAAACAATGCGCCAAATTTAGCGGCGAGTGTCAAGCTTACAACCTGCTCTTGCCGCCCTTCGCAACACCTTTGGGAACAAAAAATTCCGAGCCTGCGGTTATCAGGCCAGGATTTTTTCCGCAACGTGAAAAAAAGCCTCCCTTAAGGAAAGTACGACCGATCCCGGATGCCCGTTCGCGATCGGGTGGCCGTCGATCGACACCACCGGCATGGCGATAGTCGTGGCTGAGCTTATGAAGGCTTCCCGCGCCGCCTTGGCTTCGTCGACCGAAAACGAGCGCTCCTCGATCTTCAGGCCGAGCTTGGCGGCAACTTCGAACATCGTCGTGCGGGTTATCCCGCGCAAGATCCCGTGTTCGGCCGGCCGCGTTACGAGAACCCCGTCGCGGGTGACGATCCAGGCGTTCGAAGAGCCGCCTTCCTTGACATTCCCGTCGGTGTCGACAAACCAGGCCTCCTGAGCGCCTTGCGCCCTGGCTTCCTCCTTGGCAAGCACGTTGGGAAGGAGACCGACAGACTTGATGTCGACGCGGTCCCAGCGATTCTCAGGCACGGTGATGACCTTGATGCCGTTTTGCGCGCGCTTTGCCGCGATCGCCGGATCGACCTTCTTCGAGGTCACAACGATCGATGGCCTTGTGTTGGCGGGGAAAAGGAAATCGCGGCTGGCAACGCCGCGCGTCACCTGCAGATAGACAAGGCCATTCTTTACGCGATTGCGCCTCACCACCTCGGCAAGCACGACCTTCAGGCTTGACCGGGCCATCGGCCATTCGATGCGCAGTTCGCTAAGCGACCGCGCCAGCCGGTCGAGGTGGTGCGACATGTCCACGATATAGCCCTGGGCCACCTCGCATACCTCGTAAACCCCGTCCGCGAACTGGTAGCCGCGATCCTCGATATGCACGGCGGCGGACGCGTGCTCCACGTAGCGTCCGTTTACATAGGCAATGCGCGGCATGAAATTCCCTCGAAATGGTGAATGGTGAATAGCCAATGGTGAATAGTGGGCAACCGTTCGGCTCATGCCCTTCACCATTCACTATTGACCACTCTCCTCTCAGACCCCCAACGACTTCAGCTTGCGGTGAAGCGCGGAGCGCTCCATGCCGATGAATTCCGCAGTGCGCGAGATATTGCCGCCGAAGCGGTTGATCTGGGCGATCAGATATTCCTTCTCGAACATCTCGCGCGCCTCGCGCAGTGGCAGGGCCATGATATGCTGATCGGACTGACTGGGCGCCCTGGGCATGACATCGCCGATTTCTGAAGGCAGCAGATCGGCGGTGATCGGCGCTTCGACGTCGTCGCCGCGCACCAGGATCATCAACCGTTCGATGTTGTTGCGAAGCTGGCGGACGTTGCCCGGCCAGTTGTGCGCCTGCAGGACGGCGAGCGCGTCGTCGCCGATGCGTCTCGGCCTTATGCCTGCCTGTCGCGCGACCTGTTTCATGAAGTGATCGACGAGATAGGGAATGTCCTCGCGGCGCTCTGCAAGGCCAGGCACCATGACAGGCACAACGGCCAGCCGGTGGAACAGGTCTTCGCGGAAACGGCCCTCGGCGATCATGCCTTCGAGGTTCTGCGCGGTGGACGAGATGATGCGGACATCCACCTTCACACGTTTGGTGCCCCCTACCCGCTCGAACTGCTGGTCGACCAGAACCCTGAGGATCTTGCTCTGCGTCTCGCGCGGCATGTCCGCTATCTCATCGAGATAGAGGATGCCGCGATGCGCCTCCTCAAGCGCGCCAACCTTGCGCTCGCCGCCGTTGGATTCGGTGCCGAAAAGCTCGATCTCCATGCGTTCGGGCGTAATGGTCGCCGAGTTCAGGCTGACAAATGGCCCCGCCTTGCGCGACGACATCGAATGAATCGCGCGCGCCACCAGTTCCTTGCCGGAACCCGACGGCCCGACGATCATGATGCGGCTGTTAGTCGGCGCGACCCGCTCGATGGTCTGGCGCAACTGGCTCATCGCCGACGACATGCCGATGAGGTCGAAGGTTTCGCCGCTGCGCAGCTTCAGGTCGGAAACCTCGCGCTTGAGTTTCGATGTCTCCAGCGCGCGTTCGGCGATCAGGATCAGCCGGTCGGCCTTGAACGGCTTTTCGATGAAGTCGTAGGCGCCGCGGCGAATCGCCGAAACCGCCGTTTCGACGTTGCCGTGGCCCGAGATCATCACGACCGGCAGGCTCGGATGCATGGTCTTGATCTGGTCAAGCAGCGCAAGCCCGTCGAGGCGCGAACCCTGCAGCCATATGTCGAGGAATACCAGTCGGGGAACGCGGTCGGCGATCGCGGCAAGCGCACTGTCGGCATCGAATGCGGTGCGTGTCTCGTGGCCTTCGTCGCTCAAGATGCCAGCGACCAGTTCCCTGATATCTTCCTCGTCGTCGACTATGAGAATGTCAGACGCCATCACTTACCTTCTCGATTGCTCTTTCAGTTCCGTCCACTCCGCCATCGCGAGACCCGGCGCCGGAAGCGACGGGCAGCAGCATCGTGATCATTGCACCGCGACCTTGGTGAAAATCCGCCGGCGCGTCATGAAGTTCCAGCCGGCCGCCATGGTCCTCGACGATCTTCTTGACGATGGCGAGCCCGAGGCCTGTCCCCTTCTCACGCGTCGTCATGTAGGGCTCCAGCAAGCGCTGCCTGTTCTCGCGCGGCAGGCCCTTGCCGTTGTCCATCACGTCGACACGGATCATTCCGTTGACCAGCGCAGCCTTGACACGAATCGCGCCGGCATCGCCGATCTCTCGGCCGACAGCCTCGATTGCCTCGGCGGCGTTCTTGATCACATTGCCGAACGCCTGCGCCATGAGACGGCTGTCGAATGTGCCTTTGAGCGGGACGCTGCCGAAGTCGCGCTCGAACTTGATGTCGGACCGGCTCACCTCGACAAGGAAAGACGCCTCGCGCAAAGCCTCGCGGATGTCGATCACCTTCATTTCGGGCTTGGGCATCCGGGCGAAGGCGGAGAACTCGTCGACCATGCGGCCAATGTCCTCTACCTGCCGGATGATGGTGTCGGTGCACTGATCGAAAACCTCGCGATCCTCGGTGATTACCTTGCCATAGCGCCGCCGGATGCGTTCGGCCGACAGTTGGATCGGCGTCAGCGGGTTCTTGATCTCGTGCGCGATGCGGCGCGCAACGTCCGCCCACGCCGACGAACGCTGCGCCTGGACGAGGTCGGTGATGTCGTCGATCGTCACGACGTAGGATTTCTCGTCCTGCAAGTCGTCGCCGCCTTCGATGGTAACCTGCACGTTGAAGGTTCGCTCCGCCCCGGACCGGTAAAACGTGACCTGTTCGCGGTAAACCGGCCGGCCGGACTTGCGGCCGATTTCGAAAACGCGACCGACATGAGGCAGCAGCGCCGACAGATTCTGGTGGAGCGACTGTTCCGCCGGAAGCGCCAGCATGTGTTCGGCGGAGCGGTTGACGATAGTAATCGTACCATAAGGATCGACGCCGATGACACCGGCCGTGACGCCCTCCAGAACAGCCTCCGAGAAGCGACGACGCTCGTCGATGACATCCTTGGCGGTGAGGATTTCGTTGCGCTGGGATTTAAGCTGCAGCAGCATCTTGTTGAAGGTGTCGCCCAGAGAGGCCACGTCGCCGTCGGTCGGGCGCACCGGGACTGAAACGTCGAGATTGCCCGTAGCAACCTCGTCGGCCGCTCCGATCAACTGACGGATGGGACGCACCAGCCTGTCCGCAACGGCAATTCCGGTCCAGATCGCCGATAAGACGATGATCAGCGTCAATCCGAGATAGAGCAGGCCGAAGGCAATCTGCGTCGTGCGCCTGTTGGCCTCCAGTCCACGGTACTCGTTGCTGTTGGCGGTGACGATCTGGCGCGCCTTTATCACCTCAGGGTCAACCAGGCGGATAGTATAGAGATAGGCGTCCTCGATCTGCCGCAGCTTGAGGATGGCGCCGACGATATTGCTGGTACGCGGTTCCATAAGCACCGGCTGGGTGCCGGATACGGCTTTCTGGAGCACTTCGGGGGGCGGCTTCGGCATCTCGAAATCGGAACGGGTCTGGGCGCTCATGATGACTGAGCCGTCGGCCCGGATCAGCGCCGCATGCGCCAGCGCGCGGCCTACCGCCTGCCGGTTGAAAAACTCCTGAAATCCCGTGCGGTCGAGACCGTAGAGCGACCGCGCATTGTCGAGGTCGTTGGCCATCGAGAGCGTCGTGCCCTGCAGGTTGCGGGCGTTTTCCCGGACATATGCCTCCGCTATCGAGAGTGACGACTTGATGATGGTCTTGGTGCGCAGCTCGAACCACCGGTCGAGGCCGATGTCGAGCGTGATCGACGCAATGATGGCCACGAGCAATGCCGGCAGGACGGCGATCAGCGAAAACATCGCGACAATTCGCACATGCAGACGCGATGCCGCCTTGCCGCGCCGTCTCGCCGCGGCGATGCGGTGAACCTCGCGCCCGATGAGCGCAATCAGCCCCGCCACGAAGAGAGCATTGATGACGATCAGCGCGATGGTGGTGGTTTCGTCGGGCGCGATAGGCGTAACGCCGACAAGAATAGCGAATGAAAGCGCAGCAGTGACCAGCGCTCCGACGACCGCCACGACGCCCGGGAGCGCCAACAGGTGGCGTCCTTCGGACACGACCGTCGCCTCGAAGGGTCCTTCTGGAATCGCCGCTGCGTCTAATGCCATCTTGCGATTTTCGATGCTCGCCAATTGTGGCAATTATGCAACGAGGCGTGGCATTTCTGACACATTTGTCGATGCGATACGACTGCCGGGGTGATGCGGCTAGTTCGACTTCGACGCGCGATAGACGTTGACGCCAAGTTCCCTGATCTTCTTGCGCAGCGTGTTGCGGTTGAGCCCGAGCAAGTCCGCAGCCTTGATCTGATTGCCGCGCGTGGCGGTCATGGACGCAAGAACCAGCGGGTATTCGACCTCGGCAAGGATGCGCTGGTAAAGACCCGGCGGCGGCAGTTCGCCGGCAAAGCTTGCGAAGTAGCGCTGCAGATAATGTTCCGCCGCCTGCCCGATCGTCAGGTTTTCGGGCACCATCGTACCGCCGGGGGCGGCCGGCTGCTCGCCGGTTTTCAGTTCGGACTCGATGATCTCGGCGGAAATCTCGTCCTGCGGATAAAGCGCGGCGAGACGCCGGATGAGGTTCTCCAGCTCGCGCACGTTGCCGGGCCACGGATAGCGCTTCATGAGTTCGATACCGCCGCTCGATATGCGCTTCGTGCGCAGACCTTCCGCTTCGCCTTGCTTGAAGAAATGGCGCACCAGATCGGGGACATCCTCGGCGCGCTCCCGAAGCGGCGGCAGCCTGAGCGGCACGACGTTCAGGCGGTAGAACAGGTCCTCGCGAAAAAGGCCCTGGCCGATCAGCGTGCGCAGGTCCTTGTTGGTCGCCGCGACGATGCGCACGTCCGTCTTGATAGGCGTGCGTCCGCCAACCGTCGTGTATTCCCCCTGCTGCAGGACGCGCAGAAGGCGCGTCTGCGCCTCCATCGGCATGTCGCCGATCTCGTCGAGGAACAACGTGCCGCCCTCGGCCTGCTCGAAGCGGCCGGTCGAGCGGTTCTGCGCGCCGGTGAACGCCCCCTTCTCGTGGCCGAAAAGCTCCGACTCGATGAGGTCGCGCGGAATGGCCGCCATGTTGATCGCCACGAAGGGGCCGGTGCGCCGGCGGCCGTATTCGTGAAGCGCGCGCGCGACAAGTTCCTTGCCGGTGCCGGACTCGCCTGAGATCATGACTGTCAGATCCGTCTGCATCATGCGCGCAAGCATCCGGTAGATGTCCTGCATGGCGGCGGACCGTCCGACCAGAGGCATCGCCTCGGCCTGCTCATCGGTGCGATTGTCGAGCTTTGGACGGCGCGGCTCCGAGAGCGCGCGGTTGACGATGTTCAGCAGCTCGTTGAGGTCGAAGGGTTTTGGCAGATATTCGTAGGCGCCGGTCTCCGATGCACGGATCGCCGTCATGAAGGTGTTTTGCGCGCTCATCACGACGACAGGCAGTTCGGGCCGCGCCTTCTTGATGCGCGGAAGCATGTCGAAAGCGTTCTCGTCGGGCATAACGACGTCCGTGATGACGAGATCCCCCTCGCCCGCAGCGACCCAGCGCCACAAGGTCGCCGCGTTGGAGGTGACACGCACCTGATGGCCAACCCGCGACAGCGCCTGGTTCAGCACTGTACGGATCGCGGCGTCGTCATCGGCGACGAGTATGTTGCCTTGCACTGTCACTCTTGGCCTCCTTCGGCCTCGCCATCGCGGCCCGCCGAACTGTCTTTCCAAGCCGGCATCAGCACGCGGAATGTCGTGCCGCGCGGCGTGGCATCGCATTCGATGATGCCGCCGTGGTCGCCGACGATCTTGGCGACGAGGGCAAGCCCCAACCCCGACCCGTTCGGCTTGGTCGTTATGAAGGGGTCGAAAAGGATGGGCAGGATGTCGTCAGACACGCCCGGCCCGTTGTCCTTGACGCAGAATTCGAGCGGCAGGGAAACGCGGTCCTGCGTGCCTGGAAACGAAACGCGGATTCCAGGGCGGAAAGCGGTGGAGAGCGTGATCTCGCCGCCCGGCGCGTTGCCAACGGCTTCGGCTGCGTTTTTGACAAGGTTGAGAAAGACCTGAATCAGCTGGTCGCGGTTCGCATAGACCGGAGGAAGCGACGGGTCGTACTCTTCCAGGATTTTGATCTGGCTGGCAAACCCGTTCCTGGCGATCGCCTTCACATGATCGAGCACGACGTGGATGTTGACCGGGTAACGGTCAATCGGCCGTTCGTCGGAAAATATCTCCATGCGGTCGACAAGCGACACGATCCGGTCGGTCTCGTCGGTGATCAGCCGCGTGAGCGCCCGATCCTCGTCGGACACCGCAGTCTCGAGCAACTGGGCGGCGCCCCGAATGCCCGACAGCGGGTTCTTGATCTCGTGCGCAAGCATGGCCGCCAGGCCCGTCACGGAACGGGCAGCGCTGCGATGCGTCATCTGGCGATCGATCTTGTCGGCCATCGAACGCTCCTGGAACATCACGACGACCGAGCCGGGAAATTCCGGAACCGGCGCGACGTAGAGATCGACGACTTTTTCAATTCCGATGCGGGGCGACGATACATCGACCCGGTACTCGTTGACGGGCGCACGGCGCGCGCGAACCTGATCGACCAATGAAAGGATCGGGCTGCCGAACGGCATGAAGTGCGCAAGCGTCCGTCGCGACAGCGCTGCGGCGCTCGAACGGAAAAAATCTTCGGCATCGGCATTGGCGTAGGAGATGTTGCCTTCCGGTCCGACCATGATCACCGGGCGACGGATCGTATTGAGCACAATCTGTGCGGCATCTGCTTCGGCTGCGGGGGCGGTCATCTTCATGCCGCCACCTTTTCCATTGTCGCGTCAGCTCGGGAGACAAAGGCAGCGCGGATGCCTTCGATGACCTGGCCCGGATCGAAGGATGTCATAATGGCGGCCCGCAGCGCCGCCGTCAGGTGCGTGGCGTTGCGGTCGAGATACCAGCCGAGATGTTTGCGCGCCTGTCTCAATCCGCTTTCGATTCCGTAGAGCGAAAGCATGTCTTGATAGTGCGAAACCACGTAGTCCGCCATTGCCTGACCGGCAGCTGGTGCGCTGCTTGCGGCGGCGGCGTCCTTCGCACCAGCCGCGAGATCGCCGGCTGTCCACGGCGCGCCATAGCTTGCACGTCCAATCATGATGGCATCCGCGCCGGAGAGTTCCAGTGCCGCGGCAGCTTCTGCAAGCGAACCAATGTCACCATTGGCAACGACGGGTATCGACACAGCAGCCTTGACACGGGCGATCGCGCGCCAGTCGGCCCTGCCCTGATAGAACTGGCAACGGGTGCGACCGTGGATGGTCACCATTTTCACGCCGGCCTGTTCGGCTCGGCGCGCCAGGACCGGCGCGTTGAGCGCTGCTTCATCCCAGCCAAGCCGCATCTTGACTGTCACAGGCACATCGACCGACGCGACGACCGAGTCGATCAGCGTCAGCGCATGGTCGAGGTCCCGCATAAGCGCAGAGCCGGAATAGCCGCCCGTGACCTTCTTGGCCGGGCAACCCATGTTGATGTCGATGATGTCGGCGCCCTCGCCTTCGGCGATGCGCGCGGCCTCGGCCATGTAGCCCGCTTCCCGCCCTGCAAGCTGAACCATATGGACCGGCAACCCGGAATGTCGTACACGTCGTTCGGTGTTACGCCGCCCCTTGGCGAGTTCGCCGCTGGCGATCATCTCGGATACAACGAGACCTGCTCCGTGGCCGTAGGCGCGGCGGCGGAAAGCGTCGTCGGTGACGCCGGACATAGGCGCGAGGAATACGCGGTTGCGTATTGCGACGCCGCCGACCATCATCGGCTCTGCCAGCTTTTCAATACCAAACATGCATAAAAACCAAGCACAATTCTGAATTGCCTAATCACTAGACATATTCGTCGAGCCACGCAACCGAAACTCGTGTGAAACCGTGCGCCTTTCGGAAACCTCTGGTTTTCGGCTAGCGGCGCGATTATGCGTTTTCTCATGCATATTGGTTCACGCACAGAGGCCGCCGACACCGCCGTGGTCATCGTCGCTGCAGGTCGGGGCGAGCGCGCAGGCAAGACGGACGGGCCAAAGCAGTATCGCACGATCGGCGGCCGACCCGTCGTGGCCCACACCCTTGAGGCTTTCCTGAGCCATCCCAGGGTCGGCATGATTGTCGTTGCGATCCACCCGGATGACGACGAGTTGTTTCGCGCGGCTGCGACAGACTTCGCACAAGACCGGGTTTTGGCAATTCATGGCGGCGCGACCAGGCAGGAGTCCACCCGGCTTGGTCTTCTTGCGCTGCGCGACAGCGCTCCGGCGTCGGTCCTTATCCACGATGGAGTGCGCCCGTTCGTGGATGCAGGCCTGATCGACAGGACCATCGACGCAATCGATGCGCGACAGGGCGCGCTGCCTGCCATGCAGGTCGCCGAGACCCTCAAGCGGATGGACCGCGACGGAAACGTGAGCGAGACCGTGGCGCGGGCCGGGCTTCACGCAGCCCAAACCCCGCAAGGCTTCCCCTACTGGCCGATCCTGGCGGCGCACGAGAAGGCGTTCCAGCTCGGCAAGCTCGACTTCACAGACGACGCGGCGGTCGCGGAATGGGCGAATATCCCGGTGCGCATCGTCACCGGTTCGCCTGACAACGTGAAGCTGACGTGGGCGCGCGACCTGGTTGTCGCAGACCAGCGGCTGGCAGGTGGCAGACCGGCGTTTCCGGACGTGCGCACCGGCAACGGCTACGACGTGCACGGGTTCGAGCCCGGCGATCACGTGACGCTCTGTGGCATCAAGATCGCCCATGGCAAGAAGCTGTCGGGGCATTCCGACGCCGACGTTGCCTTGCACGCGTTGACCGACGCGTTGCTTGCAACATGCGGCGCCGGAGACATCGGAACGCATTTCCCGCCGTCGGATCCGAAGTGGAAAGGCGCGACGTCCCGCATCTTCGTCGAACACGCCGCGGCGATCGTGCGTGCCGCGGGCGGGCGTATCGCCAACGCCGACATCACGCTGATCTGCGAAGCGCCGCGCGTCGGCCCGCATCGCGAGCAGATGGTCGAGGCGCTCGCCGACATGCTGGCCATGCAGCCCGGGCGCATTTCCGTGAAGGCGACAACCAACGAAAAACTTGGCTTCATCGGCCGCGAGGAAGGCATCGCCGCGATCGCCACGGTGAGCGTGGTGTTTCCCGGCGAAATTCCGGAATGATCATATGAACGACTGGGGCGACCTGGCGAAAACGTTCCTGGGAGCCTGCTCGGACCGCAAGCTTCTTGTTGCGACGGCGGAGTCGTGCACTGGCGGGATGATCATTTCCCTGCTGACTGATATCCCAGGGTCGTCTTCCGTGGTTGATCGCGGCTTCGTCACCTATTCCAACGAAGCGAAGATCGAGATGCTCGGCGTCTCTCCAGCCACGCTGGAGCAGCATGGCGCGGTTTCGTCCGAGACCGCCCGCGAAATGGCTGAAGGCGCCCTGAAGCACTCGCGCGCCGGCATTTCGCTCGCCGTCACGGGCATCGCCGGTCCCGGCGGAGGCTCGGCTGACAAGCCAGTCGGACTTGTCTGGCTCGGCATAGCGCTGTCGGGCAAGGCGGCAGTCACCCAGAAGGTGATTTTCGAAGACAACGGCCGGGATTTCATCCGCCGCGAAACGGTGAAGCACGCTTTGACAATGGGCTTGCAAGGCCTGGCTGACGCGCCGCGCCCGAAATACTAGGCAACAGGTCCGTAAACGACGTTTGCGCGCTTCTCGAACGCATCCGCGAACATCCGGAACGCCCGGTCGAACATAGCCCCCATAAGGGCGCCCAGGACACGGCTCTTGAACTCGTAGTCGATGTAGAAATGGACCACAGCGCCGCCCCCCTGGAGCGGCTCGAAACGCCATTCGTTCGTCAGATAACGAAAAGGCCCGTCGAGATATTTGACGTCGATCGTCAGGTCATCGGGCTTGAGGTGGACCTGGCTGGTGAAAGTCTCGCGGATCGCGCTGTAGCCGACCGTCATGTCCGCAACGAGGATGGTGCGACCCTCGCGTTCACGCCGCGACCGGACCGTCAGGGCCTCGCAAAGCGGCAGGAACTCCGGGTATTTCTCGACGTCGGCGACAAGCGCGAACATGTGCCCGGGTGTGTGCCGGACGGTTCGCTTCGTCTCGTATTTCGGCATGGATGGCCGGTCAGGCCGATTTTGCGAGCTGCGCCTCGCGCGCTGCGCGCAACCGGGCGAAATCCTCTCCGGCATGATGCGAGGAACGCGTCAGCGGACTAGACGCCACCAGCAGAAAACCCTTGGTGCGGCCCACGGTCTCGTAGGACTTGAACTCTTCCGGCGTCACGAAACGCTTTACCGGATGATGCTTCTTCGTCGGCTGAAGATATTGGCCGATCGTCATGAAGTCGACACTGGCCGAACGCAGGTCGTCCATAAGCTGGAGGATCTCGTTTCGCTCCTCGCCGAGGCCAACCATGATGCCCGATTTGGTGAAGATCGACGGGTCGAGTTCCTTGACCCGCTGCAGCAGCCGGATCGAATGGAAGTAGCGCGCGCCCGGTCTCACCGTGAGATAGTTCGACGGCACTGTTTCGAGATTGTGGTTGAACACGTCGGGCCTGGCAGCGACGACGATTTCAAGCGCGCCATCCTTGCGCAGGAAATCCGGCGTCAAGATCTCGATGGTGGTAGCAGGCGTTGCCGCACGGATCGCCCTGATGACCTGGGCGAAGTGCTCGGCTCCGCCGTCTGCAAGGTCGTCACGGTCGACCGAGGTGATGACGACGTGGCTGAGGCCCATCTGCTTCACGGCGTGCCCGACCCGTGCAGGCTCGTCATGATCGAGCACGCTCGGGATGCCGGTGGCGACATTGCAGAAGGCGCAGGCGCGCGTGCAGATCTCGCCCATGATCATGAAGGTGGCGTGCTTCTTGTCCCAGCACTCGCCGATATTCGGGCAGCCTGCCTCCTCGCATACGGTGACCAGCTTGTGCGTCTTCACGATCTCGCGCGTGTCGGCGTAACCCTTGGACGTCGGCGCCTTGACGCGAATCCAGTCGGGCTTGCGCAACACTTCCTGATCAGGCCGGTGCGCCTTTTCGGGGTGCCTGACGCGCGGTGCGCCGGCAATGCGATCGAGAATGGTGACCATGTTGGCTCAGTTCACCCCGCGCGATCTGGCGCGACCGAAAATCCAGAGCAGGAGCAGCGCGCCGGCAACCGCGACCATCAGGTTGCCGAGAAAGCCCTGATAGTGAATGTCGAGAACGCCGGCCAGCGTGCCGCCGACAAAGGAGCCTGCGATGCCAACCAGGATGTTCGTGAACAGGCCGTGCTCGCGGTTCATCGCCTTCTCGGCGACGTAGCCGGCGATGAAGCCGATAGCGAGCATCCCGAAGAAGCCGACGCCCGGCATTCCCATAATTCCAGCACTCTGATCCATCGTGAGTCTCCGGATGTCATCCCTGTGCCTTGATATAGGCTGCAAGGCGTTGTGGGAACAGGTGTCGCATTGCGGTCGTGCTATGCGTTGAGCGCGCGTCCGTAGGCGTCGAGCACGCTCTCCTTCATCGTCTCCGACAGCGTCGGATGCGGGAAAATGGTGTGCATCAGTTCTTCCTCCGTCGTCTCGAGGTTCATCGCGACGACGAAGCCCTGGATAAGCTCGGTGACCTCCGCGCCGACCATGTGCGCGCCGAGCAGCTGGCCAGTCTTCTTGTCGAAGATCGTCTTGACCATGCCCTGGTCTTCGCCGAGCGCGATGGCCTTGCCGTTGGCGACGAAGGGGAAGTGGCCGACACGGATGTCGCGGCCCTCGGCCCTGGCCTTGGCTTCGGTGAGCCCGACCGAGGCGACCTGTGGGCTGCAATAGGTGCAGCCGGGGATCTTCAGCTTGTCCATCGGATGCACATTGGGCAGGCCGGCGATCTTCTCGACGCAGATGACCGCCTCGTGCTCGGCCTTGTGGGCAAGCATCGGCGGTCCCGCCACGTCGCCGATGGCGTATATGCCCGGCACGTTGGTCTTGCCGTAACCGTCGATGACGATGGTGCCGCGATCGATCTTCACGCCGAGCGCCTCCAGACCGAGATTCTCGACATTGCCCTGCACGCCGACGGCGGAGATCATGCGGTCGGCCGTGATCTTCTCGACCTTGCCGTCCTTCAGCTCGACATGCGCGGTGATGGAGTTGGCGCCCTTCTCGACCTTGGCGACCTTCGCTTCAAGCAGGATCTTCATGCCCTGCTTGTCGAACTGCTTCTTGGCGAAGGCCGCGATCTCGGCGTCCTCCACCGGCATCACCTGGCTCATGATCTCGACCACGGTCACGTCGACACCCATGGTGCGGTAGAAGGAGGCGAACTCGATGCCGATGGCGCCCGAGCCCATGACGAGCAGCGACTTCGGCATTTCCTTGGGAACCATCGCCTCGAAATAGGTCCAGATGAGCTTGCCGTCCGGCTCGATGCCGGGCAGCGCACGCGGTCGCGCGCCAGTGGCGACGATGATGTGCTTGGCTGTGTAGTTGCCCTCGCCCAGCGTGTTCTTCGGTACAGGGCCGACGGGCTCCATCGGCTTCTTCGTGGTCTTGGAAACGACGATCTCGTTGGGTTTGGTGAGCTTCGCCTCGCCCCAGATTACGTCGACCTTGTTCTTCTTCAGCAGGAAGCCGACGCCGTTGTTCATGCGCTGCGCGATACCGCGCGAACGGTCGACGATCGCCTTGACGTCCGGCGTCACCTTGCCCTCGATCTTGAAGCCGTAGTTCTTCGCGTGCTCCGCATAGTGGAAGACTTCGGCCGTGCGCAGCAGCGCCTTGGTCGGGATGCAGCCCCAATTGGAGCAGATGCCGGCCAGATGCTCGCGCTCGACCACTGCGGTCTTCAGCCCAAGTTGCGCCGCGCGTATGGCGGCGATGTAGCCGCCGGGACCCGAGCCGATGATGATGACGTCGTAGGAGTTGGCCACGGATTTTCTCCTCAGAGTTCGAGCATGTTTCTGACGTTCGGTGCGATCGCGCGTCCGATGGCTCGCGTGTTCTCGGCATCGAGATGGACGCCGTCGAGCGGTGTGGTCTTCGCCACGCTGCCGGCGTCGAAGAAGCCGCAGCCGGTCAGGCCGGCGAGTTCAGCATAGAGCCGCGCGAGGCGTTGCGATGCGGCGTCGCCTCCAGCGAACATCTCCCTGAACTCGGCATTGTCGGTGCGGCTCACTGCCGGCGGCGAGACGAGCAGGATTTTCGGGGCGGCCCAGTCGAACGGATAGTCGTGGCCGCGCACGATGTCGACAAGCCGCCCCATGCCCTGCTTGGCGGCAACCGGATTGCCATGGATCCAAGGCTTCATGTCATTGGCGCCGAGCATGATGACAATCAGGTCGAGCGGCGCATGCGTCGTCAGGACCGTCGGCAGGATGCGCGCGCCGTTGCGGTCGGCTCCGGCAAGGTGATCGTCGAAGGCCGTCGTGCGCCCGTTCAGTCCGTCGGCGATAACGCGCACGCCGTCTCCTAGCTCGACCTGCAGTACGCTTGGCCAGCGGTCCTCGAAGGGGTGGCGCGACGGTCCCTCGGCACTGTAGCCCCAGGTGAGCGAGTCGCCGTAGCAGAGGATGGTTTTCAAGGCGCGATACTCCACCCCTTCCCCTTGCGGGGAGGTTTAACGCTAGACCAGCATGCCGATCGGGTTTTCGATGCGGCGCTTGAAGGCCGCCAGAAGCTCGGCGCCGAGCGCACCGTCGACGGCGCGGTGGTCGGTCGACAACGTCACCGACATGATGGTCGCGACCGTGATCGCGCCGTTCTTGACCACGGCCCGTTCCTCGCCCGCGCCGACCGCCAGGATCGTCGCATGCGGCGGGTTGATGACGGCCGAAAAATCCTTGATGCCAAACATGCCTAGGTTCGAGACGGCCGTCGTGCCGCCCTGGTATTCCTCGGGCTTCAGCTTCTTGGTCCGGGCCCGCGCCGCGAGATCCTTCATCTCGTTGGCGATCACCGACAGGGTCTTTGTGTCAGCATGGCGGATGATCGGCGTGATCAGACCGCCGGGGATCGAGACCGCGACGCCGACATCGACATGGCTGTGCTTGACCATGGCGCTTTCCGTCCACGAGACATTGGCCGCGGGCACGTCGCGCAACGCCAGCGCCATCGCCTTGATGACCATGTCGTTGACCGAGATCTTGTAGGCGGGAACGTCGCCCTTCTCGGTCTTCTGCACGGGCGCCGCCGCGTTGATTTCGCCGCGCAGCTTCAAGAGCGCTTCGATGTCGCAGTCGAGCGTCAGGTAGAAATGCGGGATGGTCGACTTCGCCTCGACAAGACGCCGGGCGATGGTCTTCCTCATGTTGTCGTGCGGGATCAACTCGTAGGAGCCTTCCTCGAACAGCTTCAGCACGGCATCATCAGACATCGGCTTGGCGGCGGGAGCCGGCGTCGCACCAGGGGCCGCCTTGGCAGCCGGAGCAGCCTTCGCGCCGCCTGCAATCGCCGCCTGCACGTCGGGCGGCGGGAGCCGGCGTCGCACCAGGGGCCGCCTTGGCAGCCGGAGCAGCCTTCGCGCCGCCTGCAATCGCCGCCTGCACGTCGGCCTGCACGACGCGCCCATGCGGACCGCTGCCGGCGATTGAGGCAACGTCGATACCGTTCTCGCGGGCTATGCGTCGGGCGAGGGGAGTGGCGCGGATGTCTCTGCTGCCGATCTCCCCCCTCGTAAGGGAGATGCCCGGCAGGGCAGAGGGGGGCGCGACGGGCTGAGGGGTTGGCGGGACAGCGCCGTCCTCCGCAGGCTTCGCCGACATGCCCCCCCCATGGGGAGCGATGGAAGCCTTGCCCTGGTAGGCTTCGCCTTCCGCGTAGATCCACGCCACCGGCGAGCCGACGGGGATGTCAACACCTTCCTTGCCGACGATGTCGCGGATTGTACCGGTGGCTGGCGAATCGATCTCCATCGCCGCCTTGTCGGTCTCGATCTCGAACAGCAGTTCGCCTTCCTTGACGGTCGCGCCTTCGGCGATGAACCAGCGCGAGATCTGGCCGGTCGCCATGTCCATGTCGACCTTGGGGAGGATTACCTCGACCGGCATCAGCGCTTCCCGCGCACCAGGTCGCGCGCCGCCGCGACGATGTCGGGCACCTGAGGAACCGTCGCCTTCTCGAGCTCGGGATTGTAGGGGATGGGTGTCTCCGCGCCGCCCAGCCTGACGATCGGGGCATCCAGATAATCGAAAGCCTCGCTCTCGGCGATCGTTGCGCTGACTTCGGCGCCGATGCCCAGCGTCTTGACTGCTTCATAGACGCAGAGGAGCCGCGAGGTCTTCTTGACGCTCGCGATGATGGTCGCCCTGTCCATCGGACGGATCGTGCGAAGGTCGACGACTTCGATGTCGATGCCTTCGGCGGCGAGCAACTCTGCCGCCTCGAGCGACTTGTGCACCATGATCGACGTGGCGACGATGCTGAGGTCGCGGCCTTCGCGCCGGATCTCTGCCTTTCCAATGGGTACGGTGTAGTGGCCTTCAGGCACCGGCCCCTTCATCTTGTAGAGCAGCTTGTGCTCGAAGATCATCACCGGGTCGGGATCGGCGACCGCTGCGAGCAGCATACCCTTGGCGTCATAAGGCGTGGCGGGCTGGATGACCTTCAGGCCCGGCACATGGCCGAGCCACGCTTCGAGGCTCTGGCTGTGCTGCGCGGCCGCACCCGTGCCTGAGCCGGCGGGAAAGCGCATGACGACCGGCACGGACACTTCGCCGCCCAGCATGAAGCGCATCTTCGCCGCCTGGTTGACGATCTGCTCCATCGCCAGGGTCGCGAAATCCGAGAACTGAAACTCGAAGATCGGCCGGGTGCCGGTCATCGCCGCGCCGACGGCAACGCCCGCACCGCCAAGCTCGGAGATCGGCGTATCCATTACGCGGTCGGCGCCAAAGCGCTCGACGAGATCGCCGGTCACCTGGAAGGCGCCGCCATAGACGCCGATGTCTTCGCCCATCAGGAAGACGCGCTCGTCAGCCTCCATGGCGAGCGCCATGGCTTCCTGGATGGCCTGCGAATAGCTGAGCTCGCGCGGGGTCGCGTCCATGGCTAAGCCTGCTCCGTATAGACAAAGCGTTCAAGGTCGCCGAGTTCGGGCGACGGGCTGGCCTTGGCGTATTCAATGCCCTCTTCGATTTCGACGCGCACCGATTCGCGGATCGCATCGATGCCGCGGTCGTCGATAACGCCGAAATCCTTCAACTCGCCTTCGAACAGTGCGATCGGATCGCGGTTGGAAATCCAGTCCTCGATTTCCTCCTTGGTGCGGTAGCGGTTGCGGTCGCTCTTCGAGTGCCCGCGATAGCGGTAGGTCTTGGAGTCGATCAGCGTGGGACCTTCGCCCGCCCGCGCGCGCTCTACCGCTGCGTGAGAGGCTTCGGCGATCTCGGAGAAGATGTTGCCGTTGACGATGACGCCCGGCATCGAATAGGCCGCGGCGCGGTCGGCTATGTTCTTCACGGCCGTCGAACGGGCCGTCGAGGTCGACATGCCGTAGCCGTTGTTCTCGCACACGAAGATCACCGGCAGCTTCCAGATCGATGCCATGTTGAGCGCCTCGTGGAAGGCGCCTTCATTGTTGGCGCCGTCGCCGAAGAAGGATACGACGACCTTGCCGGTCTTCATCCGTTTGGCCGACAATGCGGCGCCCACCGCTATCGGAATGCCACCGGCAACGATGCCGTTGGCGCCGAGATTGCCCATCGAAACGTCGGCGATATGCATCGACCCGCCACGGCCCTTGCAGTAGCCGGTCGTCTTGCCGAAGAATTCGGCGAACATCCGCTTCACGTCCGCGCCCTTGGCGATGCAGTGGCCGTGGCCGCGATGCGTTGACGTGATCTGGTCAGACGTCGTGAGCGGCATGCAAATGCCGAGCGCGCTTGCTTCCTGGCCGATAGAGAGATGCATCGTGCCGTGAATAAGCCCGCGCGTGTAGCTGTCTTCCGCGCCTTCCTCGAAACGGCGGATCAGGTACATCTTGCGCAGGACTTCCTTGAGCTGCGCTGCACTGTACTGCCGGTATGCGAAGGGAAGGTTGGTCTGCGTGTCGTCGACAAGCTTCCTGGCGGTTGCCATCGCTATGCTCCGTAGACCAGTTTGTCCTGCCGCGACCGCAACTCGGCGATCTTGGAGCCCGGGGCGGGGGCGGCATTCTGGTAAGTGATGAGGTCGCCTTTCTTGATCGGCGCGGTCACCGAGCCACCCTGAAGCAGTCCGCAGGGTATCGCCTTGGCGGCACGCGCCTCGGGCGCCGTCATGATCCAGGCGCGGTAGCAGTATTCGCCGATAGCATCCAGCGTGTCGCCCGGCTTTAGGTCTTTCTTCGCGACCGCGCAGACCTCGGCGACCGGCTTGGCCAGCGGCACCATGTCTGCCTTGCCGTAAAGGACGACGCGCGCGCAGGTCAACGGAACTTCGAGCGATGTCAGGTGATAGGGGCGGTGGAACGTGAAGTAGGGACCCTTGCCCATCTTCAGATCTTCCATGCGCTCGGATATGCGTGGATGGGACATGTCGGCGATCACGAAGACGCCGGGCGCGACGCCCTTGCCGATCGAATAGTCGACGACGCCGACCTTCGACAGCACGCCGCCATCCTTCTCGGGCACCAGCACCTTGGACAGCTCGCCCAGTGTCGCTGCCGGGCCGTGCATGCCCGGCTTGTCGGGCACCAGGCCGGTGGCGTTGGCGATCGCCGCCATCTCGACCATCGTCTTGGAGCCGTCGACGAACTCGACAAGCATGCGCACGTTCATATGACGCCGCGCCGCTTCTTCTTCGTAGGCCGGCGGAATGGCGTCGATGTTGAGCGGGTTGTTCTTGCCTTTGCCGGCAGCCACGATCGGGTGGCCCATCGCCGACACGAACTCGATCAGCTCCATGCAGGAGGAGGGCTCGTCGCCGGCGCCAAGCGAATAAGTGACGCCAAGCCGGTCGGCCTCGCTTTTCAGGTAAGCGCCGATGGTGACGTCCGCCTCGACGTTCATCATCACGAGATGCTTGCCCTGCTCCATGGCGCGCAGGCCGATTTCGGCGCCGACGGCCGGCACGCCGGTCGCGTCGATGACGACATCGATGAGGTCGTTGCCGATCACCAAGCTGGCGTCGCCGGTGACGGCGATCTTTCCGGCCTCAATAGCCCTGGTCACTGCCTCGCTGGTGCCCGCCTCGACTGAATGGCCGGCCTCCTGGTAGGCGATATCCGCAGCCCTGACCGCATTGGCGATCCTGTGCTCGGCGATGGCGCCGATTTCGATGCCGTCCATGTGCGCAACGCGCGTCACGATGTCGGTGCCCATTTCGCCCGAGCCGATCAGGCCGATACGGATGGGCTTGCCAGTCTTGCCCCTCTCCCTGAGGTCGCGGGCCAGTCCGGTGGGCGAAATATTGATACTCATGCGCGAACTTCTCCTCCGCTCGGGCGGTCAATCACTAGTGAACATATGTCTTTCAATCAAGCAAAATGTTCACCCTTGAAGAAAAAATGCGGTACGGTCGCCCGCGCTCGATACGCCCTGTTCCGCGCATGATCAAATGGCATAACATGGGGATGTGAAACCAGCGTTGAAGCAAGCGGGGAACAGGTAGATGGGTAGCGGCAAGGTGGCAATCATAGTCGGCGGCGGGTCAGGGATGGGCGCCGCCGCAGCGCAAAGACTATCGGCGGACGGGTTTCACATTGGCATCCTGTCTTCCTCGGGAAAGGGAGAGGCATTGGCGCGAAAACTGGGCGGCATCGGCGTGACCGGCTCCAACCAGTCGAGCGACGATATCAAGGGGCTGGTCGACGCGGTTGTCGCCAAGTGGGGACGCATCGACGCTCTGGTCAACAGCGCTGGCCATGGCCCCAGGGCCCCTCTGCTGGAGATATCGGACGAACAATGGCACCAGGGCTTCGACATCTACTTCATGAATGTGGCGCGTGCTGTCCGCGAAGTTGCGCCAGTGATGATCGCGCAGAAGAAGGGCGCCATCGTCAACATTTCCACCGCCTGGGTAGCGGAGCCGAGCGCGATGTTCCCGACCTCGGCGGTGGCGCGTGCCGGGCTTGCTGCCTATACCAAGCTTTTCGCCGATCAGTATGCGGCGGACAACGTGCGCATGAACAACGTGCTACCGGGCTGGATCGACAGTCTTCCGGCAACCGAGGATCGGCGTGCCGGGGTGCCCATGCAGCGCTACGGCACCGGGGAGGAGATCGCGGCGACGGTCGCGTTTCTGGTTTCGGACGGCGCGGGCTACATCACCGGCCAGAGCCTCCGCGTCGACGGTGGCCTGATGCGGTCCGTGTAGCCAGCAGCTTGGTGGGGCTGACATTTCCCGTGCTGCCGGGCAGTATGGCGTCCATGAATGGAGAATGAGCATGTCGACAGTGATCAAGGGCGGGACCATCGTCGCCGCTGACCGGAGCTATGATGCGGACATCCTGATCGAAGGCGAGACGATCGCCGCCATCGGCAAGGATCTGAAGGGCGAAAAGGTCATCGACGCCGGTGGCTCCTACATCATGCCGGGCGGCATCGACCCGCACACCCATCTCGAAATGCCCTTCATGGGCACGACCGCGGCGGAGACCTGGGAGAGCGGCACGTTCGCAGCCCTTTCCGGCGGCACGACGATGAACGTCGACTTCGTCATCCCCGGGCCGGCGGGAATGCTGGCGGCGATGAAGGAATGGGAAGGTCGCGCGACCCGCCAGGCCTCGGCCGACTATTCCTACCACATGTGCGTGACCGGCTGGTCGGAGCAGATCTTCAACGAGATGCCCAAGGTGGTCGAGCGCGGCATCAATACATTCAAGCACTTCATGGCCTACAAGGGCGCGTTGATGGTCAACGACGACGAGATGTTCGCCTCGTTCCAGCGCTGTGCAAGCCTTGGCGCGCTGCCCCTGGTCCATGCCGAGAACGGCGACATTGTTGCTGCCCTGCAGCAGAAGTACATCGACGCCGGCATTCCGGGGCCCGAGGCGCACGCCTATTCGCGCCCGCCTGAAGTCGAGGGAGAGGCGACCAATCGCGCGATCATGATCGCCGACGCGGCGGGCGTTCCGGTGTATATCGTGCACGTCTCCTGCGAGCAGAGCCACGAGGCGATCCGGCGTGCGCGCCAGAAGGGCATGCGTGTCTTCGGCGAACCGCTGATCCAGCACCTGACGCTTGACGAGAGCGAGTACCAGAACACCGACTGGATGCATGCCGCGCGCCGCGTGATGAGCCCGCCGTTCCGCGACAAGCTGAACCAGGACAGCCTATGGGCAGGCCTTGCGGCAGGTTCCCTGCAGGTTGTTGCGACCGACCACGCGGCCTTTACCAGCGAACAGAAGAAGATGGGTCTGGCCGATTTCCGCAAGATCCCGAATGGCACCGGCGGCCTTGAGGATCGCATGCCGGTGCTGTGGACGCGCGGCGTAGAGACAGGCCGGCTGACGCCAAACGAATTCGTCGCGGTCACTTCCACCAACATTGCGCGAATTCTCAACATTTACCCGCAGAAGGGCGCGATTCTCCCGGGATCCGACGCCGATCTAGTCGTCTGGGACCCGAAGCTATCGAAAACGATCTCCGCTGCGAACCAGAAGTCGATCATCGACTACAACGTGTTCGAGGGTTTCAAGGTGAACGGCCTGCCGCGCTACACGCTTTCGCGCGGCGAAGTCGTCTGGTCGCACGGGCAGAATTCGCAGCCCCGTCCAGGCCGCGGCAAGTTCGTCGCCCGCAAGCCGTTCGCGGCAGTCCACAAGGCCCTGTCGACCTGGAAGGAAGTGTCCGCCCCTCGCGCCGTGACGCGATCGGCCGAATACATGCCGATAGGCGTTTGAGCTAGGCAGGCGTCTGGTGTGACGCAGTCGGATATTGCGGCTTCTGCATCTGGAAAAGGGTCACGTCGGTTGCGCCGGCACGGAACCCGACATCGCAATAGGCGAGGTAGTAGTCCCACATGCGGCGGAACCGATCGTCGAAGCCGAGCGGTTCCAGCCGGGGCCACGCGGCGCGGAAGCGGGTCCGCCATTCTGACAGCGTTTTCGAGTAGCCTTCGCCAAACGAGAATTGCGCCGTAACGCGGAGTCCGGCCGCCGCAGCAAGCTCGTGCATGTGCGTCTTGGTCGGAAGCATGCCGCCCGGAAAGATGTAGCGCTGGATGAAGTCCGGCGTCCGCCGGTAGTTGTGGAAACGCTCTTCGGCGATCGTGATGACCTGCAGCACCGCGGTTCCGCCCTCAGCGAGGCGTCGCTTCAGGGTGTCGAAATAGGTAGTCCAATACGCCTCGCCGACCGCCTCGAACATCTCGATGGAGACGATCCGGTCAAACACGCCGCCAGCGTCGCGGTAGTCCTGCAGCCTGATTTCGGCCTTGCCTGCGGCGATCTCCTGGCGAAGCCGCTCGGTCGCATAGGCGTACTGCTCCTCCGACAGCGTCAAGCCGGTCAGCGTGCACATGTTCTTGCGAACCAGGTTTTCAGCGAGGGCCCCCCAGCCGCAGCCGATCTCCAGGACCTGCTCGCCGCCTTTCAGGTCGAGCAGGTCGGCGACGCGGTCGATCTTGTTGCGCTGCGCGTCTTCCAGCGTCTCGACGCCGTCGAACAACGCGGCGGAATAGGTCATGCTTTCGTCAAGCCATGGCCGGTAGAAGTCGTTCCCGAGATCGTAGTGCTCGGCGATATTGCGCCGGCTGCCCTTCCTGGTGTTCCTGCGCGATCCGTGGCGCAGGCGTGCGAACATCCGGGCGATGAAGTTGCTCTCGAGCTGCAGTTCAGCCTCGTTGACAATGACGAGATCAAAGAGCCGGGCGAGATCGGCTGTCGACCAGTCGCCATCGAGGTAGGAACTTGCGAAGCCGGCTTCGCCGCTGGCAGCAAGCCTGGCAAGCGCCCGCCAGCGATGAATGCTGACCACGACGTCCGGACCTGGCAGCGCGCCCGCCCGTTCGATCGAACCGCCGGACGGCAGTTCGACCAGCAGGCGTCCGGCGGAAATTGGCGGAATCACCCTTGAAAGAAACCCCGCCAGCATTCCTTTTGTCTCCGCACTGGCTCGCCCCGTGCGGGTGATCTCGGTTTTTCCTGTCATGGCTTCAGAGCGCTCAAGATGGGTGTGGTGGGTTCTTTCGGCGGTTCGGGTTTAGGCCTGATCCTTACGCCCTTAAGCCAAAGCCGCATCGCATGCCAATGGATCGCGGCCGTCACCTTGAAAGTCTGTAGTGGATAAATCAGCAGCCCACGCGCAAGATTGCCCGAATTGAACGGAGCCGCGCTGCCGGCCAGTGAAGTGTGGATCAAAGTCCCGTCGGCGTCCGATCCCCTGATGGCAACGGCTATGCGTTCGCCCGGCAAGACGGTCCGAAATTCGTATTGCATGCCAATGTCCATGAACGGCGACACATGAAATTGCTTGCCGCACGTATGGGCCGGCGGATCTTTCGCATCCTGGGCATCGAAGACGTAACTGTGCCTTTCGCCGAAAGTATTGTGCACCTCGTAGATGATCGCCGCGAGATTTCCATCCTTGTGGTAGCAGAAATAGATGGAGAGGGGGTTGAAGGCGTAGCCGAATATGCGGGGCATGCAGAAGATGCGGATCGGGCCGCCGTCGCAGGCGATGCCGTTGGCCGCAAGTGTGCTTTCGACCTGAGGGCGAAGCGGCCTGCCGCTAGCATCGCCGTAGTCCCGGTCGTGGAAGCTCAACACGTTGAAGCGGTTGTAGGCAAACAGCGCCGAGCGGCGAGGCAGAGTTGCAATCTCGTCCAGGTCGAAAAGCGCCCAGAACAGTCGATAGCGCAACAGGTGCGACCGCGGTCGGGTCCGGCGGTGCATCACGCTGCCGAAGTACAGCTTGGAAACTGTCATGCCGCAAGTTCCCGAGCCGCCGGCGCGATGGCCGTCCAACCGGTGGACCATGCAGCCGGCAGAGCGATGCGAGAGGATTCCGCCGCAACGCTCCAGGGACGCTTGACGCCGCCGAGCGCCTCTGCGACGGCGAGCCCGGACTGTAGGCCATCTTCATGGAAGCCGGAGCCGAAATAGGCGCCGCAGAACCAGGTTCCCTGTCGGCCCTGGAGCGTCCACAGACGCCGCTGCGCCTCCATTGCGGCCCGATCAAACAGCGGATGGTAGTACGTCTGGCGGTGCAGGATCGTGTCGTCCCGGAGTGGCGCGGTCGGGTTCAGCGTGACCAGCAGGGGTTGGGCGGTGTCGATCGTCTGCAGCAGGTTCATCCAGTAGGTGACGCTCACCGCGTTGCCGTCAGGCTGGCCCTCGACATGGTTCCAGCTTGACCACACGGCCCGGCGCCGCGGCATGACGCTGGCGTCGCTGTGCAGGACCGCTTCGTTGCGGCTGTACTGAAAGGCCCCGAGAAGCGCCCTTTCCTCAGCCGTTGCGTCGACGAGCAGATCGAGTGCCTGATCCGCATGCACGGCCAAAACAACGTCATCGAAGCGTTCGGTGCCGTGCCTGGCGTCATGTATCATGACGCCCGCGACGTCGCGGCGGATCGCCTGCAGGTCAGCGGCAAGGCGAACTTTCCCCGAAAACGCCTGCGTCAGCCTTTCGACATAGGCCTTGCTGCCGCCGGCCACCGTGCGCCATTGGG
>JAPLOZ010000093.1 GCA_026400435.1 Hyphomicrobiales bacterium | reverse complement strand
GATCAACGCCTCGATTTCCTTCGACAGGAAGCTGTTTGCGCAGGATATCCTGGGATCGATCGCCCATTCCGAAATGCTGGCGAAGACAGGCATCATCTCGGCCGCCGACCAGAAGAAGATCGCCAAGGGGCTCAAGACGATCCTTGCCGAAATCGAGGGCGGGAAGTTCGCCTTCTCCGACAAGCTCGAGGACATTCACATGAATGTCGAGGCGAGGCTCGCCGAACTGATTGGCCCGGCCGCCGGACGCCTGCACACCGCGCGTTCGCGCAACGACCAGGTGGCGGTGGATTTCCGCCTGTGGGTGAAGAACGAGCTGCTGCGCGTCGCCGGAGCACTGAAGGGGCTGATCGCGGCATTCCTCGATCGCGCCGAACAACACGCGGCGACCGTGATGCCGGGCTTCACGCACATGCAGGCGGCGCAGCCGGTGACCTTCGGCCACCATTGCATGGCCTATGTCGAGATGTTTTCGCGCGACCTCAGCCGCGCCAGGGACGCGGTCGAGCGCATGGACGAGAGCCCGCTGGGCGCGGCGGCGCTGGCCGGGACGGGCTTCCCGATCGACCGGCACATGACGGCGAAGGCGCTGGGTTTCCGCGAGCCGACGCGCAATTCGCTGGACTCGGTCGCCGATCGCGACTTCGCGCTGGAGTTCCTCGCGGTCGCGGCGATCACGGCCACCCACCTGTCGCGGTTGGCCGAGGAGATCGTCATCTGGTCAACGCCGCAGTTCGGCTTCGTGAAGCTGTCGGACAGTTTCTCGACCGGATCGTCGATCATGCCGCAGAAGAAGAACCCGGACGCCGCCGAACTGGTGCGCGCCAAGACCGGCCGCGTGAACGGCCACCTGATCGGGCTGCTGACCGTGATGAAGGGTCTGCCGCTGACCTATTCCAAGGACATGCAGGAGGACAAGGAGGCGGTTTTCGATGCGGCAGAAACGCTCGACCTGATGCTTGCGGCCATGACCGGCATGGTCAGTGACATGACAGTGGACACGGTTGCGATGAAGCGCGCCGCCGGGGCCGGCTTCTCGACCGCCACCGATCTCGCCGACTGGCTGGTCCGCACGCTCGGCCTTCCGTTCCGCGAGGCGCATCACGTGACCGGACGCGTGGTGGCGCTGGCCGAGAGCAAGAAGATCGGACTGGAGGAACTGGTGCTCGCCGACCTGCAGGCGATCCATCCCGGCATCACTGGCGAGGTGTTTTCGGTGCTGTCGGTCAACAACTCGGTGCAGAGCCGCACGAGCTACGGCGGCACCGCGCCGAGCGAAGTCAAAAAGCAGGTTCGCGCCTGGAAGAAGCGGCTTGCGAAGGCGTGACGAGCGCCTGATTTGCCGGGTGCAAAGGCTGAAAAACTTCGCTACAAGCGGCGGACGTACATTCCAGCGGGACGGATGGGCTCGATGAGCGGCAGCAGGATTTTCACGACGATTGTTCTGGTTGTGGCTGCCGCCGCCGTTGCCGGATGCGGCCGAAAGGCGGGGCTGGATACGCCCTATGAGGCCCAGGTGACCGCCCGCAAGGAAGCCGAGAAGGCCGGCGGACCGATGCCGGCCGAGCCGACGAAACCGGAAACCAACAAGCCGTTCTTCCTCGACCCGCTGCTCTGATTTCCAGTCTGCCATGAACCATTTTCAATACCGTGACGGCGTCCTGCACGCCGAGGATGTAGCCATTACCGAGATCGCCGCGGTCGTCGGCACGCCGTTCTATTGCTATTCGACCGCGACGCTGACCAGGCACTACAAGGTGTTCGCCGCCGCGTTTTCGGGCATGGACAGCCTGGTCTGCTACGCCATGAAGGCGAATTCCAACCAGGCCGTTCTGCGCGTGCTGGCAAAGCTGGGCGCCGGCGCCGACGTGGTGTCGGAAGGCGAGATGCGCCGCGCGCTTGCCGCCGGCATTCCGGCCAGCAAGATCCTGTTTTCCGGCGTCGGCAAGACGGCACGCGAAATGGACTTCGCGCTCGACGCCGGCATCCTGTGCTTCAATGTCGAATCGGAGCCAGAGCTGGAACAGCTCTCGGCGCGCGCCTCGGCGCTTGGCCACACGGCGCGCGTGTCGCTGCGCATCAACCCGGATGTCGACGCCAGGACGCACAAGAAGATCTCGACCGGCAAGGCGGAGAACAAGTTCGGCATCGCCTGGCAGCGCGCGCGCGCAGTTTATGCGCGTGCCGCCGTACTGCCGGGCCTCAAGGTCGCCGGCATAGACATGCACATCGGCAGCCAGATCACCGACCTGCAGCCGTTCGACGACGCCTTTGCGCTGCTGGCGGAACTGGTGGGCACGCTGCGCGCCGACGGCCACGCGATCGAGCATGTCGACCTCGGCGGCGGGCTCGGCATCCCCTACCGCACCGACAACGACCCGCCGCCGCTTCCCGACGCTTACGGCGACATCGTGCGCAAGCGCATCGCGCCGCTCGGCCTGAAGGTGATGTTCGAGCCGGGCCGGCTGATCGTCGGCAACGCCGGCATCCTGGTCGCGCAGGTGATCTACCCGAAGGAGGGCGACGCCAAGAATTTCCTCGTCGTCGATGCGGCGATGAACGACCTGATCCGGCCCACGCTCTACGACGCCTTCCATGACATCCGCCCAGTGGTGGAGACGGCGCCCGACGCGCCGCGCATGACGGCCGACGTGGTCGGCCCTGTTTGCGAAACCGGCGATTTCATCGGCCTCGACCGCGACCTTCCCAAGCTGAAGTCGGGCGACCTGATCGCCGTCGGCACGGCTGGAGCCTATGGCGCGGTGCAGGCGGGCACCTATAATTCGCGGCTTCTGGTGCCCGAAGTGCTGGTCGACGGCGAGCGTTTCCATGTCGTGCGCCCGCGCCTGACCTATGACGAGCTGATCGCGCTGGATTCGGTCCCGGACTGGCTGTGATGCCGGGGCTTTCCCCAGGGAAAGCCGATCACGATTTGGCGAGCGCGCCTCGCCTTTGCCGCACTTGCTGCTATTCTGCCAATCCTGTGCCGCTGCTTCGCGCGGCGACTGGAAGGATCGATGACGGAATCGAATGCGGCAGGAACTGATCTCGCTCTGACGGCAAGGCTTGCGCGGACGCGCCTGGTGATCCGCGCGACCATGACTGTCGAACGCGGCTGGCCGCTGGTTTTGCCCCTTCTGCTGGTAGCCTCGCTCTTCCTCAGCCTTTCCTGGTTTGGCGTCTTCCGCACGCTGCCCGACATGGCGCGGCTCGCCGTGCTGGTAGCCTTCGGCCTGGCGTTCGTCGCATCGCTCTATCCGCTGCGCTTCTATCGTTCCCCCACCGCAAGCGAGATCGACCGCCGCATCGAAAACGCAAACCAGCTCGCCCATACGCCGGTGCTGGTGCAGACCGATCGGCCGAGCGGCGAAAGCAGCGCGTTCTCGCAGGCGCTGTGGCGCGAACACCAGCGCCGCATGGCGGCGAGCCTTGGCGGCGTCGGCGGCGACATGCCGCGCACGCGCGTTCCCGAACGCGACCCGTGGGGCCTGCGCGCAGCGGCGGCTCTGCTTATGGCGACCGCGTTTGCCTTTTCGTACGGTTCGCTCGGCGGCCGGCTAAGCGACGGGTTCCGCTCGCATTCCTGGATCGAAACGCCGCCGCCGCGCATCGACGCCTGGGTGACGCCGCCGGCCTATACGGGCAAGCCGCCGGTATTTCTTACCACGCGGGCGAGCGCGCCACAGACCGACGCAGCAGCGCCGCCGCAGTTCACGGTTCCGGAAAACAGCGAACTGTCGTTGCGGGTGACAGGGGGAACGGGCGACGAAACCCTGGCATTCACCGATGCGGCGGGGGCGATCAGGGAAATCGATCCGCGGCAAGCGCAGGCCGACGAAGGCGCGTCCGCGCCGGCAAACGGTGCGCTCCAGTTCGCCGGCAAGCTGACCGGCGACGGCATGCTGACGCTGAAATCGGGAGATCGTGACATTTCGGAATGGAGCTTCGCGGTAACGCCCGATCACCCGCCTGTCATCCGTTTCGCCGACGAGCCGAAGCGCGCGGTCAACGGCGCGCTCGAACTCGCCTACGAGATCGAGGACGACTATGGCGCGACGCAGGCCGTTGCCGAGTTCGCGCTCGAGGACGGGCAGGCGGTTGACGCCCATCCGCTCTATGATCCGCCGGAGATGAAGCTCGGCCTGCCACGCCACGACGCCAAGGGACCGGCAGCAAAGACCGCGCGCGATCTGACGGACCATGTTTGGGCGGGTTCGCGCGTCAAGCTGACGCTGAAGGTCACCGACGCGGCCGGCCAGGAGGCGACCAGCGAGACCAAGACGCTGGTGATGCCGGAGAAGACCTTTACCAATCCGCTCGCGCGGGCAGTGGTCGAACACCGCAGGATCTTCTCGCTCGACACCAACCGCAAGCCCGATGCGCTCGCGCTGATCGACGCCATCACGCTCAGGCCGGAGGACACGTTCGACAACCCGTCGCACTATCTTGGCATCATGGCCGGACGCACCAGGCTGACGATGGCCGAGACCGACGAGCAGTTGCGCGGCGCGGCCGACTACATGTGGGACATGGCGCTGGCGATCGAGGAAGGCGACCTGTCGGCCGCCGAAAAACGGCTGCGCCAGGCCCAGGAAGCGCTGCAGCAGGCGCTGGAAAACAACGCTTCTGACGAAGAGATCGACAAGCTGATGGCCGAGCTCCGGCAGGCCATGGAAGAGTTCCTGCGCGAATTCGCCGAACGGGCGATGCAGAACCCCGAAACCGCGCAGCAGATGCCTCAGACCGGGCAGGAACTGCGCCAGACCGACCTTCAGAAGATGCTCGACCAGATCGAGAACCTGGCGAAATCGGGCAACCGCGAACAGGCCAAGGACCTGCTCGCGCAGCTCCAGAACATGATGAACAACCTGCAGGCCAACCGCCAGCAGAAGGGCCAGAACGGTCAGCAGAACTCCGAGATGCGCCAGCAGATGGACAAGCTCGGCGACATCATGCGCCGCCAGCAGGAGATGATGAACGAGACGTTCCGCATGGACCAGATGCAGCGCGGGCAGCAGCCAAGTGAGCAGCCTGGCGAAAACGGCGAGCCGGGGCAGCAGGGCCAGCAGCAGGGCGAGCAAGGCCAGCGGGGCGCACCGATGACGCCGGAACAGTTCGCCGAGGCGATGAAGCAGTTGCAGCAGGGCCAGGGCCAGTTGCAGAGCGATCTCGAGGCGCTGACCAAGGGCCTCGAAGGCATGGGGATGCAACCCGGAGAAGGTCTTGGCGATGCCGGCAAGGCCATGGGCGAGGCCGAAGGCTCGCTCGGCAAGGGAGAGGGCGACCGCGCCGTCGGCGAGCAGGGTCGCGCGCTCGAGGCACTGCGCAAGGGCGCGCAGAACATGATGGACCAGATGATGCAGGCCATGCAGGGCGAGGAGGGCGGCGGCCAGGAGGGCGGCCGCCAGCAGAACGCCGACCGCGATCCGCTCGGCCGCCCGCGCGCCACGCAGGGACCGGACTTCGGCGATTCGGTCACCGTACCCGACGAGATCGACGTGCAGCGCGCGCGCCAGATCCTGGAAGCGATCCGCAAGCGGCTCGGCAATGCGCTCAGCCCCGAACTGGAGCGCAGCTACCTGGAACGCCTGCTGGAGATGAAATAGGCGGTAGCGCCCGATTAGGCATGCCCTGCGGGCTCAGCGTGAAGGTAGGCCGGGATCGGTTCTCGGCAGTGCCGATGTCTGCGAGAAGCCATCCCACCATTTCGAGAGTTTCTGGTGGCGCGAAAGCGCAGTGTGTCCTTCCTGCGCCATGGTGAAGTAGGCGATCATCGCACCGAGATGCAGGTCCGCAAGCGAGAGCGCGTTCCCGACCAGGAACAGTCCACCGGCGGCAAGGCCGTCCAGCGCAGCGAGAACCTTTGCGGATTTTTCGACGCCTTCTGCAATCATTGCCTCGTTGGCCATGCCGCCGCCGGCGGGGCCAAACACGCGCTGGACGAAAACCTGGCGGACCATCGGCCAATAGCCATAGGAATCGGCGACCGCGATGATCTGGTTCATGCGTGCAAGCTCTCTCGGCTCAGCAGGCTGCAGTGACCGGCCTGCAAAGGCCTCGTCAATGTAGCGGGTGATCGCCGTCGTCTCGTAGAGCACGAAGCCGTCGTGCACGAGCGTCGGCACACGGCCAAATGGATTGAGCGCAAGGTAGGAGTCGGGGATCGGCTGTTCGAACGGATCGACCTCGACATGAGTCCAGGCGATATCCTT
Organism: Hyphomicrobiales bacterium; assembly: GCA_026400435.1. GTDB lineage: Bacteria > Pseudomonadota > Alphaproteobacteria > Rhizobiales > Rhizobiaceae > Mesorhizobium_K. Next base: position 13,513 of record JAPLOZ010000093.1, on the reverse strand, counting down.
TTCGACAAGCGCCATGGCGACGATGCGCAGATAGACGCTGTAGCGATAGCCGTGCAGTTCGACAGATGGTTGAGCCATCCCGCCTCAGGCGTCGCCCTTGACGATGCCGACGAACGGCAGTTCGCGGAAGGCGTGCGCGACATCCATGCCGTAGCCGACGACGAAATAGTCCGGGCAGTCGAAGCCGACATAGTCTGCGTTGAGCGTTGTCTGCCGGCGCATGCGCTTGTCGAGCAGCACTGCGATCGAGCAGCTTGCCGCGCCCCGCGACAGCATCAGTTCGCGCGCGAACTTCAGCGTCTTGCCCGATTCCAGGATGTCGTCGATGAGCAGCACGTCGCGCCCGGCGACCTCGTTGTCGATGTCGCGCAGCACGCGGACCTCGCCGCTCGTGGTGCCGGCGCCATAACTGGATATGAAGATGAACTCGACTTAGGGAGACAGGCCGACGTCATGCATGGCGCGGATGAGGTCGGCGGCGAAGATGAAGGAGCCCTTGAGCACCGAGATGACCAGAAGGTCGTTGTAGTCCTTGCCGGCGATCTCCTTGGCAAGTTCGAGGTTGCGCCTGGCTATCGCTGACGCGGAGAACAGGACCTCGATGTCCTTGCCCCTGACCACTGGCATTCTTGTCGATCCTATTCCGTGAAGGAGACCGTAACGGTCTTCACCCCGTTCTTAGGCGCATCGAGCCGGCTGGAAAAGTCGAATGTTTCGCCAGGCCGCAGCGGACGGCCCGATGTCCCCAGCCTGTATCGGGTGACAAGGCCGTCATTGCCGGTGACGGCGATCTCGATCGGCGGCAGGTGTTCGAGCGAGTTGCCGTCATTGGCCGCCTCGCCGTCGACGAGCAGGATCGGATGGACACCCGACTCGTCTACGCGCGAGGTCACCCCTGAAATGCGCAGCGCGCGGTGCGGCGCCTCAATGCCGGCGATGGATGCATTGCGCACCAGCGCATGGCCGCCCGACACCCAGAAGGCGGCAAACACCAGCGCCACGCTGGTCGTCCAGAACAGCGGGCCGCCACGAGCGGGGTTGCGCGACAGCGACGTCGGCTCCTTCTGCCTCAGCATCGCCATGCCGATAGCCGGAGCGACGGCCGAACCGATCGCCGACGGGGCCTCGTGAGGAAGTGATTCGGAGCGCGCCTGCGGGTGCGCCAGAGTGACGAATTCGGCGTCGAGCACTTCGTTGCCGTGCGCAATGCGCGCCTGCGGAGCTCCGCCAGCGCCGGCTTCGCCGTCGGTCATGATTTCGCCGGAAACGGCGCGTGGCCTCTGCTCGTCAGCCATGCGGCCGCCCATCCTTGGGAGAGTTGTCTCCCGCAGGTAGCCCCAAATGGTTAACGCTTCGCAACGTCGGTCCTTTCAGGGCCAAAATTAACCGACGGTTAACCATGCGGGACCGATGGTCGAAAGCGCCGGCCGGCTGCCCGACATGACGCAATCGTGGCGCCGCAATCGAGGTTATCCAGCAATTGATCCGCTTTGAAAATGTCGGGTTCCGATACGGAATGGGCGCCGAGATCCTGCGCGACCTATCGTTCGAGATACCGGCGCGCTCGTTCCAGTTCCTGAGCGGCCCGTCGGGCGCCGGCAAGACCTCGCTGCTGCGGCTGCTGTTCCTGTCGCTGAAGCCGACGCGCGGACTGATCCAGGTGTTCGGCAAGGACCGCGCCCGCATCACCCGGCGCGAGCTGCCGCACCTGCGCAGGCGGATCGGCGTCGTGTTCCAGGATTTCCGCCTGCTCGACCACATGACGACCTACGAAAACGTGGCGCTGCCCTTGCGCGTTCGCGGGCGCGAGGAGGCAAGCTACCGCAACGACGTGACCGAGTTGCTGAAATGGGTGGGACTGGGCGAACGCATGCATGTGCTGCCGCCGGTGCTTTCGGGCGGCGAAAAGCAGCGCGCGGCGATCGCGCGCGCGCTTATCGAACAGCCCGAAATCCTGCTCGCCGACGAGCCCACGGGCAACGTCGATCCGCCGCTGGCGCGCCGACTGCTACGTCTGTTTATCGAGCTGAACCGCCTTGGAACGGCGGTCGTGATCGCGACCCACGACCTTGGCCTGATGGAGCAGGTCGACGCACGGCGCATGATCCTTTCCGAGGGGAGGCTCGACATCTATGACTGAGCCCGGCTTCGCCGAGGACGGTATCGCCGAAGGCGCGGCAGCCCCTCCACGCGCGCACAGGCGCATGGCGCCGATCGTGCCGGCGCACAATGTCGCCGGGCGCGCGCTGGTCTCCGTCATCGCCATCATGACCTTCCTCTCCTGCCTGACCCTCGGCGCGGTGACGCTGGTGCGCGATACCGCGGCAGTGTGGCAGAGCCAGATTTCGCGCGAGGCGACTATCCAGATCAAGCCGGCGGAAGAACTCGACATGGAAGCGGCGCTGGAAAAGGCGGCTTCCATCGCCAGCGCCTTCCCCGGAATCACCGGCGCGCAGATCATCGACCGCGAAGCGACGGCGCGACTGCTCGAGCCTTGGCTGGGAACAGGGCTCAACATCGACGAGCTTCCGGTGCCGCGGCTGGTGGTGGTGACGATCAACGACGCGTACCCGCCGAATTTCCAGCGGCTGCGCGAAGCGATCACGGCGCAAGTGCCACAGGCGTCGCTCGACGATCACCGCACCTGGGTGGACCGCCTCGTGACGATGGCGCACACCACCGTGACCATCGGCATCGCGGCATTGGCGCTGATGCTGACGGCGACCATCCTGTCGGTGGTCTTCGCCACGCGTGGCGCGATGGCGGGCAACGGCCACATCATCGAAGTCCTGCATTTCGTAGGCGCGGAGGCGCGCTTCATCGCCCGTGAATTCCGCCGGCATTTTCTGGCGACCGGCATGAAGGGCGCTGCCGCCGGCGGTGTTGCCGCCGTCGTCGTGTTCCTCGTGGTGTCGTTCTGGTCGGCGCGCAACCTGGCGACGCCGCAGGCCGACCAGGCAACCGCGCTGTTCGGCAATTTCGCGATCGGCGCCAGCGGCTATGGCGGCGTGGCGCTCATTGTTGTGCTGGTCGGCGTGCTGACGGCCGCCACTTCCCACCTGACCGTGGTGGCCTATCTTACAGACATAGAAAGCCGGCAGACGGACACCGGAGAATGACTGGGCGTGTCCCACACATCGCCGCAATTGGGTGTTATCCATGTTTGCGATGAAGGGACATCGTCTCGACGACGTGACCGCCGCACAGGCCGAAAACGACGCGCAGGCAGGCCGGCGCGCCCGCCGGCCGCTTGCTTTGCCGCGCCTGATTGGCGCCGGCGTCGCCGGCGCGCTCCTGCTGTTCGTCGCCGGTTTCGCGCTGTTTGCAACCCATGTCAGCCGCATGGCGACGCCCAAGAACCCGGACCGGGCCGATGCGATCATCGTTTTGACCGGCGGTCAGGCGAGGCTCGATGCCGCCGTCGATCTCTTGAAGTCCGGCAAGGGCGAGCGGCTGCTGATCAGCGGAGTGCACCCTGCGACGAGCAGCAAGTCGCTGCAGGCTGCAACGGGCGCCGACAAGGCGCTGTTCTCGTGCTGCGTCGACATTGACCGCGATGCGCTCGACACCATCGGCAATGCCGAGGAGAGCGCGAAGTGGGTGCGCAGCCACGACTATGGACGGGTCATCCTCGTCACCAACAACTACCACATGCCGCGGAGCCTGCTGGAAGTCGGCCGGCTGATCGGCAGCGCCCAGCTAGAGCCCTACCCTGTCGTCAACTCCAATCTCGACAATGGCGGCTGGATCGCGAGGCCCGAGGCGTTGCGCGTCCTGTTCACCGAATACAGCAAATACCTGCTGGCGCTGGCGCGGGGCGCCCTGCCCGCTCATCCTCCCGCCGAGCGCAGCCTGGCGCAGGTCAACGCATCGGCCTCCGCCCAGGACTGACATCTCCTGCGGCATCGGCCGGGAAGCGGTTTCCTTTTTGGCGCGGTCTGGTGTAACCAGCGCTCAGATCCGCCCGGGCTTGTCCATGACTGTCATCCGTTCACTGGCGTTCAATTTCGTCTTCTACGTCAACCTGATCGTCCAGATGCTCTTCTGGACGCCCTATTTCTTCCTGTCGCCCCGCCACCGCGCCTGGATGGTGCCGAAATTCTGGTCGCACTCAAGCCTCTGGCTGATGGAGAAGCTGGCCGGCACGAAGAGCGATGTTTCCGGCCTGGAGAACCTGCCTCGAGGCAGCTTCATCCTGGCGCCGAAACACCAGTCCTTCTGGGACGCGATCGCCTTTTTTCCCTATCTGCGCGACCCGCTCTACATCCTGAAGCGCGAGCTGCAGTGGATCCCGTTCTTCGGCTGGTACATCATGAAGATGCGCATGATCCCGGTGAATCGCGGCAAGCGCTCGGTCGCGCTCAAACAGGCGGTGGCCGACGCCAAGCGGGAAATGGCCGACAACCGACAGCTGATCATCTACCCGGAGGGCACAAGGCGTGCGCCGGGCGACGAGCCCGCCTACAAATACGGCATCGTCGAGATCTACGCGCAGCTCGGCCTGCCGGTGGTGCCGGTCGCGCATGTCGCGGGCCTGTATTGGCCGCGCCGCAAATTCATGCGCTATCCAGGCACCATCCATGCGCGCTTCCTGCCGCCTATCCCGCCAGGACTCGATCGCGAGGAATTCATGACCCGACTGGTCGCCGTGACCGAGGCTGCCTGCGACCAGATGTTGATCGAAGCGGCGCGCTCCCGCAATCCGCCACCGATGCCCCCGACCGCCGTGAAACGGCTGAGGGAACTGGGCGAACGCGATGCGGGCAACTCCGGCTGACAGGGGAGACAAAGCCTTTGCCGGACGGCAGATTGTCCATCTTTCTCGGCGGCGATGCGATCATCATCCAGCCGTGGTCCATGACCGAAGATCCGGCCTTTGCTGCTGTCGTCGCGGAGATGCGGGCCGCCGACGCTACCATCGTAAATCTCGAAACCGTCATCCATGAACACAGGGGCTTTGCCCAACCGGAATGCGGCGGCATCTGCATGGCTTCGCCGCCGGAGATCGCGCAGGAGCTGCGCTGGGCCGGCGTCGACATCGCCGCCGGCGCGAACAACCATTCGTTCGACTACGGGTCGGAGGGCGTTCTCGAGACTTTGGACCATGTCGCCGCGGCAGGAATAGGCCTTGCCGGAATCGGCCGCGATCTGCAGGCGGCCCGCGCACCGGTCGTCTTTGATAGCGAGGCGGGATCGGTCGGGCTGGTGTCGATGGCTTCGACCTACATTCCATACGGACGCGCATCGAATTCACGGTCCGACATGCCCGGACGTCCCGGCCTCAACCCGCTGTCGCTTACGCCAAAAATTCTGGCCACGGTAACGAAGAGAACCGCTAGCAGGCTGGCGCGTTGGAAGATTGTCGCCGGCGCCAGACGCAAGCCGGCCCGCGGCGACATTCTCGGTTTTTTCAGGTGGCGAATTCTGGTCGGCGACAGGTCAGCCCTGAACCTGCATGAGCGCGCCGCATCGGAAGGCGACCTGCGGGCCAACCTCGATGCGATCGCCGACGCTGCAAGCAAGGCCGACTTGACCGTTGCATCGATCCACGCGCACCGGCAGGATGCCTGGCTGCGGAAATTTGCCCATCAGGCGATAGATCGCGGCGCCGACGTCGTCTTCGTGCAGGGTCCGCACGAGGTCCGCGCGATCGAATTTCACGCCGGCAAACCGATCTTCTACAGCCTGGGCGATTTTGTCTTCCAGCCGCACCGCGTCTCCAGGTTTCCTTCCGAGATGTACGACATGTTCGGGTTGGGACCTGATGCCACCGTGGAGGAATTGCGGACCAAGCTGGAGTCGGGTACGCGGCTCAGCCGAAACCGGAAAACCTTCGAGGGCGTGGCCGCGGTCCTCGATTTCAGGGACCGCAAGATCGAACGCATCCGCCTGCTGCCGCTCGACCTTCAATTCGCAGCGCCGCCAGAGATACGCGGCCTACCTCGCATGGCCGACGCCGAGCTTGGACGGAAGATAGTTGCGGAGATCGCCGACCTGTCACGCAAGCACGGGACGGTCGTCCGCTACGACGCGGCAAGCAACGAAGGGCAGGTCGAATTGCCGCTCGCCCACGGAACGACGCCGATTTCCTGAATCGCCATCGTTCCCAGGCAGACGCGGCTAGGCCGCGCTCGCCTGATCGAGCTCCTTGATGTCGGCTGCGGTCAGCTTGAGCCGCACCGCACGAATCAGGCTGTCGGTCTGCTCGATCGTGGTGGCGCTGGAAATTGGCGCGGCGATCCCCGGCCTGGCGATGACCCAGGCAAGCGCCACCTCCGCCTGGCTGGCGCTGTGGCGTGCGCAAACCGCGTCGAGCGCGGCAAGGATGCGCTTGCCGCGTGCATTGAGGTAGGCAGCGACCCCGCCGCCACGCGGACTTTTTCCGAGATCCGCCTCGCTACGGTACTTGCCGGACAGGAAGCCCTTCGCGAGGCTGAAATAAGTGATGACGCCGATCTCCTCGCGCATGCAAAGGTCGAGCAGCGGTCCATCGAGGCTTGAGCGGTCGTAGAGATTGTATTCAGGCTGCAGCACCTCGTAGCGGGGCAGCTTCTTCTGGCTCGCCACCTTGAGTGCCGCCTGCATCTGTCCGGCATCGAGATTGGATGCGCCGCACCAGCGGACCTTGCCCTGTTCGATCAGCCGCTGGTACGCGCCCAGCGTTTGGTCATAGGGCACCGAATCGTCAGGCCAGTGCGAGAGGTAGAGATCGATGGCCTCGACCTGCAGGCGCCTCAGCGAATCCTCGACCGCCTTCGCGATGTAGCCTGCGGAAAGGTCGGTCCTTCCCTGCCCCATGTCGGAGCCGACCTTGGTGATGACCACCACCTTGTCGCGGTTGCCGCGGGCCTTCATCCACTTGCCGATGATCGCTTCCGATTCGCCGCCCTTGTTGCCTGGCGCCCAGCTCGAATAGACATCGGCCGTGTCGATCGCGTTGAGGCCGGCATCGGCGAAGCGGTCGAGGATGTCGAAGGACGTCTTCTCGTCGGCGGTCCAGCCGAACACGTTGCCACCCAGCACCAGCGGCGCGATGTCGAGATCGGTTCTACCAAGGCGGCGTTTCTGCAAGGCGCTTCTCCGTGTTCTGTCGTCAATGTGGCCGGTTGCGGCGGCACCCTATTCCGGCAGCGCGAAGGTTTCAAATTGCGCGAGACCAAGTGGACGTTACCCTACGAGACGAGGCGGCCGACCTCTTCCAGCCAGGCATCGCGAATGCCGAGCGCCCGGAGGTGCGACAGCGTGTTGAGGACGTACTCCTCGTTTGGCCCGGCCTGCCCGACAGCGCCTGCAACGATCGCCGCGGCGGACGCCTCGTCGAGGCTTCCGGCATATTGTTCATGCGTGCGGTTGACGACTTAGGTGACCGCCTCGACGTTCTCGCCCCCCTCCAGCCGGACCGGCAGCATCCGCTCCAGATAGACCCTGGTGACGAGTTCGCGGTCGCGCAGATAGGCAAGCACTTCCTCGCGCAGCCCAGGCGGCACGCGGAAGGCAAGCCCGACGCACGACCCGCCACGGTCGAGCCCAAGCACCAGGCCGCGCCGCTCCGGCGTGCCCCGGTAGATGAAAGACGAGACGCAGAGCGCACGCCGGAAGCCGTGCAGACGCGCACGGCGGATCTCGGTGTGCGCGAAACCCGGCCGCCACATCAGCGAGCCATAGCCAAAGACCCAAAAATCGCCCATATCGCCAAGCCAATGTCCGGTGGGCGGCAGGCGCCGCCGCAACAGAGTTAGCGTATCGCCCACGAAAGGTTGAGCCCTTCCGACGGGACCAGCCCAAAAAGACGGGGAAAGTGCTGATGGCCACCGATCGCAAGACACCGAATTACGGCCGTCGCATCCTGTGGCTCGGCGCCTTCGTGGTGGTGCTGTTCGGCGGCTACAGCGCCGGCTGGTTCTATCTCGCCGACCAGCTTGCGGCGCGCGCCGAGTCGACGATCGCAGGCCTGAACCGCAACGGCGTTACGGTGGAATGCGACGATCCGGTGGTACATGGCTTTCCCTTCCGCCTCGGCGTCTTTTGCGACCGGGTGGCTTATGCCAACGCTGGCGAGGCGGTCGGGCTGACGGCAGGCAATTTGCGCACAGCGGGGCAGATCTACGACCCAATGCGCTTTGTCGCCGAGCTGGACGGGCCGGCCACGGTCGATACGCCAAACAACGGTTCGCTGAAGTTCGACTGGCAGAAGCTGCGCGCAAGCGTGCGCTGGGCAAGGCCGCTGCCGCAGCGCGTGTCGGTGGAGGGCGGCAGCGTCACCGCGAGCACCTCCGGCGGAGCGCCGCTGGCGACGATCGCCGCGTTCGAGGCGCACATGCGGCCGAACGGCCAGGATATCGATCTCGCAAGCAGCTTCGAGAATCTGGCGCTCGACCCGACGCTGGTCGACGGGCGCAGCGTGCCGCCATTCTCCGGCGAGTCGGACCTGACGATCAACGGCGGCGTCGATCTGCGCGGCATCGAGCCGCGGGATCTGCGCGGCCGTTCCGGCACGATCCGCAATGCCGCGCTGACGGTGGGCGGCACGTCCGGGGTGAGCTTAAGCGGGACGTTCGCGGTTGGCGAGGACGGGCTGCTGGACGCCGACCTGAAGGTGACCGTGCGCGACCCCAAGGGCCTGTCGGCGGCGCTCGCGGAGGCATTTCCGGAAAAGCGCAGGGAAATCGGCAACGTGTCGTCGGCGCTCGGCTTCATGGGCAGCGATCCGACCCTGCCGCTGACGATCGAGCGCGGCAAGGCCAGGCTCGCCTTTTTCAAGCTCGGCGACATACCGCCGCTTTAAGCTACTTGCGCGGATGCTCTATCGCCTGGCGACCGAAGTCGGGCACGTCGATTTCCTGGCCGGCCTCGATGATCGAGCGGCGCACGGCACGCGTGTGGGTGAACAGGTCGAACAGCTTGTCGCCGTCGCCCCAGCGGATCGCCCGCTGCAGCGACGCGAGATCCTCCGAGAAGCGCGCCAGCATTTCGAGGATGGCGTCCTTGTTGTGCAGGCAGACGTCGCGCCACATCGTCGGATCGGACGCGGCCAGCCGCGTGAAATCGCGAAAGCCCGAAGCCGAATACTTGATCACCTCGGACTGGGTGACGGCTTCCAGATCGTTGGCGGTGCCGACGATGTTGTAGGCGATGATGTGCGGCAAATGCGAGACGATGGCGAGCACCTTATCGTGGTGGTCTGGGTCCATGGTGTCGATGTTGGAGCCGCAGCGCCGCCAGAACTCGGACAGTCTTTCGAGCGCGGCCGGGTCGGTGCCGGGCAGCGGCGTGAAAATGCACCAGCGATTTTCGAAGAGGTCGGCAAAACCGGCGTCGGGGCCGGACTTCTCCGTGCCGGCGAGCGGATGTCCGGGGATGAAATGCACGCCGGCCGGCATGTGCGGCGCCATCTGCGCGATGACGGAGCGCTTGGTCGAGCCGACATCGGTGACGATGGCGCCGGGCTTAAGCACCGGAGCGATTTCCTTCGCCACGTCGCCCGACGATCCGACCGGAACCGAGACGATGACGAGGTCGGCGTCCTTCGCGGCCTGCGCGGCGTCGGTGGTGTAGCTGTCGCCGAGACCCAGCTCCCTGGCGCGGGCGAGCGTCTTTTCGCTCCGCGTGGCGATGGCGATGTGGCGGGCGAGGTTGTCGCGGCGCACGACGCGCGCCAGCGACGAGCCGATCAGGCCGATGCCGATCAGCGCGATCTTGTCGAACAGGGGTTCGGGTCCAGCCATCGCTTCAGCTTTTCAGGAATGCGGCGAGTGCGGCAACGACGCCGCGATTGGCTTCCTCGGTGCCGACCGTCATGCGCAGTGCATCGGGAAACCCGTAGGCCGCGACGCGGCGCAGGATGTAACCGCGCTCCGACAGCCACGCGTCGGCTTTCTCGGCCGAGTGCCTCGGGTCTGCGGGGAAGTGAATGAGGACGAAGTTGCCGACGCTCGGCGTGACGCGCAGGCCAAGCGCGGCCAGTTCCTGCGACAGCCAGGCCAGCCATTGCTCGTTGTGCGCGATGGTGCGATCGACATGGGCGCGGTCCTTTAGCGCAGCCACGCCGGCCTCGATCGCGGCGGCGCTGACGTTGAAGGGGCCGCGCATGCGGTTGATGGCGTCGACGACGTGGCCGGGACCGTACATCCAGCCGATGCGCATGCCGCCAAGCCCGTGGATCTTGGAGAAGGTGCGCGTCATCACGACATTCTGCGCATTGCCGACGAGTTCGACGCCGGCCTCGTAGTCGTTGCGGCGGACATATTCGGCATAGGCCGCGTCGAGCACCAGAAGCACGTGCTTTGGCAGGCCGGCATGCAGGCGGCGGATTTCCTCGAACGGCAGGTAGGTGCCGGTCGGGTTGTTGGGGTTGGCGAGGAAGACGACCTTGGTCTTCTGGGTGACGGCCGCGAGGATGGCGTCGACGTTCGCACGCTCCTCGGTCTCCCTGACAGACACAGGCACCGCTCCGGCCGCCTGGATGTAGATCTTGTAGACGAGGAAGCCGTGCTCGGTGAATATCGCCTCGTCGCCGGGAGACAGGTAGGTCTGCGCGAGCAGGCCCAGAACCTCGTCGGAACCGTTGGAGCAGACGATGTTCGCCGGGTTGAGACCATGCGCCTCGCCGATCGACTCTCGCAGCCTGGTCGCGGAACCGTCGGGATAGAATTCAAGCCGGCCGGCAACCTCGCGCACCGCCTCGACCACCTTTGGCGAGGAACCGAGCGGGTTCTCGTTGGACGACAGCTTGTGCACCTTCACGGCGCCATGCGCCCCGCTCTTGCCGGGCACATAAGCCTCGATGTCCATGACGCCGGCGCGCGGCTGCGGACGTGAGAGATCGGTTGCCTTGGTCATGACGCTGGTCCGTAAATGCCCATGATTTGAGGGTCGGCAGCGCAATACAGGGAGGGGGGCGCAATGTCGAGACTAGGGTGGCGGCCACCCCGTCAAAAGACGCTCAAGGGCGTCGGCGCAGCAGCACAAGATGCGCGACGTCGTTGTAGGGACCCTCAGCCACGGTTTCGAAGCCGATCTTGTGAGCGAGGTGGATCGAGGGCGCGTTCTTGGTTGCGATGATGCATGAGGTCTCGTCGGCGTCGAGTTCCCTGTCGCCCCATGCCTGAATTGCCGCCACGGCCTCCGTTGATAGCTTCCTGCCGTGGAACGAGCTGGCCAGCGCCCAGCCGAATTCCGGCTTGCCCGCGATATTGGGCTCGATCGTGCGATGGAATTCTGCAAACCCGGCGATGCCTGCCAGCGCGCCGGTGGCCTTGTCTTCCAGCGCCCAGTAACCGTAGCCGGACAATTCCCACAGCCCTGCCAGGCGCAGCATGCGAGCCCAGGCATCTTCCCGCGACAGGGGCTTGCCCGTCAGAAGGCGATAGACAAGCGGGTCGCTGTACATTGCCTCGAATGCGTCGAGGTCGGACGCCCTCAGGCCGCGAAGGCGAAGGCGCTGCGTCTCGAGATGGGGCGCGCCGCGGCTCGTCTGGAGTGTGCTCATCCGGCAAGCCTACCAGCGTTGCGGGCAATGGACTACCTAGCCATGCTGCCTGAATGCCGCCAGTTGTAAGGGGCGCAATGAAGCCAATCTGACTTCCCCCAAAAGCAGAGATTGCAAACAACAGCCTCCCCGGAATCACCCCCGTCATCCCCGCGCGGTTGACTGCTGCCCCGCCACGACATAAATAGGCTCCATCTACCGTGGTGATTTGGCCGGTCGGCTTGCAGCCACGTTAAACAACTTGCTAAAGGGCCGCTGCTGACAAGCCAGTCGGGACCGGTCGCGATTTCGCCGCCGGTCTTTTTGTTTGGAGCTTGTGCGATGCCGATCAAGATTCCCGATCAACTGCCCGCCCGCGAAATCCTCGTGCGCGAGGGCGTGTCCATCATGGACGAGCACACCGCACGGCGCCAGGACATCCGCCCGCTGCAGATCGGCCTGCTCAACCTGATGCCGGACAAGATTCGCACCGAGACGCAGTTCGCGCGGCTGATGGGCGCGACCCCATTGCAGGTGGAACTGACGCTGGTGCGCGTCGGCAACCACAAGGCAAAGCATACGTCCGAGGAGCACCTCATCTCCTTCTACCAGACGTGGGACGAGGTGAAGCATCGCAAGTTCGACGGCTTCATCATCACCGGAGCGCCGATCGAACTGCTGCCCTTCGAAGAGGTCACCTACTGGAAGGAACTGGAGCAGATACTCGACTGGACGACGACCAACGCGCACTCGTCCTTCTTTATCTGCTGGGGCGCGATGGCGGCTGCCTGGCACTTCCATGGCATTCCCAAATACACGCTGGAAAAGAAGGCTTTCGGCGTCTATCGCCACCTCAACGACGCGCCGGCCTCACCGTATCTGGCCGGCTTTTCCGACGACTTCGCCGTGCCGGTTTCGCGCTGGACGGAAGTGCGACGCGCCGACATCAAAGCCAAGCCGGGGCTCGAAATGCTGATGGAGTCGAGCGCCACCGGACCCTGCCTAGTGTCGGAACCGACCGGAAACCGGCTCTATATGTTCAACCACATCGAATATGATTCAACGTCGCTGAAGGAAGAGTACGACCGCGACGTCAGGGCGGGGACGCGGATCGATGTGCCGCACGAATACTACCCCAACAACGACCCGGGGCGGCCGCCGCTCAACCGCTGGCGCTCGCATGCCCATTTGCTGTTCGGCAACTGGATAAACCGCGTCTATCAGACCACGTCGTTCGAACTGGACAAGGTGGGGGCTCCGGTCAAGGCAGGCTGACTTCGCTGCTATCTCTCGAGCATTTGCGCATGCTCGCGCCGTATCGCGGCGCCCTGCGGCGACAGCACCGGCACAAAGACCCGGCGCGATGCGCGCCGGGCGACCGGCAGGCCCTGGTAGAGGCGCTTCTGGGCGACAACGATGGTGACGCCCGAGAAGATCGGCCAGAAGCGGCGGCCCGTGCGTTCCAGGATGTTGTGGAAGCGCATCATGAAGCGGCGCCTGGAGGGCGGGAACAAGAGCGCCTCTGCCCAGGCGGACGGCGTGAAATTCGCCTCGCGCAGTAGTTCGTTGATCTGGCTGCGCGAAAACGGTCGGCCGGTGCCGAACGGCGTGTGTTCGAAACGCGCCCACATGCCGCGGCGGTTCGGCACGACGATGACGACATAGCCGGCAGGCGAGAGCACCCGCCAGACTTCCTTGAGCGTCTCGCGCGGGCTCTCGGCATGTTCGAGCGCGTGCACCAGCAGCATACGATCGATCGAGGAATCGACCAGCGGAAGCTCCTCGTCGAAGACAAGAGCGGTGGCCGACGGGCCGCCGGCCGGCCAGACAACAGCGCCTTGCGTCGCAGGCATGAAGGCGAAGACGCGGTCGCAGTCCCCCTTGAAGCGATCGAGCCAAGGCAGCGTGTAGCCGAGCCCGACCAGCCGTTCGTTGGGCAGGCTCGTCCACACCGATGAAATCGCCATGGCGATCGAGCGCTCCGCGAGGCGGCCGAGCAGCGAGGCATAGAAGGACCTGAGATCCACGATGTCCGAATTCATGCCG
>JAPLOZ010000002.1 GCA_026400435.1 Hyphomicrobiales bacterium | reverse complement strand
GCGCGCTACCGTCACCGCACGCGCAAACCTCGCCATCGACGAAGCCGTCGCTTTCTCCTGGAACCCCGAAAAAGTCGTCCTCTTCGACCACAACTCAGGCAAAAACCTCGCCTACGCCTGAACAGGATGCAACTATGCGGCTAGCCAATGCCTGTGCAGCGATGTTGCGCGGGCGAGCTGCGGCGCGGTCTTGAACGGATGCCCAAGCGTTGCGGCCGCCCGCCACGGCCAGCGCGGATCGGCGAGGATCGCACGGGCGAGAGCCACCATATCGGCACGCCCGCCCGCGACGATCGCGTCGGCCTGCCTGGCGTCGTCGATCATGCCGACGGCGCGGACCGGAACGCCGACCGCCTTGCGGACCGCTTCGGCGAGATGCACCTGATAGCCGGGGCCGGCCGGAATCTTCTGGTCTGGAGAATTGCCGCCGCTCGAGCAGCAGATGTAGCTCGCGCCGGCATCCTTCAGCGCGCCCGCGACCTCGATGCCTTCCTCGACCGAAAGGCCGCCGTCCACCCAGTCGGTCACCGATATGCGCGCGCCAAGCATCAGCTTGGGCACCGCATTCTTGACTGCCTTGGCGATCTCGACGGCAAGCCGCACGCGATTCTCGAGGGAACCGCCCCAGCGGTCGCTGCGTCGGTTGGAAAGCGGCGAAATGAACTGGTGGAGCAGATAACCATGCGCGGCATGCAGCTCGATGTAATCGAAGCCGGCCCGCTCGGCGCGATGCGCGGCACTGACGAAGTGTTCGATCAGCGTGTGGATTTCGTCTTCGGTCAGCGGGTGCGGCGGATGCCAGCCCTGGTCGAAGGGCAGGGCGGATGCCGAGACGGTCTGCCACGGGTCCTGGCCGGGCTGCAGCGGCCCGCCGCCTTCCCACGGCCGCTGGCAGGATGCCTTGCGGCCGGCATGCGCGAGCTGCGCGCCGAACACGGTCCCAGGCAACGCCACCGTCCGGGCCGCCTCGAGCGCGCGCCTGGCGGCCGCCTCGTTGTGGTCCGTGTAGAGGCCGAGGCAGCCATGCGTGATGCGGCCGCGCCGCTCGACATCGGTCATCTCCAGCGTGACCATGCCGGCGCCCGAAAGCGCGTAGGTCATCCATTGCTGCAGATGCCAGTCGGAGGCCGAACCGTCGTCCGCCGAATACTGGCACATGGGCGCGATGGCGATACGGTTTGCAATGTCGAGGCCGCCAAGGCTGATCGGCGAAAACAGGTGTTGGGTCATGCTGTGCTCCTGGGGAATACTGATACTTAAGCGGCCGGGCCGTGCGCGCAAGTTTGGCGCCGCCATATTGGGATGGGCAGGACCGGCCGAAGCGTCGCATCAGCCTTCATGAGAATGAAGTTGGCTGCAAGTGGGCCCGCTTTGCCAGCGCGCGGGGCCGATCAGGCGGCAGCGCCGCCCCTGTTCCAGCCGCGGCCAGTCTCGCCGAACATCTGGAAGCCGGTCGCCGTCACCGCCAGTGTGTCCTCAAGCTTGATGAAGCCGCGTTTGGGGTGGTGCATCGTCGTCTCGACGGAGAGCACCATGTTCTCTTCCAGTGGTCGGTCCGCGTCGATGCCTTCATAGGCGACCGGGTGGTTGGTCATCAGGAACGGCGCCTCGTGCGAGATGAGACCCATGCCGTGGCAGAAGAAATCGGTAAAGGCGGCCGACGGCGAAGTCTTGAGCGTCGCTTCGGCCTCGACGATTGCGTCCTCGCCGAGCGCGCCTGCCTTGATCTTGGAGAAAGCCGCCTGCTGGATGGCGTCAATCTCGTGCAGCAGGTCTTCGAGTTCCGCGTCGGGCTCGCCAAGTATGCCCATCCGGCAGAGATCGCCGATATAGCCGTGATAGTTGCCGCCCGAATCGATCGACAGCACCTCGCCCTTTGCCCAGGCCTGGGGCGACACGGCGCGGTTGTGGCTTGAGCCGAGCGTCAGCAGGCAATATTCGAAATGCAGCCCGCGGTTGGTTTCCTCCCGCCGCAGCTGCTCGACGATTTGCGCCTTGGTGGAGCCTTCATGCGATGCAGCGATCGTGGCCAGCATCGATTCTGTAATCAGTTCCGACGCCGTGCGCAGCTTGGCGAGTTCCTCGGTCGTCTTCAGCGCCCGCATCCGCTCGAAGGTCGGGGTCGCGTCGAAAACCTTGGCATCGGGCAGCGCCTTGCGCAGCGAGATGTAGGCGTCGGACGGCAGGAAGGCCGGCTCGATGCCGATGCGGGCCTCGGTGCGTCCGATCCTTGCGAAATGGTCGGCCGCGAGTGCCGCCGCGTCGAGCGAACCCCAGGTCGCGGTGTGGACCTCGGGCGTCCAGAAAGGCCGGTTATGATGTTCGCCGGACTCCATCTTGTTGCCGATATAGGCGGCGCGGTCCGGCCTGCCCCTCTCATATATGACGAGCGGCAGGTAGCGGCTGTGGCCGATCGCGTCCATGGCGGAGAAGAAGATGAACTTGTAGCCGCCCAGGAGATACTGGACGTTGTGTTTCGACGCCGCGACGATGAAGTCGAGGTCTGCTTCCTCCATCAGCCTGTCGAGCCGTGTCTGGTCGAACGGCGGCTTTGCTTGCTGGGTGGTTCCGGGCACTGCGTCCATGGCGGCTTTCCTGTATCTTCTACCAGCCAGATCGACGCCGTGTCCCTCGGCCCGAGGCTGGTCCTACCAGTTTGCAACACTTCGCCCCGTCCGGTCCAGTCGTCGAAAGGTGGCTAAATCTTGTGGCGGCTGGCGAAACCGGTCAGAAACGACGTTAAATTGGCAGAAAGGGCGTCGCAGAGATAGCCGCCCTCCTGAACGACGACGCTTGGCAGCCCCAGTCCGGCAATCGCTTCGCCGATGCGCGCGAAGCCGGGCGTCGTGACGCAGAGCCCGCCGAACGGGTCACCCTCATAAGCGTCGAGACCAAGCGCGACGACAAGCGCGTCGGGTGCGAAGGCCTCGATACGCCTGACCGCCGAGGACAGCGCATCGAGGAAGATGTCGTCGCCGGACTTCCTTGCCAGCGGCAGGTTGAAATTCGCGCCGAGACCCGGCCCTTCCCCGCGTTCGCCGGCATACCCCCAGAAGAACGGATAGAAGCGCTCGGGGTCGGCATGGATCGAGACCGTCAGCACGTCGCCGCGTCCATAGAACACGCCTTGCGTGCCGTTGCCGTGATGCAGGTCGACGTCGAGGATCGCCACGCGGTCGGCAACCTTGCGCAACCGTTGCGCTGCGATCGCGGAATTGTTG
The DNA here is from genome assembly GCA_026400435.1 of Hyphomicrobiales bacterium. Taxonomy (GTDB): domain Bacteria; phylum Pseudomonadota; class Alphaproteobacteria; order Rhizobiales; family Rhizobiaceae; genus Mesorhizobium_K. Next base: position 90,184 of record JAPLOZ010000002.1, on the reverse strand, counting down.
AAGAAGCAGAAGCCGCCGGCCACGTCGGCGAAGGCATGGTGCCCGGGCGGACGGCAAAGCGCGTAGGCCGACGACGCCCCGGCCTCGACTGCCTCTGCTGCTGCAACGGCTGTCCAGGCGCTCCAGCACGAGCTTTCGAATGTATGCCGCGAAATCGGGCAGGAGGTGTCGGCCATGTGATAGCCAGCCTGCCCGACCGCCGACGCCGGCCTCGCTCCGCCCCGCGCAATCGGGTGGATGTTGGGGATGACTTCCGCCGAGGCGCCCTCGATGCGCTGCCAGCGTTCGAAAATGTGCTGGAGAAACTCGATATATTCGGCCGTGTGGATCGCAGCGATCGGCCCCAGCCCAAAGCCGTTCGGGCGTTCGACCGCGCAGCCGGCCGCAGTCGCTGCTTCGAGCAGCCGCGCGACGCGTTCGGGCACTTCCGGGTTTGGCCTCGGCGCCCCCGAAGACAGGAAGGACTTCGGGTCGTGAAGAAGCTGTTGGTCGGCAAAGAAAGCTTTCACAGCCTGGTCTCCTGCGCTGGATCCGCATCGGCGAGCCTGTCGAAGTCATCGCCGTAAGCCGCATGGATCTGTTCGGTCTCGGAATGCTTGACCCCAATGCGCGCATAGAACGCCTGCGCCCGATGGTTCCCAGTATCCACCGCAAGGCGCATGTAGCAGCCGCCACGCGCCCGCACGATAGCCGCGACACGGCGCAGCATCCTCTCGCCGACCCCCTGCCCGCGGAATGTTTCGGCGACGTAGAAATCCTGCACGTAGACGCCCGGCCGGCCGATCCAGGTCGAGAAGCTGGGGAAGAAGATACAACAGCCGGCAAAGTGTCCATCGACCTCCGCGACAAGCGTTTCGAAGGCCGGATGCGCGCCGAATCCAAATTGCCTGATGTCGTCTGGCGAACTCTTCAGCTTGTGGCGTTCCTTCACCGTCTCCGCTATGCCTTCGAGCGCCGCAAAGACCGCATCGGCGTCATCGATAGTGGCGAAGCGGATAGTGATCAAAACGCCACCCGGTCGCCACCCTTGAGCGCCAGCATGGAGCGCGCCTCTGCCGGTGTCGCCACCTCGAGCGCCAGCCCGTCGAGGATCGATCGGATGCGACGGACCTGGTCCGCGTTCGACCTTGCGAGGGTCCTGCCGTCATACAGCGAATCCTCGAGCCCGACGCGGACATTGCCGCCCATCGCGGCCGCGACCGAAAGCATCGGCATCTGATGACGGCCGGCCGCCAGAACAGAGAATTGGTATTGGGAACCAAACAGCTTGTCGGCGATGCGCTTCATATGGACCAGGTTTTCGGGGTCCGCCCCGATGCCACCGAGTATGCCAAACACGAACTGGATGAACAGCGGCCCCGATACCAGGCCACGTTCCAGGAAATGCGCCAGCGAATAGAGATGGCCGACATCGTAGCATTCGAACTCGAACCGCGCGCCACGGTCGCGGCCAAGCTTCTCCAGCACCGTTTCCATGTCGGCGAATGTATTCTTGAAGATCGTGTCGCGCGTTGCCTCAAGCAGTTTCGGCTCCCATGCGTGTTGCCACGAACGCGGCTTGTCGAGCATCGGAAAGAGGCCGAAGTTCATCGATCCCATGTTGAGCGAACACATCTCCGGTTCGGCCCGCAAGGGCGCGGCCAGGCGCTCGTCGAGGGTCATCAGCGAAGATCCGCCGGTCGTGATGTTGATGACTGCGTCGGTCATTTGCTTGATGCGCGGCAGGAACTGCATGAACACATCAGGGTCGGCGGTGGGCCTGCCGCTTGCGGGATCGCGCGCATGAAGGTGCAGGATCGACGCGCCGGCCTCGGCTGCCGCGATTGCCTCCGCCGCGATCTGGTCGGGCGTAACCGGCAGATAGGGGCTCATCGTCGGCGTGTGCACGGAACCGGTCACCGCGCAGGTAATGATCACTTTCCTGCTTGCCACGTCAGCCCCCGCCATTGACGGGGAGCTGCAATTCGCGAGCCGCGATGGCGATGGCCTCGCCGAGGATCGAAACGATCTCGCCGATCTGTTCGCGGGTGACGATCAGCGGCGGCGCCACCATGACGCAGTCGCCCTGGACGCCGCCCTTGACCCGCCGGAAGTAGACTATCAGCCCGCGCTCGTAGGCAAGGTCGAGTACGCGCTGGCCGATCTTCACGCTGGCGGGCAGCAATGCCATGGTTGCCGGGTCCGCCACGAACTCGATCGCAGTCATCAGGCCTTTGCCGCGCACGTCGCCGATAAACGGGAAGCGCCCCGCAAGGTCGCGTAGCGCGCAAAGCAGGTCTTTGCCGCGCTCGGTCGCGTTTTCGGTCAGCTTCAGCCGGTCGATCTCCTGCATCACCGCGAGGCCGGCGGCGCAGGCAAGCGGATTGCCGGCATAGGTATGGCCGTGCTGGAAGCCGCCCATGTCGAGCACCGGTCGCACGATGCGCTCAGGCGCCGCCATCGCGCCCAGCGCGGCATATCCCGAACCGATGCCCTTGGACAGCGAGACAATGTCCGGCCGGCAGTTCCAGTGATCGCCGCCGAGGAATTTGCCCGTCCTGGCAACGCCGCTCATCACTTCGTCATGGATCAGCAATATGCCGTGGCGGTCGCATATCTCGCGAATGCGCGGGTAGTAGCTATCGGGCGCGACCAGCGCGTTTGTGGCAGCGCCGCCTATCGGTTCCATGATGAAGGCCACGACGCTTTCGGGCCCCTCGGCGAGGATCTTCTCTTCCAGCATGTCGGCGTATTTCAGGCCGCGCTGCTCCAGCGAAAGGTTATCGCGGTCGCGGTATGCGGTTGGCGCCGGGATGGAAGGCATCATGCGTATCTGGTCGGCAAAGCTGTCGGTCAGCAGGCCATCGCCGGTGACCGACAGCGCGCCGTATGTTCCACCGTGATAGGAAGGCATCCGCCCGATGACCTTCCAGCGTTTCGGCTGGCCGGTGGCGACCGCCCATTGGCGCGCCAGCTTGATGCAAGCTTCGACCGCCTCGGAACCGCCAGAGACGAAGAAGATGCGGTCGAGCCCGCCAGGCATGCGGCCGGCGAGGTCGCGCGCGAGGTCTTCAGCCGGTTCGTTTTCAAAATGCAGGCGATAGGCGAAGGTGGTCTTCTCCATCTGGCGCTTCATGGCGTCCAGCACATGCCTGTTGCCGTAGCCGAGGTTCACCGCGACCGGGCCGCTCGAACCATCGATGAAGCGACGCCCGTCCTGTGTCCAGAGATAGATACCTTCGGCGCGGTCGACGAGCGGCCGGCGCAGCCGCGTCACATAGAACAGGTGCGAGGGGCGCGTGTTGGCGGCGGTTTCACCCGTGGTCTTCAACATGTTCAGGCCTGCCTGTTCAGAAATCGGTCGAGGACGTTCGCTGTCACGCGTTCCACCATGGCGTCGCGCCGCAGCAGCCCGGCCACCCATTCGCAGCTTCCAGCGTGGAAGACTTCGCCGCGACCGCGCTTGAAGTTGACGATCATTCCGTTGCTGTAGCGTACTTTTTCGAGATTCTCGTCGCTGGCGTCGCCATAGAGCATCTCGGCAATGAAGCGCCCGTCCTCGTCGCCGAAGAACTGGTCCTCGGCAACCAGGAAATCCGCCTCTTCAACCTGGCTGGCCATGCCGAGGGCCAGTATTTCAAGGCCTTCCGGGGCGCCGCTCGCGGCGCTTGGGCAGGGGCGCCCGTTGCGGATCTCGTAGTCCAGCCCGTCGACCTCGTAGCCGTAGATGTGGCTGTCCGCCCCAAGCAGGTCGCCGTAGAACAGCCCTGTATCGGCAAACGCCCAGTGTTCGGGCCGATAGATCGGAAAGCCCCGCGCGCCGCGTGGCGTACAGCCGCCCCAGCCGGCGTAGACGCCCTTGGAGGAGTTAAGGCCGAAGGTTTTCACGCCTGGACGGCCGATCTCGGGCGCATCCCAGGAATTGGTCGCGCGCGTCACATTGTTGGTCCGGTAGGCGGGATCCTCGGCGCGTGCCTGGTATTTGTAGCAGACCTGCCGCCGGCCTTCGTCTTCCAGCCGGGTTTGCCACATGAAATTGCCGGCAAACCGGGCTGCTTGTCCTCCCCGCTCGACATACCGGTCGACCGCGTCGCGCATTTCCCAGGTCCAGTATTCGTCATGCCCGACAAAGACCACGCAGTCGTAGCCGTCCAGAACTTCAGTCGTGAAATGCAGGTCGTGCTGGCTGGCGAGGTCGACGCCGTATCCGGCGCGCTCGGCCCAGCGGAAGAAGTGACTGTCGTAGCTGGCCCAGCCGGCGGAGGCATACTTCTTGGAGTGACCTGTCGCTAGCGCCCATTCCATGTGCGGATAGCGCGGGACGGTTTTCGGCGGCATCGACACTTCGAGCGGCACGCGGGGTGCGTCCGGCGGCAGCACGACGAAGCCGCGGCACCACGGCCGCTGGGTCGAGACCATGCGGGCATACTGATCGCGGCCGTTGCCTGTGATGCCTTGATAGGCGTTGGAACCGCCCCATGTGTTGTAGGCGAGCCAGGTGCCGGTCGCGGCGACCTGCAGGACGCGGCCGCTTTTCTTGCCGGGTTTTGGACTGACGATGAACAGGTGGTGGCAGGTGATATCGCTTCCGTCGCGGCCCTGCGCGGAAAGCGTCGCCCTATATGCGCCGGACGGCCAGTCCTCGCCAATCGCAAGCTCGAATGTGGCGCTCCACCCGCAGCCTTCGACGGAGCACTGGTCGGGCGTATCCTGCCAGCCGCAGGCAATCCCGCGCGTTTCGAACACCGGCGTTTCAACAGCGCCGTCACGCACGACGCGCAGGGCGAAACTCTTGGCCGTGGCGCTGACATGGAACGTCGCCCTTTCACCCGGGCGGTATGAAAACCGGTCGGTGTAGCACCAGATCTCGCCGTTCTCGCCGTCCATGCCAGGATATTCGTAGTAATGGCCGCGCACGGCAAAGCGCCGCTGTTCGGCCGTCAGGCCGAAGTCGGGAAATTGCGTTGCTGGCTGTGCTGTCTGCATGGGCTCGTGGGTGCCGGTCGTTCCGTCGCCGGTTGCACGCGATTGACAGCGTGAAGCTGCGTTCGGTCAAGAGGGCGGCCCGGCGGAGGCGGCTTCGCATTGGTCTGGCCTGTGCCAAAGTTGCCTCTGGCGCAAAATGCCGCAATTGCATTCGCAACCCGGCCGCCCCGTGCTATCGAGCGCTGATGGCTCAGAAAAAAGCTCATGAGGTCGAGGCGTGGCTGCGGCGGCCTGCCGAGGAGGTTTCGGTCGTGCTCCTCTACGGTCCTGACCGTGGTCTGGTATCCGAACGCGCCAAGGCCTTCGCGGAAAAGACCGGCCTGTCGCTCGACGATCCTTTTTCAGTTGTCCGGCTTGATGCCGGCGAGGCCGAGCGCGACCAGGGCCGGCTACTCGACGAGGCGCGCACCGTTCCGATGTTTTCCAGCCGCAGGTTGCTCTGGATCCGCAATGCGGGAGCTCAGAAGTCTCTGGCGGACGATATCAAGGCGCTCAGCGCCGATCCTCCGCGCGATGCCGTGATTCTCATCGAGGCCAGCGACCTGAAGAAGGGTGCCGCCCTGCGTGCTGTTGTCGAGGCTAGCGGCATCGGCATGGCCCTGCCCTGCTATGGAGACGAGGACCGCGACATCGATCAGGTGATTGACGGCGAGCTTGGCAAGACCGGCATGGGCATCACGATGGAGGCGCGGGGAGCGTTGCGCCGCAATCTTGGCGGCGATCGCCTCGCGACCCGCAGCGAGATCGCCAAGCTCGCGCTTTACGCGCACGGCAAACGCGAAATTGACCTCGGCGATGTGCTGGCGTTGACGGGCGACGTTTCAAGCCTCTCGGCCGATGACGCTGTCGACGCGATTCTGGACGGCAAGGTCGATGCGTTTGACGCCGCCTACACACGGCATTCGCAAAATGGCAGCCAGGCCTATCTGGTGCTGGCGGCGGCGATGCGGCAGATGCAGACGCTGCATGTCATGCGTGCCGACATGGGTGCTCAGCGCAACGCGGCAAGCGTCGTTGCCGCCGCGCGGCCACCGGTCTTCTTTGCGCGCCGCAAGCTTGTGGAGCGAGCGCTGGAGCGTTGGTCCGCCGACGCGCTGCAGCGTGGCCTTGCACGCCTTCAAACCGCGGTGCTCGCCACCAGGCAGCGGCCGGAGCTGGCGGTTGAGATTGCCCGGCAGGCGTTGCTCGGGATCGCGGTCGAAGGCTCGCGGCTGGGCTCGCGCGACCGATAGTGCGCCGGCTAACGACCAAGCAACTGATTGTAATCGTTATTGTTGCAGGCGCCTGCAAAGATCATCGAGCTGGTCGAGGGTCCGGTAGCCGATACGCACCTCTCCGCCACGTTCCTTGTGCGCTATCGCAACTGCCAGGCCGGTGACGTCTGATAGCAGTTTCTCCAGAGCGAGGGTGTCGGGGTCCTTGTCGGCTGCCTGCGGCTGCTTGCGCGCCTTTGGCGGTCCGGACGCGGGCTGCTGGGCCAGCGCCTCCGCCTGGCGCACCGACAACCCCCCGTCCACGATGCGTTTGGCGAGACCGGCGGGATCGTTCGCCGTCACCAGCGTGCGGGCATGCCCGGCTGACAGCGTGCCGTCGACAAGGAGGTCACGGATGACATCGGGCAGTTTGAGCAGGCGCAGCGTGTTTGCCACGTGGCTGCGGCTCTTGCCGATGACGTTGCCCAGATCCGCCTGCGTATAATGGTGCTCGTCGATGAGTTGTTGGTAGCCGAGTGCTTCCTCGACCGGATTGAGATCCGCGCGCTGTACATTCTCGATGATGGCGAGTTCCAGGGCGGTACGATCGTCGACGTCGCGCACAAGCACCGGAATCTCTGTCAGGCCCGCACGCTGCGCGGCCCGCCAGCGACGCTCGCCGGCAATGATCTCGTACCGCTGGTCGGCCCGGCGGCGCACAAGCACCGGCTGTACGATACCGCGCTCGCGGATCGACTGGGCGAGGTCCGCAAGGTCGGCTTCCGCGAAACTGCGGCGTGGATTCCTTGGATTGGCGGAGACGAATTCGATCGGCACGCGTCCATCGGGTGACATGGCGGTCGCGGAGGCAGGCTTTTCGTCACGCGCCACCGGGCGGTCCATTTCGCCGATCAGCGCGGCGAGGCCCCGCCCTAGCCGTTTCTTGGATGCATCTTCGTTCATCATGAATCCGATTGTTTCGTGTCCGAACCGAGCCTACGCGGCGCGGAGGTTGCGCTCACGTCGGATGACTTCCGAAGCAAGCTGGAGATAGGCCTGGCTGCCCGAGCATTTGAGATCGTAGAGGATCGCCGGCTTGCCGTAGGACGGCGCCTCGGAGATGCGAACGTTGCGGGGAATAACGGTCTCATAGACCTTTTCGCCCATATGCTGGCGAACGTCGTCGACGACCTGCCGCGCAAAGCTGTTGCGGCCATCGAACATGGTGAGGACAATTCCCTGGATAGTCAGGTCCGGGTTGATGGAGTTGCGCACCTGATCGACGGTCTCCAGCAGCTGGCTCAGGCCTTCCAGCGCGAAGAACTCGCATTGGAGCGGGACCAGCACGGAATCGGCAGCCGCCATGGAATTGAGCGTCAGCAGGTTGAGCGACGGCGGACAATCGATCAGTACATAGGTGAAGGCCGCGTTGCGGCTGGAGGCGGCGTGGACTGCATTGCGCAGCCGCAGCACACGATCGGGAGCGCCGGCGATCTCCATCTCGATGCCGAGCAGATCAAGCGTGGAGGGCACGATCGACAGCCCAGGCACCGCGGTCGCCATGGCGGCTTCTTCGAGCGTCAGCGCGCCGGTCAGGACGTCGTAGGACGACACGGAGCGTTCGCGCCGGTTGATGCCGAGGCCAGTGCTTGCATTGCCCTGCGGGTCGAGATCCACGATTAGCACGCGCTCGCCGATCGCTGCAAGCGCGGTGGCGAGATTGATGGCGGTGGTCGTCTTTCCGACGCCGCCCTTCTGATTGGCCAGAGTTATGATTCGAGGTCCGGGCTTCATTGTAAGCCTTTGAATGCAGTGTTATTTCATCGCGGCAAATCGGCAGCTATTTGCGCTTCAGATCGGCGATCTCGAGGACAACGCTGTCTGCGTCGATCCTGCTGCGATGTTCTATCAGATCATACTGCCACAACAGAGAGCTTTCTTGAATCTCATGCGCGTAATCCCGACCTTTGTGCAAAAGGCCTCTTGCGCCTGATGACAACCACGGCCAGGCAAGTTCAAGAAGCTGCGGCAGCGGCGCTAGCGCCCTCGCCGTGACCACCTCGGGTTGGCGCAAACCCTTGATTTCACTGCCGATGCGAACCGCATGGACCCGCGCCGGCAGCGCGAATTGTCCGATGGCCGTGGCCAGAAACGCGGCCTTTTTCCGGTTGCTTTCAACGAGGTCTATGCTGGCGCCAGGCCTCTCCTTCAGCAGAAAAGCCAGGATTAGTCCCGGAAAGCCGCCGCCCGAGCCGAGATCGAGCCACTGAATAGCGCCAGCTGCAAGCGGCGCGAGCTGAGCGCTGTCCAGGACATGCCTTTTCCACAGGTCCGGGATCGTGGAAGAGGACGAAAGATTGATGCTTTTCGCCCAAGTTTGGAACATACCTTCAAACGCCTGAAGCCCGCTAAATGTTTCACGTGAAACCGGTCCGGCGACACGCTGCAGGTCTTCGAGCCGCGAGTCGCTCAAGCTGCCCGCTCCGCCTGGCGGATATGCGACACGATGATGGCGAGTGCTGCCGGTGTCATACCGTCAATCCTCTGCGCGTCGGCCAGCGAACGCGGTCGGCGCATGTTCAGCTTGTACCTGATTTCATTGGATAATCCAGGCACGCTGGAAAAATCAAGATAGTCCGGAATTGCCCGTGCCTCTTCGCGGCGGATCTGCGCGGCATCTGCGGCCTGCCGATCGAGATAGACCGCGTACTTTGCCTCCGTCTCAAGACGTTCCGCCGTCGCGGCGTCGATCTCGGTGAGCTCGGGCCAGACGTCGCACAACGTTTCCATGCTCGTGTCGTTTCGCGCGAGCAGTTCGTAGGCGGTTCGCCTGACCCCGTCCTGGTTGAGGTCCAAACCCCGCTTGCGTGCCAGCGAAGGCGTGATCGACAGGCTCATGGTCAACGCTCTCCCCGTATCGAGCCTGTCACGCATCGCCTCGAACCGACTTGACCGTTCCGGCGACGTGATTCCCAATTGCTGCGCAAGCGGCGTCAGCCGGTCGTCTGCGTTGTCCGAGCGCAGGGATAGGCGAAACTCGGCGCGCGATGTGAACATCCGGTATGGCTCGGTTATTCCGCGGACGGTCAGATCATCAACCATTACGCCGAGATAAGCAGCCGTGCGGCTCACCACCAAAGGCGTTTCGTCCGTCGACCGCCGGGCTGCGTTCAGACCTGCAAGAATTCCCTGCGCTGCAGCTTCCTCATAACCTGTGGTGCCATTGATCTGGCCGGCGAGAAAGAGGCCCTGAACGCGCCGGGTTTCCAGTGTCGCGTCCAGTTCGCGCGGATCGACATGATCGTACTCAATTGCATAACCAGGTTGCAGCATCGCTGCGCGCTCCAGGCCTGGGATCGTCCTCAGGATCAGCAGCTGGACGTCTTCGGGCAGCGATGTGGAAATCCCGTTTGGATAGACCGTGTCGTCGTCGAGGCCTTCCGGCTCTAGAAATATCTGATGGCCATCACGATCGCCAAACTTGACGATCTTGTCTTCAATCGACGGGCAATAACGCGGACCAACCCCTTCGATAGACCCCGAATACATAGCTGAACGGTCGAGATTGCTGCGTATTACGTCGTGTGTGGCCATCGTCGTGCGGGTGATCCCGCATTCGATCTGCCTGTTGATGATCGCATCGGTCATCATTGAAAACGGCACCGGATGTTCATCGGCAGCCTGCTTCTCGAGCGATAGCCAGTCTATCGTCCTGCCATCGAGGCGCGGCGGAGTCCCGGTCTTGAGCCGGCCGAGCTTGAACCCGGCTCGGGAGAGCGTTGCCGAAAGTCCTAGCGAGGCTTTCTCGTGCATCCGACCGGCCACGATCTTCTTCTCGCCGATGTGGATCATCCCGCGCAGAAACGTGCCGGTCGTCAGCACCACGGCGCCGCAAGGCAAGCGCCCCCCATCGCCAAGCAGGACCGCGGCAACCGTGCCTGCATCTATCTCTATGTCCTCGACCTCCGCTTCGATCACGTCGAGCAGCGGCTGTGCGCCAACCGCCTGCTGCATGGCAGCCGCGTAGAGCTTTCGATCGGCCTGGGTGCGGGGACCTCTTACGGCAGGGCCCTTGCGTCGGTTGAGGAGCCGAAACTGAATTCCAGCCGCATCCGCCACGCGGCCCATCAACCCGTCGAGGGCGTCGATCTCGCGCACAAGGTGTCCTTTGCCGAGCCCTCCGATCGCTGGATTGCAGGACATGGTGCCGATCTTGTCAGCGCTGAGCGTAACGAGCGCAGTGCGAGCGCCGTAGCGGGCGGCCGCGCTGGCCGCCTCGCAGCCGGCATGGCCACCGCCCACAATCACAACATCATAGGTTCCGGCCATTTCCGCTCCGATGTCCTCCGCGAGAGATGTGCGCAAAGCACAGTGGTGTCAAGGATTTGAAGGCCTTCGTTTCACGTGAAACAGCCGGTGCTTGCCGGACCTCGAGTTGTTTCACGTGAATCACGAACTGCCATTCCCACCGCTATTTGCCGATGCAGAATTGCGAGAAGATGACGTCGAGCATGTCCTCGACATTGACAGCACCTGAGATCCGGCCAATTCTTTCGGCGCCCCTGCGCAGGTCATCGGCCCGCAACTCCAGCCCACGGCCATCGTTGTCCAGTGATGCCTGCAAGCCAGCAGCTGCGTCGCGCAGCAATTCAACGTGACGAAGGCGCGACGGTAGAACATCACCGCGGTCCCCGGTGGCAATGACAGCCCGATCACCTAACGCGCGCAGAAGCTCGGCGATCCCTCGTCCAGTCCGCGACGAGACAAGAATATCGAAGCCATTTTTCCCCAGGCCATCCACAAGAAGATCACATTTTGTGCCGATACGGACGATGTTGGAGTTGCCTAATTCCGGTGTTTCAACGTGTGGCGCGCTCAAATCGCTCAGAAGCAGCACGAGATCGGCGGATTTCGCTCGGTTTCGAGCTCGTTCTATGCCGATTGCCTCCACTTTGCCCGAGCCGTCCCGCATGCCAGCTGTGTCCGTAACGCGGATCTTGAACCCGTCGATATCCAGAGACACCTCGACAAGGTCGCGGGTCGTACCTGGCTCATCCGATACTATGGCGGCATCGCGCCGGGCCAATGCATTCAGCAGGCTCGACTTGCCGGCGTTGGGGGGCCCGACGATCACGACGTCGTAGCCATCGCGAATGATTTCCGACCGATGGAAACCGGCGATGTGCGCCTGTATTTCCTCAACCAGCCGCCCGATATCGCCCCATACGCCACCGGCAACCGACTCGGGGACATCAGCCTCGTCCGCAAAATCCAACTCGGCTTCTATCATGGCCATTGCGCTAATGACGCGGCCGCGCCATGCTGAATAAAGCGCCGCCTGCGCACCGTCTGCATTGAGAAGCGCAAGCCGGCGCTGCGCCTCCGTCTCCGCCGAAATCAAGTCGGCCAGCGCTTCCGACTCAACGAGGTCGAGCTTGCCATTCAGGAACGCGCGGCGGGTGAATTCCCCGGCGTCGGCGTGCCGCACACCCGGCAATGATGTCAAAGTCTCGAGCAGCGCCGCCACGACCGCCTTGCCGCCATGTACCTGGAACTCGGCCGAGTCCTCCCCGGTGAAGCTAGCCGCGCCTGGGAAAAATAGTAACAGACCCGAATCGATTGAGGCGCCGTCTGCCGTTGTGAAGGTCGCAAGTGTAGCCCGCCGCGGTTCGGGCAGAACGCCGGCGATCGTTTCGAGTGCGAAGCGAACCTTGCTGCCAGACATCCTGATGACAGCGATGCCGGACGGCAGACGCCCGCTCGACAACGCTACTATCGTTTCGGCAAACCCTGAGCTCACGCGCCGACAGCCCCAAACGACAGGGACCCTGCATCCCTCACCATGATGGTTAACGATACGTGACCGGCGCCGTCAGTCGTTACGAAGCCGAATCGAGCCTTACAGCAAAAGCGACCCGCCGGTTCAGGTATTCATCGAGTCAAAGAAGTCGGCGTTGGTCTTGGTCTGCTTTAGCTTGTCGATCAAAAATTCGATCGCGTCAGTAGTGCCCATCGGCGCCAGGATCCGGCGAAGCACGAAGATCTTCTGCAGGTCGGACTTCGCGACCAGGAGGTCTTCCTTGCGGGTTCCAGACTTCAGGATATCCATGGCGGGATAGATGCGCTTGTCGGCGACCTTGCGGTCGAGAACGATTTCCGAATTGCCGGTCCCCTTGAACTCTTCAAAGATGACTTCGTCCATGCGGCTGCCGGTGTCGATAAGCGCGGTCGCAATGATGGTCAGCGATCCGCCTTCCTCGATATTGCGCGCCGCGCCGAAGAACCGCTTTGGACGCTGCAGCGCATTGGCGTCGACGCCACCGGTCAGGACCTTGCCGGAGGATGGTACCACGGTGTTGTAGGCGCGTCCCAGGCGGGTAATCGAATCCAGCAGGATGACGACGTCGCGACCGTGCTCAACCAGGCGCTTCGCCTTCTCGATGACCATCTCGGCCACCTGGACGTGTCGCACAGCAGGTTCATCGAAGGTCGAGGAGACAACCTCGCCCTTGACCGAACGCTGCATGTCGGTGACTTCCTCCGGCCGTTCGTCGATCAAGAGAACGATCAGATAGCACTCAGGATGGTTTGTCGTGATGGAATGGGCAATGTTCTGCAACAGCACGGTCTTGCCGGTGCGCGGCTGCGCCACGATCAAAGCGCGCTGCCCCTTGCCGAGCGGAGCAACGAGGTCGATGACCCTAGGTGAGATGTCCTTGCCGGTAGGCACTTCCATTTCCATTTTGAGCCGCTCCGTAGGGTAAAGCGGCGTCAGATTGTCGAAATGGATCTTGTGGCGGATCTTTTCGGGGTCGTCGAAATTGATCGTATTGACCTTGAGAAGGGCGAAATACCGCTCGCCTTCCTTAGGACTGCGGATCGGCCCTTCGACCGTATCGCCGGTCTTCAGCGAAAACCGGCGGATCTGCGAAGGCGAGATGTAAATATCGTCAGGACCCGGCAGATAGTTGGCGTTTGCCGAACGCAGGAAGCCAAAACCGTCCTGCAGCACCTCGACGACGCCGTCGCCGATGATTTCGATGTCTTGGCCGGCGAGCTTCTTCAGGATCGCAAACATCAGCTCCTGCTTGCGCATGACGCTGGCGTTTTCGACCTCGAGCGTCTCGGCATAGGCGATCAGCTCAGGCGGCTTCTTGTTCTTGAACTCTGCGAGTTTCATTTCTTGCATAGGTAGACTCTGGGTGAGGAATTCTGGGGAATGGATCGGCTACGCGATTGTCGTCGAAGGCGGCCGGGCCGGTTTGGCAGGGTGGCGGCACAAGACGGGAAGGAAGAATCGTCTTCTAGCGGCGCGGCACACAAAGAGCAAGCGGGATTGAGACCGCGAGCAAGGGCTCGAACGCCGTGGTTCCGAGTGGGAAAACCACCTAGAACGGCTTCACCACAACTAGGATCACGATGGCGATCATCAACAATGTGGGAACTTCGTTGACGATGCGCCAGTGGCGGGCCGGCTTTTCGTTGCGGTCCTCGGCAAAACGCCGCACCGCCGCCGACAGGTAGCCGTGTACCGCCGACATCGCCAGCACAAGTGCGATCTTGGCGTGCAGCCAGCCGCCCTGGAAGGCAAACCCCTTCCAGGCGAGCCAGAGACCGAACACCCAAGTAACAATCATCGCAGGGTTGATGATGGCGCGCAGCAGCCTGCGTTCCATCACCTTGAAGGTTTCCGACTGCGGTGAACCCACCGGCGCCGCACAATGGTAGACGAACAGCCTCGGCAGATAGAGCATCCCTGCCATCCAGGCGATGACAGCGATCACGTGGATCGCTTTTGCCCAAGGGTAAAAGTTGTCCGGATACACCCAGAACACGAGACCCGTCAGCACAAGGAGGACCAGGATCGCAGCGATCGCGCGTGTCATAGCCTGCATCCCGCTGGAATCGCGCTTGGCGTCGGGTTTGCTGTTGCTCATTGCCGGGCGTTCCTGATCTGCGAAACCATGGCTTCGACATGAGAGAGAGGCGTGTCGGGCGTAATACCGTGGCCAAGATTGAAGACCAGCGGTCCGTCGCCGAGCGCCGACAATATCGACGCAACGCCGTCCGACTGCGCCTTGCCGCCCGCGACAAGCCGTTGTGGATCGAGATTTCCCTGCACAGCGCCTTCCGCCTGGAGACGTCTTGCCTGGGACAGCGGCACCGTCCAGTCAAGCCCAAGACCCGCAGCCCCCGTCGCCGCGCGATAACCATCGTAGCGGCTCCCCGCACCTTTCGGAAACGCAATGACCGGCACGCCGGGATGCGCCACGCGCACCTGTTCGATGACGCGAGCGACTGGACCGACGCAAAACGCCGCGAACCCCTCCTCGTCGAGTACGCCAGACCACGAATCGAATATCTGAACGGTGTCGGCACCGGCATCTATCTGGCGGATGAGATAGGCTGCCGACCAGTCCGCAAGGAGCGCAAGCAACCGCTTCATAGCCTCGGGATGCCGGTAAGCGAAGACGCGCGCTGGCGCCTGGTCGGGCGTGCCATGTCCGGCGATCATGTAGCTAGCGACCGTCCACGGCGCACCGCAGAAGCCGAGCAGGGTCGTCTCAGACGGCAGCTCCGCGCGCAGGCGTCGCACGGTCTCGTATACAGGCGAAAGATTCACGTGAAACCTTTCCCCATCGAGCCTGTCGATTTCGCTTGCCTCGATCGGGGTCATCAGCGGTCCGCGACCCTCCTCGAACCTGAGGTCACGGCCGAGTGCATGCGGAACCACCAGAATATCGGAAAACAGGATGGACGCATCGAAGCCAAAGCGACGGATCGGCTGCATCGTCACTTCGACGGCGAGGTCCGGATTGTAGCACAGGTCAAGGAAGCTTCCCGCGCGCTTCCGCGTCTCCCGGTATTCGGGCAGGTATCGCCCCGCCTGACGCATCATCCAGATCGGCGGCGGAAACACGCTTTCGCCTCGCAGTACTTCGAGGACCACGCGTCTTCCCGGCTTCTCTTCTAAATTCAAACTAAAGATTCTTTCTGATTCTGATTCTTAGACTCTGTGGGAATCGATTGTTGCAGATCATCCCCAGGAGCGCGGCAAACCCGACGCCCGTCTTACAGGACGAACGTTCGCCAGAAAAGGACAAGTCTGGGGACCATCCGGAATCCGCGTGCATTTGCCGCTACTTGGCCGACCATCCAAATACTAACAAATCGTGTACCGCATCCCGTCGGCGACTTATCCCCGCTGTCCTCCAGAACCGCACGGCGATCTTCACGCTGCGACGAATTGTGGACATCTGACCATCTGATACAGTCGCCTCCGCAACCGAAGCGGAACCAACCCGCTTTCTCCACAGCCGCCCACAGCCCCGCCGCAAACCTGTGAAGAAATGACCAGACCCCAGAGCTTCTTCCACCTGCACCTGATCTCGGACGCCACCGGCGAGACGCTGCTGGCGGCGGGCCGTGCTGCGGCAGCGCAATACAAGGACGCCCGCGCCATCGAGCACATCTATCCGCTCATCCGCACGGAAAAGCAGATCGCAAAGGTCTTTGAGGACATCGAGCAGGAGCCGGGGATTGTTCTCTACACGGTCGTCGACCAGACCCTGGCACGCGGCATCGACGAGCGGTGCGCGGCAATGGGGCTCCCGGTGGTCTCTGTTCTCGAACCGGTGTTGACCGTGTTCCAATCCTATCTCGGCACGCCTGCGGGACGCAGGGTCGGAGCGCAACATGTGCTGAACGCCGACTATTTCCGCCGCATCGACGCGCTCAATTTCACCATGGAGCACGATGACGGGCAGCTGCAGGAGGAGGCCGACAAGGCCGATATCGTCCTGATTGGCATCTCGCGCACTTCCAAGACGCCGACCTCCATCTATCTCGCGAACCGGGGCATCAAGACCGCCAATATTCCCATCGTGCTCGGGGTTCCGGTCCCCGAAAGCCTGGTCACGGCAACCAACCCGCTGGTCGTCGGGCTGATCGCCACGGCTGAGCGCATATCGCATGTGCGCCAGAACCGCCTGCTTGGCGCGACGACCGGCTTTGACGCCGACGCCTATGCCGACCGCGCAGCGATCTCCGAGGAACTGGCCTATGCACGCCAGATCTTTACCCGCTACGGCTGGCCGATGATCGACGTCAGCCGCCGTTCGATCGAGGAGACCGCAGCCGCGATCGTTGCGCTCAGGGGTAAGGCGCGGTAGAGCGCGCCCGATCGAGGATGGCAGAGCAATGGCTGAACGACTGATCCTGGCTTCAGAGAGCCGCTTCCGCAAGGCGATGCTTGAGGCGGCAGGCGTCGATATCGATGTCGCTCCGGCGACGATCGACGAGCGGGTCGTCGAAAAGACGCTCGCGGGCACCGGGGCTTCCCCCGAGGACGTCGCGCAGGTGCTGGCCGAGGCCAAGGCGCTCGATGTCAGCGAGAAGCAGCCCGGCAGACTGGTGCTCGGCTGCGACCAGACGCTGTCGCTTGGCGACGAAACGTTCCACAAGCCTGCTGACATGGAGGAGGCGCGCCGTCATTTGCTGAAACTGTCGGGCAAGACCCACCAGTTAAACAGCGCTGCGGTGCTGGCGCGCAATGGCGAGACGCTGTGGCGCGATGTCGGTATCGCCAGGATGACGATGCGCAAGCTTGAGCCGGCCTTCATCGGCAGGCACCTGGCAAGGGTCGGCCCTATGGCGCTGAATTCGGTCGGCGCCTACCAGATCGAGGGCGAAGGCATCCAGCTGTTCGACAAGATCGACGGCGACCATTTCACGATCGTCGGCCTGCCGCTCCTGCCGCTGCTGAAGGCGTTGCGAGACCTGGGGGCCATCGATGGCTGAGGTCAGGGCATTCGTTTGCGGACATCCGATCGCGCATTCCCGTTCGCCGAAAATTCACGGCTACTGGCTCGAGCGCTATGGACTAACCGGCAGCTATGAAGCGATCGACGTGGCGCCAGACGTAGCGCCGGCGTTCTTCGCCACGCTTGCAGAACGCGGCCTCGCCGGTGGCAACGTCACGATCCCGCACAAGGAGGCGGCATTCGCGGCGGCGTTCCGACGCGACGAGGCGGCCGAGGCGATCGGCGCGGTCAACACCCTATGGTTCGAGAACGGTCGGCTGGTGGGCGGAAATACCGACGCGGCAGGATTTACAGCCAATCTCGACGAGCGGTCGCCAGGCTGGGAACTGGCTGGAACGGCGGTTGTGCTTGGCGCGGGAGGGGCCGCGCGGGCGGTCGTCCATGCACTGAAAACCCGCGGTCTGCGGGACATTCGCGTGGTCAACCGGACCGTTGGCCGCGCGGTCGACCTCGCCGACCGCTTCGGCGACGGTGTGACGGCGCATCCGGTCGGCGCGACACCCGAACTGCTCGCAGACGCTGGCCTCCTGGTCAACACCACCGCTTTGGGCATGGCCGGGAAGGGCGCTCCAGACGAACTGCCGGCCGAACCGGCTGCACTGCCGCGGCACGCCATTGTTACAGACATTGTCTACGTTCCGCTTGAAACGCCGCTCCTGGCGGCGTCGCGCGCAAGAGGGCTGCGAACGGTGGACGGGCTAGGCATGTTGCTGCATCAGGCTGTTCCTGGATTCGAGCGTTGGTTTGGCAGGCGTGCGGAAGTCACGCCGGAGCTGCGCGCCATGATCGTCGCCGATATTGCCAGGGCGTCGGCTACCCGATGATCGTGCTTGGCCTGACGGGCTCGATCGGCATGGGCAAGTCAACGACCGCTGCGATGTTCGCGGATTTCGGCGTGCCGGTGCACGATTCCGACGAGGCGGTCCACCGGCTCTACCGCGGCAAGGCAGCGCCGCTTGTCGAGGCGGCTTTCCCAGGGACAACTGTCGACGGCGTGGTCGATCGCGCGAAGCTCGCAGTCAGGGTTTTGCGCGATGCGGAGGCTCTGAAGCGGCTCGAGGCGATCGTGCATCCGCTGGTGCGAACCGACGCGACCGCGTTCCTGAAGCTCCATCACGCCGCCGGCGCGCCGCTGGCCGTGGTGGACATACCGCTCCTCTATGAGACGGACGGCCGCGACCGGGTCGATGCGGTGGTGGTGGTGACGGCGCCGGCCGAGGTGCAGCGCGAACGCGTCCTCTCCCGACCGGGCATGACCGAGGAGAAATTCCGCGCGATCCTCGCCAAGCAGGTACCCGATGCGGAAAAGCGGCGGCTGGCCGATTTCGTGATCGACACCGGCCTGGGCATGGCGTCTGCGCGCGAGGCCGTCGCCTCGATCATTGAGCAACTGACCGGCAAGCGTCCCGTGGTTTCCGCCCGCTGAGCCTTGCGACCCTGCACGGCTGCTCGCATTCTGCGCGCGACGAAACGGGTGATTCGATGCGCGAAATCGTGTTCGATACGGAAACAACAGGGCTGGACTGGCGCGACGAGCGCGTCATAGAGCTCGGCGGCATCGAACTGGTCAACCGCTTCCCAACCGGCCGGACCTTTCACAAATACATCAATCCGCAGGGCCGGGCGATCAATCCCGAGGCGCAGGCCATCCATGGCATCAGCGCAGCCGATCTGCTGGGCAAGCCGACCTTCGCCGACATCGCCGAGGAGTTCATGGCGTTCATCGACGGCGCACACCTAGTTGCGCACAATGCGGGCTTCGACATCTCCTTCATCAACGCGGAATTGGCCCGGATGGGCCATCCGACCGTCGATCAGGGCCGGGTGACCGATACCCTTGCGATCGCCAAGCGTAAGCACCCGATGGGTCCGAACTCGCTCGACGCGTTGTGCCGGCGCTATGGCATCGACAACAGCCGCCGCACTAAGCATGGAGCTCTGCTCGATTCCGAGCTGCTGGCGGAAGTCTATGTAGAACTGATCGGCGGCAAGCAGGCGGCGCTGGGTCTTGATTCGGCTTCGCCGGGCGCAGTGGGCTCCATTGAAGTCACGACAGTCGAGATAGCGATCCGCCAGCGTCCCGTGCCGCTGGCGCCGCGACTTTCCGAAGCTGAACGCGCCGCGCACGTGCTGCTCGTCGCGGAACTGGGCGACAAGGCTGTCTGGCTCAAGATGGGTGAACGGGCAGCCGGTCTCCAATAGGGGCCGCACCCGCTATCTGGCGAATTTGCGAGCGCCAAAGACGCACAGGATCACGCCAAGGGTTGCCGCCAGCATCGTCGGGGTTACGGGTTCACGCAACAGCAAACCCGCCAGGGCAAGCCCGAAGAATGGCTGCAGGAGCTGCAGTTGGCCGACCGCCGCGATGCCGCCCTGGGCCAGTCCGCGATACCAGAAGATGAAACCGACCAGCATGCTGAAGACGGAGATGTAGCCAAGGCCGATCCATGCCGGCGCGCCGATGCCCGCAAAGGTTGGCGGCTTGGTCCAGAGACAGAGCGCGATCGTCGCCGGCAGCGACAACACCAGCGCCCAGGAGATGACCTGCCAGCCGCCAAGCGTGCGCGACAGTTTTGCCCCCTCGGCATAGCCGAGACCGCACACGACGATGGCGGCAAGCATGAGCGCATCGCCGACCGGCGCCGCGGCAAGCCCCTGTGTCAGCGCGAAACCGGCTACCAGGCCGCTGCCGAGCATCGAAAACACCCAGAAGGCCGGTTTGGGCCGTTCGCCGCCGCGCAAAACGCCGAAAATCGCCGTCGCCAGCGGCAGCAGGCCAATAAAGACGATCGAATGGGCCGAGGTTACGTATTGTAGCGCCAGCGCGGTGAGCAAGGGAAAGCCAACCACAACACCGAGAGAAACGACCAGAAGCGGAGTGATATCGGAAAGCGCCGGGCGCTTCTCCCTGAACACGAGCAGCATGCCAAGCGCCAGAAGCCCGGCGATAGCAGCCCTGGCGGCGGTGAGGAACACCGGGTCGAATTGCATCACGGCGACGCGGGTGGCCGGGAGCGAGGCGCTGAAGATCACGACGCCGATCAGGCCATTGACCAATCCGCTCCTAGTCCGGTCCATGTCGCTCCACGCGTCGGTTCGGCCGCGATACGCGTTGTTCGAACCGACGGCGGCCGCCAGATGGCTTTGCAGGCTGGACAGGTGCAAGGGCCACGGCACCCGAAAGACCGGTGCAAAAAAAGACCCGGCCGAGGCCGGGTCGTTTTTGTCACGTACGGTGGAAACCCTCAGCTCATCTTGGCTTTGGCCTGATCGTCGGCGAGCTTCTGCTGGAACATCTGCGCGAAGTCGATCGGGTCGAGCATCAGCGGCGGGAAGCCGCCGTTGCGGGTCGCCTCGGCGATGATCTGGCGGGCGAACGGGAACAGCAGTCGCGGGCATTCGATGAACAGCAGCGGCAGCATGTGTTCCTGCGGGAAACCTTCGATGCGGAAGACGCCGCCATAGATCAGCTCGACATTGAACATGACGTCCGACTCGCCCGAAGCCTTGGCCGATAGCGAGAGATTGACGTCGAATTCCTTGTCGGAGAGTGGATTGGCGCTGACGTTCACATTGATGGCGATGCCGGGCGCCTTGTCGCGGCCGCGCAGCGAACCGGGCGCGCCGGGGCTCTCGAAGGACAGATCCTTAACATACTGGGCAAGCACGCTGAGGGATGCCTTCGCGCCGTTGCCGTTTGGCACGACGCCCGCAGGCGCTTCTTCATTGGCCATCGAGCCGGTTCCTTGGTTGTGGGGCCGACCAGCGACCCGGTTTTCAAATCGGGCGTTGGCTAGCATGGCGGTTCAGCCAAGACAAGGTTGCGGCGAAGGTCGCCGGCCCGGGTTGCCGGGAGCACCAGGGTCCTTTGTGTTCACGACCGGACGGCCAAGCTCAGTTGCGGTCGATCGTGCGCCAGGGTGAATCGGGACGCGGCGTCTCGCTATACTCTCCAGGGTCGAGGTCTATCGACTTGTCGCGCGATTGTGCACCGGGCCGCTGGAAGCCGCCGAAGCCAGCACTCGCCACGACAATCCGCCGCTTCAGGAAACGCCAGGCAAAGGAGCGCACTGGGGGCAGGAACAGGAGCAGCGCGAGGATGTCGGTTACGAAGCCGGGTACGACGAGAAGAACGCCCGCAAACAGGATCATGACGCCGTTGGCAAGCTGGCGTCCCGGATCGCGCCCAGCGTCGGCTTCGGCGCGGATGCGGGCCATGATCCCGAAACCCTGGACGCGCAGGACGATCAGCCCTGCCATTCCCGCGGCAATGACGAGCGCCAGCGTCCAGAACACGCCGATCTGGCGGCCAACCACTACGAATCCGGCGATCTCCAGAAAGGGCAGTGCCAGCAGGAAGAGCGGGATGACTGGAAATCGCATTGGTGTCCATTGAGATTGGCGACGCGCCATTGGCGTTGGCGTCGAGGCGCCGCTGGCGCTTGTGCTTCTAGATAGGTATGCAGGCCATTCATTTGAATGATCGCGGAATGCGTTCTATATGCAAGAATGCCTGCTCGCCATCGCAAGCCGGGAAAACGAAGGGTTTTGGCGGACGACATGGGATTTTTCGACTTCGGGACGATCTTTTTTCTGATCGCGGCTGTGGTGATCTTTTTCCAGCTCCGCAACGTGCTTGGCCGTCGCACCGGGAACGAGCGGCAGCCCTTTGATCCCTATGCCGCCGGCCGGGCCGCCAAGAAGGATGCCGCCGCGACGACCGAGAATGTCGTGTCGCTGCCGCGCAAACGCGCGGCGGGCGAGCCGCCCGAAGACGCCTACAAGGCGATCGACGCTTTCGAGAAGCCCGGCAGCGACCTTAACAAGGGCCTGCGCGCAATCAGGGATGCAGACCCGAGCTTCGAGCCGAAGAGTTTCGTCGATGGCGCCAAGATGGCCTATGAAATGATCGTGATGGCCTATGCCGACGGTGACCGCAAGACGCTGAAGAACCTGCTGTCGCGCGAAGTCTTCGACGGGTTCGTCGCGGCCATCTCGGATCGCGAGGGCCGCTCGGAGAAGATTCAGTCCTCCTTCGTCGGGATCGACAAGGCCAGCATCGTGTCAGCCGAGATGAAGGGGACAGAGGCCCATGTCACGCTGCGCATCGTCAGCGAACTCATCTCGGCGACACGCAACAAGGCCGGCGAGGTGATCGATGGCGATCCCGAGACGGTCGCCGAGGTCAAGGACGTCTGGACTTTCGCGCGTGAAACGCGGTCGAAGGACCCGAACTGGAAGCTTGTCGCGACCGAAGAGGAAGACTGAGCCAGAATCAGGGGCGCGCTTGTGAATGACCACCGTGCCGCTGTCGCCGCTGTTTCGCCCTGTCGGTTTCGACGACCTGCCCGGATGGGCCGATGACGATCTTCTGCGTGCCTTCGAGGCGTTCCGGCGCTCTGCAATTCAAGTCCTCACAAAACCCTACCGGACCGGTTCGCTCGGCGTAGCGTGCGAAAGCTTTGCGGCGGCGAATACGGATTCACGTGAAACACCGGTCCACACTGCGTCGGCGGCACGTGCGTTCTTCCAACGGCATTTCGTTCCGGCGCGCGTTACGCCGACAGCCCCGGCGCTTTCCGGGTTTGTGACAGGCTTCTACGAGCCGGTGGTCGCCGCGTCGTCGGTGAGGACGGAAACGTTCACCGTGCCGCTGCTGGCGCGGCCTGACGACCTGGTCGACATCGACGACCAAAACCGGCCGGCGGGAATGGACCCCTACCTTGCTTTTGCTCGAAGGACGGACAGTGAACCGGTCGAATACCACGACCGGCCGGCGATCGAGCAGGGCGCGCTGGCAGGCCGCGGGCTCGAGATCGCCTGGCTCGCAAGCAAAGTGGATGCATTCTTCATCCACGTGCAGGGCGCAGCCAGGCTGCGAATGACGGACGGCGCAACCCGGCGGATCACCTATGCCGCGAAATCAGGACATCGCTTCACCGGCATCGGCAGGGTTTTGGCCGACCTTGGCGAGATTCCGCTGGAAAAGGTGACGATGCAGTCGATCCGCGCCTGGCTTGCCGGTCATCCTGATCGCATCGACGAGATTCTGTGGCAGAACCGCTCCTTTATCTTCTTCCGGGAGGCGGAGGTGGATGATGCGGATTTGGGACCGGTGGCGGCGGCAAAGGTGCCGCTTACTCCAGGCAGGTCAATCGCGGTCGATCGTCTGCTGCACACATTCGGCACCCCGTTTTACATCGACGCGCCCTCGCTGAAGGCGTTCGACGACCGGAAATTCCGGCGCCTGATGATCGCTCAGGATACCGGCTCTGCGATAACGGGGCCGGCGCGTGGCGATCTGTTTGCCGGTTCAGGTGATGCAGCGGGCGAGATTGCCGGTGTCGTGCGCAACGCGGCGGATTTCTACGCGCTGCTGCCAAGACCGCTGATCGCGGGCGTTGGCCGATGAGCCGGGCGGGAAAGACGCTGAGCGATGAGGACCGCGTGTTGTGGAACCTCGTTGCCAGGTCCGCCAAGCCCCTGAAAGGGAAGAAGGCCCTCGCCGAAGAACCACCGAAGCCGGCGACCGAGGCAAAAACGCCCAGCATTGCCGGTGTGGCGCTGACCGCTCCTGCGGCTGCACCGGCGCCGCCCAAGCGCCAGCAGGTCACGCATGCACTTGACCGGCCGACGCTGGAAAAACTGTCGAAGGGAAAGCTGCAGATCGAGGGCCGCGTCGACTTGCACGGCATGACCCAGAGCGAGGCGCATGCCCTTCTGCTGTCGTTCCTGCAGCGGGCGCATGCCGGCGGGGTGCGTTACGTGCTGGTGATTACCGGCAAGGGCTTTTCGTCTGGTGGCGACGGCGTATTGCGTCGGCAGGTGCCGGCCTGGCTGTCGACGCCGCCGTTCCGCGCGCTGGTGTCGAGTCACGACGTGTCGGCGCGCCAGCATGGCGGCGAGGGCGCACTCTATATACGCCTGCGCAGAGCGTCATGACGCCGCTTGGCGAAAAGCTGCGCGACCTGCGCCGCGCCAAGGGCGTCAGCCAGAAGGAAATGGCGGCGGCCATCGGCGTCAGCGCCGCCTATCTCTCGGCGCTCGAACATGGCCGGCGCGGCGTGCCGACCTGGGTGCTGCTGCAAAAGATCATCGGCTATTTCAACGTCATCTGGGACGATGCCGAGGAGGTTCTGCGGCTCGCCGGCCAGTCGCATCCGCGTGTGGTGATCGACACATCCGGCCTGTCGCCGTCCGCGACCGAACTCGCCAATCTGCTGGCCGAGCGCATCGGTGAACTGGATGTGGAAACGCTGGATCGGATGATCGCGCTGCTGACCATCCCCGCGCAGCAAGCGCCGGGGCGGTATGACGACTAGTTTTTGGCCGCCTTTAGAACAGCGCCTGCAGCTCCTGCAGCTTCTCGTTGACCAGCCAGCCGTAATAATTTTCCTCGGGCAAGCGCGGGGCCTCGCCGCGTGCGGCGCGCTCGTCGTTTTCGCGCTTCAGCGCCCAGGCGCGGGCATCCGCATTGCCGATATTATAGAGCGTCGCGGTAACGCCGGGATTTTGCGAGATGTCGAAATCGGCGATCCTCGCATAGGCCTCGATCGACTGCTTGAGCGCCGCGGCGACATAGTCGAGGGTCATGTCGGGATCCATGATGGTCTCGTAAACCTGGTTCGGCTTGCCGGCGTCGAGGCGGGGCAGGCCCGAAACCTGGTGTACGAGGTCGCTCATCTGCAGCGCGGTGAGCGGGCTGAGCTGGCCGAGCCCGAAGGTCTGGCCGGCATAGTAGGGCTGGAAGAAGACTGCCGCGAAGCGATTGTCGGGGAACGCCATGCCGCCGACGGTCTTGCCACGGAACGCGCTGTTCCAGACGCGCTCGCGGCAGGTCCACAGCGTATAGCTGTCGGACGCCGTGCATTCGGCGAATTGGGGACGCTTGATGAAATCGTCAACGTTTTCGCCCTCATAGGCGAAGGAGAGATCGGCGTTCAGGTAGGCGGCCGCCTTCACGTAATAGGTCTGCAGCCGGTCATAGGCGTCGACATTGTAGGTGTGTTCGCCGACGATGGCGCCGACGATGTGCATGGGATCGATGCCGTAGGCGCCGGCTGCCGCGACGATCTTCTTGCGCAGCGCGCGGTCATTCTTCAGCAGCGCATAGACCTTGCGGTACTTGGCTTCGAATGTGGTGCCGCCGGACTTGGTGCGCTTGAGCGAAGCGCCGGGAACCCCCGGCTGCTCGACCGAGCGGTTGCCGGGCGGGACCAGGGTGGCGGCGAAGGCAGGTATGCTGCCGCCAATGACGATCATCGCCGAAAGGACGAGCCTCGCGACAAACGCACGGCAAGGATTTGCCGACCCGAAAACTGCCTGTTCGTCCATCCGCCGCACCCAAAAGCCCGGACTGCGCCGGACCCAAACTTTGCCGCAAACTAGGCAATGCCGCCCGATGAGTCGAGCAAAAGCCTCAACCGCAAGAAGCGCGCCGACGGGTAGCAAAGGATTTGTGCCCGTCGACCGTGACATTTGCAGCAGCGCAGCCTCAGAGGATGAAGCGCGACAGATCGGTGTTCCTGGCGAGGTCGCCGACGTGCTTTTCGACATAGGCGGCATCGATCTTGACAGAGGTGCCGTTGCGGTCGGGCGCGTCGAAGGAAATCTCGTCGAGCACGCGCTCCATCACGGTCTGCAGGCGCCGCGCGCCAATGTTCTCGACGCTGGCGTTGAGATCGACGGCGATCTGCGCGAGGCTGTCGATGGCGTCGGGCGTGAAATCGAGCTCGACGCCCTCGGTCTTCATCAGCGCGATATACTGCTTGATGAGGCTGGCCTCGGTCTCGGTCAGGATGCGCACGAAGTCGTTCTTCTCCAGCGCGCGCAGCTCGACGCGGATCGGCAGCCGGCCCTGCAACTCGGGCAGAAGGTCCGAAGGCTTCGAGACGTGGAATGCGCCCGACGCGATGAACAGGATGTGATCCGTCTTCACCGGCCCGTATTTGGTGGCGACCGTGGTGCCTTCGACCAGCGGCAGCAGGTCGCGCTGCACGCCTTCGCGCGAAGGCCCGCCGACGATGCCCGACCGCGCCGCGATCTTGTCGATTTCGTCGAGGAAGACGATGCCGTCATTCTCCGTCGATTCCAGCGCAAGGCGTACCACCTCGTCCTGGTCGAGCAGCTTATCGGACTCGTCGTTGACCAGCACGTCGTAGGACTCCTTGACGGTGGTCTTGCGTGTCTTTGTCTTCTTGCCGCCCATCGCCTTCTGGATCATGTCGTTGATGTTGAGCACGCCGACCGAGCCGCCCGGCATGCCGGGGATGTCGAAGCCGGGCATGCCGCCGGTGCCGGTGTCGGCCACCTCGACCTCGATCTCCTTGTCGTCCAGCTCGCCGTCGCGCAGCTTCTTGCGAAAACTGTCGCGGGTTGCCGGCGACGCGGTCTTGCCCACCAGCGCCTCGAGCACCCGCTCCTCGGCGTTGACGTGGGCGCGCGCCTTGACGTCCTCGCGCATCTTTTCGCGCACGAGGCCGATGGCGATCTCGACGAGGTCGCGGATGATCTGCTCGACGTCGCGGCCGACATAGCCGACCTCGGTGAACTTGGTCGCCTCGACCTTCACGAACGGCGCGCCGGCAAGCCTGGCCAGGCGGCGCGAGATCTCGGTCTTGCCGACGCCGGTCGGGCCGATCATCAGGATATTCTTCGGCATCACCTCTTCGCGCATCTGGCCTTCCAGCTGCTGGCGACGCCAACGGTTGCGCAGTGCAATGGCCACGGCGCGCTTGGCGTCCTTCTGGCCGATGATGAAGCGGTCGAGTTCGGAAACGGTCTCGCGTGGAGAAAAGCTGGACATGTGGGGAGGGTACTCTTGGAACGGAACTTGCCGCTTATGTATGCGGCGCAAGCCTGCGTACAAGAGCGGCGGGCAACAGGCCGAGCAAGGCGCGGCGCAGCGCATGCCAGCCGGCGCTGAGCAACAGCACCAGCGCGCCGAGTACGAGCATGGTAAGCGGGACCACGCCATCGCTCAGTCCCGCCTTCACGATGAGCGAGCCGAAAGCATAGCCGGCATAGGCAAGACCCGAGACGAGGATCGCACGTCTGTCGACGACAAGCGCGACGAATGCCAGGACCATGAAGATCGCAAGGATGCTCAGCGCCGAAGCGGTGTCCATGTCGCCGTCGCCGGTCAGCCCCTTGAGGAGCGGGTGGACTATCAGCGGCGCCGCAAGCATGTGCAGCCAGAAGGCTATGTCGGTTCGTCGCGTCTGCCGGCCGGGATCGCTCAGGTCGAAGCGCATCGCCAGCGCAAAGGTCGCGAGGCCACACAGGAGGACCAGCGGCATGGTGGCCGTGGCAGCCAGATCGGGCTCCAGCGCGAAAAACAGACCGACGATGGCCGCAGCCAGCGCGGCCGCACCGGCGGCGATGGTGATCGGAACGCGGAACCGCCAGTAGTGGACCGCGGTCGCCGCCGCCGTCGCCAGCCCGGCAACGAAGGCCGGCCAGCCCGCATCAAGGTAGCGCTGGAAGAAAAACGCGTCATTTCGCGAATCGGGATACAGATCGGCGACCGTGATGAAGGTCGAGCCGGCAAATATCAGCAGCAGGACAATGCTGGGCAGCGCCATCCGTCGTCTGCGGGTGAAATACTCGGCCAGCAGCCAGCTTGCCAGCGCAACCGCGAAACTCGTGCCCGCGCCGCCAGCCGCTCCACTGGAGAAATAGGACAAGGCGCCCAGAAAAAGCACGAGCCCGATGGTCACGAAGATATCGCTGAAGCCGCCGATGAAACGAAAGCTCTCGTCGTCCTGCGTTTCGGCGGCCGAAGCCGGAGCCCCTGTGCGCTCGAGGCTGTGCAGCAGATCCACCTGCTGGACCGTCAGCACGCCTTGGGCAACCGCCCTGTCCAGCGTGTCGGCGGAGATCGACCCCGCCGACCGCAGGCCATCTTGAGCGGCCCCGGAGGTCACGGTCACAGGCCGCCCTGCCAGGTCTTCACCGCCTCGATCGGGTAGATCAGCATCAGCACGTTGAGCGTGAGGTTGTCGCGGATCAGCCAGCCGACAACCAGCTCGAACAGGATGGCGAGCAGGATCGTCAGCCAGACCGGCAGGCGCGATGCGAGAAAGAAGCCGAGCACCATCCACAAGGTGTCGGACACCGAATTGATGACGCTGTCGCCGAAATAGTCGAGCGCGATCGTCGCCTCGCGGTAGCGGTTGATGATGAACGGGCTGTTCTCGAGGATTTCCCATGCGGCTTCGAGCAGGATCGCGAAGGAAAGGCGCGTCCAGACCGTCGACCGGCGAAACAGCAGCCAGAACAGGAAATAGAACAGGAAGCCGTGGATGACGTGGGAGAAGGTGTACCAGTCGGCGAGATGCTGGGAATTTTCCGAGCTGACCACCACGCCGTGCCAGAACTTCACATACCCGCATTTGCAGATCCAGATGCGGCCCATCAGGTGCAGGATCGTCGCCTGCGCCGCCACCAGGAGAGTGGCGGCGATGACGCCTGACTTCCAGTCGAGGCCCCAGGCCGGGCGTTGGTTCGCCGAAGTCGAATGAGTCACGTGGCCCCCTGGGTCCGAATCGCGTCGTCACCGCAGACATGATCAGATTTGCGGCGGTTGTGAAGCGGGGATAGCCGCGCCCGGTCTATTCGTCCGCTTCGGCGTCCAGTTCCATCATCAGCGCGGGACCGTAAATGGTCGTGCGCGTATCGAAGGCGCGCAGCCCCGCCTTTTCAAATGCACGGATGGCGCGCGTATTGGCGGGATCAGGGTCGACGATGACGCGCGGGGCGCCTTCCTCGAAGAGCAGGTCGGTGAACTGGCGCATGATTGCCGACCCATGACCTTGGCCCAAAAGGTCGGGGATGCCGATGGCGATGTCGATGCCGAGAGTGCCGAACGGCTGGTCCTGATAGGGATGACCGTCCTTCAGGTGCGGATCGTAGCTCTGCACATAGGCGATCGGGCGGCCATCGAGCTCGACGATCAGCGGCTCGGTTTCGACGCTCTCGATCGCCGCGCGGATCGCCGCAATCTCCGTTTCCGGATCGTCCCACCATGCCGCGACATGCGGCTCCGCCAGCCATGCCTCGAGCATCGCCAGGTCGGCCTCGGTCACTTCCCGGAAATCATAGACAGGTCGAGCGCCTCGGGCGGTCATGGTTTTGACGAGCTCCCCCAACCGCCACGTTTCGCTTCAGGGACCTGAGGTTTCAGGCGGCGTCGAGCGTTTCGACGATGAAGTTGTTGTTGGTGTAGACGCAGATTTCGGACGCGATCTGCATCGCCTTGCGGGCAATCTCCTCGGCGCCCTTGTCGGTGTCGATCAGTGCCCGCGCGGCGGCGAGCGCGTAGTTGCCGCCCGAGCCGATGGCCATGACGCCGTGTTCCGGCTCCACCACGTCGCCATTGCCGGTGATCGCCAGCGAGACGCTTTTGTCGGCGACCAGCATCATCGCCTCGAGATGGCGCAGATAGCGGTCCGTGCGCCAGTCCTTGGCGAGCTCTACGCAGGCGCGGGTGAGCTGGTCGGGATATTGCTCGAGCTTGGCCTCAAGGCGTTCTAGCAGGGTGAAGGCATCGGCGGTGGCGCCGGCGAAACCCGCGATGACGTTGCCGCTGGCGCCGATGCGGCGCACCTTGCGCGCGTTACCCTTCATGATGGTCTGGCCCATGCTCACCTGGCCGTCGCCGGCGATGACGACCTTGCCGCCCTTGCGCACGGTCACGATCGTCGTGGCGTGCATGGTCAAATTGTTGGACATTCTGCTGCTCCGATTTCGCACCGGCCCCCATCAGGCCACCGGCGCGGTACGAGTTGTGGAAGTTGGCGCTTATGTATGCACCTCGCTTGCGTTTGCAAACGCCCGCACCGTGCTTGATGACCGGCCGCAAACCATGGGATCGATCGCAACTGGCAATCGCCGGGTCATGCTGGTAGAAGGCACGCGTTCAAACCGCAGGACCGCGACGATGGCCTCCCGTTCCGCAAAAGTCAGCCGCAAGACCAAGGAAACCGCAATCTCGGTTTCTCTCGACGTCGACGGGTCGGGCAAGTCCGACATCGCCACCGGCGTCGGCTTCTTCGATCACATGCTCGACCAGTTGTCGCGGCATTCGCTGATCGACATGACGATCAAGGCGAAGGGC
The DNA here is from genome assembly GCA_026400435.1 of Hyphomicrobiales bacterium. Lineage (GTDB taxonomy): Bacteria > Pseudomonadota > Alphaproteobacteria > Rhizobiales > Rhizobiaceae > Mesorhizobium_K. The sequence goes on along the minus strand of JAPLOZ010000002.1, from coordinate 60,086 downwards.
GACCTGCACATCGACGACCACCACACGGTCGAGGACACCGGCATCGCGATCGGCCAGGCGCTTTCAAAGGCGCTCGGCGAGCGGCGCGGCATCATGCGTTACGCCTCCATCGACCTTGCCATGGACGAGACGCTGACCCGCGCGGCCATCGACGTGTCCGGGCGACCCTTTCTTGTCTGGAACGTCGCCTTCTCGTCGCCCAAGATCGGCACGTTCGACACCGAACTGGTGCGCGAATTCTTCCATGCGCTGGCGCAGAACGCCGGCGTGACGCTGCATGTCACCAACCACTATGGCGCCAACAACCATCACATCGCGGAGACCTGCTTCAAGGCGGTGGCGCGGGTGTTGCGCTCGGCGCTGGAGCGCGATCCGCGCCAGCCGGATGCGGTTCCTTCCACCAAGGGCAGTCTGAAGGGCTGACGCGATGGCCACATATGTCGTGATGGAGCCGCCAGCCACCGATGCGGCCGAACGCGCCGTTCTGGTGCGCGACGGCTTTGCCCTCATCGCCTTTCTCGTGCCACCGCTCTGGCTGCTCTGGCACCGGCTGTGGGTGGAGGCGATGCTTGCGCTGGCGGCCAGCATCGCGCTGGCGACGCTTGGCGAGCAGGCGGGTTTCGGCGCTGTGGGCGCAGGCTTGTCGCTGCTGGTTTCGCTGCTTGTCGGGTTCGAGGGGCAGGCGTTGCGCATTGCAAGGCTGAGGCGCAACGGCTGGAGCGAATGGGGCGCGCTCGAAGCGAGAAATTCCGCCGAGGCGGAGATCCGCTATTGCGCCGCACATGGCGAGACGGCGAACGCGCCGCCGCGGGCGATCATTCTACCTGGGACAGATCCGGTGCGGCCGGCGCCATCCGGCCCGGCGCTCGGTCTGTTCGGCTATCCGGGCAGGTCGTGATGCGCGTCGCCATCATCGACTACGGGTCGGGCAATTTGCGTTCGGCGACCAAGGCTTTCGAGCGCGCCGCGCACGAGGCAGGCATTGGCGCCGAAATCGACCTGACGGCCGATCCCGAGCGGGTGCGCAGCGCAGACCGCATCGTGCTGCCGGGTGTCGGCGCCTATGCCGACTGCGCGGCGGGATTGCATGCGGTGGAGGGCATGTGGGAGGCGGTGGAGGAGACCGCGGTTCGCAAGGGCCGCCCCTTCCTCGGCATCTGCGTCGGCATGCAGCTGATGTCGCAACGCGGGCTCGAGAAGGTGGTGACGCAGGGGTTCGGCTGGATCAAGGGCGACGTGAAGGAGATCTTGCCGTCCGATCCCCGGTTGAAAATCCCGCAGATCGGCTGGAATACGATCGAGCTGAAGCGGCCGCACCCGCTGTTCCAGGGGATCGCGACCGGTGACAACGGGCTGCATGCCTATTTCGTGCACTCCTATCATCTCGATGCCAAGGACCCGGCCGACGTGGTGGCCGTCGCCGACTATGGCGGGCAGGTCACGGCGGCGGTGGCGAAGGACAATCTGGCAGGCACGCAGTTCCATCCGGAAAAAAGCCAGGCGCTGGGTCTTGCCCTGATAGCCAACTTCATGAGGTGGAAACCGTGAGGATGAAGACGGCGAAGAAGGGCTACTGGATGGCGATGGTCGACGTCTCCGACGAGGCCAACTATCCGCAATACATCGCAGCCAACAAGGCTGCCTTCGACAAGTATGGCGCGAAATTCCTGGTGCGCGGCGGACGGGGGCAGGTGATCGAGGGAACGCCCGCAAGCCGGCTGGTCGTCATCGAGTTCGACAGCTACCAGACCGCGCTCGACTGTTTTCATTCGCCCGAATACCAGGCGGCCCTGACTATCCGGCAGGCCTACTCGAAGGCGCATGTCGCCATCGTGGAAGGGGTGTGATGGAAGACCTCTCCGCATGGACCGATTTCCTAGCCGCCGTGGTTGGCGCGACGTCGGCGCTGCTCGGTCTTTTCTTCGTCTCGCTGTCGCTCAACCTCAGCACGATCCTCGCCGGCAAAGGCCTGACCGAACGCGCCGCCCAGGCGCTGATCCAGTTGCTCGCCGCGCTGATTGTCGGTCTGTTTCTGCTGATGCCCGGCAAGAGTGTTTTTGTGTCCGGCCTCGGCACGCTGGTCATCGCCGTCGCCACGGCGCTCGTCGGCACCCTGCTCGCGGCGCGCAGCATGATGCACACGCAGGGATATCGGGTCGCCTATGCCGGTAACCTTGTCCTGTTCGAGTTGGCCATCCTGCCCTGGGTCGTCGGCGGACTTATGCTGATGGCCGGGAGCGCGGACGGGGCCTATTGGCTCGCCGGCGGCATCTGCCTGTCGATCGCCAAGGCGGCGATGGATTCCTGGGTGTTTCTCGTCGAGATCAACCGCTGATGATCCTCTTTCCTGCCATCGACCTCAAGGACGGCAAGTGCGTGCGCCTGAAGCTCGGCGACATGGCGACCGCGACCGTTTACAGCGAGGATCCCGGCGCGCAGGCGAAGGCCTTCGAGGATCAGCGCTTTTCCTGGCTGCATGTCGTCGACCTCAACGGCGCCTTCGAGGGCAAGAGCGTCAACAGCGCTGCGGTTGGCGCCATCCTCAACGCGACCAGCAACCCGGTGCAGCTCGGCGGCGGCATCCGCACGCTTGCCCAGATCGAGGACTGGCTGGACCGTGGGCTGGCGCGGGTGATTTTAGGCACCGTGGCGGTGCGCGAGCCTGATCTGGTGCGGCAGGCGTGCCGCAACTTTCCCGGCCGGATCGCGGTCGGCATCGATGCGCGCGGCGGCAAGGTCGCCGTCGAGGGCTGGGCGGAAGCGTCGAGCCTCGGCGTCGTCGAACTGGCGCAAAAATTCGAGGGCGCCGGCGTGGCGGCCATCATCTACACCGACATCGACCGCGACGGCGTGCTTTCGGGCATCAACTGGGAAGCGACGATCGCGCTGGCGCAAGCCGTGTCCATCCCGGTCATCGCCTCGGGCGGGCTGGCCTCGCTCGACGACATCAGGCGGATGACAAGGCCCGACGCTGCAAGGCTTGAGGGCGCAATCACCGGACGCGCACTATATGACGGGCGTATCGATCCGGCCGAGGCGCTGGCCATCCTGCGCGCAGCCGGGAAAGGCAACTGACGTGAAACTCACCATTATCCTGGCGCCATATGACAGCGGACGCCGCCACGAAGGTTTTGGCAAGGGGCCGGACGCGCTGATATCCGGCGGGCTTGTCGAGACGCTGACCCTCGACGGCCACGACGTCGCGGTCGAGGAGATCGGCAAGATCAAGGGTCTCGACGACCGCGAGATCGCGACCGGGTTCGCGGTCTGCAAGGCGGTGGCCGAGAAGGTAGCCGAAAGCCGCGAACAGGGTCGGTTTCCGGTCGTGCTATCCGGCAATTGCCTGACCACATGCGGCGCCGTGGCCGGCGAGAGCGCCGATTCGATCATCTGGTTCGACCAGCATGGCGACATCAACACGCCCGAGACCTCGACCTACGGCTTTCTCGACGGCATGGCGCTGGCGACGGCGCTTGGCCTCTGCTGGCGGCCGATGGCGAACGCCATTCCCGGCTTTCGCCCGGTCGAAGCAGCAAAATGCATGCTGGTCGACGCACGCGACCTCGATCCGGACGAAAAGCTGCTGCTCGACAGCCTGCCGGTCATCCACGCCGAGATGCACGAAGCGGCCGACAAGGTGGTCGCGCTGCAGCAGGCGGGCGTGCGGCGCACCCATCTCCACATCGATCTCGACGTGCACGATCCCGACGAGTTGCAGGTCAACCGCTATGCGGAGCCGGGAGGACCCGAACCTGACGCGGTGAGGGAAGCGGCCACCTGCATGGCGCGCTCGGTGCCGATCGTCGGACTGACGCTATCCGCCTACGACCCCGCCTTCGACGCCAAGGGCGACGTGCCGCCCGCGGTCGGCCGGCTTCTGGTCGATTTCCTGGCGGCGATGGAACGGATCTGATGCTCAAGGCCCGCGTCATCCCCTGCCTCGACGTCAAGGACGGCCGCGTCGTGAAGGGCGTCAACTTCGTCGATCTCGTCGACGCCGGCGATCCAGTCGAAGCGGCGGCGGCCTATGACGCGGCCGGCGCTGACGAACTCTGTTTCCTCGACATCACCGCATCCTCGGACAATCGTGACACGATCTTCGACGTGGTGGCCCGCACGGCCGAGCGCTGCTTCATGCCGTTGACGGTGGGTGGCGGGGTGCGCAGCGTCGCCGACATCCGCAAGCTGCTTCTGGCTGGCGCCGACAAGGTGTCGATCAACACGGCGGCGGTGAACAATCCGGGCTTCGTCGCCGAAGCCGCCGACAAGTTCGGCAACCAGTGCATCGTCGTGGCGATCGACGCAAAGAAAGTTTCGGCCGCCGACGAGGCTGATCGCTGGGAAATCTTCACCCACGGCGGCAGGCAGCCGACCGGCATCGACGCGGTCGGGTTCGCCCGCAAGGTGGTCGATCTCGGCGCCGGCGAAATCCTGCTGACCTCGATGGATCGCGACGGCACCAAGGCCGGCTATGACCTCGCGCTGACCCGGACCGTGGCTGACGCGGTGCGCGTGCCGGTGATCGCCTCGGGCGGCGTTGGCACGCTGGACCACCTCGTCGAAGGCGTACGCGACGGCCATGCGACGGCAGTGCTTGCCGCCTCGATCTTTCATTTCGGGACGTATTCGATCGGCGAGGCGAAGGCTTTCATGGCCAGGGCAAACCTGCCGATGAGGCTGGACTCCAGTGTTGCGGCGCAATAAACGGCGCAAATGAAAGAGTTTTCGCTTTCGGACCTCGAAAAGATCGTCGCCGAGCGTGGCCGCTCCGGCGATGCCGGCTCGTGGACGGCCAAGCTGTTTGCCGGTGGCACCGAGAAGGCGGCCAAGAAGCTCGGCGAGGAAGCCATCGAGACGGTGATTGCCGCGCTGGGCGGCGATCGCCAGGAGCTTGTTTCGGAAAGCGCGGATCTGCTTTATCACTGGCTTGTGGTGCTGGCGCTGGCCGGCGTGCCGCTTTCGGATGTGCTTGCCGAACTCGAAAAGCGCACGACGCGGTCGGGGCTGGCCGAAAAGGCGGCGCGAGCAAAAGTCGGTCCGGACGGGCCGGGCTGAGCGGAGCGGGGGGTTCGATGGACCAGCTTGTCGCGACCGGAAAATATTCGCCCTACCGTTTCTATGCAGCGGAGCGCTGGGCCGAATTTGCCGCCGGCGCCTCGCTCCATCTCACCCAGGAGGAAGTACGCCGCCTTTCCTCGCTCAACGATCCGATCGACCTCGACGAAGTGAGGCGCATCTACCTGTCGATATCCCGGCTGCTGTCGGTGCATGTGGAGGCAAGCCAGACCCTGTTTCGCCAGCGGCGCGATTTCTTCAACGTGCCGCACGCGATCAAGACGCCGTTCATCATCGGCATCGCCGGCTCTGTGGCTGTCGGCAAATCGACGACCGCCCGCCTCCTGAAGGAATTGCTGCAGCGCTGGCCTTCCAGCCCGAAGGTCGATCTGGTGACCACGGATGGCTTTCTGTTTCCCAACGAAGTGCTTCGCCGGCAGAACCTGATGGAGCGCAAGGGGTTTCCCGACAGCTACGACGTCGGCGCGCTGCTGCGCTTCCTGTCGGCCATCAAGTCGGGCCAGGCGGATGTTCACGCGCCGGTTTATTCGCACCTGACCTACGACGTAGTGCGCGGCGAGCATGTCACCATCGACCGTCCCGACATCCTGATTTTCGAGGGGTTGAACGTGTTGCAGACGCGCGAACTGCCCAAGGATGGAAAGTTCGTGCCGTTCCTTTCGGATTTCTTCGACTTCTCGATCTACATGGATGCCGAGGAGGAGCTCATCCACGGCTGGTATGTCGCGCGCTTCATGCGTCTCAGGGAAACCGCCTTCCGCAATCCGCAGTCGTTCTTCCACCGCTACTCGGAGCTTTCCGAGGACGCTGCCCGCGCGATCGCCGAGGGACTGTGGGCGAACATCAATCTCAAGAACCTGCGCGAGAACATCCGCCCGACCCGGCCGCGCGCCGACCTGATCCTGCGCAAGGGCGCCGACCACAGGGTCGAGGAAGTGGCGCTGCGCAAGCTCTAGCGCGAGCGCCCAGAGTTCTGGAAAGCAGTCCCGGAAAACAGGCTTAAAGCTAACTTAACCGCGCGCAATTACTGTCCGCCGCACGACCTGCATCAAACAGGCTTGCGCCGACAATGAACGCACCCTTTCCACATCCCGACGGTACGCCCGAGGCGACGCAGGCGCCGCAGGATGTCTGCATTGCCACCGTAGCGCTGATCGTTCCGGTGCGCGACGAGGAGGATGCGATCGCGCCATTCCTCGAATCGGTCTACCGCAACACCGAAGTGCTGACCGAGCAGGGCATCGCCTTCGAATTCATCTTCATCAATGACGGCAGCGCGGACGCCACGCTCGACTGTCTGCTTTTGGCACAGAAGGACGATCCGCGTGTCCGCATCGTCGACCTGTCGCGCAGCTTCGGCCCCGAGGCGGCGCTGACCGCCGGGCTCGATCTGTGCGATTCAGACGCTGCCATCCCGATCGGCGTCGACCTGCTGGATCCGCCGCACGTCATCCCCGACCTGATCGCCAAATGGCGCGAGGGCTTCGAGGTCGTCCTGACCCGACGCATCGGCCCACGCGCCACACAGCGCCGGGCGACGCTCGGCGAGCGCATCCACAACATGGTCGCGGTGCGCAAGATTCCTGAAGGCGTCGGTGATTTCCGGCTGATCGACCGCAATGTGGTCGAGGCGCTGCGCGCCATGCCGGAGCGACGCCGCCTGATGCGGGGCCTGTTTGCCTGGGTTGGATTTCGCACCACGACGATCGACTATGAAGTCGAGCCGGACGCAAAGTCCAAGGCGCCCGCCCGCAGCCTGCTCGGCCGCGGTTCGAGGGAAGGCATGACAAGCTTCTCGAGCGCGCCGCTCGAGGCGTGGACATGGGTCGGCGCGACGGTTGCGGCGCTGTCGTTTCTCTGCGGGCTAGGTATTGTCGCCAAAACGCTGGTGTTCGGGGCGGACGTGCCTGGCTATGCAACTCTCATGGTCGGCGTGCTCCTGCTCGGCGGCATGCAGCTTCTGGGGATCGGCATCGTCTGCAAGTATCTCGCAAATCTCCACACCGAGATAAAGCAGCGCCCGGTCTACCTGGTGCGCCGGACATACGGTCCGGCGTGATGGATGCAACTGCGCATCGCGCACGCTGGCATTGGCTTGCCGGGCGCAGTCCATCGCAATGAGCGCGGGCGACGGCGCACTTCTTTCCTCCGGGGCCTCGCCCAGGCCCCTGCCGGCGGCACGGCGGCGCTCCGCGACGCTCTGGCTGAATGCGTTTGCGATCGCCGCCCTCACCGCCGTTGCGGTCGTCTGGCAGAGGCGCTGGGGCACGGTGCCAGATACAAGCTGGCTGATAACGGTCTGCGAACGGCTGCTGGGTGGCGAGCGGCTCTATATCGATGTCGCCGAGACGAACCCGCCCTTTTCGACTTGGCTTTACATGCCGCCGGTCGCACTGGCGCAACAACTCGGCATTGAACCCGAAATCCTGGTCCACGCGTGGGCCTACCTCGCAGCGCTGGCAGGCATGTTTGCCGCGGGCCTGGTGGTCCAAAGGGCAGGCTTCGCCGAGGCGCCGGGCCTCGCAAGATGGTCACCGGCGATCTACGCGTTGCTGGTCCTCTTCCCCGGCAACGCATTTTCCCAGCGCGAGCACATCGGCGTCTGCCTGTTCCTGCCGATGCTGGCGATGATGGCGTGGCGGATGGGCGGCGGCCCCGCCCGCCCGGATGCCGCGACAGCGGTACTCGCCGGACTTTGCGGCAGCGTGCTTGTTCTGGTCAAGCCATACTACGCCGCGATGGTCCTGCTGCCGGTGTTGGCGACCTGCTGGCGCACGCGCAGCGCGCGTCCCCTCTTCGTCGTCGAGCACTGGGTGATCGGCGCGGTCTGCGTGGCGTATCTCGGCGCGGTGCAACTCCTCTACCCGGAATTCTTGGGCGATGTTTACCCGCGACTGACCGAAGCTTATCTCAGCATGCGCAATTTTCTGGCGACGCTGCTGCTGTTTGGGCCGGCGGCGCTGCTTCTTGGCCTTGCAGTCATCCTGTCCTGGCCAACGAAGCGGCCAGTCCCCGAGCTGGCAGCCACAGCTTTCCTTGCTTCCATTGCCGGCCTGGCAGCGCTGCTCTGGCAGGCGAAGGGTTGGGCGTATCATGCCTACCCGGCGCTGGCGTGCGCGCTTCTCGGATTGATCTGCCTGTCATGCCTGCCGGCGGCCCGAGGCGGTTGGCGGTCCCGGCAACCGGTCCGCCTGGCCCGGCAAGGCGTCCTCGTGGCCGCGGTGATGGCTGCTTTCCTGCCGTTCTGGCTGACACAGAAGCCGGCCGCCGCGGCTGTCGCGGCGATTGTCGCAGCAGTCGAGCGGCCTTCCGTGGTTTCGATCAGCACCGACATCGCCACAGGCCATCCGCTGGCCCGCATGGCAAATGGCGACTACCGGCTCAGCCACCCCAATCTTTGGCTGGTGCGCAGCGCTGAGCGGCTGATGGCAAGCTCGGGTGCGAACGAGACGGTGCGGCTCACCGCCTTGCGCGACAGCTTTATCGCCGGGGCCGTTGCGGAAATCAGACGGATCAGGCCGGACATTATCCTCGACAGCATCTGGCAGACGCCGGCGTGGCTGGCCATCCACGCCGACAAGGGCATGCAAGCAGAGCTTGCGGGCTACACCCTGCTCTATCGGGACGACGCGGTTTCAGTACTGATCAGGGCGGACCGGACACCGGGCGGAAAGGCTGAACATGGCGGGTAGCGGCCAATCGGCAAGCGCGACGGTCCTGGCTGGCTGGAGGTCCTTCGGCGCCGTCTGGCCGGTGCTGGCCTGCCTGCTGATTGCGGCGGCGTCGGGCTGGATGTCGATGCGCCTTGTCCCTGAAAATGTCGATGTCTCGTGGCTGCTGGTCGTCTGCGACCGCCTGCTCGACGGCGCGCGGCTGCATGTCGACATCGTCGAGGTGAACCCGCCCTTTTCGATCTGGCTCTACATGCCGTTCGCTTTGCTTGGCAGGCTGACGGGTGCGCCCGCCGAGCTGTGGCTGGCGATCGGGCTGCCGGCGCTCGCGCTGCTCTCGGTCGGTCTTTCGGTACGCATACTCGTGCGCGCCGGGCTGGTCGACCGCAGTGCCGGCTGGCTGGCGCCGGCCGTGCTCGCTGTGCTGCTGTTGCTGTTCGCCGAGGATTTCGGGCAGCGCGAACAGTTTGCCGTCGTCGCGCTGCTGCCGTGGCTCTCGCTGCTCGCGGCGCGCGACGCCGACCGGGCGTTCAGGGCAGGAACCTTTCCGGAGCTGCTTGTCGCCGGACTTGGCGCGGCGGTGTTTGTCATGATCAAGCCGCCCATGTCGGTTCCGGCACTTGCCCTGCCTGCGCTGTTGATCTGCTTCGAGCGCAGGTCGCTCCGGCCGCTGTTCACGACCGAGACGCTTGTTGGCGCCGCCATCACCTTCGCCTATCTCGCCTGGATCGCAGCGTTTCACCTCGCCTTCTTCCTCGACCTCATGCCGGTGGTGCGCGAGGTCTACCTGCCGGCCCGCATGGGCATTGCCGCCATGCTGCTCGGCGGGCCGGTCGTCCTCTTTGCTGTGCTTGCGGTAGCCATCATCGCCACAGCGCGGCCTGCGGGGATCGACAGGCTGGCGCAACTGGCGCTGCTCGCAGCGCTTGGCTACGTGCCGGCCTTCGTGCTGATGGGCAAGGGTTGGACCTATCAGGCGCTGCCATTCCTGCTGCTTGGCCTGATCGCGTTCCTGCTGCAGCTTCGACGCCTGCCCGGACCAGGCGCCATGCCCCTCGTGTCCAAGGCGGGTGTCGCCATAGGTGTCATGGCGCTCGCGCTTCTTGTGCAGGTTGGCCAGCCCTTCGCCAAGGCGCAGCGCCGCGTTGAACTGGAGCGGGCGGCGGCGGCAATCGGCCGGGTGATCGAGCGCCCCACGGTCGCCACCGTCGCTACCCGGCTGCAGCCGGCGCATCCGCTGACGCGCATGGTCCGCGGCGACTATCGCGCCCGCCAGTCCAGCCTCTGGATAGCCGAGAATGCCTACGGGCTGATCATTGCGGCTGGAAACGACACGCAAAAGGTCGAACGGCTGGAAAGGCTGCGCGAGGATTTCCTGAACCAGGCAGCCACCGACATCGAGCGCGAGAAGCCGGACATTCTGTTCGACGCCGGAACCGATGGGTCGGCCGGCCAGGCGGCGGTGCGCGCCAACGCCGCCATCGCCGGCGCGTTGCGCGGATACCGGGTGCTCTATCAGGACGAGGTCGTGACCGTGCTTGTCCGATCCGACCTGGCTCCTGTTTCGGCTCGCGCCGTATCGGAAAGCGCGCCGGCGGCTCCCTGACGGCGCGGCAGCAGCGGCGCCATCATGGCAAATGCGACGGCGGCGGGAACAACCACGCCGATGCCGATGCCCTGGTAGTTCAGCAGGTGGGCGAATAGCGGAAACAGCCAGCCTATGGCGAGGAACAAGGGCCTCGGCTTTGAGGTGACTGCGAACAGATAGGCCAGCGCCACGCACATCGGGATGCTGTCGTAGGTGTAGCCATAAGGCGTCGCGACGATTGCCAGCGTCGCAGTGGCGAGTGCGCGGCGGCGGGAATCGATCGGGGTCGAGGGCAGCCACAGCCATATCGCCGCGGCGATGGCGAGCGCGGTTGCGACCGCCTGCACGGCGTAGGCAAGGCCAAGCCCGGCGCCTGCGGCGCGCGCCATGACGAAGACGGTCAGCGCGTTGGCGTGGTAGAGCTGCGGATAGGGCGCTTCCATGATCGCCGTCATCAAGGCCCGTGTCTCCGTCAGGAACGACGGCCAGACGCCGAACCCGAAAGCCAGGCCGGTTGCGACCGCCAGCAGCACGGCCGTCGTCGCAGCTGACAGGAAGGCGCGCCAGTTCTGGCTGGCGATCAGGCAGAATGGCACGAGGATGCCGAGATGCGGCTTGACGGTGAGCAGGCCGAACAGCACGCCCGCGAGAATGGGCCGCACGGGTGCCGCGAGCAGGCCGCCGATCAGCAGCGCCGCAGTGAGCGCGCCGTTCTGTCCGAACATCGCATTGATGAAGACTGCCGGCGAGGCAAGTGCGGCCAGATGCAGCGGCATCGGCAGGCGCAGCGGACGGATCGCGAAATGCAGCATCGCGATCGTGCCGAAAGTCCAGAGCAGATAGGCAGGCAGGATGGGCAGCGCGGCAAGCGGCGCGCCAAACAGGATGATCGACGGCGGGTAGCTCCATTCGTGATCGGCAAGGTTCGGCGTGAACATGGCGCGCAGCTCGGCCCGGTAGGCATCCACGTCGAACAGCGTGCCGACATGGCCCTCGATCGCCATGCGCGAGCCCGCCCAGAGATTGGTGAAGTCCCAATAGGGCAGCCGTCGCGAGACTTCGGAGAAACCGTCGGCCCCGGTGGTCCACAGACCCACGTGATAGTGGAAGCCGAATGCCATTCCGCAGGCAAACACGAACAGTGCCATGCGCCAATCGCTGGCGCTTTTCGGTTTGAAATGGTCAATCATCGGCCGGCAGCATAGCTGGGCGGCGTTAACCAAGCCTTGACCCGCATTCTGTGAGGGCCTTCAGTCGCCGCCGACCCGCCGCAGCGTGAGGTTGATGCGGCCGCCGTTCCTGAGCAGCGTTGAGGTACCCGCATAGAGGCGGTCGACGCCGTGGAACGCCAGCCGGCTTGGCCCGCCAAGCACGATCACATCGCCCGAGCGCAGTCGCAGCGACCTTGTGGGGTCGGTGCGCTGCAGGCCGCCGACACGAAACAGGCAATCGTCGCCAAGCGAAACCGAGACGACCGGCGCGGAAAAGTCGGTTTCGTCGCGGTCCTGGTGCAGGCCCATCTTCGCCGTGCCCGAATAGAAATTGACGAGACAGGCCTGCGGCGAGGCGGGATGATCCGCGACGGCACGCCAGAGACCGAGCAGGACTGGCGGTATCGGCGGCCAAGGTGCTCCCGTCACGGGATGCGTCGCCTGGTAGCGGTAGCCGCGCACCTTGTCCGTGACCCAGCCGAGCCCGCCGCAATTGGTCATCCTGACACTCATCTCCTTGCCGGTTCTCGGCATGGCGGGCGTGAACAGGGGTGCAGCCTCGACCACGGCGCGGATGTCTTCGACCAGCGCCTGTTGCGCTGCCAGGTCGAAATAGTCGGGCAGGTAGCGTATGCCGTCGGGCAGGGAAGACGGGGGCGGCGCCGGCATCAGTCGCCATCCACGCGGCCGCGCAGCTTCTTGACGGTAGAGCGGCCAGCCTTGGTCTTCAGCCGCCGCTCGACGGAGCCCTTGGTCGGCCTGGTTTTCCTGCGCGGCTTGGGCGGCGGCTCGGCAGCCTTGGCCACCAGTTCGGTCAGCCTGGCGAGCGCATCGGCGCGGTTGAGTTCCTGGGTGCGGAAACGGTTGGCCTCGATGACGATCACGCCATCCTTGGTGGCGCGCTGCCCGGCGAGGCTGATGACGCGCGCGCGAACGCGTTCGGAGAGGCCGACGGCGCCGGCGGCGTCGAAGCGAAGCTGGACGGCGGTCGCAACCTTGTTGACGTTCTGCCCGCCCGGACCGGATGAGCGGATGAAATTCTCCTCGAGGTCGCCGGGATGGATCTCGGCTTCCCCGGAGATGATGATCTTTTCGTCCGCGGCCATGCCGACAGACATGGCGCGGCCCGGAGAAAAAGAAAAGGCCCGGCATGCCGGGTCTTTTTGATGAAAGCGCCGGCAGGCGGTTATTCGGCCGCCTCAAGGATGCGCGGTGCCGCGCCAAGCACCGTGCGGTCGACGTGCTCCTCGAACCTCGCGAAGTTGTCGATGAACATGCCGACCAGCTTTCTGGCCTGGCGGTCGTAGGCCGAAGAGTCCGCCCAAGTGGCGCGCGGGTCGAGAATCCGGGGGTCGAGGGTGGCAGGATCGACGCCCGGCACGGCAACAGGCACGGCGAAGCCGAACCATGGGTCGGTGCGGAATTCGGCATCGTTGAGCGAGCCGTCGAGGGCTGCCGAAAGCAGCGCCCGCGTCGCCTTGATCGGCATGCGGCGGCCGACGCCGTAGGCGCCGCCGGTCCAGCCGGTGTTGACCTGCCAGCAGGCGACATGATGCTCGGCGATCAACCCCTTCAGCAATACGCCGTAGACTGAGGGATTGCGCGGCAGGAAGGGCGAACCGAAACAGGCGGAAAACTCCGGTGTCGGTTCGGTGACGCCGCGCTCGGTGCCCGCGACCTTGGCCGTGTAGCCGGACAGGAAGTGATACATCGCCTGCGCCGGGGTCAGCCTTGCGATGGGTGGCATGACGCCGAAGGCATCGGCGGCGAGCATGACGACGTTTTTGGGCTGCCCGGCGCGACCGCTCGGCGAGGCATTGGGGATGAACGACAAGGGGTAGGCCGAGCGCGTGTTCTCGGTCATCGTTTCATCGTCGAAGTCGGGTGTGCGCGTAACCGGATCGAGCACGACGTTTTCCAGGACGGCGCCGAACCGCGAGCTCGCCGCGAAGATCTCGGGCTCGGCCTGCGGCGAAAGCCTGATGCACTTGGCGTAGCAGCCACCCTCGAAATTGAACACGCCGTCCGGTCCCCAGCCATGCTCGTCGTCGCCGATCAGCGTGCGCGACGGGTCCGCCGACAGGGTCGTCTTGCCGGTACCCGACAGGCCGAAGAAGATCGCTGCATCGCCTGATGGACCGACGTTGGCAGAGCAGTGCATCGGCATTACGCCTCGCTCCGGGAGCATGTGGTTGAGCGCGGTGAACACCGCCTTCTTCATCTCGCCGGCATAGGCCGAGCCGCCGATAAGCACGATCATGCGGGTGAGGTCGATGGCGACGACAGTCTCCGAGCGGGTGCCATGGCGCGCCGGGTCGGCGCGCAAGGACGGCAGGTCGATGATCGTCATCTCGGGTGCGAAGCCGGCGAGCGCGGCCGCCTCGGGGCGGATCAGCAGGTTGCGGATGAACAGCGAGTGCCAGGCGAATTCGGTGACGACGCGCACCGTCAGGCTGCGCGCCGGGTCGGCGCCGCCGACCAGATCCTGCACGAACAGGTCGCGCGACGCCGCATGCGCCAGGAAGTCGCCATGCAGTCGGTTGAATGCGTCCGGATCCATCGCCTGGTTGGCGTTCCACCAGACAGCGTGCGCGGTTGCCTCGTCACGAACGATGAACTTGTCCTTCGGCGAACGGCCAGTGTGGAGCCCGGTCGTCGCGACCAGTGCGCCGTCGCTGCTCAGTGCTGCTTCGCCGCGCAGAATCGCTTGTGCGTATAGGTCCGGAGCCTGGGCGTTGTAGTACACCGTGCCGCTCGTCGTCAGGCCGGAACGGCCGATCCCGCAGGCACGATTCCACTGTCCGATCTCTTTCATCGGAGGCTCCCTCACCGGTTGTCGTGGCTCCTGTCCCGGATAAAGCTCCAGGACCAACCTCAGCGAGGTTCGAAACTGTCGAAATCAGAAAAGATCAATGATATCAAATCATTAATCGATTTAAAGATTTTGAAAAGTGTTTAAATCGTTTAGAAAAGCAGAAAGCTTCAGGCTTTGCCCAAGGAAAAGGCAGGTCGCGTCCGCCCAACACGGTTGCGTCGCTCGCAGCATGACAAGAGAGGCATTCTGTGACATGAGCGGAATTCTGTGCCACAATTTGTACCCAATTTGTCCCGCATCTGCCGCCTGCTCGCAGCAGGAAGGGACATCCGCTCATGAGGGAGCCACCTGAAATGGCAACGATCGCGCTTGTCGACGACGACCGCAACATTCTGACATCGGTCTCCATCGCCCTGGAATCGGAAGGTTATCGCGTCGAGACCTATACGGATGGCGCATCCGCGCTCGAAGGGCTGGCGGCGCGCCCGCCGAACCTGGCGATCCTGGACATCAAGATGCCGCGCATGGACGGCATGGAGCTGCTACGGCGGATGCGCCAGAAGTCGGACCTTCCGGTGATCTTCCTGACATCGAAGGACGACGAGATCGACGAGTTGTTCGGCCTCAAGATGGGCGCGGACGACTTCATCCGCAAACCCTTCTCGCAGCGCCTCCTGGTCGAGCGCGTAAAGGCGGTGCTGCGTCGCGCATCGGCTCGCGAGGCCGGCGCCAAGGCGCCCACCCAGCAGGCCAAATCGCTCGAGCGCGGCTCGCTGGTCATGGACCAGGAACGCCACACCTGCACCTGGAAGGGCGAGCCGGTGACGCTCACGGTAACCGAGTTCCTGATCCTGCACTCGCTGGCGCAGCGGCCCGGCGTCGTAAAAAGCCGTGATGCGCTGATGGATTCGGCCTATGATGAGCAGGTCTATGTCGACGACCGGACGATCGACAGCCACATCAAGCGCCTGCGCAAGAAGTTCAAGCAGGTCGACGACGATTTCGAGATGATCGAAACGCTCTATGGAGTGGGCTACCGGTTCCGCGAGGCATAGACGACGTAGCCTGGACCGGAGACCATCGCCGTTGGTCATGGAAGCGCAGATCAAGAACGTGCCTGTGGCCGCCAAGCGACCGGCACGGACTCTGCCTTCCTATCTGGGTCGGTTGCGCATCAGGCTGCAGCGCTTTCTCGGCCACTACATCTTCTCCAGCCTGACGCGGCGCATCCTCTTCCTCAACCTTGCAGCGCTGTGCGTGCTGGTCGTCGGCATCCTCTACCTGAACCAGTTTCGCGACGGGCTGATCGAGGCGCGTGTCGAGAGCCTGCGCACCCAGGGCGAGATCATCGCCGGAGCGATTGCAGCGTCCGCCACCGTCGAGACAGACTCGATCTCCATCGATCCCGAAAAGCTGCTGGAGCTGCAGGCCGGCGAGAGCCTTGGCGCAGGTTCGGATCAGCTCGACAGCCTGGACTTCCCGATCAATCCCGAGCGCGTGGCGCCAGTGCTGCGGCGCCTGATCTCGCCGACCCGCACGCGTGCGCGCATTTACGATCGCGACGCCAACCTGCTGCTTGATTCCAGGCATCTCTATTCGCGTGGGCAGATCCTGCGCTACGACCTGCCGCCTGTCGATGAAGAGGATCCCGACCTCTTCGAACGGGTTCAGAAATTTATCGCCGACTTCTTCCGGCGCACGGACCTGCCCATCTACAAGGAGCAGCCGGGCGGCAACGGCGCCGCATTCCCGGAAGTCATCAACGCGCTGACCGGGGTGCCTTCGACAGTCGTTCGCATTTCCGAACAGGGCGAGCAGATCGTCTCGGTGGCGGTGCCCGTGCAGCGGTTCCGCGCAGTGCTCGGCGTCCTGATGCTGTCGACGCAGGGCGGCGACATCGACAAGATCGTCGCGGCCGAGCGCAATTCCATCCTGCGCGTATTCGGCGTCGCTGCGCTGGTGAACGTGCTGCTTTCGATCATGCTTGCCTCGACCATCGCCAATCCGCTGCGGCGGCTGGCGGCTGCGGCCAACCGTGTCAGGCGCGGCGTCAAGAGCCGCGAGGAAATCCCCGATTTTTCCGACCGCCAGGACGAGATCGGCAATCTGTCGATCGCCGTGCGCGACATGACCAATGCGCTCTATGCCCGCATCGAGGCGATCGAGAGCTTCGCGGCCGATGTCAGCCACGAATTGAAGAACCCGCTGACCTCCCTGCGCAGCGCGGTCGAGACGCTGCCGATCGCCAAGACGGAAGCCTCGCGCGGCCGGCTTCTGGAGGTTATCCAGCACGATGTCAGGCGGCTAGACCGGCTGATCACCGACATCTCCGACGCGTCTCGTCTCGACGCCGAACTCGCCCGCGAGGACGCGGCGAAAGTCGACCTCGGGAAGTTTGTCGGCGACCTGATTGCGGCGATGCGCGACGCCGGCAGAAAGAGAAAGCAGGTCGACATCGAGTTCAGTGCAGCAAAGCTTCCGGCCGGGGCCAAGGGCTATTTCGTCGTTGGCCACGACCTGCGGCTCGGCCAGGTCATCACCAATCTGATAGAGAATGCGCGCTCGTTCGTTCCCGAGCAAACCGGCCGCATCGTCATTGCGCTGTCGCGTGTCGGCAAACGGATCATTCTGGCCGTCGACGACAACGGTCCCGGCATCAGGGCCGACAACATCGACAGGATTTTCGAGCGCTTCTACACCGACCGCCCTGCCGGCGAGGCGTTTGGCCAGAATTCGGGATTGGGGCTCTCGATCAGCCGGCAAATCGTCGAGGCGCATGGCGGCACGCTGACGGCCGAGAACATCACCGGCGGCAAGCCGGGCGAGATTCGCGGTGCGCGGTTCACCGTGACGCTGCCGGCTGACGGCTGAGCATGGCGGACAATTTCCACGCCAGCGCGGTCGTGCTGGGGGATCGCGGCATCTTGATCGCCGGACCGTCCGGCTCGGGCAAGAGTCAGCTGGCTATGGCGCTCTTGGCCGAGGCTGCTGCTTGCGGACTGTTTGCCAGACTCGTCGCGGACGACCAGGTGTTTTTGTCCGCGCATGACGGCCGGTTGATCTGCGCAGCGCCGCCCACGATCGCCGGCCTCATCGAGGTTCGCGGGCTTGGCCCCCGCCCGGTGCTGTATGAATCGAGGGCGCCCGTCGACCTGCTGGTGCGGCTGGTCGAGCGTCGTGATACCGCCCGCCTCGCCGAGGCGGAAACGGAACGGTTGCTCGGCTGCTCGGTACCTCTCCTTAGGGTTGCAGCAGATGACAGGCAGGCCGGCAGGATTGCCGTGCTGGCTCAACTCGCGCTGCTGCCGTTCGGCTGACCGGCGGCGCTGGCGCTGTCTGCCGCACTGCGGCAAAATGGTCCGGCGAGGCGCAAATTGGGGCTTGTCAACGATGCGGGGGTGGACAAGATAGCGCTCCCGCCGCCCGGAGAGCCCGGACCGGTGAGCCCTGTCGGGCGCGAGCTGTGTTGAGGGCTCTACAGAGTGCCGGTGAACGGATGATGACGAAAGCCATGCAAGTATGATCGGCCTGGTGCTTGTGACGCACGGTCGGCTGGCCGAGGAATTCCGCAACGCCGTGGAGCATGTTGTCGGACCGCAGGAACATTTCGAGACGGTCTCGATCGGCGCCGACGACGATATGGAGCGGCGGCGCAGCGACATCGTCGATTCGGTAGCCCGCGTCGACCAGGGATCGGGCGTCGTGGTTCTCACCGATATGTTCGGCGGAACGCCGTCCAACCTAGCCATTTCGGTGATGGAGGCCGGCCGTATCGAAGTAATCGCCGGCATGAACCTGCCCATGCTGATCAAGCTTTCCAGTGTGCGAAAAGGCGGCACCCTCGCCGTTGCGGTCGAGGAAGCGCAAGCTGCCGGCCGCAAGTACATCAACGTCGCAAGCCAGTTGCTCGCGACCAAATGAGGCGCATCGGATGAATGCGGCGGGGAGTTCGGAAGCCGATGGCGAGATAGCCCGCGACTTCCTGATCATCAACCAGCGCGGACTCCATGCGCGCGCTTCCGCAAAGTTCGTCCAGCTCGCCGATTCCTACCGCGCCAGCATCACCGTCGAGAAGGACGGCATCCGGGTCGGCGGTACGTCGATCATGGGCCTGATGATGCTGGCCGCGAGCCCAGGCTGCTCGATCCGCGTGACAGCGCGTGGTCCGGACGCCGAAACCGCCATCGACGCCATCGAGCAACTGATCGCCGCGCGGTTCGGCGAAGAGGTCTAGCATCGCGCAAATCTTGAAAGCGCATATGCACGAATAAAGATTTCTTTATATCCCATTGTCGATTTCCTGGCGATCTGCTAGTCACGGCGCACATTTCGCGCAGAGCGTTCGCATGGGCCTGACGCGGCCATTGGGCCGAAGCGCCCGACGCGCATGCCGCGAGGCAATGGCGGATTTCAAGAAAATGTTCGGAGCCTGAGAATGTCCAAGGATTACAAGATTGCCGACCTGTCGCTCGCCGGCTGGGGGCGCAAGGAGATGGAGATCGCCGAAACCGAGATGCCGGGCCTGATGGCCTGCCGCGAGGAATTCGCCGACAAGCAGCCTCTCAAGGGCGCGCGCATATCCGGCTCGCTGCTCATGACCATCCAGACCGCCGTGCTGATCGAGACGCTGAAGGCGCTAGGCGCCGAGATCCGCTGGGCGTCCTGCAACATTTTCTCGACGCAGGACCATGCGGCCGCGGCCATCGCCGACGCCGGCATCCCGGTCTTCGCCGTCAAGGGCGAGTCGCTCGAGGAATACTGGGACTACACCGACAAGATCTTCCAGTGGGCCGACGGCGGCGCATCGAACATGATCCTCGACGATGGCGGCGACGCCACGATGTACATCCTCATCGGCGCGCGCGCAGAGGCCGGCGAGGATGTGCTGTCGAACCCGCACAGCGAGGAAGAGGAGTATTTCTATGCCCAGATCAAGAAGCGGCTGAAGGCATCGCCCGGCTTCTTCGCCGCGCAGAAGGCGGCGATCCGCGGCGTCACCGAGGAGACCACGACCGGCGTCAACCGCCTGTACCAGCTGCAGAAAAAGGGTTTGCTTCCGTTCCCGGCGATTAACGTCAATGACAGCGTCACCAAGTCGAAATTCGACAACAAGTACGGCTGCAAGGAAAGCCTCGTCGACGGCATCCGTCGCGGCACCGACGTGATGATGGCCGGCAAGGTCGCGGTGGTGTGCGGCTACGGCGACGTCGGCAAGGGTTCGGCCGCCTCGCTCAAGGGCGCTGGCGCCCGCGTGAAGGTGACCGAGGTTGATCCGATCTGCGCCCTGCAGGCGGCGATGGACGGCTTTGAGGTCGTCACGCTCGAGGACGCGGCCCCCAACGCCGACATCGTCATCACGACGACCGGCAACAAGGATGTCGTCACGCTCGACCACATGCGGTCGATGAAGGACATGGTGATTGTTGGCAACATCGGCCACTTCGACAACGAGATCCAGGTGGCGGCGCTGCGCAACCTGAAATGGACCAACGTAAAGCCGCAGGTCGACATGATCTCGTTCCCTGACGGCAAGCGGATGATTCTGCTTTCGGAGGGCCGGCTGCTCAATCTAGGCAATGCCACGGGCCATCCGAGCTTCGTTATGTCGGCCTCCTTCACCAACCAGGTGCTTGCCCAGATCGAGCTGTTCTCCAAGCCTGGCCACTATGAAAACCAGGTCTATGTGCTGCCCAAGCATCTCGACGAGAAGGTCGCGCGCTTGCATCTGGCCAAGCTCGGCGCGAGGTTGACCGAACTCTCGGGCGAGCAGGCGGCCTATATTGGCGTCGCGACGCAGGGTCCATTCAAGGCGGAACACTACCGCTATTAAGTCTGCCGCAGACAGCCACAATATATTGAACCGGGCGATTGACTTTTCGCCCGGTTTTATTTTTGCCGCACAGCCTGCTTCACGCCGATTCGCGCAAGGGTTATGGTTGGTGATTCGCGACCCAACCGGTTCCGGGGAACGGTGGAAGCGCTCCGGTCCGGGGCGGACTTGCGGTCAGGCGGCGGAGAGGAACAAGGCATGCCGGGGCAAGCCCCGCGTAAGGCGGGAATGGCCGATTCCGGTCTCGAATGCGATTCCGCTGGCGGCCCGCCGGCGCCGCGCAACCGTCGCTCACGTTTTGTGAACGCCCTGCTTGGGACGGCGTCGGCAATGCCCCTTCTGGCGGCCGGTCCGGCCCTCGCGCAGGGCGAGGCGACCGCCTCGCTATTCTCCATCGGCACGGTCGAGGTTATGCAGATCGCCGTGCTGGTTGGCGTCATGGGCGCAGCGCTTCTGTCGGCGATCGTGATGATCCGGGAGCGCGCCCGCATGGCGACCGAGAACGCCGAACTGCGCGCCAAGGTCGCCGATCTCAACGGCGCGATCCGCAGGTCGGAAGCGTTGCTCAATCTGCGCGACCAGCGCGTTATCGTCTGGAACGACGACAGGAAGAAGCCCGAACTGCTGGGCTCGCTGCCGGCCGACAGCGGTGCGCCTGATGAACGCGCATCGTTTCTCGCCCTTGGGCGCTGGCTCACCCCGCGCGGCGCGGCGGCGCTGGAAAACGCCATCGCCGCCCTGCGCGAGCGCGGCAAGGCGTTCGACTTGGTCGTCGAGGCGCAAAATGGCGCGCCGCTGGAAGTGCAGGGGCGCAAGACCGCCGCCTACACGATCGTGCGCTTCTTGTCGCTGTCGGAGGGCCAGCGTGCGCAGGCCCGCCTGAAACTCGAGAACCAGAGCCTCTCGGCCGATCATGAGACCATGCTCGGCCTGATGGATGCGCTCAACATGCCGTTCTGGATCAGGGCGAGGGACGGCCAGCTCAAATGGGTCAACCGGGCCTACTGCGCGGCGGTCGAGGCGGCCGATGTTGGGATTGCGCTTCGTGACGGCCGGGAACTGCTCGGCACCCAGGCGCGCGAAGCGATCGACAAGGAACATCGCTCCAGACCGGTGTTCGACCAGACGCTCACGACAGTGATCGCCGGCGATCGCCGTGTGCTTGCGGTCACGGATGTCGCCAGCACGGAAGGCTCGGCAGGCATCGCCATGGATCGCAGCGAGATCGAGACGATCCGCGCCGAATATGAGCGCATGGTTCGCAGTCACGCCGACACGCTCGACCAGCTGACGACGGCGGTGGCGATCTTCGACGAGCACGAAAAGCTCCGCTTCTTCAACCAGGCCTTCCAGAAGCTGTGGGAACTGGACCACGCCTTCCTGGCAAGCGCGCCGGACAACGCGCTGCTGGTCGACAGGCTGCGCAGCGAGGGCAAGATCGCCGAGCAGCCGGAGTGGCGCCGCTGGAAGGAGACGCTGCTGGCCGCTTACCGCTCGGTGGAATCGCAGGAGCACTGGTGGCATCTGCCGGACGGTCGCACGGTGCGCGTCGTGGCCAACCCGCAGCCCAAGGGCGGCGTGACCTGGGTGTTCGAGAACCTGACCGAGAAGATGGATCTCGAAAGCCGCTACGCGACCGCGGTGCGCGTGCAGGGCGAGACGCTCGACAACCTGGCCGAAGGCGTGGCTGTGTTCGGCCCGGATGGGCGCATCCGCCTTTCCAATCCCGCCTTCAACGCCGCCTGGGGCCTGTCGGAGGATCTGGTCGCACGGAACACCCATATCTCCGACATCCGCATGCACTGCGACCCGCTCGCCAAGGACAGCCCATGGGCCGACATCGTCGCGTCGGTTACGGGTTTCGACGAAGAGCGCCGCGACCGCCACGGCCAGACCCAAATGATCGACGGCAAGGTGCTGCGTTACGGCGTCGTCAACCTGCCGAACGGCCAGGTCATGATCACCTTTGTCGACGTGACCGACGGGGTGAACGTCGAGCGAGCGCTGAAGGACAAGAACGAGGCGCTCGAGCGGGCCGACCAGCTGAAGAACGACTTCGTGCAGCACGTCTCCTATGAACTGCGTTCGCCGCTCACCAACATCATCGGCTTCACCGAGCTTTTGTCGCTGCCCTCGACCGGGCCGCTGCAGCCGCGCCAGAGCGAATATCTCGACCATATCGGCACGTCGTCGTCCGTGCTGCTGACCATCGTCAACGATATTCTCGATCTCGCCACGGTCGATGCGGGCATCATGGAGCTCGACATCTCCGAGGTCGATGTCGGCAGGACCATTGCGGCGGCGGCCGAGCTGATCGCCGACCGGCTGCAGGAACATTCGATCGGCCTCAAGATCGAAACCGCATTCGCGCCCGAAACGATGCTCGGCGACGAAATACGTGTCCGGCAGATCCTCTACAATCTGCTCAGCAACGCCGCCAATTATGCGCCGGAGGGCGGCACAATCAAGTTGACCTGCCGCAGGCTGGAGATCGGCGTCGAGTTCACGGTGCACGACGACGGGCCCGGCATTGCGCCGGAAGTCCTCGATACGGTGTTCCGCCGCTTCGAGCCACGCGCCAATGGCGGCCGCCGCCGCGGCGCCGGCCTTGGACTGTCGATCGTCAAGAGCTTCGTGGAGCTGCATGGCGGCGCCGTGCGCATCGAGACGGCGCCGAACCAGGGCACAACCGTCGTCTGCCTGTTTCCGTTCAATCCGGCCGGCATGCGCGATGCCGCTGAATGAACGGCGCGACGGGAGAGCCGCGCGCGCTTGAGCGCCATCTGCCGGACGAGCTTTCCACGGCCAGGCTGGGCGAGGACATCGCCATGGCATTGCGCGCCGGCGACGTGCTGGCCCTCTCCGGCGACCTTGGCGCGGGCAAGACAACGCTGGCGCGGGGTCTCATCAGGGCAATGGCTGGGGACAACCAGCTCGACGTCCCCAGCCCAACCTTCACGCTGGTCCAGTCCTATGAGACGCGCGTGCCGTTGCATCACTTCGACCTCTACAGGCTGGCCTCGGCGGCGGAGCTTGACGAACTCGGGCTAGACGAGATGCTGGCGGACGGCGTCGCGCTGATCGAATGGCCAGACCGCGCCGGTGGCACTCTCCCGCCGGCGTCGGTTGCGCTTGAACTGGTGCACGACGGCGATGGCCGGCTTGCGCGAATTGCGGGAAGCGGCCCGGCGTTCGAGCGCATCGCGCGCTCGCTTGCGCTGCGCGACTTCCTGGCGGGCAATGGCTGGGGCGCGGCGCAGCGCCGTTATTTCACCGGTGATGCGTCGGCGCGATCATACGAGACGGTCATGCTGGGCGACGAGCAACCGCGCGTGTTGATGAATTCGCCGAGGCTGGTGCTCGGTCCACCGGTGCGCGATGGCAAGCCCTACGCCATCATTGCCCACACCGCGCAATCGGTTGCCGCCTTCGTTGCGGTCGACCGCGCGCTCGCCGAGGCCGGCGTGTCGGTTCCCGGAATCTTCGCGCAGGACCTAGATTCGGGCTTCCTGCTGCTTGGTCATCTCGGCTCCGACAGTTTTCTCGACCCCGCGGGCATGCCGGTCGCGGAGCGCTACATGGCTGCCGCCGACCTGCTTGCGGACATGCATGGCCAGAGATGGGCCTCCACGCTTGAGGCGGCCCAGGGCGTGGTGCATGAGGTGCCGCCCTTCGACCGCGACGCGATGACGATCGAGATCGAGCTGCTGCTGGATTGGTACGTGCCCTATGCAACCGGCCGCCCGGCCAGCGAAGC
This sequence comes from Hyphomicrobiales bacterium, assembly GCA_026400435.1. Classification (GTDB taxonomy): domain Bacteria; phylum Pseudomonadota; class Alphaproteobacteria; order Rhizobiales; family Rhizobiaceae; genus Mesorhizobium_K. The sequence goes on along the minus strand of JAPLOZ010000002.1, from coordinate 36,138 downwards.
GCTGCGCGCCGGCTTCCGGTCGGCCTGGAACGCCGCTCTCGACCGCATCGAAAGTACTGAAAAAAGCCTCGTGTTGCGCGACTTCCACTCGCCCAACATCATCTGGCGACCAGAGAGGGCAGGTCACGACCGGCTCGGCATCGTCGATTTCCAGGATGCGCTGATCGGACCTTCCGCCTACGACGTCGCCTCGCTCGCCATGGACGCTCGCGTTACGGTGCCGCCGGCCATCGAGGAAGCAGCGGTCAAAGCCTATGTCGCGGCACGAAAACGCGCCGGTGCATTTGACGAAGCGGCCTTCGCCGAGGCCTATGCGGTCATGGCGGCGCAGCGGAACTCGAAGATTCTGGGAATATTCGTCAGGCTGAACGAGCGCGACGGCAAGCCGGCTTATCTGAAACACCTGCCGCGGATCAGGGCATATCTCGAACGAGCGCTGGCGCACCCGGCGCTTGGCGACCTGCGCGGCTTCTACGCGCAACACGGCCTGATCGGAGACGCCGCCGCATGACGAAGGCACCGAAGACCGCGATGGTTTTGGCGGCAGGGCTGGGCAAGCGCATGCGCCCGATCACCGACAAGATTCCCAAGCCGCTGGTCAGCGTCGCCGGCCGCACGCTGCTCGACCGGGGGCTGGACAGCCTCGTCGAGGCGGGCGTCGACAAGGCCGTCGTCAATGTCCACTATCTTCCCGAACAGATCGTTGCCCATGTGGCTTCGCGCGAAGCGCCACGGATCGTCATCTCCGACGAGAGCGACGGACTGCTCGATTCGGCGGGCGGTATCGTCAAGGCATTGCCCGAGCTTGGCGGAGAACCGTTCTACATCATCAATTCGGACACGTTCTGGATCGACGAAGACAGATCGGCGGGCGGCCAGCCGAATCTGGAACGCCTCGCCCTTGCCTGGGACGCGGCGAGAATGGATATTCTGCTGATGCTGGCTGACCTCGAAACCGCCACCGGGCACAGCGGAAGCACCGACTTCCTCATCGCCGCCGATGGCGCGCTTCGTCGCGCTAAGGGCGATCCGGCCGGGCTGATCTACGCCGGCGCCGCGATCATCGATCCGGCGCTTTTCGCCGGCGCCCCCTGGGGTCCGCTGTCGCTCAACCGCTATTTCGACGAGGCGATCGCCCAGGCCAGGCTGTTCGGCATGCGCATGCAGGGAAGCTGGATCACGGTCGGCACGCCCGACGCCATCCCGCTTGCCGAGGCAGCGGTCGAACGCGCGCTGGCCGTCGGAGCGTCATGAACGGGGTTGTCGCCCCCCGCCTCTTCACCATAGCGCCCGGCGCGTCCTTCCTTCCGACGCTTGCCGAAGCGCTTGTCGCCGGCCGGTTGGTGCCTGGTTTCCATGATGACGGCGATCCGCTGAAGCTTGCGACTGCGACGATCTATGTGCCGACGCGCCGCGCCGCGCGGGAACTGCGATCGATCTTCGTCGCACGGTCGGCGGGCGCCTCGGCGATTCTCCCGACAGTGCGGCCACTCGGCGAATTCGACGAAGACGAGGCGGTGTTTGCCGAAGCAGGCGCCGGCGTACTCGGTCTTGCCCCGCCGATCGCCCCGATCGACCGCCTGCTCTGGCTCGCTCCGCTGGTGCGGCGATGGAAGAGCCGACTGCCGGCCGAAGTTGCCGCGCGGTTCGACGAACAGGTCACGGTACCAGCATCGACGGCCGATGCGATCTGGCTGGCGCGCGACCTTGCAGCGCTGATGGACGAAATCGAGACAGAAGGTTCCGATTGGACGCGGCTTGCCGGGCTGGCGCCGGAGAACCTGTCGGGGTGGTGGCAGGTCACGCTCGACTTCCTGTCGATCGTGACGCGCCACTGGCCGGACTTCCTGGCCGAGCATGGATGGTCCAATCCGGCGGCGCATCGCAGCGCTCTGCTCCGGCTGGAGGCCGAACGGCTGCGCATCAAGCCGCCGGCCGGCCCGGTGATCGCCGCCGGCTCGACCGGGTCGATCCCGGCGACCGCCGATCTGCTTGCAACGATCGCACGGCTGCCGGAAGGTGCGGTGGTACTTCCCGGCCTCGACAGGGAGATGGACGACGCGTCCTGGTCGGCTCTGACGAAAGAACAGCCGAAGCCCGCCGTGCTCGGCCATCCGCAATACGGGCTGGCGAAACTGCTCGGCAAAATCGGGGTTGGCCGGCGCGATGTCGAGGAGTTAGGCGCCCGCGACGCAACCGCGCGGCTGCGCGACAGGATTGTTTCGGAAGCTCTGCGCCCCGCCGACACCACGGACGGCTGGGCCAGGAGCCGGTCGGGGTTCGTCTCCGTGGAAGTCGAGGCCGCGCTCGACGGCGTGACTCTGGTCGAGGCGGCGCGTGAGCGCGACGAAGCCGTCGCCATCGCAATCGCCCTGCGCCAGGCGGTCGAAGGCACAACCGGCAAGGCGGCGCTGGTCACGGGCGACCGCGAACTGGCCAGGCGCGTCTCGACCGAACTGCTGCGGTTCGGCGTTCGCGCCGACGATTCCGGCGGTCAGCCGCTCATCAACACGCCTCCTGCGGTGCTGCTGCGGCTCCTCGTCGACGCCGCGCTGCGCCCCGGCGATCCGGTGCCGGTGGTCGCGCTGCTGAAACATCCGCTGCTCAGGCTTGGCATTGACCGGGCCATGGTGCGTCACGCCGTCGAGACCATAGAACTCGTCGCGCTGCGTGGCGGCGCTGGCCGACCCGACATCGCCACGCTGGACGCGTTGTTCGAGGAGCGGCTGGCCGGTGTCTCGGGCGAACGGCGTCAGCCCTTCTGGTTGCCGCGCCTCGACCACGTCCACCTTGAAGCCGCCCGCCGTGTCGTCGGCGCATTGGTGAAGGCGCTCAAGGAATTAGCCGGCTACAGAGAGACGGGCAGCATATCCCTCGCCGAGGCTGCCCGGGCGAGCGTTGTCGCTTTCGAGGCCCTGGGCCGCGACGAGAACGGCAGTCTTGCAGAGCTCTACCGGGGCGACGCCGGCGAGAAGCTCGCCGAATTCCTGCGCGGGCTGATCGGCGCCAGCGCAACCGTTGAATTCGCGCCGGCGGAATGGCCCGCCGTGCTGGCCGCGCTGATTGGACCGGAGGTGGTGAAACCGGCCGCCGGTGCGGACAGGCGCATCGCAATATGGGGCGCTCTCGAAGCCCGGCTGCAGGGGGTCGAAACCCTGGTGATCGGCGGGCTCAACGAGGGGAGCTGGCCGCGCCGCGCGGAGGCCGACCGCTTCATGTCTAGACCGATGAAGTCGGGGCTGGACCTGGAGCCTCCCGAACGGCGTATCGGCCAGGCCGCGCACGACTTCGTCATGGCGATGGGGACCAAACGCGTGATCCTGACGCGGTCCGCGCGATCGGGCGAAGCCCCTGCCGTTGCCTCGCGCTGGCTACAGCGCCTTACCACCTTTGCCGGAGCGCAGGCCGCGCAGGCTATGCGCGCACGCGGCGCGTCGCTGCTGGACTGGGCTTCGCGGATCGATGCGGGATCGCGCGCCGCCTTCGCCCGCCGGCCCGAGCCGAAACCTCCGGTGGATGTCCGTCCGACGCATTTCTCGGTGACCGAAATCGAGACGCTGCGTCGCGATCCATATGCGATCTACGCGCGGCGCGTGCTCAAACTGTCGGCGCTCGACCCGCTGCTGCGCGATCCGGGCGCGGCGGAACGCGGCACGCTGTTCCACGAAATCATGCACCGTTTCGCGGCTTCTGGCGTCGATCCGGGCGACCCGTCGGCGCTCGACGTCCTGATCGGCAAGGGCCGCAAATGCTTTGCCGAAGCCGCCCTGCCCGCCGATGTCGAAGCAGTCTGGTGGCCGCGGTTCAATCTGCTGGCTGGCGAGATCGTCAGTTGGGAGAACACGCGCGCGGTGGAGAGGCGCATCGCCGAGGCGCGGGCGGAAAAGACCGAGGTCGGCGCGTCGCGCGTGACACTTTCGGGCTACGCCGACAGGGTGGACATCCTTTCCGACGGAACAGCCGGGATACTCGATTTCAAGACCGGATCGTCGCCGACCAAGGGGCAGGCGCACACGCTACTTTCGCCACAACTTGCGCTGGAAGGCGCGCTGCTCAAGCGCGGCGCCTTTCGCGAGACCGGCGTTCTGCAGCCATCGGACCTTGCCTATGTGAGACTGAAGTCGAACGGCCAGGTGCTGTACGAATCGATCCTGAGGCTCGGCCCGCAGTTCAAGGACGCAGACGATCTCTCGGAAGAGGCCTGGGCGCGGCTTGAGCGGCTGCTTGTCAACTACGCAAGACCTGAAGTCGGCTACCTTTCACGAGCAGTGCCATTCCGCGAAGACGAACTGAACGGTGAGTACGATCACCTGGCGCGCGTGCTCGAATGGTCGTCGGGCGGCGATGGGCCTGACGTGGAGTTGGGCGAATGAAGCGGCAGCGCACCGTACCGGCCGAGACAAAACGGCTTCAGGAGATCGCCTCCGATCCGTCCAGTTCGGTCTGGGTCTCGGCCAATGCCGGTTCCGGCAAGACGCATGTACTGGCGCAGCGCGTCATCAGGCTGCTGCTCGACGGAACCGATCCGTCGAAGATACTGTGCCTCACCTACACGCGCGCCGCCGCCGCGAACATGTCGAACCGCGTCTTCTCGACGTTGTCGCAATGGACGACGCTGAGCGATGCCGAACTGGCGGCGCAGGTCGAGGAGCTGGAGAAAAGGGCGCCCGACGCGGCCAAGCTGAGTGCCGCGCGCCGGCTGTTCGCGGAGGCCCTGGAAACGCCGGGCGGGCTGAAGATACAGACCATCCATGCCTTCTGCGAGGCGGTGCTCCACCAGTTCCCGCTGGAAGCCAATATCGCCGCGCATTTCGAAATGCTCGATCCGCGCAGCGAGGCTCTGCTCTTCGCCGAGGCCAGGCGCGAAATGCTGACCGGCGTGGTGGCGCACGACGCCGGTCTGGCCGAAGCGTTCGCGGCTGTTCTGGAGCGCGGCGGCGAGTTTGGGCTTGACCTGCTGTTGAAGGAGATTGTCAGCAAACGCGACGGCCTGCGCGATTTCATCGATAGGCTGGGCGGCGACACCGGGAGCTATGCCGCCCTGTTTGAGGAGTTCGATTTCGAACTGCGCGACACGGCCGCCGATATCGCCGGTTCGGTCTGGCCGCTGCCCGGCTTCTCCACCGACATTTTCGAGACCTTTCGCGAGGCCACGCTGGTCACGAATGCAAGATTCGTCATCAAGAACATGCTGCCGGCGCTCATCGACGCTTTCGGCGAACACGATCCGGTGCGCCGCCTGAGGTTGCTTGGCGAAGGTTTTCTGAAGGCGGACGGCGAAGCATACGATCCGGCAAAAGCCTTCACCAAGGCGCTGCATGCCGCCATTCCGGATCTTGCCGAACGCTACCGGCTGGCCGTTGACGCCGTCATGGCGGTTTCCGACAGGGTGGCGCTGTTTCGCATGCTGGAGGGGACCCGCGCCGCACTGACTATCGCCGACTGGCTGATCGCGCGCTACGAACAATTGAAATCGGGCCGCGGCTACCTCGACTTCAATGACCTCATCACAAGGACCGTGCGGCTTCTTGCGCGCGAGGACGCCGGCGCATGGGTGCAGTACAAGCTCGACCAGGGCATCGACCACATCCTGCTCGACGAAGCGCAGGACACCAGCCCGGACCAGTGGAGCGTCGTTAGGCGGCTGGCGGAGGAGTTCTTCGTCGGGCTCGGCGCGCGCGACAATGCAAGGCGCACGATCTTTGCGGTCGGCGACGAGAAACAGTCGATCTACTCGTTCCAGGGAGCGTCGCCGGAGTCCTTCAACGAAACCGGCATCGAATTCGCCAAACGCGTGCGCGAGGCGAATGCGAGCTTCGAGCGCGTCCGCCTGACGCTATCCTTCCGCTCGACCAACGACGTGCTGCATGCCGTCGATCGCGTCTTTGCCAGCGACGAGGCAAGACGTGGCATCACGCATGACGTCAATCCGGTGCGGCACGACGCAATTCGCGACAACGAGCCCGGCTATGTCGAGGTCTGGCCGTCGGTCGGTACAGATGCGGTCGACGAGCCCGACGACTGGACGCTGCCTGTCGACCATGCGCAGGCGCCCGCCGTCGTGGTGGCCGAAGCGGTTGCCAGGACCATCAAGCACTGGCTGGACCACGGCGAGATCATCGAGGGCAAGGGGCGCAAGCTCACGCCGGGCGACGTCATGGTGCTGGTGCGCAAGCGCGACCGTTTCGTGCATGCCCTGTCGCGCAGCCTGAAGGACAAGCATGTGCCGGTGGCGGGCGCCGACCGGCTGAGCCTTCCCGCCCACATCGCGGTGCAGGATCTGGCCGCGCTCGGCCGATTCCTGCTGCAGCCGCAGGACGACCTGTCGCTTGCAGCCGTGCTGCGCGGCCCGATCTTCGCGATCACCGAGGACATGCTGTTTGAACTGGCGGCCGGTCGGCCTGGCCGCCGTTCTCTGGGCGAATCGCTCAGCCTGGCGGCGAAAGACGACCTGCTTCTGTCGGGCGTGGTCGCCGCGCTCGACCGCTGGGCGGGCGAAGCCGCGTTCAAGCCCGTCTTCGAATTCTATTCCTCAATTCTGGGCAGGGATGGCGTGCGTGGCAGGATGATAGCCCGGCTTGGCCATGAAGCCGGCGACATCCTGGATGAATTCCTGAGCTTCTGCCTGGCGGAGGAACGCACGGGCCTGCCAGGCCTGGAGGCGTTCCTCGCAACGCTCGAGAGCGCCGGCCCCGAAATCAAGCGCGAGATGGACCAGGGCCGCAACGAGGTGCGCATCATGACGGTGCATGCCGCCAAGGGGCTGGAGGCGCCGGTGGTGTTTCTGGTCGACGGCGGGGCCGCGCCGTTCAGCGAACAGCATTTGCCGCGGCTGATGCCGTTCGCGCTTCGGGGGGACGGCGGCCGTGGCTATCTGTGGCGCTCGTCTGCGCAAATCGCCAACGGCTTCTCCAAGGAGGCGGCCGGCCGCGTCAAGGACAGCGCCGACGACGAGTACCGCCGCCTGCTTTATGTCGGGATGACGCGGGCCGAAGACCGGCTGATCGTCTGCGGCTATCACGGCAAGCTGGCGCGCAACGCCGCGACCTGGCACTCGATCGTCAGCCGCGCGCTGGTCGGCATAGACGACACCGAGGAGCGCGTGCACCCGGCTACCGGCGAGACCGTCTACCGCTACCGCAGCGCGCGGCTGCCTCCGGTCGCTGACGACGCGCCGGATTTTGAACTTGCATCAAAGCCGGGCGCGGCGCTGCCCTCGTTCAAGCCGCTGGCTGGGGAAGACGACCTGCCGCGCCCGCTGTCGCCGTCCGGTGCGTCGCTGCTGATCGACGCCGCCCCGGAACCGGTGATCTCGGGCCGCTCGCCGGTGCTGGACGGCCAGGACGAACCCGGTTTCGCGGCGGCGCGCGGCTCGGCGATCCACAAGCTGTTGCAGGTCTTGCCGGAAATGCCGCGAGAGGCACGCGCCGCAGCAGCCCGCCGCTACCTCGAACGGGCGGTCGCCGACTGGCCCGAAGGCGACCGCGATGCGGCGTGGGACAAGGTGGAGGCGCTTTTGGACGACGCCCGCTTCGCGGCGGTCTTTGCGCCTGGGTCGCGGGCCGAAGTGGCTGTCATGGGCGAGGTCGAAGTGCTTGGCCGCAAGCGCCTCGTGTCGGGCAAGATCGACCGGCTGGCGGTGACGGGGAACGAAGTGCTCGTCGTCGACTACAAGACGAACCGCCCGCCTCCCGCCTCCCTGGCGGAGGTTCCGGACGCCTATGTCCTGCAGCTTGCGCTCTACCGGGCCCTGCTTGCGCCGCTCTATCCGGGCAGGACGGTGGGCGCTGCCCTTTTGTTCACCGAAGCGCCCCGGTTGATGGCTTTGCCGGATACAGCGCTCGACGAGGCGCTTGCCCGACTGACGCTTGCCCGACTCACTGGCGCGTGACACAAACGCTGCTTGAAGACCGCAAGGTCCACCACCACATGTAGCGAAACGAAATTCGAAAGGCTCTCCCCATGGCTACCGTCAAGGTCGACAAGAACAACTTCAAGAGCGACGTTCTGGAGGCTTCTGAGCCAGTGGTCGTGGATTTCTGGGCGGAATGGTGCGGGCCGTGCAAGATGATCGGCCCCTCGCTCGAGGAGATCGCCAAGGAAATGGCCGGCAAGGTCAAGATCACGAAGCTCAACATCGACGAGAATCCGGAACTCGCAGCGCAGTTCGGCGTGCGCTCCATCCCAACCCTCATGATCTTCAAGGGCGGCGAAGTCGCCGACATCAAGGTTGGCGCACTGCCCAAGACCGCTTTGTCGCACTGGATCGGCGGCAACGTCGCCTGACTGTCTCTGGTTACGAACCGAAAACCCGGCCTTAGCGCCGGGTTTTTTGTTGGCGCGCTGTTTTCTGGCCTTTGGCTGTAGCCGCGGCAGGCCGCTTGTTTCACAAATGGGGAAACAGGAGATGCTGCCATGACGGGATCGGCCAAGGCGACCACACTCATAGAGAACGAGCGTGTCATCGTCACCGAATATCGCTTTCAGCCCGGCGACAATACGGGTTGGCACCGGCACGGCCACGACTATGTCGTGGTGCCAATGATGGACGGCAAGCTCAGGATTGCCACCAAGGATGGCGACAGCTTCGCCGAGATGACGAGGGGCGCACCCTATTTCCGCAAGGAAGGCGTCGAGCATGACGTCATCAGCGCCAATGACGGCGAATATGTCTTCATCGAAATCGAGCTGAAATAGGACTAGGCCGCGCCACGCTGGCCGGTGAGGAAGCGCCGCACCGCCGGATCGCGTTCCAGCCCGATGGCGCGGTCGTAGGCGGCGCGGGCAGCGTCGCTTTCGCCGAGATCTGCGAGCAACCTGGCTCTGGTAGCCCAATAGGGCTGGTAGTCGGCCAGCCGCCTGTCGGGAGCGATCCGGTCGAGTTCGCCGAGCGCCGCGCGTGGCCCCTCGATTGCCGCCAGCGCGACTGCGCGGCTGACGGCGACCGCGGGCGACGCCGAGACAAGCGCCAGTGCATGGTAGAGCGTTGCAAGCGCCGGCCAGTCGGTGCGTCCGATCACCCGACGCGCCGCATGTACCGCCTGGATCGCCGCTTCAAGCTGGTATCTTCCGATCCCTTCGTCTCCCGAAAGGCCGCTCGCCGTCATCAGTCGCGCCTCGGCTTCGTCGATCATCCTGTTGTCCCACAACGAGGTGTCCTGATCGCCGAGCGGCACATAGTTGCCATCGGGGTCGCGTCGTGCGCCGCGCCGCGCCTCAGCAAACAGCATCAGCGCGACAAGCGACTGCGCCTCGGCCTCATCCGGCATCAGAGCCGACACCAGCCTGCCGAGCCAGATCGCCTCGCCGGCGAGGTTCGTACGCCGGCTATCCAGTCCGGACGGGTCGCCCCAGCCTTCCGAGTAGGCTGCGTATATGGCTTCCAGCACTGCCGACAGGCGTTCGCCCAGTTCCGCGCGTTCGGGAACCCGGAAGGGTATGCCTGCCTCCCTTATGCGTGCTTTGGCGCGCACCAGACGCTGGGCCATCGTCGAGGGCGAGACGAGAAATGCCGAAGCGATCGTGGCAGCATCGACCCCCAGCACTGTCTGCAGGATGAGTGCTGCGCGCACGCCGCGGTCGATGGCAGGATGGGCGCAGGCGAAGATCAGCCTGAGCCGCTCGTCGGGGATATCGTCATCCATGCGGGACTCCGCTTCCTCCGCGAGCAGCTCGAGATGCTGGCGCGAGTCGGTCGCGGTGCGCCGGCGGCGCATCGCGTCGATCCCCCTTCGCCTTGCAACCGACAGCAGCCAGGCAACCGGCTTTGCGGGTACGCCGCTCGTTGGCCATTGGACAAGCGCGGCCGTAAAGGCTTCCGCCAGCGCGTCCTCGGCGACGGCGACATCGCGCGTGCGGGCGGCAAGCAGCGCGACCAACTTGCCGTAGCTGGCCCTCGCCACCGCCTCGGCAGCGGCGCGCGCGTCGAGAGCTGCACCCGCTTCCGTCACTCAGCGCGTCTGCCAGACCGGCCGCACTTCGACGGTTCCATGGCCGGCTCCGGGGCAGCGCGCTGCCCATTTGATCGCCGCGTCCATGTCCGGCGCCTCGATGATGTAGAAGCCGGCGAGCTGCTCCTTGGTGTCGGCGAACGGCCCGTCGAGGACCTCGGTCTTGTCGTCGCGCACCTTGACGACGGTCGCCGTGGTCGCGGGCTTGAGGCGTTCGCCCGACACCATCGCGCCTGCCTTTATCAGCGCTTCGTTGTAGGCCATGTAGGGCGCGGTCATCTGGTCGCGCTGTTCGTTGGTGGCGGCGACGAAAGGCGCGTCGTCGAGGTGGATGAGCAACGCATACTGCATGGAAATCTCCTGTTTTCGCAGCCGCAGTCTTGCGACCTGCGCCAATGTCGCTTCGGCTGCCCGGCAATCGACAATGCCACGGAAATTTTTGCGCCGATCGCCATCCGGCGCAAGCGGCCTGCTGAGCGCTCCGACGTTGGCTTGAAACAGTCCGGTTTGCTCGATCGCGGGGGGGGGGGCGTCTGGACGATCCAATCCAGCCTTTGAGACGCTCTATTGCGGCGGGGTGCCGTTCTCGGCGAGAACCGACCCCGCCAGATAGAGCGAGCCGCCGATCAGGATCCTCGGCGCGATCTCTTCGTCGTCCCATGTGTCGCGCAGCAGCATCAGCGCGTTGGCGACCGACGCCACGGGTTCGGCCGACAGGCCGGCCTCCTCGGCGCGGATCGCCAGTTCGACATTGGGAACGCCAGCGTCCGAAAGGCTGACCGGCACCGTGTAGACGTGCCTGACCATGCCCTCGAAAGCACGGAAATAGCCGGTCTGGTCCTTTGTGTTGATCATGCCGCAGATGAGGAAAAGCGGGCGCGGCTGCTTCTCTTCCTGCTCGACGATCGCCTCGGCGACGACAATGCCGGCGCCGGGATTGTGGCCACCGTCCAGCCAGATCTCCGCGCCGGCCGGCGCAAGATCGGCCAGCTTGCCCTTCTGCAACCGCTGCATGCGGCCCGGCCAGGACACGCTGCGCATGGCGCGTTCTGCTGCCTCGGGGCCGATCTCGAAACCGGCCGTCCGCACGGCGGCGATCGAGGCGGCGGCATTGGCGTATTGGTGACGCCCCGGCAGGACAGGAGAAGGCAGGTCCATGAGGCCGTCCTCGTCCTGATAGACCATGCGGCCGTTCTCCTCATAGGCAAGGAAATCCTGGCCGTAGACGAAGACGGGACAATCGAGCCTGTCGGCGGTCTCGATCAGCACGGTCTGCGCCGCCTCTGTCTCCTGCGCCCCGACGACGACCGGGCAGCCGGGCTTGATGATGCCGGCTTTTTCCGCCGCAATGAGTTCAACCCGGTCGCCGAGATAGGCTTCGTGGTCGAGCGACACCGGCATGATAAGAGAGACGGCGGGGCTTTCGATGACGTTGGTCGCGTCGAAGCGTCCTCCGAGCCCGACCTCGATGATCGCCGCGTCGGCAGGGTGTTCCGAAAACAACAGGAAGGTAACTGCGGTCAGGATCTCGAAGACGGTGATCGTCTCGCCGCGATTGGCGTCGGCCACTCGCGCGATGGTCCGGGCCAGCAATTCATCGTCGACCAGCCGTCCGCCGTCCTTGCCAGCGAGCCGGTAACGCTCATGCCAGTGCACCAGATGCGGCGAGGTGTGGACATGCACGCGGTAGCCCGCCTCCTCGAGCAGCGCGCGCGAGAACGCCGCCGCCGAACCCTTGCCGTTGGTGCCGGCAATGTGGATCACCGGCGGCAGGCGGCGCTGCGGGTTACCGAGCCGGTCGAGCAGCCGGGTCACGCGGTCGAGCGAAAGGTCGTAGCCCTTCGGGTGCAGCGCCATCAGGCGGTCGATTTCGCGGTCGGCGAGAAGCGTTGTCATGAATGTCCCAGGGCCGGAATTGCCGGAGAGAGCCGCTCAGGATAGTCCCGGCGGGCGAAATTGCACAATGATCCGATGCGCCGCTCTATGTCGCCCGAATCACGCGCGAGGCCGCGACTCTGGCGCCGCGAGCGCTGCGGGCGGCAGGATCTCTGGCTCGGTAGCGACCGCCGGCATCGGTGTCTTGAGCAGGATCTTGAGCAGCCGCGCGATGGTCGCCCGCAATTCGAGGCGCGACACCACCATGTCGACCATGCCGTGCTCCATCAGGTATTCGGAGCGCTGGAAGCCCTCGGGCAGTTTTTCGCGTATCGTCTGCTCGATCACGCGCGGGCCGGCAAACCCGATCAGCGCGCCGGGCTCGGCGATGTGCACGTCGCCGAGCATGGCGTAGGACGCGGTCACGCCGCCGGTCGTCGGGTTGGTCATGACGACGATATAGGGCAGGCCGGCTTCCTTCAGCCGGTCGACGCCGACGGTGGTGCGCGGCAGCTGCATCAGCGACAGGATGCCCTCCTGCATGCGCGCGCCGCCCGATGCCGCAAAAAGCACCAGCGGGCGTTTCATGACCAGCGCTGTCTCGAACGCAATCACGATGGCCTCGCCGGCCGCCATGCCGAGCGATCCGCCCAAGAACGCGAAGTCCTGCACGGTGGCGATGATTGGCAGGCCCTCGACCGATCCTGCCGCGCTGAGGATGGCATCCTCCATTCCGGTCTTGGTCCGGGCTTCCTTGAGCCGGTCGGTGTAGCGTTTTTCATCGCGGAATTTCAGCGGGTCGATGAAAACCTTGGGTGTCTCCAGGAGATCGTACTGACCATTGTCGAAGAAGAATTTCAGGCGCTCACGGGCCGAAACCTTCATGTGATGGCCCGACGACGGGATGACGTATTGGTTTTCCTCGAGGTCCTTGTGGAACACCATCTCGCCGCTCTCGGGATCCTTGATCCAGAGGTTTTCGGGCATATCCCGGCGTCCGAGCATCGAATTGATCTTCGGGCGGACGAAATTGGTGATCCAGTTCATGCGTCAAACATCCCGTTTCGGGAAAGATGGGGAAACTATTCGGCCGCGACAAGGCGGGCGCCGCGCACGCCCTGCGCCAGTCCGCTGACCAGCGTCGCCACGGCTTCCGCCGGATCGGCCGTCAGCCCGCCCTTGGGATCGATGACGCTGGCAACCGCGTTGACGATCGCCGTGCCGACCACCACGCCGTCGGCCGAAGCGCCGATCGTGCGCGCCTGCTCCGCCGTCTTGACGCCGAAGCCGACGCAGACCGGCAGCGCCGTGTGCGACTTGATACGCTTGACGGCGGTCGCGACTTTCGTCGTGTCGGCAAGCGCCGAGCCGGTGATGCCGGTCATCGACACATAATAGACGAAGCCGGACGTATTCTGCAGCACCTTGGGCAAGCGCTTCTCGTCGGTGGTCGGTGTCGCAAGCCGGATGAAATTGAGGCCTGCCTTCAGCGCCGGGATGCACAGTTCCTCGTCCATCTCCGGCGGCAGGTCGACAACGATCAGCCCGTCGATGCCCGACGCCCTGGCGTCGGCGAGGAAACGGTCGACGCCATAGACGTAGATCGGATTGTAGTAGCCCATCAGCACGATCGGCGTTTCGTCGTCGTCGGCGCGGAACTCGGCGGCCATATGCAACGTCTTGGCCAGCGTCTGGCCGGCCTTGAGGGCGCGCAGGCCGGCAGCCTGGATCGCCGGGCCGTCGGCCATCGGATCGGAGAACGGCATGCCGAGCTCGATGATGTCGCTGCCGGCCTTTGGCAGCGCTTTCATGATCTTCAGCGACGTGGCGTAATCCGGATCGCCGCCCATGAAATAGGTGACGAGCGCCGGGCGGCCCTCGGACTTCAAGTGCGCCAAGCGGCGGTCGATGCGCGTGGTCATGCTCAAAGCCCCATGCCCAGAATCTTGCCGACGGTAAAGATGTCCTTGTCGCCGCGTCCGCACAGGTTCATCACGATGATCTCGTCCTTGCGCATGTGGGGCGCGCGCTTGATGACTTCGGCAAGCGCATGCGCGGGCTCCAGCGCGGGGATGATGCCCTCGGTCCGGGTGAGCAGCTGGAAGGCCTCCAGCGCCTCCGTGTCCATGATCGGGACGTATTCGACGCGACCGGAATCCTTCAGCCAGGAATGCTCGGGTCCGATGCCGGGGTAGTCGAGGCCGGCCGAGATCGAATGACCTTCCATGATCTGGCCGTCGGAGTTCTGCAGCAGGTAGGTGCGGTTGCCGTGCAGGACGCCCGGCGACCCGGCAGTCAGGGAGGCGCAATGCTCCTCGCCGTCGAGCCCCTTGCCGCCTGCTTCCACGCCGACGATCCTGACGCTGCGATCGTCGAGGAAGGGATGGAAAAGCCCGATGGCGTTGGAACCGCCGCCAACCGCCGCGACCAGCATGTCGGGCAGCCGGCCCTCGGCCTCCATCATCTGCTCCTTGGCCTCGCGGCCGATCACCGACTGGAGTTCGCGCACCATTTCGGGATAGGGATGCGGCCCGGCGGCGGTGCCGATCATGTAGTAGGTGTCATCGACGTTTGTGACCCAGTCGCGCAGCGCTTCGTTCATGGCGTCCTTCAGCGTGCCGTGGCCGGAGGTCACCGGCACCACCTCGGCCCCGAGCAGCTTCATGCGGAAGACGTTCGGCGCCTGCCGCTCCACGTCGGTGGCGCCCATGTAAACGACGCAGGGCAGGCCGAAGCGCGCCGCCACGGTGGCGGAGGCCACGCCATGCTGGCCGGCGCCCGTCTCGGCGATGATGCGGGTCTTGCCCATGCGCTTGGCGAGCAGGATCTGGCCGAGGCAGTTGTTGATCTTGTGCGAGCCGGTGTGGTTCAGCTCGTCGCGCTTGAAGTAGATCTTGGCGCCGCCCCCGAGGCCCTTCGCCGCGGAAACTTCACGCAGATGATCGGTCAGGCGCTCGGCGAAATAGAGCGGGCTCGGACGGCCGGTATAGTGCTTGTTGAGATGCGCCACCTCGGCCTTGTATGCCGGGTCAGCCTTGGCATGCTCCCAATGGCCCTGCAGGTCGAGGATCAGCGGCATCAGCGTTTCGGCGACGAAACGCCCGCCGAACATGCCGAACATACCCTGTTCGTCGGGTCCGGTGCGGAAGGAATTCGGCTCGATCGGCTTGTTCATGACGGTTCCCGTTGCGGCGACCCTGCGCGGCTGGTCGCCATCCGCCTTTCGCTTAGCCTTTTAAGCGGGAGGATGGCAACAGGATCGGTTCAGGCCGCGTCTTTCTTGGTCGCCTCGCCCACGGCGCGGAAGAAGTCCCGGATCAGCCCGGCATCCTTGACGCCCGGGGAGCTTTCGACGCCGGACGAGATGTCGATGCCGCCAGGGCTGACCAGGCGCAGCGCTTCGCCGATGTTGCCCGCGTTGAGGCCGCCCGACAGCATGTAGTCGGTGACGGACGGGAGAGCCGCCAGCACGCGCCAGTCGAACGGCACGCCGTTGCCGCCCGGCAGCTCGGCGCCCCTCGGCGGCTTGGCGTCGAACAGGAACCGGTCGGCGGCGCCACGGTATTGCTCGATCTGGGCGAGATCGGCGTGGTCGCGGATCGAAAACGCCTTGATGACGGGCAGGCCGTAGCGCGCCTTGACCGCGGCAACGCGTTCTGGCGTTTCGTCGCCATGCAGCTGCAGCATGTCGGGCGACATGGCGGCGACAATGGTGTCGAGCATCACATCGTCTGCGTCGACGCTCACGGCGACCGCCTTGGCTCGCCCGAGCGCGGCCTGCCTGAGCCGGCCCGCCTCGTCGGGAGCGACATTGCGCGGGCTTTTCGGGAAGAAGATGAAGCCGACATGCGACGCGCCGCCCGCGAGCGCCGCGTCAAGCGCTTCCGGGGTCTTGATGCCACAGATCTTGATGTCGAGGGACATTCGGGCGAAGTGGCACGAAACCGGGGCGAAGTCGAGACATTGCCTCCCACAGGAAGGCGATCGCAGACCTTGCCTGGCCAGGAAAGGCGGCAATCGCGACCCGCCGCTCATGCGCCGCAAGCCGCCGGTGATAGGCGTAGTCGATCTCGGTGCGCGGCGAGGTGTCGCCGAAAATCTCCCTCTCGAATTCGGCACGGGTCATGTCGCTCTCCAGCAGAAACTTGGGAAGCTCAAACATATTAGTACCCGTAATCGAGATAATCAGCTAATTGGGAGCAATATTCGTGACATGGGATCATGAATGACGGCGTCCGATGATATGTCCGCTTTTGCGAGAATCGTCGATCTCGGCAGTTTCGCGCGCGCAGCGGAGGATCTGCAGGTCGCGCCTTCCGCGCTGTCGAAGCGGGTTTCGCGCCTCGAAGACCGCTTGGGCGTACGCCTGCTCAACCGCACGACGCGCCGGCTTGCGCTCACCGCTGAGGGCGAGATCTATTTGGCGCGCGCCCGCGACATCCTGGCGCTCGTCGAGAGCGCCGAAGCCGAGGTTACAGCGTCACGCGAAGCACCCAAAGGGCATCTGCGCATCAACACGGGGGCGGCCATCGCCTCCAGGATGGCGGATCGCGAGATTCCGGAATTCCTGTCGCGCTATCCGGATATATCGGTCGATCTTACGGTCTCCGACCGCATCATCGATCCGATGGCGGAGAGTGTCGACATCGTTCTGCGCACGGGGGAACTGGCCGATTCGGCGCTTGTCGCGCGCAAGATCGGCGGAATCAGGCGCATCATCTGCGCGTCGCCCGCCTATCTGGCGAAGCATGGGACGCCCACCACACCAGCCGATCTGCTCGGCCACAACTGTCTCACGCTGTCGAGCCCGGCCCGCCTGAACGTCTGGCCCTTCATGGACAGCGACGGCGTCAACCGGCTTCACGTTTCCGGCAATTTTTCGTCTGACAACGTCAACATCCTGTTGCGGATGGCCGTCGGCGGTCAGGGCGTCATCCGCCTCGCGGATTTCCTCGTCGAACACTCGATCCGCGAGGGCCTGCTGGTCGAGCTATTGGCCGACACGCACCTCTCTGAACCGGTCCCGGTCTGGGCGTTGATGCCGCCCGGCAGACATCGCGCCCCACGCGTGCGGGCGTTCGTCGATTTCATGGCGGGACGGCTGCAAGCCGACTAAGCTACTCGAACTGGATCGCCTGCAGCGCGTTGCCGTTGCGCTTCAGCCAGTCCTTGCAGCGCTCGGTGTCCGGGCATAGCTCCTCGCACAGCTTCCAGAACTTTGGGCCGTGGTTCATCTGCTTGAGATGCGCGACTTCATGGGCGACAAGGTAGTTGATGACCGGCTTTGGCGCCATCATGATGCGCCACGAGAAGGACAGCTTGCCGTCCGAGGTGCAGGATCCCCAGCGGCTCGACGTATCGCGGAAGCGCACCGACTTGGCCCGCTTGCTGATGGCGGTCGTATGCTTGAGGACCAGGGCCTCGATGTCCTTCTTGGCCTGCTTCTTCAGGAAATCCGACAGCCGGCGCGGCAGATGCTCGCGCTCGCCATGCACGAACAGCGCCGGCGTGCCGTCCTCCTTCTTGCCGACGGTAACGGTACCGCGCCGCTCGGGTTCGTGCACGATCACGTGCGGCACGCCGCGCAACGGTATCCTGATACCGGGGCGGACAAGCGGACGCTTGGGAAGCTTCGAAAGCCGCTCCTCCAGCCAGTCGTGCTGGCGCTTGAGAAACCGGTTGACCTCGCCGGTCGCGAGCCCCGGCGGAATGGTGACGCGCAACGCCCGGCCGCCGACATCGATCCTGAGTGTCAGCTGCCTGGCGCGGTCATCCTCGACAATCCGCAGCGGCAATGTTCGACCAGCCACCTCGTGCATGCATTCCTTGACCAGCCAGCGGCTGGTCTTCCGGACGGGCTTCGACACTCTCTTGAGCAGCATGATGGGCATGAAAACGACGATACCCGATTCTTTTCAGTTGGATAGGTGGAAGCGGGGGCCTCGAAAAAAAAACGGCGCCGGATGGTCGCGGCGCCGTTCTTCTTGCCTTGGATTGCGGCGGAGAACCGCCGGAACTGCTCAATCGTCGAGCAGGTTATCCTTGTTTGCGTCGTCCTTCTTCGCCGGAGCCGTGGAACGGTTGCGATTCGCCATGAAGCGGTCGAACTCGTCCTGGTCCTTGGCGCGGCGCAGTTCGCGGGCGTACTCGTCGAACTCGCTCAGCATGTCGTCGAGGCGCTTGCGTTCCTCGGCGAGGCGCTCGAGTTCCTTGTCGCGCCAGTCGTCGAAAGCGACGTTGCCGGTGCGGGCGCCCATGCGGGCGGCGCCGCGGCCGTGGCCCCAGCGCTGCGCCCTGTCGGCGCCCCTGCGGCAGCCCGCGAAGACGCCGTCCGTCGCGCGGTTGACGTCGCGCTTGAAACCTTCAAGCCGGTCGCCCCAGATGATGTAGGCAAGCATGGCGAGGCCGAGCGGCCAGAACACCATGAAGCCGATCACCATCAGTGCGATGGTCGCCGGCGTCCATGCCGGCCGGATCAGTGCAGTCGTGTTCATCTAACTCCCGTTCCTTCAGTTGGAGGCAGTCAACTCCGACTGCTGGAATCGAAATGGGAATATGAATCGGGCGATTCAAGAACATGCCGGGTTAAACCGGACAAGCGATTGAAATCAGTTGCGTTTTTTGAACGTTTCCAGCGCAAGGACCAGCAGCCCGGCAACGAGGCCCCAGAACGCCGACCCGACACCAAGGAGCGCGACACCCGAGGCGGTGACGGCGAATGTTGCGGTGGCTGCCATGCGGTCGGCCTCGTCCTTCATGGCGATGGCGAGCGCGTTGGCGAGCGGCGCCAGCAACGCGAGGCCCGCGACAAGCACGATCAGGCTCTGCGGGAGGATGGCGAAGATCGCCACCAGCGATGCGCCAAATGTTGCAAAGAGCAGATAGAACAGCGCGTAGAACGGCCCGGTCTTCCACCGCTCCGCCGGGTCGGGATGCGCGTCGGGTCCGGTGCATATCGCCGCCGAGATCGCTGCCAGGTTGCTGGTCAACGCGCCGAAAGGCGCTGTGAGGAGCGAGATCAGTCCCGTAAAGGCGATCAGCGGTCCAGGTGCTGGATTGTATGCCGCGGCCCGCAAAACGGCGAGACCCGACAGGTTCTGCGACGCCATGGTTACCAGATACAACGGTAGCGCGAGGCCGATCGACGCAGACAACGAGAAGTGGGGTTCGATAAGCGTCAGCGTTGAAAGCTCAGGCGTCGGCAGGCCACCGATCCGGCCTGTCAGGAAGGCCGCCGCCCCACCGCCGACCAGAACCGCAAGCACCGACAGCGCCGGATTGAACAGACGAATCACGAAGAAGGCGGCGATCAGCGGCAGGATCAGGAAGGGGTCGGCAGGAATAGTCCTGACCGCATTGGTGGCGAAGGTGACGACGATGCCGGCGAGCATGGCCGAGGCCACGGAGGCGGGAATCCTTGCGATCAGCCGTGTCAGCGGCCCGAACAAGCCGGTGGCGACCAGCAGGATGGCTGTGATGATGAAGGCGCCGACGGCGTCGCCAATGCTGTAGCCGGTGGACGCGGCGACAAGTGCCGCGCCCGGCGTCGACCATGCGCTGATGACAGGCATTTTCGTGCGCCAGGAAAGAAAGATGCTCTCGACCGCCATGGCGAGGCAGAGCGCGGTCACGGCGCTTGCAGTCTGCGGCTGCGTTGCGCCGACAGCGTCGGAAGCAGCTATGACGATAGCGAGGGTTCCGCCGAAGCCGACGATGGCGGCGACGAACGCCGAAACCGGGATGGAGATGCGCATGTGGATGCCAGGCCGCTGAAAGACAGGCAGCTTCTTGCGACAGGATCATGCGCCAGGCAAGCGGGCGTGCCGCCCAGGCGTTCAGGATGCCGCGTTCCCGGCCTGCGCGATCACGCCCTCGACGGCGCGCACCAGCAGGTCCAGGTCTTTCGGGCGCGACAGGCGGTGGTCGCCGCCGGGAATGAGCGAAAGCGTCATGTCGTCGGCCGGCAGCAGGCTGACGAGCTTGAGCGCATGTTCGTGCGGGACATCCGGATCGGCCAGGCCCTGCAGGATGTGGACGGGGCAATGCGTATCGATCGGCCCGGTCATGACGCGGTTCAGCCGTCCGTCGTCGATCAGCGCGCGGGTGTAGATGTTGGGCTCGGGCGAATAGTCGGATTTTTCCTCGAAATATCCCTTTTCGGTGAGGTCGCGCCGCTGCTTCTTCGTCAGCGCCGGTTCGATGAGCTCGGCGGTGAAGTCGGGCGCCGGGGCGAGCAGGACGAGGCCGGCGATGCGGCTCCCCTCGCCCGCCGCCTTGCGCAGTTCCTGGACCAGCCGCAATGCGATCCAGGCGCCCATCGACGAGCCGACCAGCACCTGCGGGCCGGACGTCAACGCGCGAAAGGCGGCCAGGCTTTCGCTGAGCCATTTCGAGATCGTGCCCTCCGCAAAGACCCCGCCGGACTCGCCATGTCCCGAATAATCGAAGCGCAGGAAGGCGCGTCCGTTCGCGGCGGCCCATGCCGAAAGCGTCTGCGCCTTGGTGCCCAGCATGTCCGAGCGGTAGCCGCCGAGCCAGACAAGGCCAGGCGTGCGGCCGTCGAGGCGGCGGTAGGCGATTGCGGCGCCCTGATGGTCGAAAAATGCGGGATTGCTCAGTTCGGGTCCGGCCATCGCTTGCTCCAGTTCAAAGCAAGGGGCTTTTGGCACAGGCCGGCCTATCCCGGAAGTACCGAGGCCCCAATCGGGGCGAACGCCGCAATCCCAAGCTATGCAGGTGATTTATTCTTCCCTGCGTGCTATTGACTCACCCTGCGACGCCACGACATAGGCGGAGCCGGCAGAACCCCTGATGTCAACAGCTTGAGGAGACGACTACCATTCGCAGACCTTTCAAGGCAGCGGCCCCCACCAAGGATGGCCCGCGCTCAAACACTGATATCCGTGTCCCCCGCGTTCAGCTCATCGGCGTAGATGGTGGAAACCTCGGCGAGGTTTCCATAAACGAGGCATTGCTGCTCGCCGAAGAGGCCGGCCTGGATCTCGTGGAAATTTCACCGAATGCAAATCCGCCCGTCGCCAAGATACTCGACCTTGGCAAGCTGAAATACGCCAACCAGAAAAAGGCGGCAGAGGCGCGCAAGAACCAGAAGGTCATCGAGATCAAGGAGATCAAGATGCGCCCGAACATCGACAGCCACGACTACGACACCAAGATGAAGGCCGTTCGGCGCTTCTTCGAGGAAGGCGACAAGGTCAAGCTGACGCTACGCTTCCGCGGCCGTGAGATGGCGCATATGGAACTCGGCATGCAGCTTCTGAACAAGGTGCGCGAGGAAACCGCGACGATCGCCAAGGTCGAAGCCGAGCCGAAGCTCGAAGGCCGGCAGATGATGATGGTGCTGGCGCCGCGCTGACGCCGCGCCCGCAAACCCAAGATGGCCAACAACAACTCGCTCATTCAACTGCAGTCGTACCAGCGCCTGCGCAGGTTCACCCTTGCGGCGCTGCTTGCGCTGGTGTTCGCGATCCTTCTGTTCGGTCAGTCGCTGTTTCCGCCCGAGACCCCTCTGCACGAAGCGATCGAGATGATAGGCATTGTGCTTATCGTGATCGGAATAGCTGGGCGGCTCTGGTGCACCCTCTATATCGGCGGTCGCAAGTCACAATCCGTGGTCGCCGACGGCCCCTATTCGATCTCCCGCAATCCGCTCTACGTGTTTTCGTCGATCGCCGCGATGGGCGTCGGCGCGCAGATGGGCTCGATCACCGCCATGGTCGGCTTCGGGGTGGCCTGCGCGGCTGCCTTTCACGTCGTGATACTGCGCGAGGAGAAATATCTTCTTGCCAATCTCGGCGCCGACTATAGCGCCTACATGGCGCGCGTGCCGCGCTTCTTTCCCAAGCTGTCGCTCTACAGGGAGGGCGACACCGGAAGCTTCAAACCCGGCTTCCTGCTGGTCACGCTGCTCGACGGTCTGGTCTTTCTGGTCGCCATGCCGGTATTTGAGATCATCGACGAGGCCCAGCTGTCCGGAGCGTTGCCGGTGCTTTTCCGGATGCCCTGACCGGGCAGGTCAGGGAAATCAGGCAATGCCCGACAGTCACGGCGCCGCGGCCGGATAGATCCACGCATAGCTGAAATGGTAGAGGTCGCCGTCGCGGCCGTAGTGGTAGGGCAGCGCAGCGTCGCGGACATCCAGCGCCCGGTCCGCCAGCCCTCCCCTGTCATTCAGCCATGTCCACATGCCCTCGCTCGGATTGATCGAAGGTGCGCCGTCCCTCCTGCGCCAGACCGCCAGGATTGGATGCCCGGCGTCAAAAACGAACGGCTGCTCGAACGCCTCGTATCCGGCAACGGTCACCGGAATGCCGGGACCGTGCAGGCGCAGATTGCCTGCAAGCTGATGGTCGATCGCCAGAATTATCGACGGTCGGTTGCTGCCGGAGGCGAGGATCTCGGCGGTTGCGGGGCCATAGGGCACGTTCTGCTTGCCGTACTGCCCTGTCGCGCCAAGGATCTGCGGACGCGTGAAAAGCACGAGCGGCACTATTGCCATCACGGCCAGCACGACACCGGCGAACCGCCGGCCGGCGGCGGGAGAGGTTTCGCCGGCGGCTTCGATCTTGGCGCACAGATAGATGGGCAGCAGGAAGAACAGCGGCACCAGCCAGCGGTCCTTGATGTTGCTGGCGCCGGCCAGCACGATGAGAAGCAGCAGGACCAACGCCGCGAGGAACATGCGGCCGATGAGCCGGGTCCAGTCGGTTTGCGACGCCCATGCGCGCGTCAGCGCGCCGCGGTAGGCGATCGCGAAGACGAGGAGCGTTGGCCCGGCGAACGCCGCCAGGGCGCCTGTCAGGGAAAAGAAGCCGGCGGAAATCTGGTCGAAGCGCCCGGTGCCGGCATCGGCGGTGAGTTTCAGTACAGTCCGGTCCGTCGCTTCGTCCACGTGGCCGAAGAACCAGACCGCGTGTGGCAGGACGATGAGCGTTGCAATTGCAACCGTTACGAGAACGCGCGGATCGACTAGCCGGGCGCGCAGGCTGCGATCCGTCAGCAAAGCCAGCGCGGCGGCTGTTGGTAGAAGCGCGAAATTGTACTTGGATAGGATACCGAAGCCGATCGCCACGCCAACGAGTGCATAGTTCGTAACAGTCGGTTGCTGCAGCGCGCGAAAGAAGAAGAGAGCGAACATGCAGGCGCTGAACAGCACAGCCACCGTATGCGTCAGGTCGCGCTGCGCCTCGTAGCCAACCTGGGGGATCGTGATCAGCGCAAGCGTGGCGATCACGGCGAGCGTCCTGTCGCGAATGACGAGATGCGCGGTCAGCCCGAACATCAGATAGCTCAGGAAGAGCATGAGATTTTTGAGCGCGGAGATCGCCAGCACGCTGCTGCCCAGCAACTGGACGACGCCATACTGGAGCCAGTTGTAGAAGGGCGGCTGCGAATCGTATCCCGGAGCGAGCCACTGCGCGAAGAAGAGCTGTTGCCCCTCATCAAGCTCCAGCGAGGCGGGTGACGCAAGGCGCAGCACGACGTTGATCATGAAATACGCTGCAAGGAGCAGATAGACCGCCCCGTCACGCCCGGCCAAACGATCGATCACGTCATTGATCCCGCTCGAAGACGTTCCTGACGAAGTAGCCCCTGCTCTCGCCGCCTGGTCGCGCGAGGATTTCCGCGATGATGCCGGTGCTGATCATCTGCACGGATGCGACGAACAACATGACGGCCACGGTCAGCATGGGACGGCTGCCGATGTCTTCGCCGAGCGCGAACTTGACGACGAAAAGGTAGGCGAACAGGGCGGCGCTCACAGCGCCGAAGGTCAACCCGATGACGCCAAAGAAATGGCCGGGCCGATAGCGGAAGCTCATGAAGAACACCACCGACAGGAGGTCGAGCATCACGCGGAAGGTCCGTGAAATGCCGTATTTGGATTGCCCGAAACGCCGCGCGTGGTGGCTGACGACCATCTCGTCGATGCGCGATGTGGGTGCGACGCTGGCGACCAGCGCAGGGGTGAAGCGGTGCATGCCGCCCATGATCCTGACCTGTCTCAGAATAGCCGTGCGATAGACTTTCAGCCCGCACCCGTAGTCGTGCACCCTGACGCCGGTGACCTTGCGGATCAGCGCGTTGGCGGCCCAGGAGGGAATGAGCCGCAGCATCAGGCCGTCCTGCCGCTCCTTGCGCCAGCCGCACAGGAGATCGAGTTGGTTCTCCTCCAGTGCCGCGATCATCGTCGGGATGTCGCGTGGATCGTTTTGCAGGTCGCCGTCCAGTGTTGCGAGCAACCGGCCGCGCGCCGCGTCGATACCTGCCTGAAGTGCGGCCGCTTGGCCGAAGTTGCGCTGCAGTTCGATGATCCTGAGATTGAGGCCTTTGCGCGACAATTCGCGCCGCGCATTGGCCACCGTCGCATCGGTCGAGCCGTCATCGACGAGGATGAGTTCCCACGGCTTTCCGTAGTCCTTCAGGGCGTCGCAGATCTGTTCGACGAGGGGAGCGACGCTTTCCTCCTCGTTGCGCACCGGCACCAGAACCGTTAGGTCAGTCCCCGGTCCTGTCTCCTCGTCGAGACGTTGCAAGGATGGCGAGTGCAACACTTCAATCTGCTCCGGCACTATCACGTCCGGCGAAGCGCCGGGCTGCATGGTTTATTGTAGCAGATTGTAGCAGACAATCGCGGACGGGATATGGCCGGGGGCGCAACAGAGCGTAGTGGGTTGGGACGCAACCGGATAGTGGTGCTTTGCGCTGCTCTGGTGGTCGCCTATGCCGCGCTTGTGCAATGGGTCTGGGGCTGGCCGTCCATACTGGAGGGCTGGCGGCAGGTCGGTCTTGCCAATGTCGTGCTTGCCCTTGTCCTGCTGACGGGCACATATTTCGTGCGCGCACACCGCATTCAGGACTATTTTCCGCGCGCGACGAAAGGCCGGTTCGTGCGCCTCTTCCGCGTGACGCAGGTCCACAACATCCTCAACATCATGCTGCCGTTCCGGACCGGCGAGACAAGCTTTCCGCTCCTCATGCGGTCGGAATTCGGCGTACCGCTGGCGCACGGGACCGCCGCATTGCTGGTCCTCAGGCTGCTCGACCTTCATGCGCTGCTGGCGGCGACCGGCATTGGGCTGGTTGCACGCGCGGGTTATGGCGCGGCCGCCTGGCTTGGATGGCTGGCCTTCCTGCTCTGCCCGCTCGCGTTGTATCCGCTGCGCGGCCGCATGCTTGCCGCCGGGCGCAAGCGGCTCGCGCCAGGGCTGGAAAGGTTTGTCGATGAGATCGGCGACGGCATTCCCGGCGACCTCGGGACGTTCCTGCGGGCGTGGGCGCTGACCGCGTTCAACTGGCTGGTCAAGGTTGCGGTGCTGGCCTGGGTGCTCGGCCTGATGGGGGTCGGCCCAGTCGCCGCCTGCTTCGGCGGCGCGCTCGGCGGCGAGCTTTCTTCCGTGCTGCCAGTCCATGCGCCGGCTGGTGTTGGAACCTACCCTGCCGGCATCGCCGCCGGGGCAGCCGCTTTCGGCGCCGACAGCGGCTCTGCCTCGCTGGCGCTGCTCGCCAGGGCGGCGATCAACGCCCATCTTCTTACCGTGGTGGCCGCGCTGGCCGGTCTCGCACTGGGGCTGTTGATTCCGGCTTTTGCAGGCGAAAGCGAGCGGCAGGGCAACGGCCAGTGATGCCATCTGGCGGTTGCACTTTGTCCCGCTCGCTGCTATGAGCCCGCGTCCATAACCGTCCGGCAGGGCATGCCGTGGCGGTTTTTCATGCTTTTCGGGACTGGTCTCCCGAAGAACAACAACAGGGGCGTTCGGTCCCGAAGGAGTAGCAAAATGCCCAAGATGAAGACCAAGTCTGCCGCCAAGAAGCGGTTCAAGATCACGGCCACGGGCAAGGTCCTGTCGGCCGCCGCAGGCAAGCGCCACGGCATGATCAAGCGTTCCAACAAGTTCATTCGCGATGCCCGTGGCACGATGGTTCTGGCTGAACCGGACGGCAAGAAGGTCATCAAGAATTTTCTGCCGAACGGCCTCTAGGCCCGGCTCAGGAACCAATAAGGAGATCATGACATGGCACGCGTAAAGAGAGGCGTCACCTCGCACGCCAAGCACAAGAAGGTCCTGAAAGCCGCCAAGGGCTTCTATGGGCGCCGCAAGAACACCATCCGCACCGCCAAGGCTGCGGTCGACAAGTCGCTGCAATATGCCTATCGCGACCGCAAGAACCGCAAGCGCAACTTCCGCGCTCTGTGGATCCAGCGCATCAACGCCGCCACCCACGAGCATGGCCTGACCTACGGCCGGTTCATCGATGGCCTCAACAAGGCTGGCGTCGAGATCGACCGCAAGGTGCTTTCGGACCTGGCGATCCACGAACCGCAGGCTTTCGCCGCACTGGTGGCCAAGGCCAAGGTTGCGCTCGAATACCTGAAGAACACCACGCCGAACGCTTTTGAGCGCGCTGTAGCTTAAGGCTGGCGCTTCCCAAGCATTCTGCATCTGATATTGGGAACCCGCGCCGGCAGGGCTGGCGCGGGTTTTTCTTTGAGCCTGCCTCCACGAACGGGCCTTGACGATGAGCGAAATGGAAACACTCGAAAATTCCCTGATGGCCGGGATTGCAGCCGCCGCCGACGAGCAGGCGATCGAGGCCATGCGCGTCGCCGCGCTTGGCAAGAAGGGTTCGGTCTCCGAACTGCTGAAGACGCTGGGCTCGATGTCACAGGAAGAGCGCCAGACCAGGGGTCCCGCCATCAATGGGCTGAAGGTTCGCATCACCGAAGCGCTCGCCGCCCGCAAGGCGGAACTCAAGGACGGCGCCATCGCCGCTCGGCTGGCGGCCGAAACGCTGGACGTGACGCTGCCGGTGCGCCAGTCGCCCGCCGAGCGCGGCCGCATCCATCCGATCAGCCAGGTGATCGACGAGATCGCGGCCATTTTCGGCGATCTCGGCTTCGCCATCGCCAAAGGGCCGGATATCGAGACCGATCACTACAATTTCACGGCGCTGAATTTCCCCGAGGGACACCCGGCGCGCGAGATGCACGACACGTTCTTCTTCCAGCCGGACGACAACGGCGAGCGCAAGCTTTTGCGCACCCACACCTCGCCAGTGCAGATCCGCACCATGGAAACGCAGAAGCCACCGATCCGCATCGTCATCCCGGGAAAAACCTACCGGCAGGACTCGGACGCCACGCATTCGCCGATGTTCCACCAGGTCGAGGGTCTGGTGATCGACAAGACGGCCAACGTCGCCAACATGAAGTGGGTGCTGAGCGAGTTCTGCAAGGCGTTCTTCGAGGTGCCGAGCGTCAACATGCGCTTCCGGCCGAGCTTCTTTCCGTTCACCGAGCCGTCGCTCGAGGTCGACATCCAGTGCGACCGCTCGCGGCCCGGCGAAGTGCGCTTCGGCGAGGGCAGCGACTGGATGGAGATCCTGGGCTGCGGCATGGTGCATCCCAACGTCCTGCGCCATGGCGGGCTCGACCCCGACGAGTACCAGGGCTTTGCCTGGGGCATGGGCATTGATCGCATCGCCATGCTGAAATACGGCATGCCCGACCTGCGCGCCTTCTTCGACGCCGACGTGCGCTGGCTGCAGCACTACGGCTTCCGCCCGCTCGACATGCCGACGCTGTTCGGAGGACTGAGCGCATGAGCGAGACGGGGTTGATTCCAGTCCTTCGGGAGTCTCTGCCTTTTTTGTTGGCGTTAGTCGGTGGTATTGTCGCCTACTTCGTTTACTCGCGGCAGAAACGCCTCGATAGGATGGAGGAATTGAGAGGCCAGCGGCGGGTTTTGTACGCCAACTTAATTGGCACGATCCCCCTGTTGCGCACAGGGGATGCGATCGCAAACGCAAACTACGCGAAAATGAAATCTGAAATTATACTCTACGGATCCGACGATTCAGTAAAGTGTATGAAAGAGTTCGCTAAATTAATTGAGGTTGGCGGTTCGGGTTTTAATTTAGATGCAGCTGTCCGCATTGAATCTTACAGTAGGCTGGCCGCCTCTTTAAGGCGCGATGTCTTTCCAGAGACGAAGCTGGACGCAGAGCAACTGAGACTTCTAACTCCGTTTGTAAATATCGGATGAAGGACAAGTATCACACCGGCGGATGCCGCTGCGGCGCGGTGCGGTTCGAGGCGTCAGCCGAGCCGAACCACGTCAGCTATTGCCATTGCGCCGACTGCCGAAAGGCGACCGGCTCGCCGGTTACGGCCTTCGTTGGCTTTTCGACGGACGCGGTTTCGCTGACAGGCGAGGCGTTGAGAAACTTCGACAACGGTCCGGTGACGCGCAGCTTCTGCGGCGTCTGCGGTTCGCCCATCGCCTATGCCGACGGGCGCATCGGCGAGACGCTCTACTTCATGCTCGGCGCCATGGACGCGCCGGAGAATTACAAGCCGATGCTGCACGCCTATGTGCGCGAGCAACTGCCCTACCTGCACATGCCGGACGGGCTGCCGCGCCACGTTGGCACCAGCGTGCCCAGACCTGACGGGACCTAGATCATGAAGCTCACCCTATCCTGGCTCAAGGAGCACCTGGAGACCGATGCCTCGCTTGCCGAAATCGTCGAGCGGCTGACGTCGATCGGCCTCGAAGTCGAGTATGTCGACGACAAGTCCGGCCTGAAGCCCTTTGTCATCGCGAAAGTGCTGACCGCCGTGCAGCACCCCGATGCCGACCGGCTGCGCGTGCTGACGGTCGATACCGGCGACGGCAAGCCGGTGCAGGTCGTCTGCGGCGCGCCCAACGCCCGCGCGGGTCTGGTTGGCGCCTTCGCCGCGCCGGGCGCCTATGTTCCAGGCATCGACGTGACGCTGTCGGTCGGCAAGATCCGTGGCGTCGAGAGCTTTGGCATGATGTGCTCGGAGCGCGAGCTTGAACTGTCGGACGAGCATGACGGTATCATCGACCTGCCCGCCGATGCGCCGGTCGGCACCAGCTACGCGTCCTATGCGAAGCTCGACGACCCGGTGATCGACATCAACCTGACGCCCAACCGGCCGGATGCAACCAGCATTTTTGGCATTGCGCGCGATCTCGCCGCGTCGGGGCTGGGCAGGCTGAAGGACGGCACAGTCGCGCCGGTTCCCGGCAAGGGCGCCTGCCCGGTCAAGGTGACGATAGACGCGCCGGAACTGTGCCCGGGCTTCGCGCTGAGGCTGGTGCGCGGCGTGAAGAACGGCCACTCGCCGAAATGGCTGCAGCAGCGGCTTATCGCCATCGGGCTGCGCCCCATCAACGCGCTGGTCGACATCACCAACTACATCACCTTCGACCGCGGGCGTCCCCTGCATGTGTTCGATGCCAGCAAGGTCGCGGGCAACCTCGTTGTGCGCCGCGCGACGGCAGGCGAGAAGGTGCTGGCGCTCGACGGACGCGAATATGAGCTGTCGCAGGAAATCTGCGTCATTGCCGATGGCAACGGCGTCGAATCCATCGCCGGCGTGATGGGCGGCGAACACTCCGGCTGCGATGAGAACACCACCGACGTGCTGATCGAGTCGGCGCTGTGGGAGCCGCTGAACATCGCCCGCACCGGCCGCGAACTCGGCATTATCACCGATGCGCGCTACCGCTTCGAGCGTGGCGTCGATCCTGAATTCATGGTGCCGGGCGTCGAACTGGCGACGAAGATGGCGCTCGATCTCTGCGGCGGCGAGCCGACCGAGACCGCAGTGGTCGGCTATGGCGGTCACACGCCGAAGGTCGTCGCCTTCCCGCTCTCCGAAGTGAAGCGCCTGACCGGCATCGAGGTGCCCAGGGCCGAGAGCCTGGACATTCTGAAGCGCCTTGGCTTCGAGGCGAAGGGCAGTGGCGATGTGACCGACGTCGCCGTGCCGTCATGGCGGCCGGACATCGACGGCAAGGCCGATCTGGTCGAGGAGGTCATGCGCATCCATGGCGTCGACAACATCGCGCCGCAGCCGCTGGGTGGCCATCACGCGGTCAACGCAAAAATTCTGACGGTGCTGCAGGTGCGCACCCGCGCCGCCAAGCGAGCGCTCGCCGTGCGCGGCATGATGGAGGCCGTGACATGGTCGTTCATACCCGCCAAACATGCCGAGTTGTTCGGCGGCGGGCAGGCGGCGCTGAAGCTTGCCAATCCGATCGCTGCCGACATGTCGGACATGCGGCCTTCGCTGCTGCCCGGCCTGATTGCCGCGGCGCAGCGCAACGCCGACAAGGGCATTGGCGATGTCGCCCTGTTCGAGGTGTCGGGCACTTATGAAGGCGACGCGCCGGACAAGCAGCGCCGCGTGGCGGCGGGCATCCGTCGCGGCACGGCAAGACTCGAGGGTTCGGGCCGCCACTGGGCCGGCAATGCGCAGAACGTCGGCGTGTTCGACGCCAAGGCCGATGCCATCGCAGCGCTTGAAGCTGTCGGTGCGCCGGTCGATCGGCTCCAGGTCGAGGCAGGCGCGCCGGGCTGGTATCACCCGGGCCGCTCGGGCGTCATCAAGCTCGGGCCAAAGACGGTGCTCGGCCATTTCGGCGAGTTCCATCCGAGGACGCTGGAATCTCTCGACGTGTCGGGGCCGCTCTCAGGCTTCGAGGTGTTCGTCGACGCCGTGCCGGAGCCGAAGGCCAAGCCGACGCGCACCAAGCCGAAACTCGACCTGTCGGCGTTCCAGCGGGTGACGCGCGATTTCGCTTTCGTCGTCGACAGGTCGGTCGAGGCCGGCACGCTGACGAAGGCGGCGCTTTCCGCCGACAAGAAGCTCATATCGGGCGTTTCGGTATTCGATCTCTTCGAGGGTCCCTCGATCGGCGAAGGCAAGAAGTCGATCGCCATCGAGGTGTCGATCCAGCCGGTCGAAAGGACGCTGACCGACGAGGATTTCGAAGCGCTCGCCGGGCGCATCGTCGATAACGTGAAGAAGCAGACTGGCGGCGTGCTCAGGGGGTAGGGGGCGTGACCAAAACAGGCGGCCACTCCAATCAGAGTTGTCGCCTATCAAAAATTGCTCGGTCCTACCACCAATGATTGTCCCGTCTGCGACTGAAAGCCTCTTTGAATCGCCGACCAATTTTCTGTCTTGTCAGCGAAGACACTCGGGTATTCCTTCTTCAAGCCTTTCAATGACTTAAGGTAATCAGCCGCATCACGCTCAGTTGTGATGTATTCCCAATGCTCCGGAAGGATTGACACTCCGGTTGCTTCCTGGACAGAAGCGTTGAAGTTAGAAATATCATCCGTAGACAACTGCTTCAGTGAGGAAGGCGCCGACGTCAGTGTCTTGGAACCGCTCACGGTCGATTGCAGGGCATCAGATACGGCCGTATCGATTTCCTCCTTCTGCTCCGACGTCAAGACCGCGCCTGGCAGTGGCGGTGTCGGCTGCGTCTTATCCTGAATCGCCAGGAGTTGATCATAGCTCATCAACTCCTGAGCTTTTGCGGTAGGGGCTATGCTGTCGACGACGCTCGCAAAGGCGCTTGTGACAAAATGCAACCAGTTACCTCCATCTTCAACAATAACCAATTCATCAAATGAACCGGGTCTGATTTCTTTAACACTAATCAAGAACTGTCTTCCGGCCCACATAGGAAACGGATCAAAGCGTACCATGTGGTCGACCTGCAATTCGACGTTGTTTTTCGTCAGGTAAATCGAGGCGCTTTGAGGAGAGAAGACAGAAAATATAGGTAGGTAGAAGGTTCCCGTCCCGTCTACAACGAGTGTGCTGATGTCGCGCCCTTCAAAATTCGCGTTAACCTTCATCCGCTGACAGCGCTCTTTTTCAACCGTCTTGCAGTCGATGGTTCCGCTGATCATTTTTGGAGACAATGCCAAAATTGAAAACAGCGCCAAAAGAACAAGAGCCGCGATGTTTACTATCCAGTTGGGCAGTCTCGCGAGTAAATTTGGAAGCAAAGAGTTTACCCACGCCATAATCGCCTCCCACGCCAAGAGAAAGGCGATAGTATTAAAAATAAATGGATGCGTAAAGAGCTCCGGAACGTCCTTAAGGAAGGACAGAAGGCATCGTTGCTATGTCGGCAAACTATCTACCTATTAGTCTGCGCCATCGCGGCGTCGCTGTAGCGCTTGCCTGAAATCTGGTCGGGCGTCACCAGCGCGCCGATCTCGGCCACCTCCGCTGCGCTGAGCGCAATGCCGGCGGCTTCGACGTTCGCTTCCAGGTTGGCGATCTTGCGCGAGCCGGGGATCGGCACGATGAAATCGCCCTGGGCGAGCACCCAGGCAAGCGACAGCTGCGCCGCCGTCTTGCCCTTCTCAGCGGCAAGCTTTTCGAGCTTCTCGACCACCGCCAGGTTCCGCTTGATGTTTTCATCGTCGAAGCGCGGCAGGCTGCGGCGGAAATCGTCCTTGCCGAACTGGTCCGCCGACTTGATGGCGCCGGCGAGGAAGCCGCGGCCGAGCGGGCTGAACGGCACGAAACCGATACCGAGTTCGCGGCAGACATCGAGCACGCCGTTCTCTGGGTCGCGCGTCCATAGCGAATATTCGCTCTGCACGGCGGCGATCGGATGCACAGCATGCGCCCGGCGAATGGTCGCCGCGCCGGCCTCCGAAAGGCCGAGCGTGCGTACCTTGCCTTCGCGCACCAACTCGGCCATCGCGCCGACGGTGTCCTCGATCGGCACGTCGGGATCGACGCGGTGCTGGTAGTAGAGGTCGATGACCTCGATGCCGAGACGCCGCAGCGATTCCTCGGCGACCATCTTCACGTGATCGGGACGGCTGTTCAGGCCGTTGCCCTGCTTCGGGCCGTCGGCGGTCTCCACGATGTTGAAGCCGAATTTCGTTGCTATCGTCACCTTGTCGCGCATCGGCCGAAGCGCCTTGCCGACGAGAACCTCGTTGGTGAAAGGACCATAGACCTCGGCGGTGTCGAAGAATGTCACGCCGATTTCTACCGCCCGGTGCAGCGTCCTGATGGCGTCGGCCTCGTCCTGGCCGCCATAGGCATGGGTCATGCCCATGCAGCCGAGGCCGACCGGAAAGACATCGAGTTGAGCGCCGAGCTTGCGGGAATTCATGCTGTGGTCTCCTGCCTGCAGGTGTAAATCTAGTCGTCCAGGCTGCGGCTGCCCAGATGCGCGGGCGCCAAAACTTGGCAGGGCGCGGTTTTTAGGGCAAAACCCCGCCGTTGCATGAACAACGCGTGAGGAGGACGTCCATGTTTCGCTGGGGTGTTTTGTCGACTGCCAAGATCGGGCGTGAACAGCTCATTCCGGCGATGGTCGATGCCGAGAACGGCGTGCTGCAGGCGATCGCCAGCCGCGACCTGAAGAAGGCCAAGGCGCTGGCGACGCGGTTTGGCGCCCGACAGGCGTTCGGCTCCTACGAGGAACTGCTCGCCTCCGACACGGTCGACGGCGTCTATATCCCGCTGCCCACGTCGCAACATCTCGAATGGGCCGAGAAGGCCGTCGAGGCCGGCAAGCACGTCCTGGTCGAGAAGCCGCTTTCACTGGACGCCAAGGATATCGCGAAGCTGATCAAGCTGCGCGACAGGAAGAAGGTGCTGGTCTGCGAAGCCTTTATGGTGACCTACCACCCACAGTGGCTGAAGGTCCGTGAACTGGTGGCGTCGGGCGCGATCGGCACGCTGCGCCACGTGCAAGGCGCCTTCACCTATTTTAACCTCGACCCGACCAACATGCGCAACATCCTGTCTCTTGGCGGCGGCGCGTTGCCTTACATCGGCGTCTATCCGACGGTCTCGACGCGGTTCGTGACCGGCAAGGAGCCGAAGCGCGTCCAGGCCAGCATCGAACGCGACAGGAAGTTCAAGACCGACATCTTCTCGACCATCCGCGCCGATTTCGGCGACTTCGAACTGTCCTTCTATCTGTCGACCCAGCTCGCCGCCCGCCAGCTCATGGTGTTCCACGGCGACAAGGGCTTCATCGAGGTGCACGGCCCCTTCAATGCCGGGCTCTACGACCACCACAAGGTTTCGCTGCACAACCAGGATCACACGGAGGAGACGCTGTTCCGCTTCCCCGGCGCCGCGCAGTACCGTCTGCAGGTCGAGGCGTTCGCCCGCGCCGCCAAGGGCGGCAAGGACCCGGTCTTCACGCTGGAGAGTTCGGTGAAGAACCAGAAGGTGATCGACGCGATCTTCCGCGCCGGCGAC
Organism: Hyphomicrobiales bacterium; assembly: GCA_026400435.1. GTDB lineage: Bacteria > Pseudomonadota > Alphaproteobacteria > Rhizobiales > Rhizobiaceae > Mesorhizobium_K. Next base: position 2,220 of record JAPLOZ010000002.1, on the reverse strand, counting down.
AGCGGCGGCTGGGAGAAGGTGTAGGCGCCGGTCGAGGCCCGCCGAAGGAGGCAGGGATATGAGCCATGTTCTTGACCGTCCCGTCTGGAGCGCGCTGACCAGCCGCCATGCGGCGCTCGCCGAAGGCGGGGGTTTCGCAAGGCGCTACCCGCAGTCCGTGCATCCGTTTGCCTGCTGCAGGGAAGACAGTGCGGCAAACCTCACGGCACTTGCCGAACTCGCATTGCCGGGAGAGGAGCAAGTCTTCCTGCAGGCAGACAAGATCGTCGTGCCGCCGGGCTTTGACACGGTCGCCTTGGCGGACGGAGTGCAGATGGTCGCTGACAAGTCATTTCACCCCGTCGAGGACGCGAGGATCGAGATGCTCGGCGAGCCAGATGCGCGCGCGATGCTCGACCTTGCGACGCTGACCCGGCCGGGTCCGTTCACGATGCGGGCTCTGTCTCTCGGCGAATTCTGGGGCATCAAGGCGAGTGGCAGGCTGATCGCCATGGCCGGAGAACGGCTGAAAGTCGAAGGAATGACCGAGATCAGCGGCGTATGCACGCATCCCGAGTTCCGGAGCCAGGGGCTCGGCCGGCTCCTGACGGTTTTTGTTGCTTCCAGGATCTGCGCCAGAGGCGAGCAGCCGTTCCTGCATACCCATGCCGCCAACGAGACTGCGAGAGCTCTCTATGGGAAGCTCGGCTTCCGGCTGAGGACGCAGATGAACATAGCTGTGATCAAGCGGCTGACCTGAAGCGCGGCCCGGCTTCTCTTGGGAAATAGCCTATATTCGTATGCTGCGGCGCAGGCTTGCGCTTGCCTCTGCCTGTCTTTCGAGCGCCAGGGCTCGTTTGGCTGGGCATGGGAAGGGCGGCAAAAGGCTTCACGACGCGGCTTGCGTTGCAAAAGGGCTCTTCTTATATACGCCGCAACCACGCGGACCGGCACAAATGCGGCCGGTCAGGCGCGGAATTCCAGTGTAAGGGGGCCGTCCCCGGAACGCCTCATTGGGTCCTGACGGCCTGCCATAAGGAGAGACAGTAAAATGGCTAAAGTAATCGGCATCGACCTCGGAACGACCAATTCCTGCGTCGCCGTCATGGACGGCAAGGACGCCAAGGTCATCGAAAATGCGGAAGGCGCGCGCACCACGCCCTCCATCGTGGCATTCAGCGGCGACGGCGAGCGTCTCGTCGGACAGCCGGCAAAGCGCCAGGCAGTCACCAATCCCGAAAACACCATCTTCGCAGTGAAGCGCCTGATCGGCCGTCGCTATGATGATCCGGTCACCGAGAAGGACAAGAAGCTCGTCCCCTACAAGATCGTCAACGGCGACAATGGCGACGCTTGGGTCGAGGCGTCCGGCAGGAAGCAGTCGCCCTCGCAGATCTCGGCGATGATCCTGCAGAAGATGAAGGAAACCGCGGAGGCCTATCTCGGCGAGAAGGTCGACAAGGCGGTCATCACCGTACCCGCCTATTTCAACGACGCCCAGCGCCAGGCAACCAAGGACGCCGGCAAGATCGCCGGGCTGGAAGTGCTGCGCATCATCAACGAGCCGACCGCCGCGGCGCTCGCCTACGGCCTCGATAAGAAGGACGGCAAGACGATCGCCGTATATGACCTTGGCGGCGGCACCTTCGACATCTCGGTGCTCGAGATCGGCGACGGCGTGTTCGAGGTGAAGTCGACCAACGGCGACACCTTCCTCGGCGGCGAGGACTTCGACATGCGGCTAGTCGAGTATCTGGCGGCCGAGTTCAAGAAGGAGCAGGGCATCGACCTCAAGAACGACAAGCTCGCCCTGCAGCGCCTCAAGGAGGCCGCCGAAAAGGCCAAGATCGAGCTGTCGTCGAGCGCCCAGACCGAGATCAACCTGCCGTTCATCACGGCGGACCAGACCGGTCCGAAGCACCTGACCATGAAGCTGACGCGCGCAAAGTTCGAGCAGCTCGTCGACGATCTGGTGCAGCGCACAGTCGAGCCGCTGAAGGCCGCGCTCAAGGATGCCGGCCTCAAGGCCGGCGAGATCGACGAAGTGGTTCTGGTCGGCGGCATGACCCGCATGCCCAAAATCCAGGAGATCGTGAAGCAGTTCTTCGGCAAGGAGCCGCACAAGGGCGTCAACCCGGACGAAGTGGTGGCGCTTGGTGCGGCCATCCAGGCCGGCGTGCTGCAGGGCGACGTCAAGGACGTGCTGCTGCTCGACGTTACGCCGCTGTCGCTCGGCATCGA
>JAPLOZ010000053.1 GCA_026400435.1 Hyphomicrobiales bacterium | reverse complement strand
GATCTTGTGCCACGCCGCCGCCGGCGGCGTGGGGCTGATCCTAGGCCAGTGGGCCAAGCTGCTCGGCGCGACGACCATCGGCACGGCGGGTTCCCCAGACAAGGCGGAGCTCGCCAGAGCGCATGGCTACGACCATGTGATCGACTACCGGAAGCAGGACTTCGTCGCCGAGGTTAAGCGCATCACCGGCGGCAAGATGTGCGACGTCGTCTATGATTCGGTCGGCAAGGATACGTTTCCCGGTTCGCTCGACTGCCTGCGGCCACTCGGTCTCTTCGTCTGCTTTGGCCAGTCATCGGGGCCGATCCCACCCTTCAGCCTTTCCATGCTGGCCCAGAAGGGGTCCCTGTTTGCGACGCGGCCGACGCTTTTCACCTACATCGCCAGGCGTGACGATCTGGAAAGCGCTGCCGCGGCGCTGTTTGACGTCGTGGGATCGGGCAAGGTCGAGATAAGAATCAACCAGCGCTACGCCCTGAAGGATGCCGCGCGCGCCCACGCCGACCTCGAAAGCCGCGCGACAACCGGCGTCACCCTTTTGATTCCATGAATAATCGAACCCTTTGCCCCTGAAAAACTTGAAAATCTTTCAAGGCCGGTTGCACTTTGCGTTACGGAGCGGCTGGAACTACGATACCCCCGGGAACATAGAACACATCTGGCAAACAGAGTGGAGGCACCGTGAGTGCTGATGGGAATGGTCCGAACCTGCTTGAGGTTCGCGGCCTCACGAAAATCTTCGGCACGCTGAAGGCGTGCGACAGCGTCGATCTCACGATCCGCAAGGGCGAGATCCATGCGTTGCTTGGCGAAAACGGCGCCGGCAAATCCACGCTCGTGAAGATGCTGTTCGGATCGCTGGAGCCCTATTCCGGAGAAATCCGCTGGAATGGCGCGCCGGTGAGGATCGGCAGTCCGAGCGTGGCAAAGAAGCTCGGCATCGGCATGGTGTTCCAGCACTTCTCGCTGTTCGAGGCGTTGACAGCCGCCGAAAACATCGCGCTTTCCCTCGACGACCAGACGCCGATTTCCACGATCGCCGCGAAAGCGCAGGCGCTCTCTTACAGCTACGGCCTGCCGCTCGATCCCTATTCGCTTGTTGGCGACCTGTCTGTGGGCGAGCGCCAGCGTATCGAGATCATCCGTTGCCTGCTGCAGAAGCCGGAGCTCATCATCCTCGATGAGCCGACCTCCGTGCTGACGCCGCAGGAGGCCGACAAGCTGTTCGAGACCCTGGAGCGGCTGCGGGCGGAAGGAAAATCCATCCTCTACATCTCGCATCGCCTGGAAGAGGTGAAGCGCATGTGCGACGCCGCGACCGTGATGCGTCACGGCAAGGTGGTGGGCCATTGCAATCCCCGTCAGGAAACCGCCGCCTCGCTGGCGCGCATGATGGTGGGCAACGAGGTCGAGGCCGTGGTTCGCGCGCCGATGGAGGGCATCGAAAAGGCGCCGGCATTGCTCGAAATCCGCCATCTGTCGCGCAAGCCCGCGACACCCTTTTCCATCCCGCTGCGCGACATCAATCTCGACGTGCGGGCAGGCGAGGTGATTGGCATCGCCGGGGTGGCCGGCAACGGCCAGGGCGAATTCTTCGAAGCCGTTTCGGGCGAAGTGACCCAGCAGGATGCGGGCAGCATCCGCATTCGGGGCAAGGATGCCGGTCGCCTGGGCATTACCGGACGCCGGCTGCTCGGCGCCGCCTTCGTGCCCGAGGAGCGGCTCGGCCATGGTGCGGCGCCACGCATGAAGCTTTCCGAAAATCTCTTGCTGTCGCGTCATGCCACGGACGGCAAGGCCTTCGTCGGCGCGGGCGGTATCGTCAAGACCGGTGCGATCGAGGCCGCATCGCAACGAATTGTCGAGGTGATGGATGTCCGCAAGAGTGCCCGCGACCCCGAGGCCGCGGCTTTGTCGGGCGGCAACCTGCAGAAGTTCATCGTTGGGCGCGAACTCGACCGCAAGCCGACCGTTATGCTTGTCAACCAGCCGACCTGGGGCGTCGATGCGGGCGCCGCCGCCAAGATCAGGCAGTCGCTGATCGAATTGGCGCGCAGCGGGTCGGCCATACTGGTCATAAGTCAGGATCTCGACGAACTGTTCGAAATTTCCGACGCCATCGCCGTCATGCACAATGGCTCGCTGTCGCCGCCATTGCCACGCGCCGAGGCGACCTTCGAAAAGATCGGCCTCCTGATGGGCGGCGCAGAGCCTGGCCACGCCGACCACGCTCTGGAGACAGTCTGATGCGGATTGAACTCGTCAAGCGTCCGCAGCGATCGGTGCTGTTTTCGGCGCTTTCGCCCTTCATAGCGTTCGTGCTGACGATCGTTGCCGGCGCAATCCTGTTTGCTCTTCTCGGCGTCAACCCGCTGACTGCGTTCGGCATCTACTTCATCGAGCCGGTGAGCCAGGTCTGGCAGTTGCACGAACTGGCGATCAAGGCAGCCCCGCTTATCCTGATCGCGGTCGGCCTGTCGGTCTGCTACCGGGCCAACATCTGGAACATCGGCGCGGAAGGCCAGTTCATTCTGGGCGGCATCGTCGGATCGATCGTCCCGGTGATGTTTCCCACGCTCGAGGGTCCGCTGGTTTTGCCGCTCATGCTGTTGCTCGGCATGGTGGGCGGCGCGGCCTACGCCGCCATCCCGGCTTTTCTCAAGACGCGTTTCAACACCAACGAAATCCTGACCAGCCTGATGTTGGTCTATGTCGCCCAGCTCTTCCTGGACTGGCTGGTGCGCGGACCGTGGCGTGACCCGCAGGGCCATGGCTTCCCGCAAACGGTTCAATTCAACGCATCTGCCATTTTGCCGGAACTCTTCCCGTCGTCCGGCCGCGCGAACTGGGGCTTTGTATTCGCCCTGGTGGCTGCCGTCCTGGTCTGGATACTCATGAACCGCGTGCTCAAGGGTTTCGAGGTGCGTGTACTGGGCTCCAGTCCGCGAGCAGGGCGCTTTGCGGGTTTCAGCCTCGGGCGCATGGTGTTCTTCGCCTTCATGCTGTCTGGCGCCCTGGCGGGTCTAGCCGGCATCTCCGAGGTGTCTGGCGCCATCAATCAACTGCAGCCGGTAATCTCGCCGGGCTACGGGTTCACCGCTATCATCGTCGCCTTCCTCGGACGGCTCAATCCGCTCGGTATTGTTGCCGCCGGGCTGGTCTTGGCACTGACTTATCTGGGCGGCGAGGCCGTGCAGAGCGCGCTTGGAATTTCCGACAAGGTGGCGCGTGTCTTTCAGGGCATGCTTCTGTTCTTCGTGCTCGGCTGCGACACGCTCATCCACTACCGGATCCGCCTCGTCGGCTTCGGAGCGTCCAGGATCGAGGAGGCACGCTGATGGAAATCGCGGTCAATATCCTGCTGACCATAGCGACGGCGGCCACGCCGCTCCTCATCGCGGCGATGGGCGAACTGGTCGTGGAGCGGTCTGGCGTCCTCAATCTCGGCGTCGAGGGCATGATGATCATGGGTGCCGTAGGGGGCTTTGGCGCGGGCTATCTCACCGGATCGCCCTGGATCGGGCTTCTGGTCGCGGTCGCGATGGGCGCTGTGTTCTCGCTGCTTTTTGCGTTCATGACGTTGACGCTCGCCACCAACCAGGTTGCAACCGGGCTGTCTCTCACGCTGCTGGGCCTTGGCCTGTCGGGCATGATGGGAACGAGTTTCGTCGGCCAGCCAGGCGAACGGTTGCCGAACCTCGACATACCGGGGCTGACATCGATTCCGGTCGTTGGCAAGCTCTTCTTTGGGCAGGATCCGGTGTTCTATATTTCCATCGCGCTGACGATCGCCGTGGCGTGGTTCCTGTTCAGGACCCGAACCGGCCTGACACTGCGATCGATAGGCGACAGCCATACGTCGGCTCATGCACTCGGCATACCGGTGCTGCGCTATCGCTACCTGGCGGTCGTTTTCGGGGGCGCCTGCGCGGGGCTTGCCGGCGGACAATTGTCGCTCGTCTATACGCCGCAGTGGGTAGAGAACATGTCGGCCGGGCGCGGCTGGATTGCCCTTGCGCTCGTGGTGTTCGCTTCCTGGCGTCCGTGGCGCGTGCTGGGCGGCGCCTATATCTTCGGCGCTGTCTGGATCGGACAGCTCCATGCCCAGGCATTCGGCATTCCGGTGCCGTCGCAACTGCTTTCTTCACTGCCCTATCTGGCAACGGTCGTGGTTCTCGTTCTAATCTCGCGCAACAAGCGGCTAACGATGATGAATACGCCGGCCTCGCTGGGGCAGCCATTTGTCCCCGATCGATGACCGCAAGAATTCCTAGGCCAACTCCGAAAGGTAACATGATGAAAAGACTGCTTATTGCCCTGATGACGACGACAGCCGCGCTGTCGGTGGCGGCGTCCGCCGAGGCCGCGGACAAGCTGAAGGCCTGCTGGGTCTATACCGGCCCGATCGGCGATTTTGGCTATTCCTACCAGCACGACCAGGGTCGCCTGGCGGTCGAGAAGGCGCTCGGCGACAAGGTCGAAACCGCGTTTCTCGAAAACGTCTCGGAAGGTCCCGACGCCGACCGCGCATTCGAGCGGCTCGCCCGCGAGGGATGCAACATGATTTTCGGAACGTCGTTCGGCTTCATGGATCCGGAGCTGAAGGCCGCCAAGAAGTTCCCGGACGTGAAGTTCGAGCATGCGACCGGCTACAAGTCGGCGGACAACATGGGCCTCTACAACGCCCGCTTCTATGAAGGCCGCTATGTGCTCGGCCAGATTGCCGCCAAGGAATCGAAGACCGGTGTCGCCGGCTACATCGTATCCTTCCCGATTCCGGAAGTGGTGATGGGCATCAATTCCTTCATGCTCGGCGCACAGTCGATCAACCCGGACTTCAAGGCCAAGATCGTCTGGGTCAACTCGTGGTTCGATCCCGGCAAGGAAGCCGACGCCGCCAAGGCGCTGTTCGACCAGGGTGCCGACATCATTGTCCAGCACACGGATTCGACCGCCGCCCTGCAGGTTGCCGAGGAGCGCAAGCTGCACGGTTTCGGCCAGTCTTCCGACATGATCAAGTTCGCCCCGAACGCGCAGCTGACCTCGCTCACCGACGAATGGGGTCCCTACTACGTCAGCCGCGTCCAGGCCGCACTCGACGGCACCTGGAAGCCCGACAATGTCTGGCTCGGCATCAAGGACGGCGCCGTCAAGCTGGCGCCCTTCACCAACATGCCCGACGACGTGAAGGCGATGGCGGAAGCCACCGCCAAGAAGATCTCGGAGGGCTGGAACCCCTTCACCGGCCCGGTCGCCAAACAGGACGGCACGGAATGGCTGAAGGACGGCGAGGTGGCGGACGACGGTACGCTGCTCGGCATGAACTTCTACGTCAAGGGCGTGGACGACAAGCTGCCGCAGTAAGCCCCGCAGCTATTCAATAGTCGGGAAGGGCGCCTTGGGGCGCCCTTTTCGTTGTTCAGCCCGCCGGTTCGATCCTCCAGATGTGAGTTGGTCCCTTGCCCTTCATGTCGACGGTTTCGGGACCGCTGAATGCATAGGCATCGCCCAGCGCCGCTCGAACGTCGTCGGATACGGTTATGCGGTTGGCTGTTCCCAATGATTCCAGCCGGCTCGCCGTGTTGACGGTGTCGCCCCAAACGTCGAAGGCGAATTTTGCCTGGCCGATGACGCCCGCCGTCACTGGTCCGGTATGGATGCCGATCCTGAGCGACAGCGGCTCGCCGTCGGGCGTGAGCACTTTTCCGGCCTCCGCCTGCATCTCGACCGCCGCACGGGTCAGCCTGATCAGGTGGTTGGGGTCCGGGCGGGGCAAACCGCCCGCAACCATGTAGCAGTCGCCGATCGTCTTGATCTTTTCCAGCCCGTGCCGCGCCACGATGGCGTCGAACCGTCCGTAGAGATCGTTCAGCATCGTGACGACTTCGGCCGAGGAGAAGCGCGACGAAAGCGGCGTGAACCCGACGACATCCGCAAACAACAGGCTCGCCTGTGCGTAGGTGTCGGCTATCGGGCTTTCGCCGGCGAGCTTGCGGTCGGCGATGGCCGGTGGCAGCACGTTGTGCAGCAGCGCACGGATCTGGTCCTGCGCCGCGATGAGATCGAGTTGGCGCAGCCAGGCGATGCGCTGCGTGCGGTCGAGGAAATAGAAGCCGAGGGCGGCAAACGCTGTCGTCGTCAGCAACCACGCTGACTGGTAGATGGTCGAGATGGATTGCTGCGGGTGCAAGAAGGTGGCGGTGACGTAGTAGAAGGCGATCGACACCATCGCGATGCGCGCCCCCTCCCAGAAGGTCACGCCGAACAGCGCAAACGACATCACCGAAGTCATGGTGAACACCGTCGCCGCTGTGAAATTAGCAGCATTTGAAGAATCGGTGATCGCGCTCAGATAGAGCAGCAGGCAGAAATTCACGAGCAGGATCACAACGCCTGTGCCTTCGACCCAGCGTCCCGGCTTCACGAGTGAATGCAGGGCAAACATGCCGAACATGGCCAGGCAGGCGCCAAATGTGACGAAGCGGGCGATTGTGAGAGGCTCTCGATCGACTGCGATTCCGATCACGATGAAGGCGAGCCAGGCGAGCGCGCCTGCCAGCGAACCGACCCGCCCCGCCAAAAAGCGGGGTTTGAGCCGGGCGTCGTGGTAGTGCCGCTCCAGGACCGGATCGGCGAAACGCAACGTTACGGGATGGATGGTCTTCTCGCGAGCGGGCAGTAGCGCGGGTTGCTGTGTCACGATTCGATCCGCTCCGTTTGACCGAACCTGTCGTGTGGCCGTGCGTCGGCGGCGCGACACGCAGGGCGGCGATTTCAGACGGCCGAACCGTACAGATCGTAAGGGTCGGCGCGGTCAATTTTCACAGTCACGATGTCGCCGGCGCGCAGAGGGCGCCGCGACTGGATGTGCACGGAACCGTCGATTTCCGGCGCATCGTATTTCGTGCGGCCCCTGGCGGCAGTGCCGTTGGCTTCGTCGATGATGACGGGCAGGCGCTTGCCGACCTTCTTCGAGAGGAGATTGGCGGATATCTTTTGCTGGCGCTGCATGAAGCGATGCCAGCGTGCTTCCTTCACCTCCTGCGGCACGGGTTCGAGCCCCATATCGTTGGAGCGCGCGCCGCCCACCGCTTCGTATTTGAAGCAGCCTGCGCGTTCGATCTTGGCCTCGTCAAGCCAGTCGAGCAGCATCTCGAAATCCGCCTCTGTCTCGCCGGGAAATCCGACGATGAAGGTCGAACGTATCGCGAGGTCGGGGCATGCCTCGCGCCACGAACGGATCCGGTCGAGTGTCTTTTCGCCATGCGCCGGCCGGCGCATGTTCTTCAGCACCTGCGGCGAGGCATGCTGGAACGGGATGTCCAGGTAGGGAAGGATCTTCCCATCGGCCATCAGCGGGATGACGTCGGCGACATGCGGATAGGGGTAGACGTAGTGCAGGCGCACCCACATCCCCATGTCCCCCAGTTCCCTTGAAAGGTCGAGGAACTTGGCCTTGACCTCGCGATCCTGGAACTGGCTGCTCTGGTACTTGATGTCGACGCCGTAGGCACTGGTGTCCTGCGAGATGACGAGCAGTTCCCTGACGCCCGCCTTGGCGAGCTTCTCGGCCTCGCGCAGAACGTCGGCGGCTGGACGCGAGACGAGGTTGCCGCGCAGGGCAGGGATGATGCAGAAGGTGCATCGATTGTTGCAGCCTTCGGAGATTTTCAGATACGCGTAGTGGCGCGGTGTCAGCTTGACGCCCTGCGGGGGGAGCAGGTCGACGAATGGATCATGCGTCGGCGGAGCCGCTGCGTGAACGGCCGCCATGACGCTCTCATAGGCTTGCGGGCCGGTGATGGCGAGGACATTGGGGTGCTGCTGTCGGATCAGCTCCGGCGTCGCTCCCATGCAGCCGGTCACGATTACCTTGCCGTTTTCCTTGAGCGCAGTGCCGATCGCATCGAGGGATTCGGCGCGTGCCGAATCCAGGAAACCGCAGGTGTTGACCACAACGAGGTCGGCGCCGTCATGCTTGCGCGCGATTTCGTAGCCTTCGGCGCGCAGGCGCGTCAGAATCCGTTCGGAATCGACAAGCGCCTTCGGGCAACCGAGACTGACAAAGCTGACGCGTGGCGCGGACATGAGACGCTTTCAAGTTCTGGAAAAGCGGCCCACTAACACAGTTTGCACGGATTGTAATCAGCCGTGCGGATGAGGGCGGTCTCCTCAGGTCATGGCGTCGAGATGCGGCCAGACCTCGATCGCCCCTCTGTAGATCATGTCCAGTGCGACATAGAGGATGATCAGCAGGCCGATATAGGCGATCCAGCGATGCTTGTGGAGAAGCCGCGCTATGAAGGCCGCGGCAAGACCCATCAAGGCGATCGACAGGATCAGGCCGATGATCAGGACGGTGAAATGGTCGCGCGCTGCGCCGGCAACGGCGAGGACATTGTCCAGCGACATGGAAACGTCTGCAACGACGATCTGCAGAGCGGCTTGACCGAGAGTCTTTGTCTTGGCGCCGCTGAGGCCGACCTTTCCGTCCTTGTTCAGGTCGCTGTCGGCCAGGGCTTCAGTGGCGCCGTGCTCGTCGGCTTGCGGTGTACGCAACTCGCGCCACATCTTCCAGCAGACCCACAACAGCAGGATGCCGCCGGCGAGCAGCAGGCCGACGATTGCCAGCAGCTGAATCGTGACGGCGGCGAATGCGATGCGCAGCAAGGTCGCGGCAAAGACGCCGATCAGGATCGCCTTCCTGCGTTGCTCGGCTGGAAGTCCGGCAGCAGCCAGCCCGATGACGATCGCGTTGTCGCCTGCGAGCACCAGATCGATGGCAATCACCTGAAGGAGCGCCGAAAAACCTGCCGCCGTGAAAACTTCCATGTTGCAGTCGCCTCGATGCTGGCTGAACAGTCGCCCGTACTAGCACGACCTCACAGCGTCAAGGGAGCGAAACCTGTGCAAGGATTGGCGTGAGGATTCTCAACATGCCCGGATCGCTTGGGTTCCATCATACGTCCGGCGGACATCCGTCTGCACGCGCCACATTCCTGCCGGGTTCCGGACATAATCGCTTAACAGGCTGATAATTCTTCCCGTGCATATTTGAGGGAGCGGGACAGGTTGGCGGCGCGCCTAGCACTAGGTCAGGGGACACTTTTGGGCATTTCTAATCCGGCGCGCTGGCGTCTCCGCGGCGCAACGACCGTTGTTACGATCGCGATGTCGGCAGGGTTCCTGGCAGCCTGCGCGTCGACACCGCAGCCGACCGCATCCTACGCTCCCAAGAAGCGCTCCAAGGAATATTTCGCCGAAGCGGAATATGGCGTGAAAGCCAGCCCGCGCGTCAGCACCAAGATGGCCGACCTGCCGCGCGGCGGCGGTCGGGACCTGATCGGCAAGCCGTACAAGGTGCGCGGGAAAGTCTACTACCCGAAGGAAGACAAGAGCTACAAGAAGACCGGCCTTGCGTCCTGGTACGGCGATGCCTTTCACGGCCGGCTTACCGCGAACGGTGAAATCTACGACATGACGCACCTCACGGCCGCGCATCCGACCATGCCGCTGCCAAGCTATGCCCGCGTCACCAATCTCGAGAACGGCAGTTCGGTGATCGTGCGCGTTAACGACCGTGGCCCGTACTCCAACAATCGCCTCATCGACCTGTCGAAGCGCGCCGCCGAGATGCTCGACTACACCCGCACGGGCACCGCGAAGGTGAAGGTCGAATATGTCGGGCGCGCTCCGCTCGAGGGACGTGACGACCAGTACCTGATGGCATCATACCATCCAGGCAACCGCGCGCCGGATCCGTCCGACGGGATGCCGACCGGTGTGATGATTGCGATGAACGGTCCGACGCCGACCGCCGATGTCGGAGCGGCCGGCTTCCCGGGTCAATTGCTCGATTCCATGGCGACCGGCGGCGGCGCGGGAATATCGCTGCCGGCATACGGCCCGATCGCGCCGGAACGACCTGCATTCGGCGAGCAGATCCCCTTCGCGGTCGCGTCGCTTTCCTATGCGGACGAGGCCAGGCCTGCCAATGCGGCCGCCTTTGCCGCCCTCGATCGCCTCAATGCCGAAGCAGTCGTACGCTCCTGGAAGCACATGAATGGCGGACTGGCTCCGTCCGGCGAGCCATACGTCGCCGCCGCGTCCTTCACGAACGCGGACGATGCGAACGATCTCGCCAGGACACTCGCTCCCTATGGCCAGACCGAGATCGAGACGACCGAGATCGATGGCACGATGTGGTACGGCGTCAACCTGCGTGCCGACGGCGGGGTCTCGATTGACGACTTGCTCAAGGCCGCATGGTCGCATGGCGCGCCGGACGCGATTGCCGTGCGCGACTGATCGGCCGCGACTGATCGGCCGCGACTAAGTACCGAACACAAAAGCGCGATTTCCGCGACCGGTGGTTGCTCGCTGCGGCATAAGGCTGATAGTTCCTTATCCCATCCGCAATTCGCTAGGACGCCGCGCTCATGGCAACACGCGCACTCGCCTTTGTCGTTTCACTTGCATTGGTGTTCGCTTCGGCGGGCAGCGGCCTGGCGCAGCCGCAGTCCCAGTTGTTCGAGACGCGGGCCAAACAGGCTGTGATGATCGACGCTGAAACCGGAACGATTCTCTATTCCAAGGATGCCGACAAGCTCATTCCGCCCGCCTCTTTGGCTAAGCTGATGACGATGGAAGTCGTCTTTCATGCGCTGAAGGTCGGCAGGCTCTCGATGGAAGACAAGTTCGCGGTCAGCGAGAACGCCTGGAAGAAGGGCGGCGCCAAGGCCGGCGGATCGACCATGTTCGCCAAGGTGAAGTCGCAGATCAGGGTCGAGGACCTGATCCAGGCGGTGATCATACAGTCGGCTAACGATGCCTGTATCACGCTCGCCGAAGGGCTGGCCGGCACCGAGGAGAATTTCGCCACGCTGATGACCGAGCGGGCGCGCCAGATCGGCCTCACGAAATCGATCTTCAAGAACTCGAACGGTCTGCCCGCCGAGGGGCAACTCGTCACGATGCGTGAACTGGCGATGCTCGGCCGGCACATCTGGCAGGAGTACCCTGACTACTACCGCTTCTATGGCCAGCGCGAATTCACCTGGAACAAGATAACCCAGCCGAACCGCAATCCGCTGCTCGGGATGGAGATAGGCGCTGACGGCATGAAGACCGGCTTCACCGACGCTTCCGGCTATGCCATCGTCGGTTCGGTCCAGCGCGGCGGCAACCGGGTATTCGCTGCCATGAGCGGCATGGCCAGCGAGCAGGAGCGCGCCGAGGAATCGCGCAAATTGCTGGAATGGGGCCTGCGGGCGTTTGAGAAGTCCAACCTGTTCGACGCCGATGAAATCATCGGCGAAGCGCAGGTGTTCGGCGGAGTGAAGTCCGGCGTGGCGCTCAAGGCAAAGGGGCCGATCAGCATTTTCATTCCGCTGACGAACACCGACCGGCTGGTCGCCCGGATCGTATATCGCGGCCCGTTGACCGCGCCGGTCAAGGAAGGGACGCCGGTTGGCATGCTGAAGATCTGGATCGGCGACAACATGAGCCAGGAGACGCCCCTTTACGCCGCCGAAACAGTTGAGCTCGGCACCTTGCAGCAGCGGGCGCTGGATGCGGTCGGCGAACTGATGGTCGGGTGGCTGCGCTGATTTTAGCCGCGCAACGAACCGTCACGGCGTCCATTTTGGCCGGACACGTTTCTTCCGGGCACGCATTGCACTAAATATGACGGACACGACTGTCGGCGGCGTCGAGGCGCGGCCCTGACATGGATTGGCGGATTTGGCGCGCGGCTTTTTCATCACGTTCGAAGGCGGGGAGGGTGCTGGCAAGTCGACGCAGATCGGGCGGCTTGCCCACAAGCTGCGCGACAAGCGCTACCAGGTCGCCGTGACACGCGAGCCCGGCGGCTCGCCAGGCGCCGAGGCGATCCGGCACGTCATCCTCTCGGGCGCGGCCGAGCCGCTCGGACCGGAAATGGAAGCGCTGCTTTTTGCCGCCGCCCGCTCGGATCACGTCGAACAGCTGATCCGCCCGGCGCTGAGGCGCGGCAAGATCGTGCTGTGCGACCGCTTCGTCGATTCCTCGCGGGTCTATCAGGCCAACGTCGATGCGGCGTTGCTTGAAGAGATCGAACGCGTTTCGTTGAATGGCGTCATGCCGAACCTGACGCTGATCTTCGACATCGATCCGGAGGTCGGGTTGCGGCGGGCTGCCGAGCGGCGCGGCGCCGACCAGGCGGACCGCTTCGAGAAAGAAACGCTTGCGGTTCACAGGCGCCGCCGGCAAGCGTTCCTCGATATCGCCATCAAGGAGCCGAAGCGCTGCGTCGTCATTGATGCGTCCGCCGATGCCGACGCGGTCGAGAACGCAGTGACTGCCGCGGTGTTTGGCGCGATTGAAGCGCGTTCGGATGTCGACGCCGAAGCAGCGCAGGGAGCCTGAGGGAACCGATGTTCGAACGGATCGCGCCCGAGCAGCACGATACATTGGATGGTGTCGCCGAGCCGTCGGAAAACCCGCATCTGTTTGGCCACCGAGAAGCCACCGCTATGCTCGCTGCGGCCTATCGCGGGGGAAAACTGCCGCATGCCTTGCTGCTGGCCGGACCATTGGGCGTGGGCAAAGCTACGTTGGCCTTCCACCTGGCCAACCATCTGCTGCGGTTTCCGCGGCATGAAGGCGCGCCGGCGGAACTGGCGAGGCCGGAGCCGGAGTCAGCGCTTTTCCGACAGATCGCGATCGGGGCGCATCCTTCCGTCCTGCACCTGACGCGGCCGGAAAACGACAAGACGAAGGGTTTCAAGACAGTCGTCACCGTCGATGAGATTCGTCGCGTCAACCGCTTTCTCTCGATGACCTCGCATGATGGAGGGTATCGGGTCGTCATTGTCGACACAGCCGACGACATGAACACCAACGCCGCCAATGCGCTGCTCAAGAACCTTGAGGAGCCGCCTTCGCGCACGGTCTTCATCCTCATTTCCCATTCGCCGGGCGGGTTGCTGCCGACCATACGCTCGCGCTGTCAGCTCGTGCGGGTGGCCCCGCTCGATGGTGCGGACCTGATTGCGGCGCTTTCGACTTTCGACGTCCCGCCGCCGGCGGACGAGCCTTCTCGCAATGCGCTCGCCGGGCGCGCCGGCGGCAGCGTGCGGATGGCGATCCTGCTCACCCAGTACGGCGGACTGGAAATCGCCGAGGCAACCGACGCGATTGCGCACGCCGCATCGCTTGATGTTGCAGGGGCCTACCGCCTTGCCGAGGCTGTCGCCGGGCGCGACAGGGCGATCCAGTTCGACATCTTCAACCGCCACGCGCTCGATCTGTTTGCCGGCGCGGCGAGCCGGGCGGCGCTTGCGGGCGACATGGTGCGCGCCATCGGCTATGCGCGCGGCTGGGAAGAGTCGCGGGTTGCGGTGGCGGAAACCGAGACCTATAACCTCGACCGCAAGCAACACGCGCTGAACATGATCCATCGCCTGCAGGACGCGTTGCGAATGTGATGCGGCTGTCCCTTGCAGCGGGATAGCGGGCGGCGGTCGAGAATTGCCCGGCTCCTTGGTTCGATTTTTTGGGCGGGATGGCCTCCGCCGCGCCGATGCGCTATCTCCCGCCAACTCATTCTTTGTATTTTTCGAACGGCGCAAAAGCATGTCACGCGACAAATTCTACATCACGACGGCGATTTCCTACCCGAACGGCAAGCCGCACATCGGCCACGCCTACGAGATGATCGCCACCGACGCCTTGGCGCGATTCCAGCGAGCCGACGGGAAGGATGTCTTCTTCCTCACCGGGACCGACGAGCATGGCATCAAGATGCTGCAGACGGCGCGCAAGGAGGGCATTTCGCCGCGCGAACTGGCCGACCGGAACGCCGCCGAGTTCCAGCGCATGGCAGGCGTTCTCAATGTTTCAAACGACGACTTCATCCGCACCACCGAGGAACGCCACTACGCGTCGAGCAAGGCCATCT
>JAPLOZ010000113.1 GCA_026400435.1 Hyphomicrobiales bacterium | reverse complement strand
GAGCGGCAGGCCTATCCACTGGGCGTTGCTCAGCAGCGCGCGATACTTGTCCGCGATCTCGCGGCGGCGGGCGACGATGCCCGGCAGACGACGCAGCTGTTCGCGGCCAACGGCGGCCTGGATGTCGGTCATGCGATAGTTATAGCCGAGCACCGGGTGTGTCTCGAAGATCACCTGGTTTGAGCCGTGGCGGACCGTGTCGGGAACCGACATGCCATGCTGACGCAGCAGTTTGAACTGCTTGTTCCACTCAGCGTGAGGCGTGGTCAGCATGCCGCCATCACCCGTCGACATGATCTTGCGCGGGTGGAAGGAGAACACGGCCACGTCGCCGCGGCAGCGTCCGACCTTTTCCCACTCGCCATCCCACGTGTATTCCGCGCCAACGGCGCAGGCGGCGTCTTCGACGACCTTGAGGTTATGTTTCTTGGCGACCGCAACGATGCCCGAAAGATCAGCCGGCATGCCCATCTGATGGACAAGCAGGATCGCTTTCGTTTTCGGCGTGATCGCAGCTTCGATCAGAGCCGGGTCCATGTTATGGGTGGCCGGATCGACATCGACGAACACGGGCTCGGCGCCGCAATAGCGCACCGAGTTGGCCGTCGCGATGTAGGAGTGCGAAACGGTGATGACTTCATCGCCCTGACCGACACCGGCAACCAGCAGCGCGAGATGCAGGCCGGTGGTGCAGTTGGAGACGGCGGTTGCGTATTCCGCGCCGACGAACTCAGCGAACTCTTTCTCGAACGCGGCGACTTCCGGACCTTGCGTGATCCAGCCGGAGAGGATGACGCGCGAGGCCGCATCGGCTTCGCGCTGGTCCATCACAGGTTTGATAATCGGGATCATGTCAGTTGAACCTGTCCTTGTTGGCTTCCCACCAGGTGACGAACCGGCGCACGCCTTCTTCGAGGCTGACTTCAGCCTTGAAGCCCAGCAGGCGCTCGGCCTTCTCGGTGGACGAGAGACGGCGCGACACCGCATTCACTTTGCGTTCGGGGCCGTATTCGGGAACCATGTCGGCCGGCGCGCCCATGACCTTCATGGTCGTGTAGGCCAGCTCGTTCAGAGATGTCTCGACGCCCGAGGCGATGTGGAAGACT
Source organism: Hyphomicrobiales bacterium (assembly GCA_026400435.1). GTDB lineage: Bacteria > Pseudomonadota > Alphaproteobacteria > Rhizobiales > Rhizobiaceae > Mesorhizobium_K. Next base: position 3,235 of record JAPLOZ010000113.1, on the reverse strand, counting down.
TCATCCGTCGCATCAGACTTCAGGCCGAGGACGTTCGCGCGAGCGAGGTCCTCAATGTAGATGAAGTCCATCGACGTCTTGCCATCGCCCAGTACGAGCGGCGGGATGCCTTGGCTGATGCGCTGGACCCAGCGGACGAGCACTTCGGTGTACTTGCCTTCGACGTCCATGCGCGGGCCGTAGACGTTGAAGTAGCGCATCGCGACGTAGTTCAGGCCGTACATGTCGTTGTAAGAGCGCAGCAGGCCCTCGAGCATGATCTTGGAGGCGCCGTACCAGGTGCGGTTGTTGTAGGGGTGGTGGTCTTCCGTCGTCGGGAACGTGTCAGCGAGACCGAGGATCGAGGCGGAGGAGGCAGCGAGCACCTTCTTCACGCCGGCCTTGTGGGCGGCGTCGATCACGTTGAACGTGCCGTCATTCATCACTTCCATCGCTTCGCGTGGATCGGCGGCGCAGGCGGTGATGCGGATGGCGGCCATGTGGATGACCGCGTCCATGCCTTCGGTGACCTTGTAGACGAGGTCCTTGTCGCGGATGTCGCCCTGGATGAGCTTCACGCGCTCGTCCTTGAGCGCGTTCTCGAGGTTGCGTGTCGAGCCGCGGGACATGTTGTCCAGGATCACGATCTCGGCCGGCTTCTCGTTCGCGAGCAACTGGTCGATCGTGGTGGAGCCGATGAGGCCTGCGCCCCCCGTCACCAGGATCTTTGAGCCTTCGATTTTCATTGTCCCGTCACCCGTAATCTACTGGCGTTCTTGTTCTGAGTAGTCGACAGGGTCCGCCGTTGCAGCGACGGACCCCGTTGTTCACTAGGCGAGCGCGAGCGCTTCCTTCTGGAGAGCGGCCACCGCGGCGACCACTTCTTCCTGCTGGACGGCTTGCAGCTCCGGATACATCGGCAGCGACAGCACTTCGGCGGCAGCTTTCTCGGCGTGCGGGAACTGGCCCTGCTTGTAGCCCAGATGGTCGAACGCCTTCAGCGTGTGCAGCGGGAACGGGTAGTGGATGCCCGTCTGGATGCCCTTCGCGTTGAGCGCATCGATCCAGCGCTGACGCTCGGTCGTGCGGATCGCGTAGATGTGGTAGACGTGGCGGCGGTTCGCGAGCGCAACCGGCGTCTTCACGCCCGTGCCTTCGAACATCGTGCGGTAACGCTCGGCGGCGTCACGGCGCATCTCGGTCCACTTCTCGATGTACTTCATCTTGACGCGGAGGACGGCACCCTGGATGCCTTCCAGGCGCATGTTGTAGCCGATGATCTCGTGGTGATACTTCTTCTCCGCGCCCCAGTCGCGCAGCATGCGGACCTTGCGGTTGATCTCGGCGTGCGGAGTTACAGTCATGCCGCCTTCGCCAGCCGCGCCCAGGTTCTTGCCCGGGTAGAACGAGAAACCGGTCGCATCGCCGAACGAGCCGGCGCGCTTGCCATTGTACTCGGCGCCGTGAGCCTGGGCCGCGTCTTCGAGCACAAAGAGGTTGTACTTCTTCGCGATCGCCATGATCGGGTCCATGTCGGCCATCTGGCCGAACAGGTGAACCGGCACGATGGCTTTGGTGCGCGGCGTGATTGCGGCTTCGAGAGCCGCCGGGTCCATCGTGAAAGTGACGGGGTCGATATCGCAGAACACCGGCGTTGCGCCCGTGTAGTGGATGGCCGAGGCCGATGCGATGAAGGTGAAGGGAACGGTGATCACTTCATCGCCCGGGCCAACCCCTGCAGCGAGCAGGGCCAGGTGAAGCGCGGACGTGCCGTTGTTGACGCCAGCGGCGAAGTTCGTGCCGGCATAGACAGCGAAGTCCTTCTCGAGCGCGGCGACTTCCGGCCCGAGGGTGAAGGCGCACGATTCCATCGTGGCGATCAGGGCGGCGTCAACTTCTGCCTTGATCGAGTGGTACTGCGCTTTGAGGTCGACGAAAGGGACGCCCATGGTGGTGTGCTCGCTCGCTATCTTGATCTGGTTACTTGGATTTGGGGAGGTGGATGGTCTCGCCGCGGCCGCGCATCGAAGCGGTGGCCGCCTCGATCAGCTCGACCATGCGGAAGCCGAACTCGCCGTCCGACACGGACGACTTGCCCGACTTGATGCAGTCGACGAAGTGCTTGCCCTCGACGAGCAGCGCTTCAGAGCCGTCCACCTTGGGAGCCCACATGTCGCCGGCGCGATAGCCGACACGCATTTCATGGATCTTGGCGGGGTCATCCGTGAACGATACGCCCTTGTCGTAGATTTTCAGTTTCTCGGAAGGTTGAAGTTCGTCGAAAGTGATCATCTTGTCGGTGCCGCCGATCAGGATCGTGCGCACTTTCACCGGCGCCAGCCACGAAACGTTTACGTGGGCGATGAAGCCGGTTTCGTAGAACAGCGTGATGAAGGCCAGGTTTTCCGGCGTTCCCGGGTAGTGGTTGATGCCAGAGGCCGAAACCGCGACCGGATGCTGGTTGAACACATAGTCCAGGATCGAGAAGTCGTGGACGGCGAGGTCGGCGATCACGTTAACGTCGCGCTGGAACAGGCCGAGGTTGATGCGGGTCGAGTCGTAGTACAGCACCTTGCCGAGGTCGCCGTTCTGCACCATGTCGCGCATCCGGCGGACCGGGCCGGTGTAGACGAAGGTGTGGTCGACGTGCAGCGTGAGGTTGCGCTTGTTGGCTTCCTCGATCAGCGCGCGCGCCTGCATGGACGTTTCCGTCATCGGCTTTTCGAGCCAGACGTGCTTGCCGGCCTTCAGGGCGGCCATGGCGAGCGAGAAGTGGGTCGAGACCGGGGTCGCGATCGCAATCGCGTCGATTTCCGGGTCGCGGATCATCGCCTGGATGTCGGTGGTCGTCTTGGTCGCCGGGTGGCGCTTGGCCGCCAGCTCGAGCGCTTTGGGGTTGAGGTCGGCGACCGTGTGCATCTTCGCTTCGGAGAGTTCGGCGAAGTTGCGGACCAGGTTGGGGCCCCAGTAGCCATAGCCGATGACGCCGATGTTGATCACATCACGCTTGGCAGCGACTTTCGGGCCGGCCAGCACTTCGACGGCAGGACCGCTCTCGGCGATCACTTTGACCTTCTTGGGGGCCTTGCGGGCTTTCACCGCGTTCGTCTCTTTTTTAGCGGTCATTAACCCACAACCTCTTCTGCAACTTGATTCACTGACTGGGATTTCTTGGCGGCCGACATGCTGCGGACATCGCCGACGACTTTCGCCGGGCAGCCCGCGACAACCGCGTAAGGGGGGACGTCCTTGGTCA
>JAPLOZ010000031.1 GCA_026400435.1 Hyphomicrobiales bacterium | reverse complement strand
ACCTCTTCGGCACCCGGCCTGCCGGGATCGTAGTCTTCATACGAAAGCACCTCAGGTCCGCCAACCGAGCGGACGAATATTGCCTTGGACATGTCAGGCCTTCTGGATTGCGGGTTTTGCGCCGAGATTGGGGAACATCTGCATGACGCCACCGATGCAAAACAGATAGATGCCGCTGATACCTATGCCGATCTTTGTGAAGGCACTTACGTTTTCAGCGAGCACCCCAATCTGCGTATAGAACTGGGCAAGATAGGACTCGGCCAATGCAACCGCCCCGAACGCGCACCATGCCAGCGTGACGCCGAGATTGAGCAGCCGCAGCCGCTTGACGCGAACCGGATGGAGAAAATGCACCGGAACGAACGTCAGGACACCCGCAATCAGAACGACGGCGAACGACACCCATTCGCCGGGCTCGATCACGAAAAGCGTAAAGACGATCATGTTCCAGACGACGGGAAAGCCCTTGAAGAAGTTTTCCGCCGTCTTCATGCCGGTATCGGCGTAGTAGATCGCGCTCGATACCACGATGATCGCCGCCGATAGAAATGACAGCCCCTCGCCCATCAGCCCGAACTGGTAGAGGGCGAAGGCGGGGATCAAAACGTAGGTGACGTAGTCGATGATGTTGTCGAGGAGTTCGCCCGACCATGTGGGCAGGATCTCCTTGACGTCCAGCTTGCGGGCGATTGGCCCGTCTATGCCATCGACGAATAGTGCGAGGCCGAGCCACCAGAACATGGCTGTCCAGCGCTCCTCGCTGGCGGCGACCAGCGACAAGAATGCAAGGAATGAGCCCGACGCTGTCAGGAGATGGACCGAAAAGGCCCGCGCCTGCGGCCAAGTGACTTTTCGCTTTGGTTTCAACAGCCGCGCGGTACTCCGTTACAGACATGCCGGCATGCGCCGGAGAAGCAGACCCGACAGTAATAGCAGCACCTTCCTCGGCACAAGCCCGTGACTGGACCGATCGAAGGGTGTCCAGCGGTCGCATTGATCGGACGGCGGCGCGTGCCATATAGGTTCAGGTATGCGGGAACCACGTCATTGAACACGGACCGGAATCTGGGGATCATCGTAGCGGGCAGCGGCCCCGTCGGCATGATCGCGGCGCTGGCGCTCTCGGCAACAGGCGCAAGGGTCACCCTGGTTGGACCTTCCCCCTCGTCCACGGATCGCCGCACCACGGCCGTGATGAGGCCGGCGCTTGGCCTGCTGGACGGGCTGGGCGTCCTCGATGCGCTTCGCCCGAAGGCGGCGCCGCTGAAGGTCATGCGCATCGTGGACGCGACACAGCGGTTGATCCGCAGCCCGGTCGTGACATTTCGTGCAGCGGAAATCGGCGCCGATCACTTCGGGTTGAACATTCCAAACCGCGACCTCAACGCGACCTTGGCGGCAGCTATCCTGGAACGGCCGGCGATCGAGTGGCGGCAATCGCTGGTCGAGGCATGGACCATCGGAGAATGCAGCATTTCAGCGCGGCTGGGCGACGAGAGCCAAATCGAAGCGGCGCTTGCGGTTGCAGCCGACGGACGCATGTCTTCGGCGCGAGACGCCGCCGGCATCAGGACCTCAACGCGCTCCTATCCCCAGGCGGCGCTTGTCGTGAACGTTGCCCATAGCCGCCCGCACGGCTTCATGTCGACCGAATTCCATACCGAGACGGGACCGTTCACCCAGGTTCCCCTGCCGGGCAACCGGTCAAGCCTGGTTTGGGTGGTGCGGCCCCAGACCGCGGATGAACTGGCGGCGCTCGACGACGCGGCGCTCTCTGTGCGGGTGGAAGAAAAGATGCAATCCCTGCTTGGCCGAGTGACGGTAGAGCCCGGACGGCAGGTCTTTCCCCTCAGCGCCATCCTTCCCGTCCGCTTTGCCCAAAACCGCGTGGTTCTGGTAGGCGAGGCGGCGCATGTGTTCCCGCCGATAGGCGCGCAAGGTCTTAACCTCGGGATCAGGGACGTACGCGATCTAGCGGATATCGTTGAGAGAAATGCCGACGACCCCGGCGCGCAGGATGCCTTGGCGGCATATGACAGACAGCGCCGACCAGACGTTCTTGCCCGCGCCGGCGCGGTCAATCTTTTGAACATCTCGCTGCTGTCGGACATGCTGCCGGCCCAGCTTGCCCGCAGCGCCGGGCTCGGCATGATCGGCGGGCTCGCGCCGCTGCGCGCGTTCTTCATGCGCGAGGGGCTGCAGCCAGGCAGCGGCCTCGCCACCATGCTTTCAGACCTACGGGAACAGGTCCGGCGGTAACAGGCCGCCCTTGATGAGATAGAGCAGACCGGTCACGGTGGCGACCGAAATGCAGGTGGTGAGCAGGATGCTCGCGGACGCCCTTTCCACCCACACGCCGTATTGCTGGGCTATGACGAACACGTTGGTGGCGGTCGGCAGCGCCGCGAGAAGCACCGCCGCAAACAGCCACACCGGGGAAAAGTCTCCCACCCAGCTCAGCACCACGTAGCAGAGCAGCGGGTGGACTACGAGCTTGAGCACTGCGATCGGCCCAAGTTCCCTTGGCACGCGCTTCAGCGGACGCAGCGCCAGCGTCACGCCCATGGCGAACAAGGCACAGGGCGCGGCGGCGGCGGACAGGTATTCAAGCAGCCGCTCCACCGGCAAGGGCGGGCGCAACCGCAAATAAGCTGCCGCCACGCCGCAAGCCGTTGCAATGATGAATGGGTGCAGCGCGATCTTGCGCACGACGCCCCGGACAAGCTCGAGTGGCGAACGCCTGTCGCCGCCGGCGAGCGCCATCATCATCGGCGCGACTGCGAAGTGGACAATGTTCTCGAAACAGAAGATCAGCGCGACAGGCACCGCAGCCTCCTGCCCCAGCACCAGCAGCGCGAGTCCAGGGCCCATGTAGCCGATGTTGCCGTAGGCGGCCGACAGACCCTTGACGGTGGATTCGGCGATGCCGCTGCGCTCGATCAGCATCGACCCCGCGAACATAATCGTGAAGATGACATAGGTTGTGATGACCGAGCCGAGGATGAACGTCCACTCCGCCAGCCGTTCGAACGGCGTCTTGGCCAGCAGTTGGAAGAACAGGGCCGGAAGAGCGAAATAGACGATGAAGGTGTTCATCCATCCGAGCGCTTCAAGCGGCTGACGGGTGATGCGCGCGACGAAGAACCCAAGGAAGATCAGGCCAAAGAAGGGAAGAACGAGACCGAAGACGTCAGACATGTTGGTATGCGGGCTCCCTGCAGGCCCCGTTCAGCCGGGCTCATTCCCGCAGTTCAAGCATGCGGGATTGAATTGCATGCTGCACTGCGCCAAATATGGGAAGAGGCTTGGGTCATGAACGATATGAAAACGGCTAAGTTTGCGATCGGCCAGGTGGTGCGGCACCGCATCTTTCCGTTTCGCGGCGTCATTTTCGACGTCGATCCGCAGTTCAGCAACACCAACGAGTGGTACGAAGCGATCCCGCGCGAAGTCCGGCCGCGCAAGGACCAGCCCTTCTACCATCTGCTGGCCGAGAATTCGGACACCGAATACATCGCCTATGTCTCGGAGCAGAACCTGCTCGAGGACGACTCTGGCGAACCGGTCCGCCATCCCCAGCTTCGCGAGCTGTTCGAGCGCAAGCCCGACGGCCAGTATTCGCCGAGGGTTCTGGCGCGGCACTGAACCCTGGGCATACCTGCAACAAAAAAGCGGGGCAAATGCCCCGCTTTTTTGCATTGCCGTTTGTCAATGACGCCTAGTTGGCCGCCTTCGCCTTGTCCTGCTCTTCCTTGAGCTTCTTGGCGAAGTCCTCGTTGTTCTTGGCGACGAATTCCTGAAGCTTCTTCTGGCGGTCCTCAATGTCGGACTGCTGGAGCGGCGGGCCGTCGAACGCGCCGGTAAAGCCGGCCAGCGAAACCTTGACCGGGTTTGCCTGGTTCTGCGAGTTGACCGAAGTCAGCGTCAGCTCTGTGCCCTTCTTGAAGGAAGCGACAAGCGTATCGGAAAGCTGCGCCTCGGCGATGCAGCGGTCGGGGAAGCAGAGAACGTACTCAAGCTTCTGCGCCTTGCCGTTGTCGACCTGAAGGCCGATGCCCGGAGGCACCAGGCGGCCGGTGGGAACGGTAACCTGGAACACCTTGCGGTTCACCTTGCCCTTGAGTTCCAGAAGGCTGATGCCGGTGACCATCTGACCAGTGCTGGCGGTCATGATGTTCTGCACGTTGCAGATGTCGACGTCTTCCTGCTTGGCGCAAGCCTTGAACCAGCCTTTTGGAATCTGCGGCTGCTGTTGCTGCTGCTGCGCTCCCGCAGGCACCAGCCCGGCAGCCAACACGCCCAACACGCCGGCAGCCATGACCGAAATGCTATAAGCGTCGGTTTTCAGGCTTGTCATCTCGCTCCATTCCTCTCAAGTGATCGAGTACGGCTCAGGCCGTTCGTCTGCGCTACCTGTTGCCGAATTGAGGCAACAGGATGACTTCGCCACGCCTCTACACCGCCGCGTCGGCGGAATCCAGCCCGGCGGCAACGTTGGCAGCCGAAAAGACGGAGCGGCTACCGTCGGTCAATGAGGGTTGGGCCGTGTTACTGTGCTGGCCGCGAATCAAGGCTCGACCCCAGCCTCGTTCGGGAGATCTGCATGCGACGGCTGCTTCATGGCTTCATCCTTGCACTCGCCGCGGCACACTGCGGCGCAACGGCGCATGCTGAGCCGACGCACGCCATCGCCATGATTGGCGAGCCCGCACTGCCCGCCGATTTCGCCAGTCTGCCCTATGTCAATGCGCATGCGCCCAAAGGCGGCGGCGTGAACTACGCGTGGATAGGCACCTTCGACAGCATCAATCCATTCATCGTCCAGGGAAGCGGCGCGCGGGGCAGCCTCGACCTCATTTTCGGCAACAACGTCTTCGAAACGCTGATGATGCGCTCGGCGGACGAGCCGTTCACGCTCTATCCGCTGCTGGCAGAGACGATCGAGACCGACGACCAGCGCAGCTTCGCGGAATTCACTCTTGATGAACAGGCAAAATTCTCCGACGGCAGTCCGGTTACACCCGAGGATGTGATCTTCACGTTCGGCCTTCTGGCCGAAAAAGGACTTCCGCGTTATGGCGTTACGGCTAAGAAGATCGCCAAGGTCGAGAAGGTGGGCGTTCGTGGCGTGCGCTTCACGTTCAAGCAGCCCGACCGCGAGCTGCCGCTGATCCTGGGCCTGTTTCCGATCCTGCCCCGACACGCGATCGACCCTGAAACCTTCGACAAATCGACGCTGAAGCCAATCATCGGCAGCGGGCCATACCGGCTGGAGACGGTGAAACCTGGCGACTCGCTGACCTTCCGTCGCAACCCCGACTACTGGGCGAAGGACATTCCCTCGAAGCGCGGCTTCGACAACTACGACACGGTCACGCTAACCTATTTCCGCGATGAGAACGCCATGTTCGAGGCATTCAAGAAAGGGCTCGTCGACGTATTGATCGACGAGAACAGCGGCCGCTGGACAAGCCAATATGATTTCCCCGCAGTGACCCGTGGCGACATCGTCAAGGACACGATCGCCACCAGAATGCCTTCTGGCATGCTCGGCATCGTCATGAACACACGCAGGCCAGTGTTCGCCGACCCGAAACTGCGCGCGGCATTGATCGATCTGTTCGACTTCGAATGGGCGAACCGGACGCTTTTCTCGGGCGCCTACACGCGCACCAAGAGCTTTTTCGACAACTCCGACCTCTCCTCATATGGACACCCCGCCAGCGAAGGGGAAAGGTCCCTGCTTGCCCCCTACCCTGACGCGGTGACGCCCGAGATCATGGCCGACGGCTGGAAGCCCCCCGTTTCGGACGGAAGCGGGCTTGACCGCGCGTTCATGCGCATCGGCTTTGAGAAGCTGAAGCAGGCGGGCTATGTGCTGCAGGAGGGACGAATGACCGCGCCCGACGGCAAGCCGGTTGCGTTTGAAATCATGCTCAAGAGCAACGAGAACCAGCAGGTGGCCGTCGCCTATCAGCAAACGCTGGCGAAACTCGGCATTGCAATGTCTATCCGTTCGGTCGACGCGGCGCAGTTTGTCGCCCGCCAGAAGGACTACGACTTCGACGCCATGTTCTTCAACTACACGGCCTCGCTTTCGCCGGGGATCGAGCAACTCAGTCGCTGGGGCTCCGCCGGTCGTGAAACGAAAAGCACGTTCAACTATGCCGGCGCAGCCGATCCCGCGATCGATGCGATGATCGACGCTTTGGTCAATGCCCGCACCCGCGAGGAGTTCATCGACGCTGTCCGGGGCTATGATCGCGTGCTTTTGAGTGGCGCGTACGTCGTTCCGCTGTACTTTAAGCCGGAGCAGTGGGTCGCGCATTGGAAACGCATCCAGCGGCCGGAAATCGCCCCGCTGCAGGGTGCGCAGTTGCCAACCTGGTGGCATGCGGCGAATTGAGAGTCGGATTGGATGCAAGAAAAGCAAAACCTTCGTATCGACGTCGTCTCCGATGTCGTTTGCCCGTGGTGCTTTCTCGGCCAGAAGCGCCTCGATCAGGCGATTGCCTCCTCGCCGGGCGTCGACGTCGCGGTAAGCTGGCGGCCGTTTCAGCTCGACCCGACGATCCCGCGCGAGGGAATGGACCGGGCAGCCTATATGCGCGGCAAGTTCGGCGATGGTGACGGCCTGCGCGCGGCCCACGCCCGCCTGGAGTCGCTCGGCAGGGCGGTCGGCATCGACTACGCGTTCGATGCGATCAAGGTGTCGCCGAACACGCTTGACGCGCACCGCGTCATACGCTGGGCGGGAGCAGCCAGTCCGGAGGTCCAGAACAAGCTCGTGCGGAACCTCTTCCGACTGTATTTCGAGCAAGGCGTGAATATCGGCGACCATGCGGCATTGGCCGACGCGGCAAGCGACGCCGGAATGGACAGAGCGGTGGTGGAAAGCCTGCTTGCCAGCGACGCCGACCGCGATGCGGTAGCCGAGGAGGCCGCGACCGCGGCGCGCATGGGCGTCAGCGGCGTGCCGTGTTTCCTGTTCGAGGGCAAATACGCCGTCATGGGCGCCCAGGATGTCGATACGCTCGTCGATGCCATCCGGCAGATTGCCGAAGCAAAGGCGAAGGGCGAACTGACCTAGCGGCTGGCCTCCGGCGAGCCATTCTCAGCGGCGATGGCCGCCAGAATCTCCATCGCATCCTCCGCACGGTCTGCCGGCACGAACAGATGGTCGTGGAAATAGCCTGCGACAGGATTTACGCCCATGCCCGCGGCTGCGAGGCGCGTCGCTATCGCGGCAAGGAAGCCGACAGCCTCAAGGGAGGAATGAACATCCAGCGTGATCATGCGGCTGGGAAAAGTGTGGGGCAGCCCCGCTGCCTCCGCCTCGTCCCGCGGAGCGATCAGCGTGACGCCTTCGCGCTCGCGAAAGATCATCACCGGGTCGACGCCGCTCGGCAGCGGTGAGCCCGGCGGGAGCGTGACGAAGACGAAAACGCCTGCCAGGAGTTCCGGCGACATCGAGGCCAGGAGCGCCTTGAGATCCGTTCCGCCAGTCATCTGTCAGGCTGCCTTCGCCGCCATGCGGGCGAGTTGGGTCATCACGACGGCGGAGCCCGATAGGCGCTTTTCGGCGCTCGGCCAGTCACGCATGAAGACGATGCTGTGGTCCGGCCTGATCTTGGCAAGCGATCCCTGCTCGCCGATATAGCGCACCAGTCCGACCGGGTCCGGGAATTTCTTCTCGCGGAAATGGATGACGACGCCCTTCGGCCCGGCGTCGAGCTTCTCGACGTTCGCCTGGCGGCAAAGCGCCTTGATGAAGACGATCTTCAGCAAGTGCTGCACCTCGTCGGGAAGCGGCCCGAAACGATCGATCATCTCGGCGGCGAATGCATCAATCTCTTCGGTCGTCGCCAGATCGCCGAGACGGCGATAGAGCGCCAGCCGAAGCTGCAGGTCGGGAACGTATCCTTCCGGGATCATCACGGCGGTGCCCACGGTGATCTGCGGCGACCAGCCGCCGTCGACCGGCTCGCCGGTGTCACGGATCTCGGCGACCGCCTCCTCCAGCATCTGCTGGTAGAGCTCGAAGCCGACCTCCTTGATATGGCCCGACTGTTCCTCGCCGAGCAGGTTGCCGGCGCCGCGAATATCGAGGTCATGGCTGGCAAGCTGGAAACCGGCGCCCAGCGTGTCGAGCGATTGCAACACCTTGAGGCGGCGGTCGGCGGTATCGGTCAGCTTGCGGTTGGCTGGCAGCGTGAACAGCGCATAGGCGCGCAGCTTGGAGCGCCCTACCCGGCCGCGAAGCTGGTAGAGCTGCGCCAGCCCGAACATGTCGGCGCGGTGGACGATAAGCGTGTTTGCGGTCGGGATGTCGAGCCCGGATTCGACGATCGTGGTTGACAGGAGCACGTCGTACTTGCCGTCGTAGAAGGCGTTCATGATGTCGTCGAGTTCGCCTGGAGGCATCTGGCCGTGCGCGGTGCCGACCTTCAGTTCCGGCACGGAGGCGTGCAGGAATTCCTGGATTTCGGCGAGATCGGAAATGCGTGGCACGACGTAGAAACTCTGGCCGCCGCGATAGCGCTCGCGCAGCAGCGTCTCTCGGATCACCAGCGCATCGAACGGTGAGATGAAGGTGCGCACCGCCATGCGGTCGACGGGCGGGGTGGCGATAAGCGACAGTTCACGCACGCCAGTGAGCGCGAGTTGAAGCGTGCGCGGAATGGGCGTGGCGGACAGCGTGAGCACGTGAACATCGCTCTTCAGCTCCTTCAGCCGCTCCTTGTGCTTGACGCCAAAGTGCTGCTCCTCGTCGACAATGAGCAGGCCCAGGCTCTTGAACGAGACCGCGCTGCCGAGCAGCGCATGCGTGCCAACCACGATATCGACGGTTCCGTCGGCGATGCCCTTCTTGGTCTCGGCGAGTTCCTTGGCGCCGACAAGGCGCGAGGCCTGGCGCACGCGCACAGGCAGGCCGGCAAAACGCTGGGAGAACGTCTTGAAGTGCTGGCGCGCCAGCAGCGTGGTAGGCACCACGATGGCGACCTGCACCCCTTCCATGGCGGCGACGAAAGCCGCGCGCAGCGCGACTTCGGTCTTGCCGAAACCGACGTCGCCACAAATCAGCCGATCCATCGGCCGCCCTGCCGCGAGATCTTCAAGCACAGCGTCGATGGCCGTCTGCTGGTCGTCGGTCTCCTCGTACGGGAACCGCGCCGAGAACTCGCCATAGAGCCCGTCGGGCGCAGTGAACGCGGCTGCGGAGCGCATCTTGCGCTCTGCCGCTATTCGGATCAGCCCGCCGGCCATCTCGAGCAGGCGCTTTTTCAGCCGCGCCTTGCGCGATTGCCAGGCGCCTCCGCCAAGCCGGTCAAGCTGCGCCTCGGCCGAATCCGAGCCGTAGCGCGACAGAAGCTCGATGTTTTCGACCGGCAGGTATAGCCGGCCGTCGCCGGCATAGTGGATCTCGAGACAGTCGTGCGGGGCACCCGCGGCCTCGATGGTCTTAAGTCCGATGAACCTGCCGATTCCGTGGTCGGCATGGACGACGATGTCGCCAGCCGAAAGCGATGCGGCCTCGGCTATGAAGTCCGACGCCTTCTTGCGCCGTTTGGAGCGGCGCACCAGGCGATCGCCCAGGATGTCCTGCTCTGCCACGATGACGAGGCGATCGGTCTCGAAACCCGCTTCCAGCGGCAGGACGGCGGCGCCCGCCTGCCCGGGTTCCAGCTTTGCGACATCGGCGAGCGTGGCGACCGGCTTGACGTTGCCCAACTGGTGCTCGCCCAGAATCTGGGACAGCCGGTCGAGCGAGCCTTCCGTCCAGCCTGCGACAACGACGCGGCGGCCCGCCGCGCGGATACCGGCTATATGCCTGACGGCGGCGTCGAAGACGTTGGCGTTGGGGTCGGCGCGCTCCTCGGCGAAGCTGTTGCCCGCGCGCGAACCCGCGTGAAGCACCGACCGTGGGCCGGCGTCCGGCGTGTCGAACGGCGTCAGTTCGACGGCCAGGTGGTCAGGCAGCGCGGCCGCGATATTCTCGGGCGACAGATAGATCAGGTCGGGCGGCGTCGGCTTGTAGGGCACGGCGTCCTTGAGCGCCGAACCGGCCTGCTGCCGGCGCGCCTCGTAGTAATCCAGGATCAGCTTGTGGCGCTCGTCGACCGCCTCGCTCGTCAGGTGGTCGAAGACGACCGGAGCTCCAGGCAGATAGTCGAACAGCGTATCCAGCCGTTCGTAGTAGAAGGGCAGCCAGTGCTCCATGCCGGCGAAGCGGCGGCCCTCGCTGATCGCAGCATAGAGGCCGTCGTCGCGCGACGGTGCGCCGAAGGCTTCGATGTAGTTGCGGCGGAACCGGCTGATCGTTTCCGGCGTCAGCGTGACCTCGGTCATCGGCTGCAGGGAAACCTGGCCGCGCGTGCCGGTGGTGCGTTGCGTGGCAACGTCGAAGGCGCGGATCGTTTCCAGCGTGTCGCCGAAGAAGTCGAGCCGCAGCGCCTCATCGGCGGCGGGCGCAAAGAGGTCGAGGATGCCGCCGCGGACGGCGAATTCACCGACATCGCGCACTGTCGGCACGCGCTCGAAGCCGGATTTATCAAGCCGGGCGATCAACTCGTTCATGTTGACATTGCTGCCCGGCCGCGCGTGGAACGCCTGAGCTTCGATGATCTCGGCGGGCGGAATGCGCTGCAGGAGCGCGTTAGCGGTGGTGAGGATCACGGCGCGATGCGGCGACTTGCGCAGCGCAGCCATCGCAGACAGCGCTGCAAGACGGCGGGCCGCGGCATCGGCTCCAGGCGAAACGCGGTCGTAAGGCAGGCAATCCCAAGCCGGGAACTCGAACACCGGCAGTCCGGGAGCAGCAAAGGCCAGCGCCTCGACAATCGCGGGAATGCGCTGGCCGTCGCGCGCGACAAACAGCACCGGTCCATCGGGCGCGGCTTCGGCGGCGACCGAGGCAAGCGCGAACGCCTCGAAGCCGTCGGCGACGCCGTCGACAATGAACTGGCCGGTTCTGCCGCTCGGCAGTCCGATTTTCTCGAGAAGGCTCATGACTTCATACTTCAGTCGGCAATCGTCTCAAATGGACCGGGAGGCCGTGATCTTGTTCTAGAGGGGCGTGTCGAAATCGCCGGGAACCG
>JAPLOZ010000037.1 GCA_026400435.1 Hyphomicrobiales bacterium | reverse complement strand
CTGGATCTCGCTTCTGACGCGCGCCTTCGGCTGGGTGGCGCTTTTGTCCAATCGCGGCCTGATCAACACATGGCTGCAGGCAGCCGGCATCGTCAGCGAACCGCTTGCGCTCGTCCGCAACGAGTTCGGCGTCGTCGTCGGCATGACGCATTTTCTCATTCCTTTCGCGGTCTTTCCGCTGGCGTCGGCGATGCGCAACCTCGACGATCGTGTACTGCTCGCGGCGCGCGGGCTTGGCGCCGGCCGGGTGCGCATCTTCTGGTCCGTCTTCGTGCCGATGACGATGTCGGGGATCATTGGCGCCGCGCTCATCGTGTTCGTGTTTTCACTGGGCTTCTTCGTCACGCCTGCGATTCTCGGCGGCGGGCGAAGCGTGATGATCGCCGAACTCGTCTATCTCAGGATTTTCCAAAGCCCGGACTGGGGTCTCGGCGCCGCAATCAGCGTCGTTCTGGTGTTGATTGTCGGCTTGCTGATGGCGGCGCTTTTCCGTTTCCTGAAACCCGGTCAGATGGCGGGCTGACCCATGACCACCTATCGCCCCGGACCGGTCGTTCTTGTTGCCTCGCTCCTGGTAGCGGTATTCCTGCTGATGCCGCTGATCGCCGTGGTGCCCGTGTCGCTGACGCCGGCGCGCATGCTGTCTATGCCGAGCGGCGAGTTGTCCCTGCGCCACTATCGCGCGCTGATAGAAGACCCGCGCTGGCTCGATGGAATTCTGCTCAGCATCCGCGTGGGCGCCATCAGCAGTGCATTTGCCACTCTGTTTGCGCTTACCTTCAGCCTCGGCATCTGGATGTTCCAGCCGCGTTTCGCCGCGGTACTGGTCGGCTTCGTGCTGTTGCCGATGGTGGTACCGCCTGTCGTGTCGGCCATCACGCTCTACTTCCTCCTTACGTTCCTTTCGGGGGTGAACGGGGTGGTTGGCTATGACACATGGCTCGGCGTGGCGCTGGCCCATGCCGTCATGACGACGCCGTTCGCGGTCGTGCTGATCCTCGTGGCGCTGAGCCAGGTCGACCGGCGCATCGACCTCGCCGCGCGCGGATTGGGCGCGTCGTTATGGGAGCGGGCGACCAAGGTCATCATTCCCAACATCAAGTTCGGCGTACTTGCCGCCTGGCTGCTCTCCTTTGTGCTGTCTTGGGAAGAGATCGGCGTGACGCTGTTCGTCACCAGCGTCAACGCCATCACGTTGCCGCGTCTCATGTGGATGGGGCTGCGCGACAACATCGACCCGGCGATCGCGGCGCTCTCGGTAATCCTCATCCTGATCACGCTGGCTGTGCTGACGGCCCGGGCGCTGCTGCGTCGCCGGGCATGAATCCGCGGCGCTGATGCGGCAGGGGCAAATCGGGTGGTCCTCACGGCCATCCTGTCGGCACATGTCGCATGGGGCTTGACGAAAAGGCCGTCTTAGCCCCCGATCTTCGCGTCCGCAGTCCTGCCGGCCTTCGCGTGGTCGACGCTTCGATCATGCCCCCAATCGTGTCTGGAAACACCGCGTCGCCGGTCGCCATGATCGCCGAGAAAGCGGCCGACATGAAGCGCGGCAAGGCGAACTGAGCGGGAAGCTCCTGCGTGTCCGGCCTCAGACCAATTCGATCCTGACGCCGGCCTCGCGCATTCGCCCGATGATCGACTGTTCGACGGAGTGCGAGACAAGAACCACGTCGAACACGCTCAGGTCGGCGACAAAGTTCAGTGCCGAGAAATGAAACTTGCTTTCATCGACGAGCAGGATCTTTTTGCGCGCGATCTCGATCATCGCCTGCTTGGCGCGCACGACGTGTTCGTCCTGGGTGAAGAGCGACGTGCCTTGAATGGTCGTGGTGGACATCAGCGCAACGTCGACGCGGTAAGAACGGATCGCCTTTTCGCAGGCCATGCCGAAAAAGCCGTTGTACACGCGGATATATTTGCCGCCGAGCGCGATCAGTTCGACATCCTGCCTGTCGCGCAGCGTTTCCATTACCGGCAACGCATTGGTGATGACAGTTACCGGCGTCACCTGGTCGATGAAATCGCAGACATGGTATGTCGTCGAGCTATCGTCCCAGACGATGGCGTTTCCAGGTTCGAGATGGCCGACCGCCGCTTTGGCGAGCCGCCGCTTTTCCTCGACGTGCTGACGTGCCCGATAGAGATAGCTGCTTTCGAAAAGCATGGACTTTTCGACCGATACCGAGCCGCGGATGCGGCGCACCAAGCCCCGGTCGTGCAACTCGGTGAGATCGCGATGGACGGTCATCAGGGACACGTCGAGGGCGGTTGCGAGGTCCTTGATCTGCGCTGATCCGCTCTCCATCAGAATGCGGATTATTTCCGATCTGCGGTGGTCGGCCTTGGACAGGTGCAGCGAGTCTTGGTCGGTCAACGGTCGATCCCTCCTGAAGCGCCAATCTTAACATCGCCGCAAAAACAATCCACCAAAAAATGTTAAAATATCAAAATCTCTATGGTGCAGTGCGGTCCGATAGCAATGCGGGCCGAGACGAACGCCAGGCTGCGCGGCTTGCTGGGCATGGCATTGTGGAGGCCAATGCGCCGCAACATGTCGGATGTGGTTTCCCTGTTATCGAACCATAATGCCACTGTGAAACCGCGAAATAACACCAGTTAGGTATTTATAACTTTTTTGTTGATGTTTTTAACGCGGCAATCTATCGTTCGTGGCAGGGGTGGAGACGGTTCCGTGAAGCGATCCGCGAGCCCCACCAACTCAGTGGAGGAAAATAAATGTCCAAGGCTATGTGTACGCATACCCTGACGTCCGCGGTCGCGCTCGCGGCCGTTCTTGCTGCAGGTTCCGGCGCAGCTCGCGCAACCGATTTGACGTTCGTCTGGCATGCCGGCACCTGCGCCGACGCGCTGGTGGCCATTGCCAAGGACTATCCCGACAAATCGGTCAACATTGTGCCTGCGCTGGTTCCCTACGGCCCGCAGTGGCACGACAAGATCGCGTCCGAATTCGCCATTCAGGGCGATGCGTTCGATTTCGCGATGTGGGACAGCCAGTCCACCGCCGAATTCGCTTCCCACGCGGTGAAGCTCAACGACATCTTCGACCAGTCGACCTATCTGAAGGCTGACATATTCCCGCCGGCATCGCTGTCGCGCTACGGCGAATTTCCAGACGGCTCGGGCGAGTTCTTCGGCTTGCCCGCCAACCAGGACGCCTACGGCCTGACCTACCGCAAGGATCTGTTCGAGGACCCCAAGGAAAAGGAAGCGTTCAAGGCCAAATACGGCCGCGACCTTGCCGTGCCCCAGACCTATCAGGAAGCCAAGGAAGTCGCTGAATTCTTCACCCGTCCCGATCAGGGTCTCTATGGCTGGGCTCAGATGGGCGGCCGCGACTATGACTTCGCGACGACCGCATCCAACTCCTACCTGTGGTCGTTCGGTGGCGAACTCTACAATCCCGAAACCTTCGAGGTGAAGGGCTACCTCGACTCGCCGGCTTCGGTCGATGGCGTCCAGGCCTATGTCGACATGTTCAAGTTCGGTCCTCCCGGTTCGCAGAACTGGGGTTTCGACGAAGTCAACACCGCCATCCAGCAGGGCCAGGTCGCGATGGCCATGCAGTGGTTCTACTTCAACGGCTCGAACGCCGATCCCAAGGTTTCGAAGTTCGCCGACAAGGTCGGCTTCGCCGTCCTTCCGGGGGCCGTAGGCCGCGACGGCAAGTTCCGCCGCCAGTTCTCTGTCGGCGGTCAGGGCATGGGCATCAACAAGTATTCCAAGAAGCTGCCCGAGCTTACCAAGTTCATGGAATGGTACTTCCAGCCCGAGCAGCAGAAGCGCTATGCAGCGGTCTGCCAGACGGGTCTCAAGACCGTGCTGGAAAGCCCGGACTGGCAGGGTCTGAACTCCTACAACCGGCAGTTCTCGACCGCGCTTCAGTACCTCAACGACTATTGGCACCTGCCTGAGTATCCCGTGCTGCTGGACGAGTTGCAGCAGGAGATCTCCAGTGCTGCGGCCGGCACCAAGACCGTGCAGCAGGCGCTCTCAGACGCTGCCGAGAAGAACGAGCGGACGCTGGAGCGCGCAGGCTACGAGATCAAGCGCGGCGAAAAGACGCCAGAAGTTCCCGACCAGATGATTTCGCCAGTTGGTCAGGACGCAGTCGTTATCGTCGAATAACGACATCCTCCCAAGGGGCGCGCGGGGACGTTTCCCGCGCGCCTTTTTCGTCTTAACCTGAAAGACTGTTCTGCGCAGGCGGGAGCGCCGGTCGGCAATTCTGTTCGGCTTTTCGATTGCTTCCAAACGACAAGGGTCGTCATGACGAACTCTCGAACATCGACGGTTGACCTCGCCACGCGGTGGTTGGTGCTTGCGCTGCTGGTCGTCTACACGATCTACAACGTCGGCCCGATCTTCTGGCTGGTGCTGTCGTCCTTCAAGAGCCGCATGGACTTTTTCACCATGCCGCCGAAGCTGTTTTTCACGCCTGACCTGAGCGGCTACCAAGCCGTGTTCGGCGTCGGCGCGGCGAAGGACAGCGCTTCGGCAGTCGGCGTGTTCGATTCGCTGGTGAACAGCATCATCGTGTCGGTCGCGGGCACGTCGCTGGCGGTCTTCTTCGGGACGCTGGCGGGCTATGTCTGCTCCCGCTTCAATTTCGTCGGCAAGGGCGACTTTATGTTCTTCGTCCTGTCGACTCGAATGCTGCCGCCGGTGGCCGTGCTGGTGTTCTACCACCTCATGTTCGCGAGGCTCGGTCTTGCCGACACCCGCTTCGGCCTCGTGCTGGTTTCGATCTTCGCCAATGTCGGCCTTGCGACCTGGATCATGAAAGGCTTCTTCGACGGCGTGCCCAGGGAGGTGGAGCAGATCGCCATCGTCAACGGCTATACGCGGATGTACGCCTTCATCAAGCTCGTGCTGCCGATGGTGAAAGGCGGTATCGCCGCGACAGCCGGCTTCTGCTTCATCTTCGCCTGGAACGAATTCGCTTTCGCGTCGATCCTCACCACCACGCAGGCAAAGACGCTGCCGGTCAAGATTTCCGCCGCATCCGGCGCCACCGGCATCGAGTGGACGCAGATTTGCGCGGCCGGTGTCGTGCTCATCATCCCGGTGCTCATCTTCTTCTATCTGATCCGCAAGCATCTTCTGATGGGCATGACCTTCGGCGTTCTTGGGAGGAGGTAGGTGATGCCGTCCACAGCCCCGGCCACGCCCGAGAGTCGCGCCGTAGCGCATGCCACGCGCCAGAACCAACTGCGCAAGCGTTCCTCCGGACGGCTGATGATCTTCGGCTTCCTGTAGCCGACGCTGGCGATCCTGCTGTTCATGGTCGCCTACCCGTTCTTCTCGCTGATCTACTATTCGTTCCATAACTTCTCGGCGCTGCGCCAGGGGACGATGAAGCCGGTCGGCTTCAAGAACTATACGTTCCTCCTGTCCGACCCTGAGCTTTGGGACCGCTTCGTCTTCACCGGCAAGTTCGTCTTCATCTGCGTCACGCTGCAGATGCTGATCGGCATCTTCGTTGGCTACCAGATGCAGAAGAATTTCCGGGGGCGCGACGTCGTCTTCACGATCCTGATGATGCCGATGATGCTGTCGCCGGTCGTCGTCGGGTTCCTGTGGCGCTACATGCTCAATTCAGAATGGGGGCTGGTCAATTTCCTGCTCGCCTCGGTCGGCCTTGCAAAGGTCGACTGGCTGGGCCAGACCACCCCGGCCCTGTGGGCGGCTGCGGCGGCCGATACATGGATGTGGACGCCGTTCATCGTGCTTCTGGCGACTGCCGCCTTTCGCGGCATTCCAGAAACTATCTACGAGGCCGCCGAGGTCGACGGGGCTAGCCCCGCCTACCGCTTCTTCCGCATCACCCTTCCGATGTCGGCGCCGGTGCTGTTCATCGCGCTGATCCTTCGCCTGATCGACAGCTTCAAGCAGTACGATCTCTTCGTGGCGCTGACCGGGGGTGGTCCGGGCTCGAGCACCGAGACGGTTTCCTTTGCCGTGGCAAAGACCGCGTTCAGCTATTTCTACACCGGCGAGGCGTCGGCGCTGGCCGTCATCCTTCTTGTCATCATCATCGGGCTTTCGATGATCCTGGTTCGGCATCTGACGAAGATTGGCGAGAAGTACTGATGGCCGAGATCGCGCTGAAGAATCTCTCGATCGAGTTCGGCGGCTTCAAGGCCGTTGACGATGTCAGCCTCACGGTCGCGAACGGCGAGTTCGTGGTCTATCTCGGTCCTTCGGGTTGCGGCAAGACGACCACCTTGCGCAGCATCGCAGGCCTCGTGCGCGCCACGAGCGGCGATGTCCTTTTCGACGGCGTGCGCGTCAATGAACTGACCGCAAGCGAGCGCAACATCGCGATGGTGTTCCAGTTCGTCTCGCTCTACCCGCATCTCAGCATCAAGGAAAACATCGTGTTTCCGCTGAAGGCCCGTGGCGTCACCAAGGTGCAGATAGCGCGCAAGCTCGAGTGGGTCACAGACATATTCAAGCTCGGTGACGAACTCGCCCGATACCCTGGGGCCCTGCCGCCCGGCGCCCGTCAGAAGGTTGCGCTGGCGCGCGCCGTAATCCGCGATCCGGCCGTACTGCTGCTCGACGAGCCGCTGTCGGCGATCGACGAGCAGTTCCGCGAGGAGATGCGCTGGGAACTCGGTCACCTGCAGCGCCAGCTTGGCGTGACCACAATCTATGTCACCCACGACCAGCGCGAGGCCATGTCGCTCGCCGACCGAATTGTGCTGATGAACAACGGCAGCATCGTGCAGGTCTCGGAGCCTAACCGCATGTTCTTCGATCCAGTCGATGTCTTCGCCGGCCAGTTCATAGGCTCTCCCTCGATGAACCTGATCGATCTTGCGCCCGTCGAAGGAGGGCTGCGTCTGGGCGACAGCGACGTGACCCTTACGGTGGCACGCGACCGTCTGCCCCAATGGGCGCTTTCGGCAGGCCGCCCGCTCAAGCTCGGTGTCCGCCCGGTCAATGTGCACCTCACCGATGAACCGGGCGGGGTTTTCCTGCCAGTTGAAGACATTTATTCCGTCGGCCGCGAGCGCTTCTTTTCGTTTCGCATCGGCGAAACGGTCCATCAGGGGGTCGACAAGCGCGTTTCGCCGGGCGGTTCGGAAGGTTGCGTGCATTTCGATCCGGAAGGGCTGCTTTTCTTCGATGCGGCCACTGGCCGGCGCGTCGCCGCGGAGGTCAAGGGATGACCGCCGATCCCATGCTCCAGCTTCAGGGACTGAGAAAATCCTACGGCGGAAAGACCGCGCTGCGGGGTCTCGACCTCACAGTGAACGTCAATGAGATATTCGCGTTGCTTGGGCCGACGGGCGCGGGAAAGAGTTCGACTCTGCTGGCTTCGGCCGGCCTTGTCGATCTCGACGCCGGTCGCGTCAGGCTGGCGGGGCGCGACGTGACCGATGCGGACCCAGGCAGCCGTGACGTCGCTATCGTGTTCGAAGGCTTCAATCTCCTCCCCGTTCTGGACGTCAAGGACAACATTGCCTTCGCGCTGCGCTCGCCCGCATTCCGGGAGACCGAGGACGAGATAAAACTGCGGGTTGGCCGGACCGCGGAGCTTTTGCGCATTTCGCATCTGCTCGACCGCGACGTCGACACCCTGTCCGGCGGCGAAAGGCAGCGCGTCGCCATCGCACGCGCCCTGGTGCGGCGGCCGGTGATGTTTCTGCTCGACGAGCCTCTCTCGGCGCTGGACCTCAAGCTGAGGGAAGGTCTGCGGGCCGAGCTGCGCCAGATTCACCGTCAGTACAGCTCGACGATGCTCTACGCGACACATGACTATCACGGCGCAATCTCCATCGCGGATCGCGTCGGCATCATCGACGGCGGCGTCATGCAGCAGGCTGGAACCATCGACGAAATTTACCGGCTGCCGGCCAGTGTCCTGGTCGGCAAGCTTATCGGCAGCCCGTCGATGGCATTCTTCCAGGCCACGGTCGAGGGTGGCCAAGTCGTCGTCAAGGGCGCCGAACAGCGCTTGCCGATCGAGGGGTTCGGTACGGTGACCTCCAGCCCGGGCGGAGTCCTGCTTGGTGTCTGGCCTGAGGATATCGAGGTCGGCCCGGCAGAGAGCGTCGGCGCCAGCACCGGCAAGATATACGCCGTCGACAACCGGGGCTTCGAGCGCGCGATCCAGGTCGAAACCACAGGCGGTTCGTTCCGCAAGGTGGTGCCGCTGTCCATGCCGTTCATGCAAGGCGATGCTTGCTCCTTCCGCATCCCCGAGGGAGCAGGCTTCCTGTTCGATGCCGAAAGCGGGAAACGCGTGTCCCAGGCCGGGGAGGGCGGACGCTGATGCGGTTTCTGTTCAGCAAGAAGTGGTTCTACCGGCTGGCATCAGGGCTTATCCTCGGCGGGTTTGCCATGCTCTGCCAGCCATTCACCCACGCGCTTTTCGTGCTCGGCTTCCCTATCCTGCTTGCCGGCGTGGTGCTGTTCATGATTCTGGACCATGTGCCCGATGCAAAGACTGAGGAGGACAACATTGGCTAATCCCAAGAAGATCCTGAACGATCCCAAGAAGGTCGTCGGCGAGATGCTTGATGGCCTCGTGCTCGCCAACGACGGTCGGTTACGAAAGCTGGACAGGCACGCCGCGATCGTCCGGACGGACCTGCCCGACAGCAAGGTCGCGCTGCTGATTGGCGGCGGCAGCGGACACGAACCGATCTTCCATGGTTTCGTAGGCAGGAACATGGGCGACGGGGCCGCCTGCGGACAGGTGTTTGCCGCGCCTTCGCCCGATATCATCTATGAGGCCGCCAAGGCGGTGCATCGCGGCAGGGGGATACTATTCCTCTATGGCAACTATGCCGGCGACAACATGAACTTCGACATGGCGGCCGAGATGCTGGAAGACGATGGCATCGACGTTCGCACGGTGCGCGTCACCGACGATGTCGCTGCTGCTCCGCCCGAACGGACGCACGACCGGCGCGGCATCGCGGGCGACCTCTACATGATCAAGATTGCGGGTGGCGCATCCTCCCAACTGAATACCCTGGATGAGGTCGAGCGCGTTGCCCGCAAGGCCGTGGCCAACGTCCGCTCGATTGGCGTCGCCGTGGCAGCCGGATCGATCCCGGAGACAGGCAAGCTGACCTTCGAACTCGCCGAAGACGAAATCGAGATTGGCATGGGCGCCCATGGCGAGGCCGGCGTGTCACGCCAGAAAATCGCGCCGGCCGACACGGTCGCCGACCTCCTGATGGACAAGATACTTGGCGACCTGCCTTTCAGGCGTGGCGACGAGGTTGCGCTGATGATCAATAACCTCGGCGCAACGACCATGATGGAGATGCTGATTGTCAATCGCCGGATCAGGCAGATTCTGGACCGCGAGGGTATCAAGGTTCACCGCACCGATGTCGGCACATGGCTGACAGTGCAGGAGATGGCCGGATTTTCGGTCACCCTGCTGAAGCTCGATGACGAACTGAAACGCTATCTCGACATGCCGGCCGAATCGCTCGGCTATTCGAGGATGTGAGGGCTGCCATGGCGGAAAAGCTGGACGTGTCGGGCGCTCGCGACATGCTGGTAGCGGTGTCGCAAGCGATGATCGACCAAACCGATACGCTTACCGACGCCGATCTCGCGATCGGCGACGGAGACCACGGCATCGGCATGCGCCGCGGCTTCGAGGCGGCTCTTGAAGCGTTGAACGCCGGCCAGCCGGAAAGTGTCGAAGCCGCATTCAAGGCGACCGGCACGGCAATCCTGTCCAACACCGGCGGCGCGGCCGGGGCGGTGTTCGGTACGTTGTTCCGCTCCGGCGCCAAGGGGTTTTCGGGCGGCACGGTCGACGGCGAGAGCTTCGCTGCCTTTCTTGAGGAAGGTCTCGTTGCGGTTCTCAAGCGGGGCGGGGTAACCGAGGGCCAGAAGACAATGGTCGACGCGCTTGCGCCTGCGTCGCGGGCGGCCCGTGCTGCGTCGGGAGATGGCCTGCAGGCTGCATGTGCCGCGGCGGCTTCGGCAGCGCTTGCTGGGGTCGAGGCATCGAAGGGCATGATCGCCACCACCGGCAAGGCGCGGTCGCTTGGCGAACGTAGCATCGGCCATGCTGATCCCGGCGCGATCTCGATCATCCTCAAGGCAATGCAGGATTTCACCGCGTAGGCCTGACGGCCAGCGGTATAACAACACAAAGGGGCATTCGACATGGCAGACCTCGACGACATCAAGGACGGCAAGGACTGGGGGCAGGGACGCCCCGCCGACACCAGCCGTTTCTTCCTGAAGGGTGCCGCCCATCACGACTGGGGCATGAAGGCGCGGCTCTCGCGCATCTTCAATCCGGCCAGCGGCAAGACCGTCATGCTGGCCTTCGACCACGGCTATTTCCAGGGCCCGACCACCGGACTGGAGCGCATGGATCTGACTATAGCGCCGCTCGCCGAATATGCCGACGTTCTGATGTGTACACGCGGAGCCCTTCGCTCGACGATACCGCCGGAGGTCAACAAGCCCGTCGTTTTGCGCTGCTCGGGCGGCAATTCGATCCTCACCGAATTGTCCAACGAACTTGTCGCCGTTGATATAGACGACGCGGTCCGCCTCGGTGCCGTAGCCATGGCGGCACAGGTCTACATCGGGGCCGAATACGAGCACAAATCCATCGCCAACGTGGTCAAGCTGATCGACACCGGGACGCGCTACGGCATCCCGACGATGGCGGTGACAGGCGTCGGCAAGGACATGGTGCGGGACGCCCGCTACTTCGGCCTGGCGACGCGCATTGCCGCCGAAATCGGGGCGCAGTTCGTGAAATCCTATTATGTCGAGGACGGGTTCGAAAAGATCGTTCTCGGTTGCCCGGTGCCGATCGTCATCGCAGGCGGCAAGAAGCTGCCGGAGCGCGAGGCGCTCGAAATGGCGTGGCTGGCGATCGACCAGGGTGCTGCGGGCGTCGACATGGGCCGCAACGTGTTCCAGTCGGACGATCCCGCCGCGATGCTGCAGGCCCTGGGGGCGATCGTACACCACAATGAGACGGTGGACCGGGCCTACGCCATGTTCCGCGACCTGTCCGTCAAGAAGGCGGCTTGACCATGGGACAGGCAGCGTCGGGCAATATGGTGGCACGCCCGCTGGAAGGCCGGCGGGTGGCGGTCACCGGGGCCGCGAGCGGCATTGGCCGCGCTGTGGCGCGAGCCTTCGCGGGCGCAGGGGCGGTCGTCGCCTGCCTTGACATCAACGATGCTGCACTGGTCAAGTTGGCAGCCGAAATCGGCGGGTCGGCTATCCTCTGCGACGTTACCAATGAGGCTGCCGTTGATCTGACTTTCGAGAAGATCGTAGCCGATGGCGGGCTCGACATCCTCGTCTCAAACGCTGGTTCTGCCGATCAGGGCGCGATCGCCGACCTGTCGATGCAGGCGTTGCGCAAGAGCTTCGAGCTGAACTTCTTTGGGCATCAGCATGTCTGCCGGGCAGCCGTGCGCGTCTTCCGGGGGCAAGGGCGCGACGGCACGATCCTGTTCAACATCTCCAACCAGTCGGTCAATCCAGGCAAGGATTTCGGCCCTTACGGCATCCCCAAGGCCGCCACCATGGCGCTCATGAAACAATATGCGGTCGATCACGGTGCCGACGGTATCCGTGTCGCCGGGGTCAATGCCGGGCGCATCCGCACCGGTCTGATGACGGACCAGATGATCGTCGAGCGGGCCGGCGCTCGCGGCATGACGCCGGAGGAATACATGGCCGGCAACTTCCTGCGGGTCGAAGTCACTGCCGAGGACGTGGCGGATGCCTTCCTGCATCTGGCGCAGATGGACAAGGTCAATGCGGCCGTACTTACGGTTGACGGGGGAGTTATGGCGACCTCGCTGCGATAGTCGAGGTCTAGGCGCCATTTTGTCGAACGCTCCCACCACGGCAGCCATACCCGGGTCTTTTCTCTGTCCGCATGCTTATCTTTCCAGTGCAAGCCGAGCGGCATCGGACGAAAGCAAAACTACCACCGCGATCCTTTGCTTGACTGGCGCGAATTCCAGCCAGCTGGCCCAATGCACTGTCCCAAAGGAGCTCTAATCTCCGTCAAACCAGAATTTTTGTTACTTTCTGGTCACATAGACATTGAGCCACGGAATTTTCCGGCCTATGCACGCGACGGGACCAGCTGGGGAGTTTGGCTTTGTCTGAGATCGAAGAGACGACTTTAATCACGCTTACGGCCGAGATTGTCTCGGCGTATGTCACCAACAACCGCCTTCCGCAGGCCGGATTGTCTGAACTTATAGGCAACGTCAGCGATTCGATTCGCAAGCTTGCGGTGCCCGCGCCTCTGCCGGAGGCTGCTCCAGTGCCGGCCGTAAACCCGAAGAAGTCCGTACATCCGGACTACATTATCTGTCTCGAGGACGGCAAGAAATTCAAGTCGATGAAGCGTCACATCGCCTCGCACGGACTGACGCCGCACCAGTATCGCGCGAAATGGAACCTGCCCGCCGACTATCCGATGACCGCGCCGAACTACTCGGCAGCGCGTTCCGCCATGGCCAAGGATATTGGTCTCGGACAGAAGCCGATCGTCCGCAAGCCACGTCGCCGGAAAGCCAAAGTAGTCGCTTGAAGCGATTCACTTTGCAAGGTTTAGTCT
Source organism: Hyphomicrobiales bacterium (assembly GCA_026400435.1). GTDB lineage: Bacteria > Pseudomonadota > Alphaproteobacteria > Rhizobiales > Rhizobiaceae > Mesorhizobium_K. Next base: position 14,810 of record JAPLOZ010000037.1, on the reverse strand, counting down.
GGGGCTCATGATTCCCTGGGTACAACTTGGTTCCGCGCCCGTTCCCGGCGGTCAAGAACAGTTGCGTCTCAAACGCCGCGGTGACGAGTTCTCCATCATGCTCGGCTCCAACGAATTGATGAACAGCCGCCTCTCCGGGTCGGAGGAGGCGCTCGCCCGGCTTGCCGGCGCAAAGATTGCCGATCGTTCCCGGCTAACGATGCTGATCGGCGGTCTGGGGATGGGTTTTACGCTGCGGGCAGCGCTTTCCGCATTGAGCAGGGACGCCAGGCTGGTTGTCGCCGAACTTGTGCCGGCAGTCGTGGCCTGGGCTCGCGGCCCGATGACGGAGTTGTTTGCCGGCAGCCTCGATGACCCAAGGGTTGAGATCCTGGAAGCGGATGTCGCCGATCTCATCGTCGGCGACACCTTCGATGCGATCCTGCTTGACGTCGACAACGGTCCCGACGGTCTGTCGCGCAGCGCCAATGATCGCCTTTACGATGAGGCAGGCCTGGCAGCGGCCCATGCCGCGTTGACGCAGGGTGGCGTGTTCGCCGTCTGGTCCGCGCACCCCGACAGGGCGTTCGGCGCAAGGCTCAGGCGATCGGGCTTCGCAGTCGAGGAAGTCGCGGTCCGTGCCCGGGGCAAGCGTGGAGCACGCCACGTGATCTGGCTTGCCACCCGCATCAGATGACCCGCGTCACCCGGCTTTGGCCCGCAGGCGCGGCCGCCTTGGCCTCTATGCCCAAGCGGGGTTCATGCTAGGTGCAGTCCCACAGGAATGCCTGGCCGTCTTTTGATCGGAACTGCACGCAAATTGTGCTTTCTCGGGAACTATGCGGAGTTGCACCGGGAAACGCCTTTGCCCTGCCTGGAAACACCTTATGGAACTCTGGATACCGATAACCATTGCCGCCGCCTTCCTTCAGAACCTGCGGTCCGCGCTGCAGAAGCACCTGAAGGGTGTGATGGGCACCAACGGCGCGACCTTCGTGCGGTTCGGTTTCGGCTGCCCTGTCGCCGTCATCATCGTCGTCGTGCTGCACCTTGGGCCTGCCTATCCGCTCCCCTCGGTCAATGCGCGGTTCCTGATCTGGATGGCGCTGGGCGGAGTAAGCCAGATCGCCGCCACGTTTCTCCTGGTCCATCTTTTTTCGTTTCGCAATTTCGCCGTTGGCACCGCCTATTCGCGTACCGAGCCGGCGCAGGCGGCACTCTTTGGCCTGGTGTTCCTCGGCGAGCGCGTCACGCCGGGCACACTTGTAGCGATTGCCATCAGTGTCGTCGGCGTCATGCTTATCTCCGTGGCGCATGTCGCCATCAGCGCGCGCAGCCTGGTGTCCTCGGTGTTCACCCGCACCGCCCTGATCGGCCTCGCATCGGGCTCGATGTTCGGGTTCTCCGCGGTCGCCTACCGTGCGGCGTCACTCGCACTCGGTGGCCCCAACTTCATGATGCAGGCGGCATTTACGCTGGCCTGCACCACGCTTTTCCAGACCTTACTCATGGGCGGATGGCTGTTGTTGCGCGACCGCGAGGAGCTGCGCCGCATAGGCCGCGCCTGGAAGCCTTCGCTGGTGGTAGGCATCGCCGGCGCGCTCGCGTCATTTGGCTGGTTCATGGCCATGACGCTTCAGCAGGCTGCGGTCGTGAAGTCGCTGGCGCAGATCGAGATGCTGTTCACCTTCGCCTCCACGGTCTTCGTCTTCAAGGAGAAGATCAACCGGCTGGAGGTTGCCGGCTGCGTGCTGATCGTCAGCGGCATCCTCGTACTGCTGGCGTTGAGATAGCACGCAGCAGGTCCGTCAAGGCACGATGAGAGTGCCGGCGCCATGTTCGGTGAACAGTTCCAGCAGCACTGCGTGCGCGGTCTTGCCGTTCAGGATGACCACACCCTCGACGCCGCGCTCGATCGCCTCGATGCAGGTCTCGACCTTGGGGATCATGCCGCCGGAGATGGTTCCGTCAGCGATCAGCGCCCGAGCCTTGTCGACGGTCAACTCGTCGATCAGCTTCTTGTCCTTGTCGAGCACTCCCGGCACGTCTGTCAGAAACAGCAGCCGGGTTGCCTGCACCGCGCCTGCGATGGCGCCGGCGAATGTGTCGGCGTTGATGTTGTAGGTGTGGCCGTCGCGGCCCGGAGCCACCGGCGCCAACACCGGAATCATTTCCGAGCGGGCAAGCAGGTCGAGCAGCGTGCGGTCCACTTCGGCCGGCTCCCCGACGAAACCGAGATCGAGCACTCGTTCGATGTTGCTGTCGGGGTCGCGCACCCGCTTCTGCGCCTTCTCGGCAAATACCATGTTGCCGTCCTTGCCGCACAACCCGATCGCCCATTCGCCTTCGGCGTTGATCAGCGCAACGATCTCCTTGTTGATCGACCCGGCGAGCACCATTTCGACGATTTCGACGGTCTTGCGGTCGGTTACGCGCAGGCCGCCCTCGAATTTCGATTCGATTCCCATCCGGCTCAGCATCGCGCCAATCTGCGGCCCACCGCCATGAACGACGATCGGGTTCACGCCAGATTGCTTCAAAAGCGCGATGTCGCGCGCAAACGCGCGCCCCAACTCAATGTCGCCCATGGCATGCCCGCCGTATTTCACCACAACGGTCTTGTTTTCGTAGCGCTGCATATAGGGGAGCGCCCTGGACAGCAGGGCAGCCTGCATCTCGGCGGTGGCTGAAGGGTCCGTCGACATCTTTACCTCGAGCATTGGGCGCTGGTTCGCCGCCTTCTACAGCATCGGGATGCGAAGCGGAATCGATTTTCAAACGACTGCGATCGCAAAATCAAAAGCGCGTGAGGAGGGTGCGTAGGGGCAGGCAACGGTTCGTCGCGCTTTCCAAAAGACGCCGGACCAAATAGTCTGGGTCCGATGACACCGCAGGATATCACCAAGCTCATCGTGCGAGTCTCGCTGAAGGATCGGGCCGCGTTCGATTCGCTCTATCGCGAGACGAGCGCGAAACTGTTCGGCGTCTGCCTGCGTATATTGAACGATCGGGGGGAAGCCGAGGAGGCGCTTCAGGAGGTTTTCGTCAAGATTTGGACGAAGTCCGACCGTTTCGCGGTTTCGGATCTCAGTCCGATCTCCTGGCTTGTAGCCATAGCGCGTAACCATGCGATCGACGTCATCCGCGCGCGTCGTCCCGCCACGGCCGACATCGATGCTGCCGTGGATATTTCCGATCCAAAGCCCGGACCCGAGGCCTTGGCGGTGGCGGGAGGCGAAAGTGAACGCGTGCATCGCTGTCTCGACGAACTGGAGAATGATCGCGCTGCCGCGGTGCGTGGGGCATATATCGAAGGGGACAGCTATTTCGAGCTCGCGGAGCGGTTTGCCGTGCCTCTGAACACGATGAGAACGTGGCTGCGGCGGAGCCTGATTAAATTGAAGGAATGTCTCGAGCGATGAGCCTCGTGGACGATCAAGGGCCAGAACTGGGTGGCGACGACGCCGTCGCCGCCGAATATGTGCTCGGCGTGCTTGCTGGCGACGAGCGCCAGCTCGCGACGCTGCGCATCGAGACGGAACAGGCCTTTGCCCGGCTGGTCGACCGTTGGGAGGCGTATTTCGCGCCACTGGCCGCCGCGTATGCGTCCGTCGATGTGCCGGCTTCGATCAAGCAGGCGATCGACTTGCGGCTGTTTGCCAGTGGCCAGGTTGCACAAGCGGCGGCTCGCCCTGGCCTGTTGGGCACGTTGGTTTTCTGGCGCGGTCTTGCGGTGGCGGCCCTTGCGGCGCTTGCCTTCTACGTCGCAGCGCCCTTGATCAACCCGCCGGGCGAGATTTCGGACCAACGGCTCGTCGCTTCCCTGACAGCGGAAGGGAGCGCCGTGCGTTACCTCGCCGTGTACGAAGAGCGCACCGGCGACATTGGTCTTTCCCGCATTGCCGGCGAGCCGGTGCAGGGTCACGATTTCGAGCTCTGGGTTATCGAGGGCCAACAGGCCCCGGTGTCGCTCGGCGTCATCCCCGGCGGCGAGAGCGCCAGAATGCCGGTCAATGAGGCGTTGCGCGCCAAACTGGTATCCGGCGCCGTATTCGCGATCAGCGAGGAACCGGCAGGCGGTTCCGCCACAGGTAAGCCTACCGGCCCCGTGGTTGCCGCCGGTGACCTGAAGTCCATCTGAAGCGAAGATTTTTTGGCTTTTGGTACCTGACGGCCCGCCGGACGCGGGCCGTTTTCGTATCCGGCCGAAGGTCGATCACGTACGGCTAAGGCAATGGAAAGTTTCAGAAAAATCACAAAATTTTTCCTGGGATTCGAGTGAACCGATCGTCCAGGCTCTACGTAACTGTTGCGTCCTTCCGGAATGGAAGAAGAAGCCCAAGGAGTGAGAACATGCGCAAATTCACCACGACCCTGCTCGCAGGCGCCCTAGCCTTTACCGCATTCGCCGGCGCGGCATATGCAGAGAATCCCATGGTGGGCGGTGCGGCGATGTACGCCGACAAGAACATCGTCGAGAACGCCGTCAATTCGAAGGACCACACCACGCTGGTTGCAGCGGTGCAGGCCGCTGGCCTGGTCGAGACTCTGTCCGGCCCCGGGCCTTTCACCGTGTTCGCGCCGACGAATGAAGCCTTTGCAGCCTTGCCGGCCGGCACGGTCGACACGCTGCTCAAGCCAGAGAACAAGGATCAGCTTGTCAAGATACTCACCTGCCATGTGATCGGCGCAAAGGCGATGGCGGCGGACGTCATGAAGATGGTGAAAGACGATGGCGGAGCTCACAAGGCAAAGACCGTCGGTGGCTGCGAACTGACGCTGAAGGATGAAGGCGGCAAGGTCACCGTCACTGACGAGAACGGCAACGTTGCCAATGTGACGATCGCCGACGTGGAGCAGTCGAACGGCGTGATCCACGTCATCGACAAGGTCCTTCTGCCCAAGATGTAGTCGAGGCGTCTCAGGCTTGCGGCTGCGTGGATCGCGACGCCCCCCGTTAGCGAAACGAAGCCGCGAAACGCCCCGCACTTTCCCCAGGGAGGGTGTGGGGCGACCGCTTTCCGAGGGTGAGCGGCACCCGATCAACCGCTGTTGATTTTGTAGTATGTCCGCCAGTCGATAAGCTTGCGCCAAAAGGAGGATTTCATGAATCGCCGCTCATTCCTCACCCGGTCGACTGCCGCACTCGCGGTTGTCGCTGGCTCGGCCTCGATCTTGCGCATGACACAGCCCGCGCCGGCCCTTGCTGAAAAATTCACGGTATCAAAGACAGAAGCCGAATGGCGCGCTGCGCTTAGCGGCGCCCAATATGCGGTGCTCCGCCAGGAAGGCACGGAACGACCAGGAACCAGCCCGTTGCTTGAAGAGCATCGAAACGGCGTTTTCCACTGCGCCGGCTGCGATCTCGCCGTCTATCCGTCCAAGACCAAGTTCGAGTCCGGCACCGGCTGGCCGAGCTTCTGGGACGCGTTGCCCGGCGCGGTCGGGACCGAGGTCGACACCTCGCTCTTCATGACGCGGACCGAAGTGCATTGCCACCGTTGCGGTGGTCATTTGGGCCACATCTTCGACGACGGCCCGGCGCCCACCGGCAAGCGCCACTGCATCAATGGCGTTGCGCTGACGTTCAAGCCGGCGTCCGCCTGAAGTCAGCCGCCGTTCACCGCGAGCACGATGGCGGCGCGCAAATCGTCCAGGCCCTCTCCCTTTTCGGATGACGTGGACAAGACCGCCGGAAAGGCCGCGGGCCGCTTCCTGATCTTCTCAAGCGTTTCGGCAATCAGCCGAGGAATGCCTGCAACCTTGATCTTGTCGGTCTTGGTCAGCACGATCTGATACGAAACTGCTGCCTTGTCGAGCAGACGCAGCGCCTCCTCGTCATTCTTCTTGATGCCGTGCCGCGAGTCGATCAGCACATAGACGCGCTTCAGCGTCACGCGTCCCTGCAGATAGTCGAACACCAACTTGGTCCACTCGTCGACTTTTTCTTTCGGCGCGGTCGCGTAGCCGTAGCCAGGCATGTCCACCAAAGCCATTGGCGGCAGGTCGCCCGCCTCGCCGGAATATCCGTCGGGTACGAAATAGTTCAGTTCCTGCGTGCGGCCGGGCGTGTTCGACGTGCGGGCAAGGCCGGTCCGTCCGACCAGCGCGTTGATCAGCGACGACTTGCCGACATTCGACCGGCCGGCAAAGGCGATCTCCGGCGGTCCTTCCGGCGGCAGGAACTTCATGGCCGGCACGCCCCGGATGAACACCCAGGGTGACGCAAAGAGCCCGACGTCTACCGTTCCGCTCGTCTTTTCGCTCAAGAAACAGCCTCCAGCGCGCCGATGTCGGCGCCGGAAGTGGCATTGATGCTGCGGGCGATCTTGTCAACCGGCCAGTTGCACCACCAGATGGACGGAAGGCGGCTGAAATGCCCCCTTTGGACGCATGCTTTGGCGCGTTTCGTGCGCTTTTCGGCTGCCGTTGCATGGGTTGCACGCTGTGTGTGAAGGGACGGCAGCCATTACGCGAAGTTATGCGAAGATAGCGTCCTATGCGACGGATTGGTTGACCAGCCGCTTGCGCAGGAAATTCGAGATGTTGTCGAACACAAAGACAACGATCAGGATCAGGAGCACCATATAGGCGACGTTCTCCCAGTCGGAATTGGTTCGCATCGCCTCCCACAGCTTGAGGCCGATCCCGCCTGCGCCGACCGCGCCGATGATGGTGGCCGAACGCGTGTTCGATTCCCAGAAATAGAGCGACTGGGAGATGAAGAGCGGCAGTACCTGTGGAATGACGCCGTAGCGCTGGACCAGAACAGGCGCGGCGCCGACCGAACGAATGCCTTCGCGCTGCCGGTCGTCGATGTTTTCAAGTGCTTCCGAATAGAGCTTTCCGAACGTGCCGGTGTCGGTAAAGAAGATCGCCGAAATGCCGGCGAGCGGGCCGGGGCCGAAGGCGCGCGTGAAGAAAAGCGCCCAGATCAGCATGTCGACCGAACGCAGGAAGTCGAACAGCCGCTTCGTCACCTGGTTGACGACGCGGTTTCTGGTGACGTTGCGCGCTGCTGCGAAAGCGAGCGGGAAGGCGAGCAGGCTGGCAAACACCGTGCCGACGAACGCCATCACGATTGTCTGGCCGAGCTTCAGCCAGACGTCGCCATGCTGCCACTCGGAATTGTTCAGGATGTTGTCCCATGCAAGCTGGGCGTTGGACATCCCCGGCTCGATCCGGTCGCCGGACAAGATCAGCGACATCACTTCTCCAAGGGACTTGCCCCAGAAAGGCGAATTGGGATCGAAGACGAAATCCTCCCAGCCCCAGAATCGGTGCCTGACCTTGACCTCGTCGCCCTCGATCTGGACGCTGCCCGAAAATCCGAAGCTGAGCACAATCGTTCCGCCCGGCTTCTTTTGTCCGGCCCAGGCCGGCAGGGGCTCTGCGGCTGTCACGGTTTGGTCGGGCGCCACGGTGATGGCCAGGCTTTCGCCCCCGCGTCGGGCGCTCACTTGTCCCGGTTCCACAAGCACCGCTCCGTTGCCGATCGTCATTGCGACCCGCCCCGCCAGCCCGGGCGCGCGAACGTCCTGCAATTCGACCCATTCCGGCTGCCGTTGGTCGCTGTAAGCGGAAAAGCGTGGATACTTGACCTTGAGGCCGTCACTGGTGAAGACAATGTTGGGCCGCGTCTCGTAGGAAACCCAGTCGGCGAGATAGACGCCTGCGATGCCCCAGTTGCCGTTGGCCAGCACTGTTCCTACCGCGAAAAACCACCAGGCAAACACGAGATAGGCAACGAATCCCAGGCCGACGATCAAGCGGGTCACCTGCTTGCGCCGCGAGCCGGCGAAGACCGCGGGGTGCCTCGCGGCAACCGCCTCGTATTCGGCTGCGGTCAGTGTCGCCATCGTCAGCCTCCCCGTCCGAAGGCGAAGGCCTGTTCGCCGACAAGCCGGCGGCGCAGCCAGGCGGACAACTGGTCGATGGCGATGATCGTCAAGAGCAGCAGCAGGACGATCGCGAGCGTCTTTGCCTCATGCGTGCGGCTGATCGAAAGACGCAACGCCTCGCCGATGCCGCCCCCGCCAACCGCACCTATGATGGTCGATGCGCGCACGTTGATCTCCAGCCTCAGCAAGGCGTAGCTCAGGAAATTCGGCATCACCTGGGGCACAATGCCGAACCAGACGCGCTCCACCCATGTCGCGCCGACCGCGCGCAATCCTTCGTCGGGCTTCATGTCGGCATTCTCGACTACCTCGAAGAACATCTTACCCAGTGCGCCGACTGTATGAATGGAGACAGCAAGGATCGCCGGTATCGCGCCGAGCGAAAGCACCGCCAGGAAGAAGCCTGCGATCACGATCTCCGGGAATGCGCGCAGCACTTCCATGAAGCGGCGCACGAAGAAGCGCAGCCAGCGCTGGGTCACGATGTTGGAGGCGGCCAGGAAGCAGAGGCAGAAACCGAGCGCGAAGCCGATGATCGTCGAGACCAGTGCGATGTTGATCGTCTCGATCATCTTGTAGAAATATTGCGGGATGTAGAACGACTGGGTGATATATATCCGACCGTCCGGATAGTCGTATTTCAGGCTGCCATCCGCGTAGGGCGAAGGCAGGTCGAACAGCGCGCGCCACACCTCCCAGCCGTCGCGGGGAACCAACTGGTCGATGAAGTCGAAAACATGCGGCAGGCGGTCCCAGAACTTGCCCGCGCTGCTTTCGTTGGCGAACCACAGTGATCCGCCGAGGGCGACAAGCATCAACACCAGTCCGCCGAGGGAATAGAGCCGCCTGCGGCTGGCAAGGTCATGCCAATGCCGTTCCACGGCGAGAGCGGTGTCCGATGTGGTCGCGGTCATGCGAGCGCCGTTCAGTGCCAGACGCGCCGCGCGCGGTTGCGCGCGACGCGTCCGCTGCCTGAGGCCTTACGAACCGATCTGCGCCTTACGCGCGTCGATGATCGGCTGGTAGAATTCCGGCGTCACCTCGACAAAGCCCTTGAAATCGCCGCCCTGGATTGCAGCGAAGCATTCCTTGTCGGTCTGCGGCAGGTCGATCATGAACTGCGTGAATTTGGCCTTGACGCCCTCGTCGAGCGAGGTGCGAACGACGATCGGGCCGTTCGGGATCAGCGGCGACTTCCAGATCTCGACCAGATTGTCCATGTCGAGGATGCCCTTGTCGACCATCTTGCGCAGGTTGCCCGACGTGTAGCCTTCCTTCCATTCGCCGACGCCCGAACCGAAGGTCGTGCCGGCGTCGAAGGTGCCCTTCAGCACTTCGAGAACGAGGTTTTCATGGCCGCCGCCGAAGCCCGTTTCGGCGAAGTATTCCTTGACTGGGACGCCGCCCAGGTCCTTCGGCAGCGCGGTGACCGGGATCAGGTAGCCCGAGGTGGAGTCCGGATCAGCGAAGCCAAGCTTCTTGCCCTTGAGGTCGGCCAGCGTCTTGATGCCGCTGTCGGCCTTGGCCACCATGATCGAATAGTAGCCCGTCGAACCGTCTGTCTGGACCGTGGTCAGGATCGGCGTCACGGCGTCCTTGTTCTCAAGATAGATCTTGGCATAGCCCGAGGCGCCAAGCTCGGCATAGTCGAGCGTGCCGCCAAGCAAGCCCTGGATCGTGCCGTCATAGTCGGCGGCGGGGAACAGCGAAACCTTCTCGACGCCGAGCACTGCCGGCAACTTGTCGACCATGCACTGGAAATTGCGCAGGCGGTCGGCTTCGTTCTCGCCGCCGATCAGACCAATGCGGAACTCCTTGAGGTCTTCAGCCTGTGCGGCGCCGACCAGAAGTGCGGTCAGGGCGACGGCTCCGTAGAGTGCTTTTCTGAACATGGGGTTTGTCTCTCCTGTTGTGCTCCGGTCCTGATGCGCCGGATGCTTGGTGGATTGCGGAATGCTTCGCCTCAGTGCGCCGCCAAGGCCGGTGTGCGCGACGGCGCCGGTTTGCGAAGGATGGCCGGGCTGATGCTGGTCGAGGTCATCGATTCGGAGATCTCCTCGCCGTCGGCATCCGCGCCATAGACGATGCGTACGGTGTCGCGGGTCAGTTCTTCCGGCGCTCCGTCGAACACCACCCTGCCGGCCGCCATGCCGATGATGCGGTTGCAATAGTTTCGAGCGGTGTCGAGCGTGTGCAGGTTGGTGATGACTGTGATGCCCTCGCGCAGGTTGATGTCCTGCAACGAGTCCATCACCACCTTGGCGTTCATCGGATCGAGCGACGCGATCGGCTCGTCGGCGAGGATGATCTTTGGCTGCTGCATCAGGGCGCGGGCGATGGCTACGCGCTGCTGCTGGCCACCCGAAAGCGTTCCCGCCGGCTGAAGTGCCGCCTGTGCGATGCCAAGCCGCTCCAGCGAATTGATCGCGGCGATGCGTTCCTCTCTAGAGAACATGCCGAGCAGGTTGAGTGTCGTCGAGCGATGATTCAGCCGCCCAAGCAATACGTTTGTCAGGACGTCGAGTCGCGGCACCAGGTTGAACTGCTGGAAGATCATGGCGCAGTCGCGCTGCCATCGCCTGAGTGCCGGTCCGGCAAGTGCGGACACCTCCGTCTTGTCAAAAAAAATAGACCCCTGCGAGGGGTCTATGAGACGGTTGATCATGCGAAGGAGGGTGGACTTGCCGGCGCCCGAACGACCGATGATGCCGACCATCTGTCCGTAGGGTATTTCGAGCGCGACATGGTCGACGGCGGTGTTCTTGCCAAAACGGCGCGTCACGTCGCGTATCTGCAGCATGGCGGCTTCCCGGGTTCAGCGCGGCTTTCGCCGCCTTCCTCACCAACCGCCTAAACCAGTGTCATGAACGCGCCGTGTCAGCACGATTGCAGTTTCGTGACAGTCCACAGTCTGGCGGATGCGCGTGGGTCAGCCGCCGTACTTCTCAAGAAAGGCCTCGGCCGGCAAAAGTCGAAAATCGTCGAGCGCCGCCCGCAGCCGACCGTGATCCCAGTCCCACCATGCGAGCGCCTGGTAGCGCTTCGCCGTCCGGCGGTCGAAGCGTTCGCGGATCGGCTTTGCAGGGACGCCCGCGACGATCGTGTATGGCGCCACATCCTTGGTCACCACGGCGCCGGCGCCAACCGCCGCGCCGTCGCCCACCGTGACGCCCGGCAGCACGGTTGAGCCGTGCCCGAGCCATGTGTCATGGCCGATTGTCACGCGCCTTGCGCGCCGTGCTGCGAAGAAGTCGGCCTCATGCTCCGCGTCGTCGAAATAGTCCGAGGCCCGATAGGTGAAATGATGCAGCGTCGGCCGATCGACCGGATGGTTTGTAGCGTTGAGGCGCACGCTTGCCGCGATGTTGGAGAATTTGCCGATGTCGGCACACCAGATTGCGCAGTCCTGCATCATGTAGGAATAGTCGCCGAGAACCGATTCCGACACGCGGCAGCGTTCCGAGATTTCGGTCCATCGGCCGAGCGTTGAGTTCTCCACCTCGGCCGTTTCATGCACGAACGGCGTTTCGGACAGCTTCTTGGTCATGCCGCGATCCTTGCCGGTGCAAACCGGGTCACGTCGATGACGGCATCGGCGACGGCCTCGCGTACGTCGCCGTCATGGAAGATTCCGAGCAGCGCCACGCCATCGCGCTTCTTGCCCGATATCATGTCGACGACCACCTCCCGGTTCCTGGCGTCGAGCGATGCGGTCGGCTCGTCGAGCAGCAGCACCGGATGCGGCGTGATGAAGCCGCGCGCGATGTTGACGCGCTGCTGTTCGCCGCCGGAAAACGTCGCCGGCGGCAAGCTCCACAGTCTTTCGGGGAGGTTGAGACGGGCAAGCAGCCCGCGTGCGTGCTCGCGTGCAACCTCGCGCTCCTGTCCGAGCGTGACCAGCGGTTCGGCCACCACGTCGAGCGCGGAGACGCGCGGCACGGTGCGCAGGAACTGGCTGACATAGCCGATCGTGTCGCGGCGGATCTGCAGCACCAGGCGCGGACTGGCGGACGCGAGATCGACCAGTTGACCGTGGTGATCGACGATGATCTGGCCAGCATCGACCGAGTAGTTGCCATAGAGCATTTTCAGGATCGAACTCTTGCCGGCGCCCGACGGCCCGCCGAGAACCGCGCACTCTCCTGACTTGACGGCGAAGGACACGCCATCGACGACCGGCAGGCGGATGCCGTCGCGAAGGTGCATCGTAAAGCTTTTCGAGACTTCGGAAACGACGACGGGCGTTGCCATGATCAGAACCCCTTCGGCCGCATGATCTGGTTCGAAAACCGGCTTCCACTTTTCGGGATCATGCGGCTAGACCTGCAGGATCGAAGAGACGAGAAGCTGGGTGTAGGGCGCGCGCGGGTCGTCAAGGACGCGGTCCGTCAGGCCGGTCTCGACCACGTGGCCGTCCTTCATCACCATCATGCGGTGCGACAGCAAACGTGCAACGGCAAGGTCGTGCGTCACGACGACGGCGGCAAGACCGAGGTCGTTGACCAGCCCACGCAGGAGATCGAGCAGGCGCGCCTGCACCGAAACGTCGAGCCCGCCGGTAGGTTCGTCCATGAACACCAGCCTGGGGCCGGTGACGAGGTTGCGCGCGATCTGCAGGCGCTGGCGCATGCCCCCGGAGAATGCGCGCGGTTCGTCGTCAACCCTGTCCTCGCCGATTTCGACGCGCGCCAGCCAGTCGACAGCTGTCTCGCGGATCCTGCCGTAGTGCCGGTCGCCGACCGCCATCAGCCGCTCGCCGACATTGGCGCCGGCCGACACGGTCATGCGCAGACCGTCCGCAGGATTTTGATGTACGAAGCCCCAGTCGGTTCGCATCAGGAAGCGACGCTCTGCCTCGCTCATGCGGTAGAGATCGCGGAACGCTCCGTCGCGCATGCGGTACGATACGCAGCCCGAGGTCGGCGTGAGCCGCGTCGAGATGCAGTTAAGAAGCGTCGTCTTGCCCGAGCCGGATTCGCCGACAATCGCCAGCACCTCTCCGGGATAAAGCTCGAAGGTCACATCTTCGCAGCCGACGCGCGGACCGTAGAATTTTGACAGCGACGAGACGCGCAGAAGGGGTTCGTCGGTCATTCTGCTGCCTCCCTTGGCGCCATTTCTCCCCGATGCCCCTCGGCCTGCCGTGTCTCGCAATGGTCGGTGTCTGAGCACACGAACATGCGGCCGCCGCGGTCGTCGAGGATCACCTCGTCCAGATAGACCTGCTGCGCCGCGCACAATGCGCAGGGTTTGTCGAATTTCTGGACCTCGAAGGGGTGATCCTCGAAGTCGAGGCTGACGACCTGCGTGAAGGGCGGAATTGCATAAATGCGCTTTTCGCGACCGGCGCCGAAAAGCTGCAGCGCGGGCGACATGTGCATCTTCGGGTTGTCGAACTTAGGTGTCGGCGAGGGGTCCATGACGTAGCGCCCCTCGACCTTCACCGGATAGGCGTAGGTCGTGGCGATATGCCCGTGCTTGGCGATGTCCTCGTAGAGCTTCACATGCATCAGCCCGTATTCCTCGAGCGCATGCATCTTGCGCGTTTCGGTCTCGCGCGGTTCGAGGAAGCGCAGCGGTTCGGGGATCGGCACCTGGTACACCAGCGTCTGGCCCGATACGAGGGGCCGCTCGGGGATGCGATGGCGCGTCTGGATGATCGTCGCCTTCGCGGTCTCGGTGGTCGTTTCGACGTCGGCCACCTTGCGGAAGAAGTTGCGGATCGACACGGCGTTGGTGGTGTCGTCGGCTCCTTGATCGATAACCTTCAGGACATCATCCGGGCCGATGATCGCGGCCGTCACCTGCACGCCGCCGGTGCCCCAGCCGTAGGGCATCGGCATTTCGCGTGAAGCGAACGGCACCTGGTAGCCGGGGATTGCGATGCCCTTCAGGATCGCGCGCCGGATCATGCGCTTCGTCTGCTCATCCAGATAGGCGAAGTTGTAGGTCGCGATATTGGGATCCGTCGCGGTCATTCCGCGGCCTCCTTGTGCTCGACGTTGCCGCGCGATGCCGCGTCGTGTTCGGAGCGCATGCGGCGCACAAGGTCGAGCTCGGCCTGGAAGTCGACATAATGCGGCAGCTTCAGGTGTTCGACGAAACCGGTCGCCTGCACGTTGTCTGAATGCGAGATGACGAATTCCTCGTCCTGCGCGGCGGCGGTAATGTCCTCGCCGAATTCCGTCGCCCGCAGCGCCCGGTCGCAAAGTGACATCGCCATCGCCTTGCGCTCGCTCTGGCCGAACACAAGCCCGTAGCCGCGCGTAAACTGGGGTGGCTGCTTGGCCGATCCCTTGAACTGGTTGACCATCTGGCATTCGGTCAGCCGGATGCGGCCGAGCGTCACCGGAAAATCCAGTTCGGGAACATCGAGTTCGAGCTCCACCTCGCCGACGCGGATCTCGCCTACGAAAGGATGGCTGCGGGCGTAGCCGCGCTGGGTCGAATAGGCGAGGGCAAGCAGAAAACCTTCGTCGCCGCGCGACAGCGCCTGCAGGCGCGTGTCTCGATCCATCGGGAATTCCATCGGTTCGCGGGTAATGTCGCCGGTGACGTGCCCGGAGGGCATGGCCCCGTCGGCCTCGATCAGGTTCTCGCCGGCAAGGATATCGGACACGCGTGGCATCGGCTCCGTTTCGGCCTCGCGCAACTCGGGTTCGGCGACCTCGCCACCCAACGCCAGATCCGGATCGAGCAGGCGGTGCGTATAGTCGAAGGTCGGTCCCAGCATCTGGCCACCGGGCAGGTCCTTGTAGGTGGCCGAAACGCGGCGTTCAACGCGCATGGCGGCGGTGTCGACGGGCCGCGTATAGCCGAAACGCGGCAGCGTCGTGCGATAGGCGCGCACCAGGAAGATCGCCTCGATGAGGTCGCCCCGCGACTGGGCGATGGCAAGCGCGGCGAGTTCGCAATCGTAGAGCGACCCTT
>JAPLOZ010000060.1 GCA_026400435.1 Hyphomicrobiales bacterium | reverse complement strand
CGCCTCGCTGTCGCTGGCCCAGATGAAACTCGTCGAGATCGCCAAAGCGCTGTCGCTGCAGGCGCGTCTCGTGATCATGGACGAGCCGACATCAAGCCTGACGGCCTCGGAAACCGACCGGCTGCTATCGATCGTCGAGCGGCTGCGGGCGGAAGGCGTCTCGGTCATCCTGATTTCTCATCGCCTCGCCGAAATCGAGCGCGCCGCCGACCGCGTCATCGTGTTGCGCGACGGCAAGCTGGTCTGCGAGCTGGCCAAGGGCGAGATTCATGCCGACACGATGATCCGCCAGATGATCGGCCGGGACCTCAAGACGCTTTACCGCCCGCCTGCGGCGCCTCCCGGCGCGGCGATCCTCGAGCTCGTCGGGGTCAGGACCGGCTACCGTCCTGAACAGGCGGTAGACCTTTCAGTCCGGCGCGGCGAGATACTCGGCCTTGCAGGGCTCGTCGGCTCAGGCCGCACGGAGCTGGCGCGGACAATCTTCGGCCTTGACCCCCTGCACGGGGGCGAAATCCACATCAAGGGGGCGAAGGCACCTTTGGGCTCGCCCAGCTCGGCCATCGAGCAGGGCCTCTACCTGATCCCGGAAGACCGGAAACGGTCAGGCCTCATCCTCGACTTTCCTATTCGCGAGAACATTTCGCTTGCAAACCTCGCTGCGTACTCGCGCCGCGGCATGATCGACTTCGCGGCGGAGGAAGCAGGCGCGCTCAAGCAGCGCGACCGGCTGGACATTCGCACGCGCGGCGTGGCGATTGCCGCCGGCTCGCTGTCGGGCGGCAATCAGCAGAAGGTGGTGCTCGCCAAGTGGCTTTCGATGGCTCCGCAGGTGCTGCTGTTCGACGAGCCGACGCGTGGCGTCGACGTCGGCGCCAAGAGCGAGATCTACCGTCTGATGCGCGAGCTTTCGGACAACGGCGTCGGCATACTGATGATTTCTTCGGACATGGAAGAGGTGATCGGCGTCAGCGACCGCGTTGCCGTGATGCACGAAGGGCGCATTGCAGGATTCCTCGAGCGCGGCGAACTCAGCGAACAGGCCATCCTTTCGCTGGCGGTCGGAAGGATCGCGGCGTGACGCTTTCGAAGGGCCCTGCCTCCAAACTCGCTGGAAAGCTGAACCGATGATCAACCGCAAGGATCTCTGGCTCTTCATCCTCATCATCGTCGTCGGAGCAGTGGTTGCGTTCATCAACCCGCGGTTCCTGTCGCCGATCAACCTCTCAAACACCGCCAACCTGATCGGGCTTTTCGGTATTTTCGCCGTCGCCCAGGCTTTCGTCATCATCTCAGGCGGCATCGAACTGTCGGTGGGCTCGATTATCGCGCTGCTCGGCGTCGTCTTCGTCGACCTCGTGGCAGCCGGCACCGCGAGCCCTGGAATGGCGGCGCTCTTTGTCATCGCGATCGGCTGCCTGATAGGATTCCTGCACGGCTTCCTTGTTGCAAAGCTCGGGTTGCAGCCCTTTGTCGTCACGCTGTGCGGCCTGCTCATATACAGGGGCATTGCGCGCTACTACACCGAGGACGCGACCGCCGGCTTCCCTTTCGGCGCAAGCTTTCCGACGCTCGAGTGGCTGACCGCCGGGCGCTTCTACGGCGTCCCGCACAGCCTGATCGCGTTCATCATCATCACCATCGTCATGGCGGTGGTGCTGCACCGCTCGGTGTTCGGGCGCTATCTCTTCGCGGTCGGCAAGAACGAGGAAGCGGCGCGCTACAGCGGCATCCGCACGTCGCGGATCGTGATTGCCGCTTACGTTATCTGCTGCGGGCTGACGGCGGTCGCGGCGATCTTCATCGCGATGTACACGCGCTCGATCTCGCCTTCCTCGCATGGCAATTTCTATGAGCTGTACGCGATTGCGGCAGCCGTTCTCGGCGGCTGCTCGCTGCGCGGCGGCGAAGGCTCGATTCTCGGCGTCGTGCTCGGCACCGTTCTGCTTCAGGTGCTGCAGAACCTGGTCAACCTGCTCGGCATTCCGAGTTCGCTGAACTTCGCGGTGATGGGCTCCGTCATCCTGATCGGCGTGCTGGCCGACCGCCAGATTTCGCAGCGTGCCGCGCGAAAGAAGGTCGCCGCGGGCTGAACGTCTCAGGCCTGGCGGACGCCGTCCTTAACCAGGTAACTCGGCTTGTACATGGTGACGAGTTCCTCCGCCGCTGTCGGGTGAACCGCCATGGTGCGGTCGAAATCGTCCTTGCTGAGGCCTGCCTTCAGCGCGATGCCCAGAAGTTGAGCCATCTCGCCGGCGTCGGGGCCAAGGACATGCGCGCCGACCACCCGCCGCGTATCGGCGTCGACAACGAGCTTGGTCAGCATGCGTTCCTGCCGACCTGACAGCGTGTGGCGCATGGGCCGGAAGCTTGCGCTGTAGATTTCGAGGTTGGCGAAGCGCTTTGAAGCGTCGTCCTCGGACAGTCCGACGGTGCCGATCTCGGGCTGCGAGAATACGGCGGTGGCGATGCAGTCGTGGTCGGGTACCGTCGGATTGCCCTTGAAGGCTGTCTCGACAAAACACATTGCCTCGTGGATGGCCACTGGCGTCAACTGCACCCGGTCGGTCACGTCGCCAATCGCAAAGACGTTTGGCACATTCGTTCGCGAATGGGCGTCGACAACGATCTCGCCGCGCACGCCGGTCTTCACGCCGGCCGCCTCCAGCCCGAGATTTTCGGTATTGGGAATGCGGCCGATAGCCAGCATGATCTGGTCGGCCAGCATGACCTCGCCTCCCATGACCGTCGCGGCGAGCCTGCCGTCGCCGCGCCTTTCGATCCGCTCGAAAATCGTGTGGCACTGGATGCGAATGCCCTTCGCCACCATTGCTTCATGCAGGCGGCGCCGCAGATCCATGTCGAAGCGTTGCAGGATCTCCTTGCCGCGATAGATCAGCGTCGTATCGACGCCCAGACCGTGAAAGATATTGGCGAATTCGACAGCGATATAGCCGCCGCCCGCGATCACGATCGACTTTGGCAGGGTCGGCAGATCGAACGCCTCGTTGGAGAATATGCAGTGCTCGTGGCCGGGCAGCGCGGCATGGGGGTTGGGCCTGCCTCCGGTGGCTATGAGGATATGTTCGGCGCTAACCGTGCGGTTTTCGCTTTCGATCAGAACCGTATGGGCATCGACGAGCGTTGCCCGGCTGTGAAAAGCGGTGCCCCCGGCGTTTTCGACGCCAACCTGGTAGAGGCCGGACAGTCTACCGATCTCGCGGTCCTTGTTTGCGATCAGCGTCGGCCAGTCGAAGCTCGCTTCGGGCACCGTCCAGCCGTAGCCTGCTGCATCGGCGAAATGTTCCGGAAACTGCGAGGCATAGACGAAGAGTTTCTTGGGCACGCAACCGCGGATGACGCATGTGCCGCCGTAGCGATACTCCTCGGCGATCGCCACCCGCTTGCCGAGTCCGGCCGACACGCGCGCAGCGCGAACTCCGCCCGAGCCGCCGCCGATGACGAAGAGGTCGTAGTCGTATTGCGGCATGGGTCCGATCTCCGCGCACGGGGCATTTCCGGGAATGCCTGTGTATGTGTTTTGATCCGGTTGCGCACGCAAAACCGCCAACCGTGTTCCAGGAGACGGTCCTGCCTGGGCGCCTCACGTAGGAGTTGGAGCGCAAAAAGAAAAGCCCGGCTGTCAGGCCGGGCTCCGGATCGGGAAAAATGCAGACCGGTTATTGGGCCGGCGCGTCGAGACCTTGCAGAACGGGAGCATCGCCTTCCGGAGCGGGGGCGCCGGCATCGGGCGCCGCGCCTGCATCGGGTGCGGGAGCCGCTGCGTCGCCTGCGTCCTTGGCGGCCTTCACCTGCGCATCCACAACCTGCGACATGTACTTGCCGACCTCGGTCGCAAGGTCGCGCTGAATGCCGCGCTGCCAGATGTCGACGGCCTTGGTGACCTCGCGGGTCACAATCGGTCCGTCCGACAGGAGTTTCTTGCCTGCCGCACTCGAGTAGAAGACGGCGATTGCGTTGAGATCGGCCTCGGAGAACGTCCTGGCATAGACCAGCGCCGCTTCGCGCTCGAGGTCGGCGCGGCGCGGCGCAAGGGCCAGTGCCTTTTCGTCGACCGTCGAGACGATAAGGTCGGTAAGGTCCGGATTCTGGGTGATCAACTGCTCCTTCAGGATCTGGGCGGCGGCCGGAAGAAGCATGTCATAGGAATCGGTCGTCTTGACCGCTGAAATCGCGGCGCGCGCGGCCTTGAGATGGGCTTCGGAAATATCTTCGGCGAAGGACTGCGACGCGAAGGCGACGAAAGCCGTCGCAGCCATGATGGCGGCGGTTCGGCGGACGCGATGGGCGAATTTCATTGGTAGAGGAACTCCCCTGATGTGTCAGTTTGCCTGGATGGTCCTGATGCCGTCCGCCGCCGCGATGATCGCGAGGTCGGCCATGCCCAAAAACAATCCGTGCTCGACTACCCCCGGAACGGCGTGAAGAGCATTCGACAGCGCTCTTGTATCCGGAATGCGGCCAAAAGATGCATCCAGGATCAAATGCCCGCCGTCTGTAACAAAAGGCTGGCCGTTCGTCACCCTCAATGTCAGCGATACGGAAAGTCCGAGTTTGCCCGCGCCGCGAACGATTGCGATTTCGGTCGCCTTGAGGCCGAAACGGTTGACTTCTATGGGTAGCGGAAAGCGACCCAGCGTTTCGACCAGCTTGCTCTCGTCGGCAATGACGATCATTCGCGACGAGGCCGCGGCGACGATCTTTTCCCTGAGTAGCGCTCCGCCGCCGCCCTTTATCAGGCTGAGCTGCGGGTCAATCTCATCGGCGCCGTCGATGGTGAGGTCGAGTTCTGGCGTTTCGTCGATGGTGGAAAGCGGCACGCCGAGTTCGCCGCAGAGAGCTGCGGTGCGTTCGGACGTGGGAACGCCGACGATCGTCATGCCGGCGGCGACCTTCGCCGCTAGCAGTTTCACGAATTCCGCGGCGGTGGAGCCCGTGCCGATGCCAAGCCTCATGCCATCCGCGACATGGGTAAGAGCGGCCCGTGCCGCCTCGATCTTCAACGCATGTGCATCCATCGACAGCCTGCCGCCCTTTTCCGGGCGGCTGGTACCACTTCTCGACCGGTCCGCAAAGGCTTTGTGCGCCTTGCGTCCGTGCGCGGAGCGCGCTATCGGCCAGCCATCGATATCCGACGCTGCCGCATTGCGGGCAGCGGCATTTGCAAGGCGCGACATCCATGGGCAAGCCGATCATCGTTTTCGACCTCGACGGCACCCTGGTGGACACCGCGCCCGATTTGCTGGAGAGCCTGAACCACACGCTCGATGCAGGCGGCGCCGCGCGCACCGACGTCGCCGGATTTCGTCAGTTTGTCGGCCATGGCGGCCGCGTGATGATCGAACGTGCCTACCAGGCGCAGCGCCGGGCGCTTCCCCTGGACGAGCATGACCGTTTGTTTGCGCTGTTCCTGGAGCATTATGGCGCGAACATTCCGGGACGGTCGGCGCCCTACCCCGGCGTCGTCGAAACCCTCGACCGCTTCAGGGCGGCCGACTACCTGCTTGCCGTCTGCACCAACAAGACCGAAGAGTTTTCCAAGCGGCTGCTGGTTTCGCTGGGCTTGAGCGGCTACTTCGCGGCCATCTGCGGCCAGGACACATTCGCCGTCCGCAAACCCGATCCGCGCCATCTCACGCAGACTATCGACTTGGCAAGCGGCGATCCCGAAAAGGCCGTCATGGTAGGTGATTCACGGACCGACATAGACACGGCCAAGGCTGCTGGAATTCCGGTTGTCGCGGTGGATTTCGGCTACACCGACCGCCATGTACGCGAGTTCGAGCCCTCTAAGGTTATCTCGCATTTCGACGAACTGACGCTTGGGCTGGCGCAAAGCCTGATCGCAGCGACGCACGGGCGTCCGCGTTCTTGACTTCAAACCCGCGCGCGGCATATATCGCGGCTCGCTTCGGCCCAGGGTTCGACCCAGCGGGCCGTGGAGCGGGCGATTAGCTCAGCGGGAGAGCACACCCTTCACACGGGTGGGGTCGCAGGTTCAATCCCTGCATCGCCCACCACTATCCCTGCCTGCTGCCCTGTCTGGTTTGTCGATCCGCTCAGGAACTCGGTGCGCGTACCGCGTCCGTCTTTTCCATAGCCAGATCCACGTGCGCGTCACGTTCGTAGATGTCGTCGAAATACTCGACCTTGCCGTTCTTGTCCGGCCAGGCCGTGAAGTAGGCGACATAGACGGGGATCTTGAGCGAGGTGCGCTCCGTCGAATGACCCTGCGCGAGCTTGCCCGCCACATATTCAACCGACTTGCCAAGCACCGCGGCAGCCATCGCGCGCGGATCCTGAAGGCGCACGCAGCCATGGCTGAATGCGCGCATGTCCCGGTTGAAGAGGTCCTTCTGGGGCGTATCGTGCATGTAGATCGCATGCTTGTTGGGAAACAGGATCTTCAGCTCGCCGAGCGCGTTAGCCTCACTAGGCGACTGGCGGACGCTGTAGGGCACCTTCGAGCCATACGCCCACCAGTTGACGGACGAAGACGATATCTGGCGGCCGCTGGCGTCGGTAACTTCATAACCGGCGCGGTCGAGATAGCCCGGGTCATTGCGCAGCCGCGGCAGCATCTCGTTGACGATGATGGACTGCGGCACCCCCCAATAGGGATTGTAGTCGACCTGCTCGATCTCGTCGTAGAAGAAGCTCGTCTGGTTGGACGGCTTGCCTACCACGGCGCGCATGTTGAGCTTCTCGACGCCGTTCTCGATGAACCGCGCGGTAAAGGCCGGCTGGTTGATGAAGACACGGGTTTCGCCGAGTTCGCTGGGCAACCAGCGCAGTTGCTCAAGCGCAATCACCACCTTGTTGATCCGGTCAGCCTTGGATGTGCCGGCGAGCGCGGCAACAGTGCGCGGGCCAACCACGCCGTCCGGCTTCAGTCCTGCCTTCTGCTGCGCGGCCTTGATGACCGGCACAAGTTCGGGGCCGTAGGTCTCGCTGTCGACGGCGCCAGCGAGCAGCGGGCCGTATTCGCCGCCCATCTCGTCGTCGAGGTCGCGCGCGATCAGATGCAATAGCTTGCCGAGCTCGGGATTGGTCTGGCCGGGCTTCATCACGAGTTTGGGATCGACGACGATCTCGTTCTCCGCGCTGGCCTCAAGCGCCTCCAGCTCGACCCGCAACGCCTTGTAGGGCTCGTTGTCGGGGTGCTGTGCCTCCAGCCAGCCCCTGGCGTCGGAAGCGAGGGAAAGTATCTTCAGGGCCGCAACCATGTCGAACGGCTTTTCGGGAAAGTCGTGGTAGCCCGACAGCTTGTTGGGATTGACGCGACCGCCCATGGCGTCGTGCGCATAGCGCAGCACCCGCGCCGACAGGGCCATCTCGAAACGGACGAGATCGCTCTTGCGGACAGCCGCGTCTCCGGACAGTCCGCTTGACGGAACCGAAACTGCATACTCCTCGGCCGGCAGGCCGTAGCTTGCTGCTTCGCCGAGGACCCGAACGGCATCGCGGCCGCGTTCGTTGACTTCGTCACCGGTGACCCAGATGAAATCAGGGTTTTCGGAGTAATATTGGACCAGCGCCTTGGCGATGTCCGGTTCTGCGAGAAGTTCATAGCCCGCCAGACCCGAGGCCGCTTCGCGGAAGGCGGTGCCTGATGCCACTTGATCGAGCGAGGCCGACTGGCCGATCGCCACCAGAGACGCAAAGTCCACGCGCTGCAACCCGATCGCCTTGTAGTCGTAGTAGGAAGGCGCGCTTATCTTTGCGACTGGAGCCACTCGGCGAACGGCGCGCTCGACAGGCTTGCGAACTTTCTGCTCATTGCTGTACCGGCTGTCGTCAAAGCGCCTTTTGCGCTGGGAGTAGCCGCTGTCATCCAAGCGCGAACTGCGCACTCCGCCGCCAAAAATGTTCTGGAAAAGCGATTGAGCGCCGGCCTGCGTCACGCCGACGGCCAACGTTCCGGTGAAGGCCAGCGTTCCGGCGAACAGGATCGGCAGAAGTATAGGCTTGCTCGGGAAGGCTTTCATCTGTGATCCGTTTCGACTCGCCGCCGGAAATGCATCCTGGTCCCACGGCGGATGTAAGGCGCTACACTACCGATTCATACCGATAACGTTAAGCTCCCATAAATTTCGCTGCGGGTGTTGCAAGAGCGCTTCACATCCTCGTGAAAATTCAGGGCGCGGGTTCGTTGCGACAGCGATGCCGCGTTTCGGCGGGCTAGTGGAGGGTCCCGTCGGGATAGAAGACAAAATCCAGGGATTGCGCAACGATGGCCGGATCCGACAGGATGCGGCGATGGCCCAGGCCAGGCGCCCAGAGCACACGCACATGGTCGCCGGCCAGAGCAAAGAGTTCGGCGTGCGCGGCCGCCACCTCGCGGTCATCCGGCGCATGAATGACCAATGTCGGCACTGGCGTTGCCGCCAGCAGATGCGACCCGATGAAGTCATCGAGCGGTCGCCCGGAGATGCGTCGAACCTGATCGGCAACAGCCGACTGCGTACGCGGACCCAGGTTCAGGAAGCGGCCAAAATCCCGAAAGAGATGCGGCATCGAACTCGGCGCGGCGATCAGGACGAGCCGCGATGCCGGGACCGGCGCTATTCCGTGGACCGAGCCGGCGACGGCATTGAACGCGACCGCGCCGCCAAACGAGTGTCCGACGACCGCCGCGAACGGGCCGAACCACTGCGCCGCGGCGCTTGCAGCGCGCACGGCGCTGACCATCGTCAGCCGGCGGCCCGGCGAGGCTCCATGTCCCGGCAGGTCGAGGGAGACGACGCGAAAACCCGCGTCTCGATACGCTTCGATCAGGGCCTTCATATATTCCGTGCGCGAGCGCCAGCCGTGCATCACAAGCACCGTCCCGGCATTGTTGCGTCCGCCACGCGGCCTGAATTCGTGCGCGGCGACACATTGCCCGGCGACCGTCAGTCGATGGTGACGCGCCTCGTCCATGAACCCCAGCGCCCGATCCACCGCGCGCCGTTCGCCGTCTGTCAGTCGCTTTGGATTGGGAGTGCGGCAGAACATTTCGAACGCCACGCGGCCCGCGAGGCGCGGCGCCACCTTCTCGCCTGCCGCAAACAGGCTGCGGATGACCTTGACGCCGATTGATGCCATGATAGGAGCAGCCCGCAAATTAGTTCAAGCGTGAACATGATAGTTCAATCATGAACAATAAACAAGAACTCCCTTGGGACAATCCGCGTTTTCGCAACTGGGTTGCGGTGGCCCGCGCCTGCCATGCCGTCGAGCGCGCGGTAGCGGCGGCGCTCATCCCTCTCGACCTGAAGCCCGCGCAGCTTGACGTCTTGATGAACCTCTACAGGCATCCGGGCATGTCGCAGCACGATCTGGCGCGCAAGCTGCTGGTCGGCCGGTCCAACATCACCATGCTTCTGCCGCAGATGGAAACGCGCAACCTGCTCAGGCGGCAAGCCGACCAGAAGGACAAGCGTGTGATGCGGCTAGCCCTGACTAACGAAGGCGAGGCGCTGCTGATGAAAGCGCTGAAGGTCCACACCGCGCTCATCGAGAAGGCCATGAGCCAGTCCAGCCCGGCCGAATGCGATCTCATCGGCGAGCAGATGCGCCGCGTCGCGGAAGTCCTCAAGCCGGACTAGGCGGGATAGCTCCGGAAGAGATGGAATCAGGCGGCGGCCTTTGCCGTCCGCCGACCGCGTGCCGGCGCCGCCTTGCCGAACCGGGGCCTGACCAGGGCAACCGCCGCTACGGCCAGCCCCACCGCCAGCACCCACCAGGCTGGCCTGATCGAGAAGGAAAATTGGAGATTGGCGGCAAGCACCCTGCCCGGCGGAACGCCGGTGGCCAGGGCATACCAGGCGTATTCGATCGCCACGGTGGCGAGACCGGCGACTATGGCGATCGCCGCGAGAACGAACGGCGAGGTCAGCGCAAAGCCGCGCCAATGGGCAAGCCGGTAGAACATCAGGAGCAGAAAGAAACCTGCCATCAATGTCGGTTCATAGACGTCGGCCTTCGACTGGATGAAGTAGTGGAACGCCGCCAGCAGTCCGATCGCATAGACGATCTTGTGCAGGCGTCCCCAATTGCCGCCAAGCCTGCGGATGGCCGCATCGGTGGAGGTGGAGCCGAGCGCAACCAGCCCGATCAGGGCTACGAAGCCGATAGTGAGATAGAAGCGCAGTGCGATTTCGGACGCGACGCGAACCAGATCGAATTTCAGATCGACGGTATAAAGCGTGAAATGGGCCAGCGCGTAGCAAAGCGCGGTCACGCCGAGCATGCGCCTGACCATGATGAGTTTTGGCCAGTTGGCGATGCGCCGCAGCGGCGTCACGGCCAGGGATATCCAGAGGAAACGGATCGCCCAGTCTCCTGTCTCATGGATGGCTTCCGTCACCGGACGAGGACCAAGCGGCCCGACTGTGCCGGTCGGCGCCAGCGCACCGCTCGCAGCCTGCCACGCGAGCCACAGGGCCGGCAGGCAGGCGCCGGCAAGCACGGCGGCCTTCAGCGGCGAGAATTTCCCCGATCGATCGGTCCAAGGCGTCATGATGCGGTTCCGGTTGTTGCCGCGATATACGAGGGGACGCGCCCAAAAGTTACAGCGCGGCTTCGAGCCGGCCGGACGCTACCACATCGACGCCTTCGCGCGCTCCGGCCATTCACGATCGTAAGCTGCCCCATCAATGGACTTCCTGCTGGTGATCTCCAGTATCTGGCCGGGTGTCGGCAGAGACTTGGGATCGACGTGACGATCCGGGTTCCAGAGGTCTGATCGGCGGATTGCCCGGGCGCACTGGAAATAGACGGCATCAACCGCAATGACGGTCACCGAGCGCGCCGGTTTGCCCTCGACGGTGAACGATGCGCACAATTGCGGGTCGATGCTTACCGTGGCGCGTCCGTTGATTCTCATCGTGGTTCCCGAGCCGGGCACAAGGAAAAGCAGGGCAACGCGGGGATCGCGGATGATGTTCTTCAGAGAATCGGCGCGGTTGTTGCCACGTCGGTCGGGCATCAGCACGGTGCGCGGATCGCTGATCCGAACGAAGCCGGCGAGGTCGCCGCGCGGCGAACAGTCAAGACCCTCAGGCCCGCATGTCGCAAGAGCGACAAACGGCGATGCTTCGATGAATGCGGCATATTCGGGGATGATATGGTCCAGTTCCTTGACCAGCGACGCCTCGCCCGGATGGCCGTAAAGCGCCTCGAGCTGCTCTACTGTGCGGACGGTGTTTGCGGTATCCGATGCAGCCGATGGCAGAGTCTCGATGGCGGACATGATGTTGATCTCCTCGACGTTGGGTCGGTCCCTGCCCTCCGTTGATGACAGCGCCGTGACAGCTAGCCGCGTCAGCCGCGTGACAGGCCCTTTTCCTCAAGCGAGGCAAGATAGGCCGCCCAGACAGCATCCTTTTCGTGGCCGAGCTGGTGCAGATAGTTCCAGGTGAAGATGCCGGTGTCATGAGCGTCGTCGAAGCCGATGCGCACGGCGTAGTTGCCGACCGGCTCGATCCGCGCAATCGCAACATTGCGCTTGCCGGGCACTGTCACGCGCTGGTCGGGCGAATGTCCCTGCACCTCGGCGGACGGCGATGTGACGCGCAGAAGCTCGGCCGACAGGTCGAAAGGCGCGTGATCGTGATAGGTGATCGTCAGTGTCCTGCGGTCCTTGGAGACCCGGAGTTCCTTTGGCGCATTCATCGTCTGGTTCCCGTTCTGTGTCCCGCTTCCAAGGCCGCCGCGCGCTTGGGGAAAGCCGGCAAATCTGTCAAAGCAACCGCCGCGCCTTGAACCGGTAGCCAACCCGTATCACATGGCGGTATATAACGGCCCGCCCGCTGGTGCGGAAGCATGGAATGAAGCGATGGACATGATCGACCCGTTCGGTCGAACGATCAGCTACCTGCGCGTGTCGGTCACCGACCGCTGTGATTTCCGCTGCACCTACTGCATGGCGGAGGACATGGCGTTCCTGCCGAAGAAGGACCTGCTGTCGCTCGAGGAACTCGACCGGCTGTGCTCGACGTTCATCGAAAAGGGCGTCAGGAAGCTGAGGTTGACCGGCGGTGAGCCGCTGGTGCGCAAGAACATCATGCATCTGGTGCGCCAGTTGTCGCGGCATCTGAAAAGCGGCGCTCTCGACGAATTGACCCTGACAACGAACGGATCGCAACTCGCCCGGTTCGCCGGCGAGCTCGCGGATGCCGGCGTGAAGCGCATCAATGTCTCCATCGACACGCTGGACCCCGAAAAATTCCGCACGATCACGCGCTGGGGAAATCTCCCCAAGGTGCTGGAGGGCATCGAAGCCGCGCAGCAGGCCGGGCTTCAGGTAAAACTCAACGCAGTGGCGCTTAAGGGCTTCAACGAGGCTGAAATTCCCGACCTCATGCGATGGGCGCACGGCCGCGGAATGGACCTGACTGTCATCGAGACCATGCCGATGGGCGAGATCGACGCCGACCGCACGGACCAGTACCTGCCGATTTCGGTCCTGCGGGCGCAGCTCGAACGTCAGTTCACGCTGGCCGACATACCCTACAAGACAGGCGGGCCGGCGCGTTATGTTAGTGTCAGGGAAACCGGCGGGCGGCTCGGACTTATCACGCCCATGACGCATAATTTCTGCGAAAGCTGCAACCGCGTGCGGCTGACATGCACCGGCACGCTCTATATGTGCCTCGGTCAGGATGACGCTGCCGACCTGCGCGGGCCGCTCAGGGCTTCGGAGAGCAACGAGCTTGTCTCGCGCGCCATCGATGAGGCCATCGGCCGAAAGCCCAAGGGACACGACTTCATTATCGACCGGCGGACCAGCCGTCCGGCAGTGTCGCGTCATATGAGCGTTACCGGCGGCTGATCCCTATGCCTGCGCCAGGCGATATCGCAACCGTAATCCTGGCGGGTGGCCAGGGCATCAGGCTCGGTGGCGGCGACAAGCCGCTCAGGACGATTGCCGGCAAGCCGATGTTCGACCACGTGCTTGAGCGCCTCAGGGCGCAGGTCTCAGACATCGCAATCAGCGCCAACGGCGATCCGCAACGACTGGCCGGATATGGCCTGCCCGTGATCCCGGATGATGCTGCCGGGTCAGGCCCGCTCGCCGGCATACTGTCAAGCATGCGCTGGGCTAGGGCGCGCGGCGCCGGAAGGCTTCTGACGGTCGCCGGCGACACACCGTTCCTGCCTGTCGACCTCGCCCGGCGTCTCGGCGCAGTTGACGCCAGCCGAGTTGCGGTTGCGTCGTCGGGGGGACGGCGGCATCCGGTCTTTGCCCTCTGGCCGGTGACGCTTGAGTCCGATCTCGCCGGATTTCTGGCCACCAGCGGCACTTTGAGCGTCATGGCTTTCCTTGGGCCGTTCGAGCCGGTAACCGTCGACTTCCCCTTCTCGCTGGTTGGAGGAAAACCGCTGGACCCGTTTTTCAATGTGAACACGCCCGAGGATCTTGCGGAAGCCGAGGCACTCGCCGCCGGGCTTTGCGCATGACCCAGCGTATTTTCGGCATCACCGGTTGGAAGAATTCCGGCAAGACGACACTCACCGAAAGCCTGGTGACCGAACTGTCGCGGCGCGGCTGGAAGATCTCGACCGTCAAGCACGCCCATCACGACTTCGATATCGACAAGGAAGGCACCGACAGTTTCCGGCACAGGCAGGCCGGCGCCGGCGAGGTTGCCATCGTGTCGGGGCGGCGCTGGGCGCTGATGCACGAACTGCGCGGCGAGCAGGAGCCGACATTGGACGCGGTGCTCGAGCGGCTGGCGCCCTGCGATCTGGTGCTGGTCGAGGGCTACAAGCAGGAAGGACACAGTAAGATCGAGGTGCGGCGCACGGCCGCCCGGGACAGAACGCCGCTCAGTACGGGAAACCCGTCGGTCCTGGCTGTGGCGGCCGATTTCGACCAGCCGGACGAAACGCTGCCGGTGTTCGCACTCAACGATGTCGGCGCGATTGCCGATTTCATCGAAACAACCGTGGGGCTGCGCTAAAGGCCACAGGGAGGGGACGCCTGCTCCGGTTCTAAAGCTGGATTGTGCCGAAAAGCCGGGAAAAGAGCCATCTTTGAAGGGCTTTCGTCGTTTGGGATTGCTTTTTGCCGAAAAAGCAGCGGA
Organism: Hyphomicrobiales bacterium; assembly: GCA_026400435.1. Classification (GTDB taxonomy): domain Bacteria; phylum Pseudomonadota; class Alphaproteobacteria; order Rhizobiales; family Rhizobiaceae; genus Mesorhizobium_K. The sequence continues at coordinate 6,466 of JAPLOZ010000060.1, read as the reverse complement.
TTATCGCCCATTGGCGCGGCTTTGACCGCAGCCGACGCAGCCGGCATGTGGCCGGCCGCGAGCGACAATAAGGGGTTTTCCATGTTTACCAAGAAACGCTTGACGCTGGCAGCCTCGGCCGCGGCACTCGCGCTGCTGCTCGCTGCCTGCTCGCAGGAAAAGAAGCCCGCCGAGCCCGCTCCGGCTCCGGCTGCCACAGAACCCGCGCCGGCTCCGGCCGAACCAGCTCCTGCTCCTGCGCCGGCAGAACCTGCGCCCGCTCCCGCGGAACCAGCGCCTGCGCCAGCTGAACCTGCTCCTGCTCCGGCGGAACCCGCACCGGCTCCCGCGCCTGCTGAACCGGCCGCGGCGCCGGCTGCTCCGGCAGCATCGCCTGCGTCGCTGAAGATCGGCACGGAAGGTGCCTACCCGCCCTTCAACAACCTCACCGCCGACGGCCAGCTCGTAGGCTTCGACATCGACATCGCCAACGCGCTCTGCGCGGAGATGAAGGTGACCTGCGAGTTCGTCACGCAGGATTGGGACGGCATCATCCCGGCCCTGCAGGCCGGCAAATTCGACGCGATCATCGCCTCGATGTCGATCACGCCGGAACGCGCCGAGAAGGTCGACTTCACGCACAAGTACTACAACACGCCGCCGGCGATCGCCGCGCCGAAGGACACGACCATCAAGGGTGTGACCAAGGAAGACCTCGCCGGCAAGACGATCGGCGTCGCAACCTCGACCACGCACTACAACTATTCCGAGAAGACCTACACGGACTCGACCATCAAGGGCTATCCGTCGAGCAAGGAGTTCCTGCTCGATCTCGCCAATGGCCGCCTGGACGCCGTCAACGACGACATCTCGGTGCTCGAGGGTTGGCTGGCGACGCCGGACGGCGCATGCTGCAAGCTGGTCGGCGCCGTGACACCGGTCGTGGAAATCCACGGTCCGGGCGCAGGCATTGCCGTGCGCAAGGGCGAAACCGATCTGGCGAACAAGTTCAATGCCGCCATTGACGCCATTCGCGCCAATGGAAAATATAAGGAAATCAACGACAAGTACTTCAAGTTCGACGTTTACGGCGGTTAATCGCCGGAGCGCGAAACGGCGGCGGACCTCCGCCGCCGTTTCGGTTTGACCTAGGGAGAATTGAGCCGGCAGATGCAGAGTGCGTGGACCCTCGTTTCCTGGGGACCCCAAGGCTGGCTCGACGATATCGCCTACGGCGTATTCATTACGGTTTCGCTTGCGCTTGCGACATTGCCGGTCGGGCTGGCGATCGGCTTTATCGTTGCGCTGGCAAAGAACTCGGACGAGCCGTCGCTGAGGCTCGCGGGCAACATCTACACCACGATTTTCCGCGGCCTGCCCGAACTGCTGACGCTGTTCATCATCTTTTTCGGCGTCCAGATTGCCCTGCAGAAGCTAGTCCAGCTTTTCGACCCGACAGCCACTGTCAATGTGAACGCCTTCGTCTCGGGCATCATCGCGCTGGCGCTCGTCTTCTAATCCTATTCAAGCGAGGTATTCCTGTCGGCCTTCCGGGCAATTCCCAAGGGCCAGTATGAAGGCGGCCATTCGATCGGTCTCACGGGGGGGCAGACAATGCGGCTGGTGGTGTTGCCGCAACTGATCCGCATCGCACTGCCCGGCCTTTCCAACCTGTGGCTCATCCTGCTCAAGGATACCGCGCTCGTCTCCGCGATCGGGCTGCCCGACATCATCCGGCAGGCCTACATCGCCGCGCGCGTCACGCAGGAGGCATTCTTGTTCTTCGGGCTCGCAACGCTGATCTACCTCGTACTCGCCGTCATTTCCTCCTTCGGCATCGGAGCGATAGAACGCTCGGTTCAGCAGCAGGACGCGCGCCGATGAGCGTTACTGCGGATACACAACGGCCACCGGCGCCGCCGCGTCCCTGGACACGAGCGCGCATCGCGGGCCATGTGGTGCTCGGGCTGTGGGCGGTGGCCGGCGCCGGCATGGTGTGGTTCCTTGTCAGCGCATGGGACCCAGGGTTTTTCGCCAAGTACATCCCGTGGTACGCGTCCGGCCTGCTTACCACCGTCATCCTCGTGGTGATCTCCATCGTCCTTGGCGCGCTGTTGTCCCTCCCGGTCGCCTACGCACGCATGTCGAGGAGCGGCTTCCTGTCGGCCATCGCCTACGGATACGTCTATTTCTTCCGCGGCACCCCGCTGCTGGCGCAGGCCTTCCTCATCTATTACGGGTCCGGGGCCTTCAGGGCGGAATTCGAGGCGGTCGGTCTGTGGTGGTTCTTCCGCGAAGCCTGGTATTGCGCGGTGCTCGCCTTCACGCTGAACACGGCGGCCTATCAGGCCGAAATCCTGCGCGGGGCGATCGAGAGCGTGCCGCCCGGCCAGTGGGAAGGCGCGGCGTCGCTCGGGCTGCACAATCTGCAGACATTGCGCAAGATCATCCTGCCGCAGGCGCTGATCGTCGCGCTGCGCCCCTACGGCAACGAAATCATCCTGATGATCAAAGGCTCGGCGGTGGTCACGCTCATCACCGTCTACGACCTGATGGGCATGACCCGGCGCATCTACTCGTCCAGCTTCGATTTCCAGGCCTACATCTGGGCGGGCGTGATCTACATGGTTCTCGTGGAAGGGCTGCGCTACGCCACGGAGTGGATCGAGCGGCGCATCACCATTCACCTGCATCGCTGACTCCATTCTCCTTTCGCAATGCGGTAAGAACGCCGCAGCATCGACGTGAAAGGATCAGCGAATATGGCATCGGTTGCATTTCTCGGACTTGGCGTCATGGGCTATCCCATGGCCGGTCACCTGAAAAACAAGGGCGGCCACGAGGTGACCGTTTACAACCGCACCACCGCGAAGGCAGAAACATGGGCCGCCCAGCACGGCGGCTCGTTTGCCGCAACACCAGCCGAAGCGGCCGAAGGCAAGGATTTCGTTTTCACCTGCGTTGGCAATGACGATGACCTCAGGTCCGTGACTACGGGCCCGTCTGGCTGTTTCCAGTCGATGAAGAAGGGCTCGATCTACATCGACAACACCACGGCGTCGGCGGAAGTCGCGCGCGAACTGGCCGAAGCCGCCGACAAACGCGGCTTCGCCGCGCTCGACGCGCCGGTCTCGGGCGGACAGGCCGGCGCGGAGAACGGCGCGCTGACCGTGATGGTAGGTGGCGACCGCGAGCCTTTCGAGCGCGCCAAGCCCGTCATCGAAGCATACGCGAAGATGGTTGGGTTGATGGGCCAGGCAGGCGCAGGCCAGCTCACCAAGATGATCAACCAGATCACCATCGCCGGCCTGGTGCAGGGACTGGCCGAAGGCTTGCATTTCGGCCGCAAGGCCGGGCTCGACCTCGAAAAGGTGATCGACGTCATTTCCAAGGGCGCGGCCGGCTCGTGGCAGATGGACAACCGCCACAAGACCATGATCGCAGGAAAGTACGACTTCGGCTTCGCCGTCGACTGGATGCGCAAGGACCTTGGAATCTGCCTCGACGAAGCCGACCGCAACGGAGCGAAACTGCCTGTTACCGCGCTGGTCGACCAGTTCTACAAGGAGGTCCAGCAGATCGGCGGCAAGCGTTGGGACACCTCATCTTTGCTGGCGCGTCTCGAACGATAGATCGCCGTGCGTCCTATTGGACGCACAAATGACGATCTAGATTGAGGATAGAGCATCGGAATGAGCCGTAAACCGGATACCACGTTTCGGACCGATGCGCTGACCGTGCTGTCGCCGGCCTTGAACGCGAGCCGCCATCACTAGCCTGCGCCCGGAGCAATTCCGGACGCGCAATGGCGCTGCTCCTTTGCCGGAAATGCTCTAGATTCCCGACCCGGCGTGAACGTTGCCTTCCTTGTCCACGCTCATGTAGTCGAGCGGCATTTCGGTCGTGTACTTGATCTGCTCCATGGCGAAAGACGACGACACGTCGCGTATCTCGATCTTCGAGATGAGGCGCTTGTAGAAGGCGTCGTAGGCGGCGATGTCAGGCACGACGACCCGCAGCAGATAGTCGACGTCGCCGCTCATGCGGTAGAATTCGACTACTTCGGGGAACTCCTGGATCACTTCCGAAAAACGGCGCAGCCACTCATGGCTGTGCGCGTTGGTGCGGATCGACACGAAAACTGTCACGCGCGCATTGATTTTCGCGGGGTCCAGGATGGCAACGCGCCGCTTGATGACGCCCTCCTCCTCGAGCTTCTGGATGCGCCGCCAGCAAGGCGTGGTCGACAGCCCGACCTTCTTGGCGACGTCGGCGACAGCCAGCGTGGCGTCCTCCTGCAGCAAGCGCAGAATTTTGCGGTCCAGGCGGTCCATGGTGCAACTCCAAGGGGGAACGGTCGCCTAGCTTTGCAATATCGTCGGCACATAACAAGAAAGAAATTCCGCGTAGCAGCGCTTCTGCGAGTACTATTTTCTCGATAACCCGCCAATGTGCCGACGAATTTCTGATTTTAGGAATGGCAGCAAATCCATTTCAAACCAGGGATTCTTCTTCAACCAGCCTGTGTTGCGCCAGGAAGGATGCGGCAGCGGCAGGACCGTTGGTCGCGATGGCGCGGCAAAGCTCTCGCGCCAGCTCATGACTGTCTCGGTCAGCGAGCCGCGCCTTGTCTCTCCGATGTGCCAGGCCTGCGCGTAGAGGCCGATCGCCAGCACCAGTTCGATCTGCGGCATGAGGTGCATCAGGGGCGCGCGCCACGCTGGCGCGCATTCGCGGCGCGGCGGCAGGTCGCCGCCCTTCGCATCCTGCCCCGGAAAGCAGAACCCCATCGGCACGATGGCGAAGTTGCGCGTGTCGTAGAACTCGTCGCGCGTGACGCCCAGCCAGTTGCGCAAACGGTCGCCCGAAGCGTCGGTGAAGGGTATGCCCGACAGATGCACCCTGGTGCCCGGCGCCTGGCTGGCGATCAGGACGCGCGCTTGCGTCGAGGGCAGCAGCACCGGGCGCGGTTCATGGGGAAGCGGCCTGCCGACCGGGCGCTCGACGCATATGCGGCAAGCGCGTGCGCGCCGCGCTAACACTTCCAGGCTTTCGGGCACGGTCAGGCGCCGGCGCTCGGACGTGCGGCCAGCTCGCGATGCCAGCGGATCACGTTGGTGAATTCCTGCGGCACCGCAATGCGGGCGGGCTTCATGAAGTCGATCGCCACCAGCCCGGTGATGTCAGCGATGGAGAACGTGTCGCCGGCGGCGAATTCCCGCGACGCAAGCTCGGCGTCGAGCACAGCCAGGAAATCGAGCACCTTGGGCTTGTTGGCCTCGCCCCATTCGGGCACCTGCGGCACCTCCCACTCCTTCATGGCAGGGTGGACATGGCGAAATGCATGTCCGACAGACATCAACAGGTTGAACTCGATGCGGCGCTGCCACATTTCGACCAGCGCGCGGCCGAGCGCGCCGCGACCGAACAGGGCGGGCTCGGGGTGGAGTTCCTCGAAGTAGCGGCAGATCGCGACCGACTCGCAAAGCACGGCGCCGTCGTCGAGTTCGAGCACCGGTAGGCGCCGCAGCGGGTTTCGCGCCGCGACATCCCCACCACGATGCTCCATCGCGCCCATGTCCACGGGAGCAAGCGGCACGGCGATGCCCTTCTCCGCCAGAAAGATGCGCACGCGGCGCGGGTTGGGCGCCCTGCCCCCGTCGAAAAGCTTCATGCCGGCAGTTATAGCGCGCAGTTCACGAAAGTCGAAGGATGCGGCGCAGCCAGGCGAGGATGCCGCCCGGCGCTGCATGCTCGATCTCCACCATCCCGCCGTGCATATCGCGCCAGTCGCGCGGCGGGTCGAAAGATCCCGCCCAAATGCCTGCTCGCTTTCGGCGCGCGTCGTCCTGTTCGGCTTCGTAGCCGCCATAGGCGATCGCCCACCCGGCCTCGACCTGGCTGCGGTTCAACTCCCTGCCTGTGGCCGCCGAACAGACCGCCAGCAGCCGGTCGTACTTGTCGCGGCCGGAGCCTGCGCAGGAAACTGCACGCCCGCCGATCAGCGCCGCAAGCGCCTCGCGCGCACGGCGGCCGCAAGGATAGTCGCCACTCAGGCCGCGGCAGGTCTGGTCGAATTCGGGCGCATCGATGCCGCGCAGCCTGATCCGTTCGCTTCCGATCGTCAGGGAATCGCCGTCGTTGACAATGACGCGGCCTTCAAGTGTGCGGGGTTCGGTGCGGTCGAGCCGGGCCGCCAGCAGGATGAGGAGGCCAAGCACGGCGACGGTGAGAAACGCGTCCCAGACCCAGCGCCAAAACCCGCGCGGCGGCGCCGGAGCCCGCCGCCAGCCGCGACCGGGGCGCATTCTCAGCATATGGCAAACAATGTCTTAATCATTCGCCCGTAGCGTGGCTGCACTCATGTCTGGTGCTCATTGTAAGTTGAAGTTTTCATGCCGTTGCAAGGGTCGAACACGGCTGACAAGATCATTGTGGACCGCAGGAAACCGCATCGCAACAGCGAGGTGGCGCGCGCGGTGCGCCG
>JAPLOZ010000121.1 GCA_026400435.1 Hyphomicrobiales bacterium | reverse complement strand
AAGGGCCAGCAGCGTGATGACGCTCAGCCATTTGATCATGAAGCCGCTCCAGCCTGTTCCGCGCCAACGCTAGCAGGGATTTACAGCGAACGGCTACCCGATCGCTAAACTCACGCTTCAGCGCAGGACGGGAAGGACAATATAGCTCGGCTGCGATTTCGTGTGCTTCACCTGGTTGGTGGCGATTACGCCTTCTGCCTCGAACTCATTGCGGCCGCCCGTGTTGAGGTTGCGCGCGTATTTGGGGAAGCTGGAGGAGGTCACCTCCACGCGGATGCGATGGCCCGGAAGGAAAGTGTTGGCCGTGGTCATTGGCGTGAAATCGAGCTTGTAGGTCTGGCCCTTCGCCATGAACACCTCGCGGTCATAGCCCTCCCGGAAGCGGGCGCGGAGGATAGTGTCATCGATGATGTAGGCCGTGCCATCTGGCGCGACATCGACGAGCTTCACGGCGAAGTCGGTATCCTTCGCGTCTGACGACACATGCAGGATCGCATCGACAAAGCCGGCGATGGACAGCGGCTCCTTCAACGGGTCGGAGGTGTAGACCAGCACGTCGTGCCGAACCTCCGCAGGCCGCTGGTCGAAAGCGCCCGGGACGACAACGCCGCCATTGCAGCAGTCGCCGCCGCCAATGGTCTGCACGGGCGTCTTCGGATCATAGACATAGGTGTCGGCAGGCTCAGCTGCGCCGGGCGCGGAGAAGGACAGCTTGCCATCCCCGAACATCGAGTTCGCCTTGCCGCCCGAGCGCAGGTAGAGCTTTACCTCCTCGGCCTGCTTCGGCGGCCACTGGTCAGCGGTGCGCCATTGGTTCGCGCCCATCTGGTAGTAGCGAATCTTCGGCTTGGCCTGGAACGCTTGCCCGTCGCTCTTGAGGAATCGGTCGAAGAAGGCCCACACCTCGGCATTCACATCGAGCGAGGCATCGCCCAGCTCGCGATCGCCCGACTTGTAGTTCGGGCCGAGGCCGGCATAGGCACAGTGAACGCTAGGGCCTACGATGGCGTACTGGTTGTCGCGCGTTTCGGCATCGACGCCTGATTTCGTAGCATGATTGTAGAGCGCCATGTTGGGGCCGATGGAGACATCGTACCACGAGTTGTACCACAGCGCGGGTACGCCCCAGCTTTCGTTGTCGTGATAGAGCCCGCCCTTGAACCATTCCGGATCATCGGGAAGCGTGCGCGCGATGAGTTTCTCGAACGTGCCGGCCGGCTCGCCGAGTGAGCTCAGCAAGTCCGCATAGGGCAGCTTCGCAACCTGACGCGACCAGGTGACGGCAGGCTTCTTCGGATTGAGGTCGCTGTAGGCCGACAGATACTGGCGCATCTCGGGCGAGAGATTCTCAGGGATCTGCGCGCGCAGCGGATTGTCTGTGTCGTAAAGCCAGACGCCGAACAGGATGCGCGGAACGCCGCCGCGATACCAGTTGCCCTGCTCGTGAAAGTCTCCGACGCGTCCAATACCCGCGCCGGATGCCATCGGCACCATGGCCGCGTGGGCGGGGTGGTTGGTGGCGGCGAGCTGCAGCTGCCATTCTGCGGTCGACGAACAGCCAAGCGTGCCGACCTTCTTGTTCGACCATGGCTGGTCTGCGATCCAGGTAAGAGCGTCATAGCCATCCGTGCGCGGATGGCCGAGAATCTCGAACACGCCTTCGGAGAAATAGCGGCCGCGCTCATTCTGATAGATCACCGCATAGCCGCGATCGACCGCTTCGACGACCTGACGCAGCGAACCGCCGGTGAGCGTATTCATGTTGTAGGGCGTACGGATGAAGATGGTCGGCACGGGACCATCGACGCCCTTGGGCCGATAGATGTCAGACGAGAGACCAACGCCATCGCGCATCGGCATCAGGACCTTGCGCTCCACAACAGCGCGCTTGGCCAGTTCGGCCTCAAGCGCAGGCTGGCTCCATTTCGAATAATCCGTGGGAGCGGTGTCGCTGGTGGAGACGAGCGGCAGCGCGGGGCCGGTCTGCGAGAGTGCAGGCAGGCTGATCGCCGTGATCGCGGCGGCCGCCAGCGCGGCGCAGGCCAGCAATGTCCGTTTCATGAGGCGCTCCTCCGGTCTCTCATCAACCCATCGACGCTATCAGCGACCCGGCGCAGAAGCCAAGAGAACGGCCAGAGATCGCTAGGCCCGCTTCTGGCCGTCGGCGCGGCGGCGTTCGACATAGGCGCGCAGCACAGCGTTGATCCCGGCGTGCGGGTCTTCTTTCCGGCTGGCGAACCAGTCGGCGATCTCAGGATCGAGACGAAGTCGGACGAGCTTGCGGTTTCGGGAGGGATAGAGTGGCGCCGCTTCCCGCCAGAAGGCGGGGCCGAAGCTTTCCTTCGGATTGGCCGTGTCCACGGTGTAGTCCGCCATCTTGCGGACCTGCGTAGGGGACAAGTGCACTGTATATTGCTTCATCGTCGCGATCCGCCTTCCATGCCTGGACGATGCGGCGACGCTGGCCGCGCGGCGTCCACGCCACCACAATGAAAATCCCGCCGGCATGGCCGAGCGAATAGAAACGCCGCTCGCCGTGGAACTGGCGGGGGTCTTCGCGCTCGAGAACCGGATTGTCGAACACCTGCGCCGCGCGGACGAAATCGATGCCGTACTGAGCGATATTCTGCTCGCGGCGCGATTCCTCCCACTCGAACATGACGCCCCTTCCACAGCCCGCCCGGAACAAGGACGGGACTGCTCCTATTTGGCTGCGGGGCTGCTGGCTGGCAAGCGAGACAGCTGCGCGCATTGTCCGGCTTGACCCCTCTGGGCATCCCCCCTACTCCGCGCGCCTTACAAGACACTCGACCCGATGGCGGTTCGATCCCGTCACGGCGCCTGGAGACATAAGCGATGGCCCGCAAGAAGAAGGGCGAGCCCGTTAACGGCTGGCTGATCCTCGACAAACCCGAAGGCGTCACGTCCACGCAGGCCGTCGGCATTTGCCGGCGCATCTTCAATGCGCAGAAGACTGGCCATGGCGGCACGCTCGATCCGCTTGCGTCCGGCATCCTGCCGCTGGCGTTTGGCGAAGCCACCAAAACGGTCGGCTACGTCATGGAAGCGGACAAGGATTACGCCTTCACGATCCGCTGGGGGTCTTCCACCACGACGCAGGACCGCGAGGGCGAGGTAACGGGCACATCCGACGTGCGGCCGGACCGGGCAGCGATTGAAAAGCTGCTTCCGGGCTTCATCGGCGAGATCGACCAGGTGCCGCCGCAGTTCTCGGCGATCAAGGTAAACGGCGAGCGGGCCTATGATCTGGCCCGGGATGGCGAAACGGTCGAGCTGGCTTCACGTAAGGTCAATCTCTACGCGGCCGAGCTGGTGGATTGCCCCTCCGCGGACCTCGCCGTGTTCAAGGTTTCATGCGGAAAAGGTTTTTATATCAGGGCATTGGTGCGCGACATCGCACACGCGCTGGGGGCCGAGGGGCATGTGGCCGCCCTGCGCCGGACCCGAGTCGGCGCATTTGCCGAGGACGCGGCAATTCAGCTTTCAAAATTGCAGGAGATGAGCGATAAGGCCGCGCTGGACGATATGCTTGTTCCCCTCGAGACCGCGCTGGACGACATCCCGGCGCTGGCCATCACCGGGGAAGAGGCGTCCAGGCTCAGGCAGGGCCGAGAAATCGTACTTCTGCCCCATCAGGTCGAGGCGTTTCGGGAGATGCGCCGTCCTCGTCAAGTGAACGGGGAGGATGCCTCCCGCATTTGTCTGGCCACTGAAAAGGTGGGCGAAGAACAACTCGGCGTCGCTCTGGGTGAAGTCCGGGCCGGCAGATTCATGCCGGTTCGCGTGTTCAACCAATAGACTGGCCACACGGCCCAAGGAGAAACCCGATGTCGATCACGCCGGAGGCGAAAGCCGCCCTGATCAAGAAGCACGCCCGCACCGAAGGTGACACGGGCTCCCCCGAAGTGCAGGTCGCGATCCTCACGCACCGGATCGCCTACCTCACCGATCACTTCAAGGAACACAAGAAAGACAACCACTCGCGCCGCGGCCTTCTCAAGATGGTCTCGCAGCGCCGCCGACTGCTCGACTATCTGAAGTCGAGGGATGAGGGCCGCTATCAGGCCATCATCAAGGAGCTGGAGCTCCGCCGCTAACATGCGGTCCCAAAATACCCGCCGGCCCACCGGGGCCGGCGGTTTTCGTATGGAAAGAGACAATACAGATGTTTGACATCAAACGCGTTACGATCGACTGGGCGGGCCGTCCGCTCACGCTGGAAACTGGACGCATCGCGCGCCAGGCTGATGGCGCTGTGCTGGCGACCTATGGCGAGACAAGCGTTCTTGCAGCCGTCGTCTATGCGCGCAAAGCCAAAGAGGGCCAGGACTTCTTCCCCCTCACCGTGAACTATCAGGAGCGCTATTACGCCGCCGGCCGCATTCCCGGCGGCTTCTTCAAGCGCGAAGGCCGTCCGACCGAGAAGGACACGCTGACCTCCCGCCTGATCGACCGCCCGATCCGCCCGTTGTTCGCTGAAGGCTTCAAGAACGAAGTCCAGGTCACGGTCACCGTGCTGTCGTACGACCAGGAGAACGATCCGGATATCGTCGGCATGGTCGCCGCTTCGGCCGCTCTCGTCATCTCCGGCGCTCCCTTCGCTGGCCCGATCGGCGCTGCGCGCGTCGGCTACAAGGACGGCGCCTACATCATCAACCCGACGGTCGAGCAGATGGAAGGCTTCCAGCTCGACCTCGTCGTCGCCGGCACGACCGAAGGCGTGATGATGGTTGAATCCGAAGCCAAGGAACTGTCGGAAGACGTCATGCTCGGCGCCGTCAAAGCCGGTCACGAGAGCTTCCAGGCCGTCATCGAGGCGATCATCCAGCTCGCCGAGAAAGCCGCCAAGGACCCGTTCGAGTTTCAAAGCCCGGATCACTCCGCGCTTCTGAAGTCGATTCAGGACATCGCCGGCGCCGATCTCTCGGCCGCCTACAAGATCAAGGACAAGGGCGAACGCCACGAGGCGGTGAACGCTGCGCGCGAGAAGGCGAAGGCCGTCCTCGTGAAGTCCGAAGCCAACCCCACGGGCGCTGATCCGCTGGTGTTCAAGGAACAATTCAAGGAAGCCGAAGCCAAGGTCGTGCGCGGAGACATCATCCGCACCGGCACGCGCATCGATGGCCGCAAGACCACCGACATCCGCGCGATCGAATCCTTCGTCTCCGTCCTGCCGCGCACGCACGGCTCGGCGCTGTTCACGCGCGGCGAAACGCAGGCTCTCTGCGTCGCCACGCTCGGCACCGCTGAAGACGAGCAGTTCATCGACGGTCTCGAGGGCACGAAGAAGGAGAAGTTCCTTCTCCACTACAACTTCCCTCCCTACTCGGTCGGCGAAACCGGCCGTGGCGGGTCTCCGGGCCGCCGCGAAATCGGTCACGGCAAACTTGCCTGGCGCGCGGTGAAAGCCGTTCTGCCGGCGCCGGCTGACTTCCCGTACACGCTGCGCATCGTGTCCGAGGTCACCGAGTCGAACGGTTCGTCCTCGATGGCCACGGTCTGCGGCTCCTCGCTCGCGATGATGGACGCTGGCGTCCCGATCACCCGTCCGGTGTCGGGCATCGCCATGGGTCTCATCAAGGAAGCCGATGGCATCGCCATCCTCTCCGACATCCTGGGTGATGAAGATCACCTCGGCGACATGGACTTCAAGGTTGCCGGCACGGAAGTGGGCGTCACCTCGCTCCAGATGGACCTGAAGATCGACTCAGTCACGTTCGACATCATGAAGACTGCCCTCGCCCAGGCGAATGGCGGCCGCCTCCACATCCTCAACGAGATGAACAAGGCGATGGACGGTGCACGCACCGAAGTCTCCGAGAACGCTCCGAAGATGATCTCGATGAAGATCCCGGTCGACAAGATCCGTGACGTCATCGGCACCGGCGGCAAGGTCATTCGCGAGATCGTCGAGAAGACGGGCGCGAAGATCAATGTCGAGGACGATGGCACGGTGAAGATCGCCGCGGTCGAGAAAGAGTCACTCGAAGCCGCCCAGAAGTGGATCATCGGCCTCACCGCCGAGCCGGAAGTCGGCCAGATCTACGAGGGCAAGGTCGTGAAGGTGATGGAGTTCGGCGCCTTCGTGAACTTCTTCGGCGCCAAGGACGGCCTCGTGCACGTCTCGCAACTCGCCGCCGAGCGCGTCGAGTCGCCGTCGGCTGTCGTCAAGGAAGGGGACATCGTGAAGGTGAAACTCCTCGGCTTCGACGATCGCGGCAAAGTCCGCCTCTCGATGAAAGCCGTGAACCAGGAAACCGGCGAAGCCGTCGAAGGCGTCGTGGATGATGGCCCGCAGGGCGATCGCCCGCCGCGCGGCGATCGCCCGCGTCGTGATGGCGATCGTGGCGGCCGGGGCGGTGGCCGTGGCGGCGATCGCGGCCCGCGCCGCGAACGCAGCGATGGACCGAAGGAAGACGCGGAATAAGCTCCGCGCCTCTGTTGGCAAAATGCAGCGGCCGCTCCTCACCGGGCGGCCGTTTGCTTTTGGCGGCTACCCCCGGCTAGCATGATGCGCGCGGGGAAAAGTGTGCATGCAGATCGTCTCCTTCATCGTTGCTATCCTGATGCTGGTCGTCGTCTGGCGGATGTGGCGCGAGCGAAATGGCGTGATCGAAAAGCGCGTGGATCCCGCTTTCGATCCCGCTGAAGGCCAGCCCGAGGCGCGCGTGGCGCTGGACTATCTTCAAGCGGGAAACTGGAACGCGCTGACGCGATTGTACTGGGAGCTGGCGCCAAGCGACCGCTATCATCTGGTGCAGAGCCTGGGCGAACTCGCGGGCGCAGCTGGCGGGCCTGACCTGCCGGACGATGCAGACAGC
>JAPLOZ010000045.1 GCA_026400435.1 Hyphomicrobiales bacterium | reverse complement strand
GATGCCAACGGCGGCCTCTTCGAAGTCATGTTAGACGAGGCGGACGCGGTCATTTCCGACTCGCTCAACCATGCCTCGATCATTGATGGAGTCCGCCTCTGCAAGGCCAAACGGTTCCGTTACGCCAACAACGACATGGCCGATCTCGAGGCGCGGCTGAAGGAAGCCGGAGATTGCCGCTTCAAGATGATCGCGACCGACGGCGTGTTCTCCATGGACGGCATCATCGCCAACCTGAAGGGCGTCTGCGACCTGGCCGAGAAGTACGGCGCGATGGTGATGGTCGACGACAGCCATGCGGTCGGTTTCGTCGGCCAGCACGGGCGCGGCTCTGCCGAGCATTGCGGCGTCGAGGGCAGGGTGGATATCATCACCGGCACACTGGGCAAGGCGCTGGGCGGGGCGTCAGGCGGCTATACCTCTGGAAAACGGCAGGTGGTGGAGTGGCTGCGCCAGCGCTCGCGGCCCTATCTTTTTTCCAACACGCTGATGCCGGCGATTGCCGGAGCCTCGCTGAAGGTCTTCGACATGGTCGAGGCGGGCAATGCGCTCAGGGAACGCCTATATGAGAATGCCCGGCAGTTCAGGTCGGGCATGACGAATCTCGGTTTCACGCTGGCGGGTGCCGACCATCCGATCATTCCGGTGATGCTCGGCGACGCCACGCTTGCACAGCAGATGGCGCAGAAGATGCTCGAGCGCGGAATTTACGTGATCGGCTTCTCGTTTCCGGTGGTGCCGAAGGGCCAGGCGCGGATCAGGACGCAGATGTCGGCGGCGCATTCGCCTCAGGATATCGACCGCGCGATCGAGGCGTTTGGAGTTGTCGGGCGGGAGTTGGGGGTTGTGTCGTGATAGAAGCGCTAAGGGGCGCTATCCGGGCAAGGAGTTTCTGATGTCCAACATGATGCGTGCGCTGGTGAAGGCGCGGGCCGAACCGGGCATATGGATGGAGAACGTGCCGATCCCGGAAATCGGCCCGAACGATGTGCTGATCAAGGTCAGGAAGACCGCGATCTGCGGTACTGACGTGCACATCTACAACTGGGACCAGTGGGCGCAGAAGACGGTGCCCGTGCCCATGGTGACCGGGCACGAGTTCGTCGGAACGGTTGCCGACTTCGGCGCGGCGGTTACGGAATACAAGGTCGGCCAGCGCGTGTCGGGCGAAGGGCACATCGTCTGCGGGCATTGCCGCAACTGTCGCGCGGGCAGGGGACATCTGTGCCGAAACACGCTTGGCGTCGGCGTCAACAGGCCCGGCGCGTTTGGCGAATATCTTTCCATCCCTCAGCACAATGTGGTTCCGATACCGGACGACATTCCGGACGAAATCGCCGCGATCTTCGATCCGCACGGCAACGCCGTCCACACGGCGCTGTCGTTCGACCTGGTCGGGGAGGACGTGCTGGTGACGGGCGCCGGTCCGATCGGAATCATGGGCGCGCTGGTGGCGCAGGTCGTCGGCGCGCGCAAGGTCGTGATCACCGACATCAACCCGGTGCGCCTGGCGTTGGCGAAGAAGCTCGGCATCCATCACGTCGTCGATGCCTCGAAGGAAAAGTTGCGCGACGTGATGAACCAGGAAGGCATGAAGGAGGGTTTTGACGTCGGGCTCGAGATGTCAGGCTCGGCGCATGCTTTCCGCGACATGATCGACACGATGAACAATGGCGGTAAGATCGCCATCCTGGGCATTGCGCCGACCGGCTTCGAGATCGACTGGAACAAGGTGATCTTCAAGATGCTGCATCTGAAGGGCATCTACGGGCGCGAGATGTTCGAGACCTGGTACAAGATGATCGCGCTGGTGCAGGGGCCGCTCGACGTGACGGGTCTGATTACGCACCGGATCGGCGTGGACGACTATATTTCCGGCTTCGAGGCGATGAAGTCGGGTAATTCCGGCAAGGTTGTCATGGACTGGTAGGTCGGCCGTCCGCATGAATTGGCTGCCGTTGGGCAGTCTTGCCGGAGAGTGGGCGAATGGATCTGCTCGGTCATCTGCAACGCATGGCACGCAATAGCCAGTGGTCAAACGACCGGCTCTATCGCGCCGTCCTGGCGTTGATGCCCGGCGAATTCGAGGCCGAGCGTGCGAGCTTCTTTCCGTCGATCCGCGAAACGCTGAATCACATTCTCGATGTTGATCTGTTTTATTTCGACATGCTGGAGGAACGCTACTCCGGCGTTTCGGGCGCGCGGTTTCAGCCTTTCCATGACGCCGGAAGCATCGCGACCGCGCAAGCCGCGTTCGACCGCCGGCTTGTGCTATTCTGCGACCGGTTGGATGTCCAAGATCTCGACAGGCGAGTCGCCACCGATCGCGGGGAGGCCGGCATTATTCCCGAACGGATCGGCGACCTGCTGGCCCATCTCTTCCTGCACGACATCCACCATCGCGGACAGGTCCACGCCATGCTGTCGGGCACGTCAGTCGACCCGCCTCAGCTCGACGAATTCCTACTCGACCACGATCTTCGCCTTCGGCGCGACGAGGTGAAGAGGCTCGGTCTGGAATGATCAGTTCTTGGCGAACTGTTTCAGCTCTATCGCTTCGGCGGCGATGGCCGTCTGTACGGCTTCCTGCGCCAAGGTGAAAAGCTCCATTTCCTGCGATACGCCGGAAAGCCGCTGATGCCCGATGCTGACCCAGCGTTCAGGCTGCAGCGCGACGATGTCCTTGGTGACCAGCGCATCGACGCCGGTGGCCTTGGTCATCGACTCAATGCGCGAGACTTCGTTCACAGTAGGCCCAATGACGGAGAATGTCAGGCGCTGCGATACGCCGATATTGCCGAACATCACCGTTCCCGTATTCAGCCCGATGCCGAACCTGATCGGAAAAAGTCCCCGTTCGCGCCGTTCTTCGTTGAGCTTGTCGCGAGCGGCAATCACGTTGTGCAGAGCCAGGGTTGCGGCTTTGACCGCAGCCTTCTGCTCTTCCGCGTCATTGTAGGGGAAAATGGCGAGAACGCCGTCGCCGACGAAATCGAGCACCTCGCCGCCGGCCTCGATGATCGGGGTCGCGGTACAGTCGAAATAGTCGTTGAGAAGCTGGATGAAGTCCTTGCCCGGCATCGTGTCGGCAAGCGCGGTCGAGTTGCGCATGTCGTTGTACCACACCACCGCCCTGGTTTCGTTGCCGTCGCCGCGGCGAATCGAGCCCGCCAGAACCCGGGTTCCGGCCTCCTTGCCGAGATACGTCTCGGAGATGTTGCGAGCGATGCGCGACTGTATCGCCGTTTTGCAGGCGACCGCGAAACGCCGCTGGATTTTCTGCAGGGCCTCGATTTCATCGTTGGTGAATCCGCCGGGGCGATCCGCCGCCCAGGTCGCGATGATGCCCATCGTCCCGGTGGTCGAAGCATCGTTTCTGACGGCAAACCACGTGCGGATGACAAGATAGTCCGTCATGCCCTGTTCGGCGACTTCCTCCAGAACTGGAAAGTCCAGCAGTTTGGAAGGGCCCTCCAGGTTGCGGCGCAGAATGCTCACATTGTTGTCGAACATGTATTTCATCGGGCTTCGCAGCCATGCGTCTGAAACATTCTCCTGATGGAGAAACTGCTCGAACTCGGTGGATTTTCCGCGCGCCCAGAGGATGGTTTCGGCCTTGAAGAGCGGATGCAGGGTCGGCCAAGTCAGCCTGGCGCGGCCAAGCGGTATGCCGATGGCGTGCATACGGCTGCACAGGCCTTCGAACATGGTCACGATATCGGACTCGCCGAGCGCCTGGTCGACCAGCCACTCGTTGATGCCCGTTACAAGCGTTGCATTCGTCATGAAGTACCTTGGGGGAATCAGGGTTTCCCGTCGCCGCAGTAGCATGTGGAGTGCCGAGCCCGATTTTTTAAGTGTGCCGGCGAAATGAGCGACAACTTTTTACGTATTATGCTCTGATGCCCTCGGAGGACTTGCCGTGAATGCCGAAACCGCAACATTCACCCGCTCGCTGCCCGTAGGCGAGGAATTCCGGGCCGTGCTCGACGACGGGCTCTACAGTCCGGCGCCGCAGGACTGGCTGATTGCCGTCAGCGATGTGGTCGGCTCGCGCAAAGCCATAGCCGCTGGGCGCTACAAGGCAGTCAACATGGCCGGAGTCGCGCTCATCAGCGCATTGATGAACGCGCTGGAAACGCAGGATCTTCCCTATATTTTCGGCGGCGACGGGGCTGCGGTGATCATTTCCCCATCCGACCGCGACATCGTGGCCGACACGATGGCCAAGACCGCCGCCTGGGTGCGCGACGATCTCGGGCTGGAACTGCGCGCCGCGCTGGTTCCAGTCGCCGCCGTCCGGGCCGAGGGGCACGATGTCCTTGTTCAGGCTACGCGAGTTTCGGAAGCGGTCCGCAACTATGCATTCCGCGGTGGCGGGCTATCGCGCGCCGAGGCGCTTATGAAGGCCGGCAAATATGCCGTTCCGCCGGCGGCCGCCGGCAGCAAGCCGGACCTGACCGGCCTTTCGTGCCGCTGGTCGCCGATCAAGCCGGACAACGGCAAGATTGTGTCGATCATCATCGAGCCTGGCGCTGAAGCAGGCGGCAGGTTTGCCGAAATTGCCCAGAAGCTGCTCGATATGGTCGGAATGCAACACCCCGGTGGCGGTTCGCCGATGCCGCAGGACGGGCCCTCGGGGGCCTGGCCGCCCGATGGCCTCGAGATGGAGGCGCGGGCAAGCCGCGGTGAACGGTCGCTGCTGGCCCAAAAGGCGGCGCTGTATGTCTGGACGCTGGTCGCCTGGATCATCATATCGGCCGGAATCAATGTCGGATCGTTCAACGCGAAGCGCTACAGGGAATTTACTTCTCTCAACACGGACTATAGAAAATTCCAGGACGGATTGCGGGTAACCGTGTCTTTGGGGGATTCCGAGCTGACCAGATTGAACGAATTTCTCGAAAGCGAACGCCGGGCGAAGAATCTTCGCTACGGGCTTTGCGTTCAAGATAGTGCAATCCTCACCTGCTACGTGCCTTCGGTGACGTCGGATTCGCATTTTCATTTTCTCGACGGGGCAGGGGGCGGTTATGCGCAGGCAGCGGAGAACATGAAGTCCTGATCGGGAGACCAGTCGGAAAATTGGGGCGCAGGGTGCGATTGCCGAGGGGCGGCGATCGGCTCCGGTTTTGACGGCAAAGAACGGATGGACGCATCGTCCGGGTTTGTGGGGAAGACGTGTTGCAGCAGGGTGAGGTACTTCGCGTCAACGATTTGAGGGTGGCGTTCGACGTTAACGGTTCGCCGGTCGAAGTCGTGAAGGGTATTGGATTCCGCGTCTGCTCCGGCGCTGTGACGGCTGTTGTTGGCGAGTCTGGGTCGGGAAAGTCGGTGACGGCGCAGGCCATCATGCGAATTCTGCCAAAGAATGGCGTGATTACCGGTGGCTCGATCGAATTTCGCCCGAACTCGGGTGAAATCGTGGATATGGCGGCGCTGGAACCCAACGGTCCCAAGGTGCGGTCACTGCGGGGGTCATCGGTCTCCATGATCTTCCAGGAGCCGATGTCCTCGCTTTCGCCGGTCCATTCGGTCGGCAATCAGGTCGAGGAAAGCCTGCGCATTCATGCCCTTGGCAAAGGGATGAACCGCAAGCAGTTGCGCGAGGCGACGGAAGAGACCCTGGAACTGGTCGGCTTCCCCAACCCGCACCGGGCCTACGACATGTATCCCTTCGAGATGTCGGGGGGATTGCGCCAGCGTGCGATGATCGCGATGGCGCTCATCTGCCGGCCGGACTTGCTGATCGCGGACGAGCCGACCACCGCGCTTGATGTCACCGTCCAGGCGCAAATCCTCAAATTGTTGAAGGAGTTGCAGGCCAAACTTAATATGGCGGTCCTGCTGATCACGCACGATCTAGGCGTGGTTGCCAACCTGGCCGACGAGGTCGTGGTCGTTTATGACGGACGCGTGGTTGAATCCGGGCCTGTCGAAGAGATCTTCCGCGACCCGCAACACCAGTATCTCAAGGCGCTCTTGAACGCGGCGCCGCATTTCGACATGGCGCCCGACCAGAGGCTGGTCGCGCTGAGAGGCGGAAATCGCGCGGCCATCCAGTTGCAGACCAAGGAAGCCAAGCGCGAGCAGCCTGAAAGCCGGCCGCTGTTGACGGTGTCCAATCTGTCGAAGATCTATCACCTTCGAAAGGCTTCATTCTTCGGCGGAGAGGCGCTGGTGATCCGCGCGGTCGACGACGTCAGCTTCACGATCAAGCGCGGCGAATGCCTGGGCCTCGTCGGCGAGAGCGGAAGCGGCAAGACTACGGTCAGCAAGATATTGACGCGCGCAATAACCGCCGATTCAGGTTCGGTGATCTTCGACGACGGCGCCAGGCAGGTCGACGTGCTGAAGCTCGACGAGAAGGAACTGAAGCACTTCCGCCCTCATCTGCAGATGGTTTTCCAGGATCCGGTGAGTTCGCTTTCGCCACGCATGACGATTGCCGATATCCTGCGCGAGCCAATGCAGATACATGGTCAGGGTAACCGCGCCGAGCAGGTTTCGCGCGCCAAGGACCTGCTGACGTCCGTGGAACTCGGCGCGAACGCCTTGAACCGGTACCCGCACAGCTTCTCGGGCGGACAGCGCCAGCGCATCGGCATTGCCCGCGCACTGGCCATGAACCCCGATCTCCTGATCCTCGACGAGCCGGTGTCCGCGCTGGACGTGTCGGTGCAGGCCCAGGTCCTCAATTTGCTCAAGGACCTGCAGAAGGAACTCGGGCTGACATATCTTTTTATCGCGCACAACCTTGCGGTCGTTAACTACATGGCCGAACGTGTCGCCGTGATGGCGGCGGGACGCATCGTCGAGATCGGGCCTAGCCGCGCGATCTTCGAGGCGCCGACGCACCCTTATACCCGCGCGCTGCTCAAGGCAGTGCCGTTCGCAGATCTCGACCGCCCGCTGGTGCTGGACGAACTCGTGCTCAAGGGATCGTCCGATCCGCGCAACTGGCCGGACGCGTTCCGTGGAGAAATGCAGGATTTATCCGCCGTCGATCTTGGCGGCGGTCATCAGGTTCTGGCTCGTCAGAGTGTCGATTTCAGGGAGTTTCACGCATGAGGATCTTCGCTGTACTGCTGGCCGTTCTGGCCATGTTCGCCGGCCCCGCTCTCGCGGATGAGGCGCCTTTGCTGGCCGAAATGGTCAAGGCGGGCAAGCTGCCGCCCGAAGCCGAGCGGCTGCCCAAAGAACCACGCGTCATGACCATCGATGAATCAACCGGTCGCACCGTCGGCAAACGCGGCGGAGCGATCCGGACGCTGATGGCCGAGCAGGGCGACCTGCGGTTGATGACCGTCTATGGCTACGCCCGCCTTGTCGCTTTCAACAGTTCGCTCGAACTGCAGCCAGACATCCTGGCAAGTTACGAAAACGATCAGAACAAGGTGTTCACCCTGCATCTCAGGCCCGGCCACAAATGGTCTGACGGTACGCCCTTCACGGCTGAGGATTTCCGGTTCCAGTGGGACGACATCATGACCGACAAGGACATGGATCGCGGCGGGCTGGACTCGGCGCTCATGGCGAACGGAAAGGGTCCGAAATTCGAGGTGATCGACGACCTGACCGTACGCTATACCTGGGAAGACCCCAATCCGCTGTTCCTTCCGGCTTTGGCTGGCGCGCGTCCGCTCGATATCTACAGCGCCTCGGCCTATCTCAAGCAGTTCCACGCCAAATACGCCGATGCCGCCAAGCTGGCCGCCGAGGTCGAGAAGGAGAAGGTCAAGGACTGGACCAGGCTGCAGATTCGCAAGGGGCGCAGCTACCGTTTCGAGAACCCTGACCTGCCTACCCTGCAGCCATGGCAGAACAAGACCTACTCGCCTGCCACCCGTTACGTGTTCGAGCGCAATCCTTACTATCATCGCGTCGACCAGACCGGCGCCCAGTTGCCCTACGTCGACCAAGTGATCGTCAGCATAGCCGAAAGCTCGATCATCCCGGCCAAGACGGGCTCGGGCGAAGCGGACCTCCAGGAGCGCTATCTTGGCTTTGCCGACTATACGTTCTTGAAAGAAGGCGAGAAGCGCAACAACTACACCGTGCGGTTGTGGACGGTCGGCAAAGGCTCCGCCGTCGCGCTGTTTCCCAATCTCAACACGAACGATGTCGGCTGGCGCACCCTGTTCCGTGACGCGCGCTTCCGTCGCGCGTTGTCGCTCGGCATCAACCGCGGCGAGATCAATCAGGCGCTGTTTGCTGGTCTCGCCAAGGAAGGCGCCAGCACCGTGCTGCCCGGAAGCTCGCTGTTTCGTGACGAGCTGGGCAGCGCCTACGCAGAGTTCGATCCGGACAAGGCCAACGCCTTGCTCGACGAAATTGGGCTGAAGCGCAACGAGAGCGGCACCCGCGTCATGCCCGACGGACGCACGCTCGATCTGATCGTCGAAAGCACCGGCGAGAACTCGATGGAGGCGGACGTTCTGGAACTGGTGACCGCCGATTGGGCGAACCTCGGGATCAAGCTGCTGACCCGCACGAGCCAGCGCGACATCTTCCGCAGCCGTGTCGCGGCGGGCGAAACCAACATGTCGGTCTGGGCTGGTGTCGACAACGGCGCGCCGACCGCCGAGTTCAGCCCGCAGGAGTTCATTCCGAGCGATCCCTACCAGCTCCAGTGGCCAATGTGGGGAACCTATATCAGCACGCAGGGCACGGCCGGACAGAAGGTCGACGACCCGGCGGCGCAGAAGCTGGTTGATCTCTACAACCAATGGCTGGTGTCGCAGGACTCGGAGAGCCGCCACAAGATCTGGAACGAAATCCTCGACATCCACGCCGACCAGGTCTTTTCCATCGGCATCGTTACGGCCACGCTGGTTCCGGTTGTGGTCTCGAACAAGCTGCACAACGTGCCGGCTGAAGGTATCTCGAGCTTCGAGCCTTACGGGTATTTCGGAGTGTACGAGATGGACGCCTTCTGGATGGACTAGGAACGATGCCGTCCGCAGGTAGGAACGCAGACAACAGGGGGCGCCCCGCGATCGTTCGCGGGGCAGGCTGGATCCAGTCGATCCGGTCAAGCGAAGGCGTGGCTTAGGCGATGTTTTACTACATCTTCCGGCGGATTCTGATGATGATCCCGACGCTGGTGATCACCAGTGCGTTGATCTTTGCCATCATCGAGGCGCCGCCGGGAGATTATCTCGAAAGCTACATCGCCGAGTTGAAGGCCCAGGGCGAGTCCGTGGACAATGCGAGGATCGAGTACCTTCGCAAGGAATACGGCTTCGACAAGTCCCCCGTCGAACGCTACTTCTCGTGGGTCGGGGGCATGTTTGTCGGCGATTTCGGCTATTCCTTCGCATACGAACTGCCGGTTACCGCTGTCGTGGGGGACAGGCTGTTCCTGACGATTGTCGTCTCCATGGCGACAATCATCTTCACCTGGCTGATCGCCTTTCCGATCGGCATCTATTCGGCGACCCGACAATACAGTTGGGGCGACTACGGCTTCACCTTTCTCGGTCTGCTCGGACTGGCCACGCCAAATTTCCTTCTGGCGCTGGTGTTGATGTATCTCGCCAATGTCTGGTTCGGTACGTCCATTGGCGGGCTGGTGGACCCGTCGCTGGTCGACCAGCCGATGAGCTGGGCAAAGTTCATGTCGGTGCTCCATCACATATGGGTGCCCGTAATCGTCATCGGCACGTCGGGCACGGCCGGCATGATAAGGCGCATCCGCGCAAATCTGCTCGACGAGCTGCAGAAGCAATATGTGACAACCGCCCGCGCCAAGGGCCTCCATCCGTTCAGGGCCCTGGTCAAATATCCGCTGCGCATGTCGCTCAATTTCTTCATCTCCGACATCGGCTCGTTGCTCCCCGCCGTCATATCCGGCGCCGAGGTCGTTGCGATCGTTCTGTCGCTTGAGACGACCGGACCGCTGTTGATCGCCGCGCTGCAGCGGCAGGACATGTACCTGGCGGGTTCGTTCCTCATGTTCCTGTCGCTGCTGACGGTGGTTGGCGTGCTGATCTCCGACATTGCGCTTGCGTTCCTCGATCCGCGCATCCGGCTTGGCGGCGGAGTGCGAAAATGACCTTGCCGGCCAACGCAACACGGCTGCCGCACACCGTTTCGGACAGGCCGTTCGATCCGGATGCGATTTACCGATACACTGACGCCCAGAAGGCGCTGTTTGAGGCTTCGCAACTGAGGCTGATGTGGTGGAAGTTCCGCCGCCACAAGCCTGCGCTCATTTCGGGGATTTTCCTCGGGCTGCTGTACCTGTCGATCCTGATCTCGGAAATCCTGGCTCCCTACAATCTGGAAACGCGCAATTCGAGCCACATCTACGCGCCGCCGCAGTCGATCCACCTGTTCCACCAGGGGGCGTTCGTTGGTCCGTTCGTTTACGGCTTCGATTTCAAACTCAACATGGACAACCTGAAGCGGGAATATGCGCCGAACCCCGACAAGGTTCAGCCGCTCCGCTTCTTCTGCAGCGGCGACAAGTATCGGTTCTGGGGCCTCTTCGAAGCCAGCTTCCACATCGTGTGCCCGGCCGAGAAGGGCACGCTCTTCCTGATGGGAACCGATCGGCTTGGACGCGACGTGATGAGCCGTATCATCTACGGCGCGCGCATCTCGCTGACGATTGGCCTGATCGGCGTTTCGGTCAGTCTTGTACTCGGCATCGTGATCGGGGGCATGGCCGGCTACTACGGTGGCCTGTTCGATGTGCTCAGCCAGCGGCTGATCGAGGTGATCCAGTCGCTGCCTTCCATCCCGCTGTGGCTGGCGCTCGCCGCCATCTTGCCCATCACCTGGTCGCCGATCGTGGTGTATTTCGGCATCACCGTTATCCTTGGCCTGCTGGACTGGACTGGTCTGGCGCGAACGGTGCGTTCGAAGCTCCTGGCGCTGCGCGAGGAAGACTATGTCTCGGCCGCGCAGGTGATGGGCGCAAACAGCGGGCGTATCGTGTTTCGCCACCTGGTGCCCGGCTTCGCGTCGCATCTGATCGCCACGGCCACGATCGCCATTCCAAGCATGATCCTCGGCGAAACGACGCTGAGCTTTCTCGGGCTTGGCTTGAGGGCGCCGATCACCAGTTGGGGCGTGCTGCTCACGGAGGCGCAGAACATAAATGCCGTGGCGCTGTATCCTTGGCTGCTTTGGCCGGTGGTGCCGGTTATTCTTGTGGTGCTGGCGTTCAATTTCTTCGGCGATGGCCTGCGCGACGCTGCGGATCCCTACAAGTGACGCCCATGATTTCATGGTGCCAATGGCTTGCGCTGCGGGACAGGCGGCAAAAATCGGTTAGACTGCCTGCTTCCAAGCTGGACGGAATCGTATGAACGACAGAATGGAACGAAACCTCTTCAAATATATCTGGAGCCACTCAAAGCCCCAGCAGGTCTGGATTATCATCGTAGTCATTCTGTCGATGCCGACCTTTTTCCTGGCGTTCAACATTCCCAAGCTGATAGTCAACGGACCGATCCAGGGCAGGGGCTTCGAGTCCCCCGATGCGACACAGCTGGTTCTTCCCATCCAGATAGGCAATCCGTTCGGCGATCAGACTTTCACGCTGTTTGGCGGCTTCGAACTCGGCCGCATGGGCGCTCTCATCGCGCTGTCGCTGGCGTTTCTGGGCTACGTGATCGTCAATGGCGCGTTCAAGCTCTACATCAATACCTACAAGGGCCGCCTGGGCGAACGCATGCTTCGCCGTCTGCGCTATCAACTGGTGGACAGGGTTCTGCGCTTTCCGTTCCCGCAATACCGCCGCGTGCGCAGTTCCGAAATCGCCACGATGATCAAGGACGAGGTCGATCCGCTCGGCGGCTTCATAGGCGAGGCTTTTGCAACGCCGGCCTTCCTGGTGGGCCAGGCGCTGTCCGCGCTTCTTTTCATCATGTTGCAGAGCTGGGCGCTCGGCTTGGTGACGCTTGCGATCCTGATGGTCCAGACGCTTCTTATCCCCAAACTGCGCTCGCGCCTTCGTGCGCTCGCCCTACAGCGTCAGCTCACGGCACGCGATCTGTCCGGACGGGTCAGCGAGATTGTCGACGGCGCGATCGACATCCGCCTCAACGACAGCACCAATTTCGAACGTTCCGACATTTCGGATCGGCTGGCGCGGATCTTCTTCATCCGCTTCGATTTTTACCAGTGGAAGTTCCTGGTGAAATTCATCAACAACTTCCTCGCCCAGTTCACGCCCTTCGTGTTCTATCTCGGCGGCGGCATACTGGCGATCCGCGGCAATCTCGACATCGGTCAGCTTGTCGCCGTCATAGCCGCGTACAAGGACCTTCCCGGTCCGATCAAGGAACTGATCGACTGGGATTACCAGCGTCTCGACGTGCAGGTGAAATATCTGCAGGTGGTGAATGCTTTCGACGTGACGCCGCTCGCGCCGCCGATCGCCCAGGAGCTTCAGGCCACGCGCGTCCCGCCGCTGGCGGGGGCATTCACGTTTCACCAGGTCGCGGCGACGGACGAGTCCGGCAGACCTTTGCTTTCGGGCCTGGACCTGACCATCGGACTCGACGAAGAGGTGATCGCGATCGGCGCGGCTGGCGACGGAGCCGAAGTTGTCGGCGAACTGATCGCGCGTCTGATCGCGCCGTCCGGCGGTTCGATTTCCGTTGGCCCGACGCCACTTTCGTCGCTTCCCGAATGGCATACCGGCCGGCGTATCGGCTATGTCGGCCCGGAACCATTTTTTGCGCACGGTACGGCGCGCGATGCACTTCTGAGCGGCCTTCGCCACGCTCCGTTCAGGCCGGCCCCCGCCGATGCGGCCATGACGCCTCTGATCATCAAGGAGGCCGCCGCTTCCGGGAACCCGCCGTTCGACCGGCATGCCGACTGGATCGACTACGAGGCAACCGGCGCCGCCAGCCACGAAGAACTCGCGAGCCGCATAACGCAGGTGTTGGCCCTGGTTAATCTGGAAGAGGATTTTTACGCTTTCGGCCTGCGCACCAAGCTGTCCGACGCGACCTCCGGTGACGGCGAGGAAATGTTCCTCAACGCCCGCCGGATGTTCCTCGAACGCATCAAGAAGGGCGACAACGCCGCCGACGTCGAGCCGTTCGTCGTCACGCAGTTCAATTCACAGCTTACGCTGTTCCAGAATATCGTATTCGGAGCAGTTTCCTCGGCCGAGATGCTGCCCAACGAGTTTCCTTCGGACTCGCCGCTCTGGCAACTCCTGGCGATGGATGGCCTTGACCAGCAGCTCTACGGCCTGGGCCGCGAGGCCTCGGCCGTGATCGTCGATCTGTTTGGCGAAGTCTCCGACAATATCAAGATTCTCGAACGACTCGACCTCATCGATCCGACCAAGCTGCCTGACTACAGCGCCTCGCTCGGGCGTACCGAAGGCATTGCGTTTGCCGACGTTACGGTGCCCGACCGGCAGAAATTCGTCCGCGTTGCATTGAGCTACAGCGAGCCTCGGCACCGGTTGGATCTGATGAACGACGCGCTGCGTGACGCGATCGTCGGCGCCCGCATGAAGTTTCGCCAAAATCTTCCGCCGCATCTCGCTTCGGAATTCTCGTTCCATGATCCCGACGAGATCAATCCATTTGCGTCGCTTCAGGACAACATCCTGTTCGGGCGTATCGTCGACAGCCGCGCCGGCGCCGTCGATCGCGTGAGCGCGCTTCTTCGCGCCATTCTGGAGGAACTCGGATTGTCCTATGCCGTGCTCGAGCGCGGTCTCAAGTACGAGATCGGGTCGGGCGGCCGCAGACTGTCCCTGTCACAGCGCCAGCAACTTGGACTAGCGCGCGTGCTCCTGAGGCATCCACAGTTCCTCATCGTCAATCGCGGCCTCAACGCGCTGGACAACCGCACCGTCGAAAAGGTTGTCCGAGGCATTCTCGACATTGCAACATCCAAGGACCAGGGATTTGGCGTGCTCTGGATCACCTCGACGGAATCCCAGGCATCCATGTTCAACCGCGTCCTGAAATTCTCGCGCGGCGAATTGATCTCTGACGAGGCCGCGTAAAATGCACTATATGAGCCTTAAGGCCGTTCGCAGGAGGGCCCGATGAGCCTCGAAGAAGACGCACTGCTGCTTGCGAAGGTGGAATTGTTCACCAATGTCGCGCCGCGCCGGCTCAAGCTGCTCGCGCTTGCCTCCAGCCGTGTGCTTTTCGCCCACGGCCAGGACCTCTGCGTGGAGGGCGATGAAGGCTATGAAGCCTTCATCGTGGTTTCGGGCGAGGCCGACGTGAAAATCAGGACGCCGACAGGAATAGCAACCGTCGCGCGGCTGAAACGCAACGACATCGTCGGCGAAATGGCGATCCTGCGCGACATGCCGCGCACCGCCACGGTGACCGCCGTGTCGGACGTCTCGACGCTCAGGATCGGCAAACAGGACTTTCTCAATCTGTTGAAAGAGTTCCCCGAAGTCACGGTCGAGGTCATGCGCTCGCTGGCCGAGCGCCTGGCGCGCACCACCAGCGAACTGGCAAATCTGCGTTCCGCCTCAAAGACCTGAAGAATGGCGCCCTCGCCAGCAATTGACATCAAGGTATGGGGTGCGCGCGGCACTTTCCCCATGGTCGGCGCCGACGCGCTTGAATATGGCGGCCACACCTCATGTGTGGAAGTGCGGGCCGGGTCGGGGGTGATCATACTCGACGCTGGCAGCGGCATCATTCCGCTTGGAAAGGCGCTGCTGGAAGAAGGGGTGACGGAGATAGACCTGTTCTTCAGCCACGTGCACTACGATCACATCATCGGGCTTCCGTATTTCCTTCCGGCGTTCTGGAACAAGGCGCGACTGCGCATCTGGGCCGGCCACATGCAGGACGGTTCGACGCCCGACCAACTTGTCGATGGCATCTTTCGCGCGCCCTATTTTCCAATCACGAAGGACTACATGCGGGCGGATGTCGAGTATCGAAAGTTCTCGCCGGGCGATGTTCTGGAGCCATCTTCGGGCGTGCGCCTCGTGACCGGTTCCCTCAACCACCCCAACGGCGCGGTCGGCTATCGCGTCGAGCGCAAGGGGGCGGTGTTCTGCTACCTTACCGATTTCGAGCATGACGGCGCGGCCGGCGATGCCGAGATCCGACGGCTGGCGAAAGACGCCGACCTGGCGCTGCTCGATGCAACCTATACGCCGGAGGAATACCCGCGTTACGTGAAGTTCGGCCATTCGACATGGCAGCATTGCGGCGCGCTTTGTGCCGAGGCTGGCGTCAAGAGCTGGGGCATGTTCCACCACATGCACATGCGCGGCGATCTCGACCAGCATGCGATCGAGCAGGCGGCCCAGGAAGTATTTCCGAACTCGTTCGCCGTGCGTCAGGGGCAGCACTTTTTGCTGCCAGCGAAATCCGGCCGGGGCAAGAAGTGATCAGGCTGCCGATGCGCTACCGGCGCTGGCTGATCCCTGTGCTGGGGCCGAGAACCACCAAGGCCATGCCGACCCAGGTGCAGACTGCCGTCCAGGAGCAGGAGAACCGTGGCGAGGTTCTCGTCAAGATTGCGCAGATTTTGATCGCGGCGGTTTGGGGGGTTCTCTATCTGCTGTCGTCGAGTGTTCGCAGTGACGGCTTCGTCGTCATACCCTACGCGATCGGCATCTATCTCGTCGTCAACGCCATCGGACTGTTCTGGGCAACACGCAGGCGGCTGCCTAACTGGTCAGTGTATTTCTCGATCATCTTCGACATGGTGCTGCTCTATGTCGTGATCTGGCGCTTTCACGTCCTGCTCGATCAGCCGCCCGCCTTCTATCTGAAGGCCCCCACAGTGATGTTCGTTTTCGTGTTCATTTCGCTGCGTGCGTTGCGGTTCGATCCCCGCTTTGTGATCGTTGCGGGAGCGACGGCTGTGATCGGCTGGATCTTCATGGTCTGCTACGCTGTCTTTAGCGACCCCTCCGGCGTCAATCTGGCGCGCGACTATGTGGGCTATGCGACGGGCGAGGCCGTGCTGCCCAGCGCGGAGCTTGAAAAGATCCTGGCCATGATGCTGGTCACCGCCGTCATCGCTCTGTCCCTCTACCGAGGGCGCGCGGTTCTGATTCGCGCCACGACGGAGACCATGGCCGCCAAGCGGCTGTCGCGCTTTTTCGACAATAGCGTGGTCGAGGATATCCGGTCAGGCGAAAGTCCGATTGCGCCAGGCGAGGGCAGGGCGCGTGACGCCGCGATCTTGAACGTCGATATCCGCGGCTTCTCGCGCCTGGTCGAGAACATGCCGCCTTCGGCTGCGGTTGCGCTGCTGGCATCCTACCAGCGGCGGATCGTTCCAATCATTCAGGCAAACGGCGGCATCATCGATAAATTCATCGGCGACGGCATCATGGCGACTTTCGGCGCGGTGCGGCCGTCCGACACCTATGCGGCCGATGCGTTGCGCACCATGGACGCCATCCGCCAAGATTTCTTGAGCTGGGCTGATGACGGTTCGCTTGCGCCGATCGCACGCGGAGGGATCGGACTGGCCGCGGCGGCTGGTCCGATCATCTTTGGCGCGGTCGGCGACCCCGACCGGCTCGAGGTGACAGTGATCGGAGCGACCGTCAATCTGTCGGCCAAGCTCGAAAAAGCCAACAAGACGCTCGGCACGCAGGCGGTCGCGACACGGCAGACCTACGACGCCGCTGTCCGCCAGGGCTATCTCGCGCCCGACATGCCGAAGTTCAGTACGATCGCCATTGATGGCGTGGGAAGCCAGAGCGAGATTGTGCTCTGGAAGAGCAAGCAGGGCGTTTCAGCCGACCTCGTGTAGCGGCGAAGTCCACGTCGCCACGCCGCTCTGCGCCAGCAGGGCAAGAAATGCCTGCGTGAACGCCCATACCGGCTCGGTGTGAACCAGATGATGGGTCAAAAGGCCATATGGCTCCGCATTGTCGGCCTGTCCCAGTCGGCGCGCTGTCAGTTCGTGCGCCACCTGCGCATCGAGTTGCGCGGGATCAAGCAGGCCTCGCGCCGATTTCCAGGCGATCGGGTCGAGATGCGTGTTGACCCTCAGCAGGCCGGTTGCGGCAAATCTGGAGACCCTCGGCATGAACGTCGAGATGACCTTGAAGCCGGCGCCGGCGAGTTTTTCAACCAGTTCGGGCGCGATGCGGTTCCACGGCGGCGTGAAGACAGGCAGGGCCCGCGACCCGAACAGCCCTGCCAGCCGTCGCCGGCCCGCTTCAATGTCCTCAAGCATGGAAGCGACCGGGCGATCTGCGCCGAACTCGGCCTTTTTCCGGTCGGTGGGCGCGTGGTTTGCATGCCTCCAGCCATGCGTCAGGACGCAGACGGCGTTCTCGGTCCGGAGCCGATCGGCCAGGCCGGAAGTGGCCGGTTTGGGAATGACCGCGAGATGAAGCGGCGCTCCAAACCCGGCGGCGGCCTGGAGTAGCCGTTCCAGCGCCGGCGTCGGCTCGATTGCGTCGTCGTCGCGCCACCATACCGGCAGGGTCCTGCCTTGGTCCCGCCACTGCTCCAACTCCGCGGCTGCCGCCGGAAAGCGGGCGGTCATCCGCGCGCCTGCAGCAGCTCTTTGACAATCGCGCTGGTGCGCGCCGCGCCGTCGAACTGCAATCCGTCGGCCTTGAAACGCCCGCGCGAAACGGCTGCTTCGGCTGCTTGCGAGAGTTTCTCAGCCGAAAGGTCCTGCTCGGCGATCAGTCCGTAGCCATAGCGCTGGCTGAGCGACGCAGCGCGCAGCGTCTGCTCCACTTCTCCGGCCTCGGCGAATGGAACGAATACGCCTGGCACGCCCGCCTGCAGCCAGTCGATTGCGGTGTTGTAGCCGCATTGGCCAACCGCTGCCGCACAGTGCATCAGCATGGTGCTGTAGTCCGGTCGCAGCGGTTCGGCGATTACAGCGGCGCCACGCGCCATTTCGTTCAGTCTGGCGCAAAACGCCTCCGCGTCGCCGCCGCCAATCAGCAGCCGCCATGTTCGGCGACCGTAGCGGGCGGCATCGATCGCGGTCTCGAACAGCTTGCGGCCTACCGGGCCGCCGCCTGCGGTGACGATGATTTCCCCCGAGCCGTCAGCCCCTTCAACGCAGTCATCAGGAGGCGGCGCTGCGATGAACCCGGTATATCGGATCAGCCCGGCGATTCGGTCGCTAACCGGCCAACTCGCTTCAAGCGGCACCACGCCTGGATCCGAGTGGACCAGCACGGCCTGGTAGTGTGCCAGCAGCCATGCTTCCGTCTGCTCGGCCTTCCTGGCGTTGGATGGCGGCGCCAGGATGTCGCGGATGGACGACAACACCATGGGCCGACGAGGCAGCATTTCCGAAATCTTCAGGGCCGCGAGAAACTCGTCGCGCAGGATGCGCCTGCCGAATGGAAAGAGTTCCGTGACGAGTATTTCCGGCGGGTTGTCGAGCAGCGTCCGCTCGATGACGTCGATGCGCGCGCGCATCAGTTCCGCCGTCACGGCGTTGCCATCGGCATCCAGCAGGCTGGTGAAGCTGGTGCCATCCGAGCGCACCGGCGGAAGCTGAACAAAATCGACGCCGTCGGGTTTGAGATGGCCTGCGGGCATTCCGCCTGAAACGAGCTGCGGGGAGAGACCCGCCGAGCGCAGCGCACGGGCAAGCGTCAGCGAGCGGCTGAGATGGCCGGTGCCCAGCAGATGCGTGACCAGTATTGTTACGCGCTTCATGCGTCGCTCGCGCTTGTCAGGCGAACCGGCAGGTCGTCGTGTGCCAGCAGACCGTCATCGTGGACGTCAATCCTGTAGAGCCTGTCGCGCTTCACCTTGAAAGGCGGCGGGCCCTCAAAATTCCAACCGGTTGCCCGAGCAAGCAAGACGCGCATCACCCCAATGTGGGTCACCGCCACGACCGGACCCGAGAGCCCGTCCAGCCACGGCTGGAGACGCGCCAGGACGCCTCTCGGCGTTTCCCCGCCCGGTGGTCGATAGTCCCAACCCCATTCCTCGATATGGCGATAGCCCGAATTGGCGTGCGCCAGCAAGTCGATCCCGCACTGGCCTTCCCAACGACCCCAGTCCATTTCCATCAGTGCCGAAGCGATGGCCGGCTCGCGGCGAAAGACTATTCGCGCGGTTTCCACGGCGCGGGCCAATGGACTGGACATCACCGCGGCGTCACCCAGGCTCTCTGGCACCTGGAGCGATGCGAGATGCCGTCGCGCCTGCTCGTCCAGCGGCTCGTCGGTGCAGCCCTGGATCCGGCCGGCGCGGTTCCACGCGGTATGGCCGTGGCGCATCAGCGCAAGTCGCGCGACGATCAGCGCCGTCGCTCCCCGATCAAGGGCAGCAAGGCTGCCGCGATGGTGGCACGCGCGGAAGGCAGCAGATGATCGGCGGCGATGCGCGCCCGGGCCCTTGCGCCGGCCAACCGCCGCCCAGCCGGGTCGCGCAAGAGCGCATCGATTGCGTTCGCATAGGCGCGTTCGTCTCCCGGCCGCGTCAACCACCCCCCGTCGCGAACGACATCCCTGACACCCTCGCGGTCTTCGGCAAGAACCGGGCAGGCTTGCGCCTGGGCCTCCAGATACACCATACCGAACGCCTCCCCGACACCCGGCCAGACAAGCAGATCGCTTGCCTGGAACTCCCTCGCAACGCCGCCCGCATCCAGCGCCCCGACGAACGCAATCCTGTTGCCGAACGGCAGGAACAGAGCTTCCACCTCTGACCTTACGGGTCCGTCGCCGATGATCCTAAGCTGCCAGCCATCCGATTGCACGAGGGCAAGGGAACGAGCCAGCGCCGCATAGCTCGCCAGCTTGTCACCGGGCCGGAACATCCCGCAAGCAATAAGTGCAACCGTATCAGTGGTTTGCTCCCGTTCCATGACGGGCTGGAGCGATTCTTCGGCGAGGAATGGCCGCAGCCGCACAATCTTCTGGTCAGCCGGACGGTCGCGCTCCAGTGCCTGGCGGTCGTATTCCGTCAGATAGAAGATGACGTCGGCGGCATCGCAAGCGATTTCGGCCGCCTTTGCGAACCGTGCATATGGCCCCGTGAGCCGGCTCGCAGCGCGCGTGCCCTCGACGATCGCGTAGGGAATGCGCCAATGTCGCGACAGGCGCGGGCCGAGCAGGTCCGGCGCCTTGTAGTAGGAATGGTAGGTCAGCCATGCATCGGGCGGCGTAGTTGCGGACAGACGCTCGAACTCGCGCTCCGCAGCCGCAAAAATCTGGTCCTGCGCGGTTGCGTCAGCAGCCCCGTCCCTGCTGCGCAATCGGCTGACGACCGCGATGTCGCCCGGCACCGCGCCGTTCAGCGCGGCCATGAGCGCTCTTGCCATCGTACGGTCGCCGGACGGAACCGGGTGATCCGGAGGCTTCATCGGGGCGTAGAAAGCCATGCCTGGCATCGTCAGGCCAGCGCCGCGCGCAGTCGCGCCGTCAGTGTGTCGATGCCGGCGTCCATGCCGAATCTCTCGACAAGCCGTGCCCGCGCCGCGGTCGCGTAGCGCGCGCGTGCCTGCGGATCGGAAATCATCCGGGCGATGCCAAGCGTGAGTGCTTCGACCTCGGGGGCGACGAGGATGCCCTGCTTTCCATCTTCGATGAATTCGGGAATCGAGGACACGCTGGTCGATAGAACGGGCAATTCCTGGCTTGCCGCCTCCATCAGAACATTGGGCAGCCCGTCACGGTCGCCGTCGGACGCGATGCGCGACGGCAGCACGAAAAGGTCCGCGTCGCGAAGCGCGTCGATGACCTCGCTCTGGCTGCGCGACCCCAGCCATGCGATCCGCTCGGAGAGCCCGAGTCTTTCTGCCTGCGCCTTGAGCGTGGCGGAGAGGTCGCCGCCGCCGATATGTACAAATTGCCAATTTAGGTCGGGTGGCAGGCCCGCCAGTGCCTCGAGCAAAATGTCGTAGCCCTTCTTCTCGACCAGACGGCCGACCGAAACGATCGTTACCGGCTCCTTCGATCCGTCGCGCGGCGGCCGCTCCGGTGGCGGCGAGGGGAACCGCGAGAGGTCGAGGCCGTGATAGACAAGGTCGAGCCTGGCAGGGTCGTTCGACAGGCCGCGCAGGTGCTGGGCGCCGAGCGCCGTGCAGGTGACGCCAAACGCAGCGCGCGCAAGCTTGTCCTGCTTTTCCCAGTCGGGCGATAGCCATATGTCCTTGGCATGCGCCGAAAAGCCCCACCCGACATTGCGCATCATGCTCGCATAAAGCGCCACCGACGAGGGCGTGTGCAGAAAATGCGCATAGACGAACTTGAGGTCTGGCGAGGCCTCGCGCGCAAGCACGGCGGCCTGGCCGAACCTGCGCACACGGTTGGGGGTCGGGTCACGCAAGAGATGCCTGAGCCAGAGTTTCAGCGCCGCGCGGAAGCCTGGAAGGCGCGCCGAATGAGCCAATCCCTTCAAGACGCGCCACGGCTCCTGATAAAGGTATTCGGGCAGGTAGCGGACTTGTGCCTTGAGCTGGTCGTGCAGCGCGTGACGTTTGGTGTCGGTCGGGTGACGCATCGACCAGACGTCGAACCGCAGACCGCGTGTCTCCAGCGCGACCAGTTCCTGGGCAATGAAGGTCTCCGACAATCTCGGCCAACCTTTGAGGACGACAGCGAGTTGGCCGGCCGAGGATGCCGGATCGGTCATGGAGCGGCGGGCGCCTTGATCAGCGTACCGGCAAGTTCAATGATCTTGTCGAGTCCGTCCATGAAACCGGGCGGAGCCTTGCCGGATGGCTGGTTCTGGAAGGGCAACTCGCGGATCGCGCGGGCCATGACCTCGGGGCCGGTCCCGTCACGGTCGCGGTCGAGCATCCTTATCAGCCCAAGGTCCTCGGCGACCGATGCGCGGATGTGCTGTTCCATGCGCGGCACCGTCCTTGGCGCAATGATCGCGCGGCAGTCGAAGGACAGGATCTCGCAGAACGTGTTGTAGCCCCCCATGGCGACCACGCCGACCGCGTTCTGCATAAGTCCCTCGATCCGGGAGTCGAAGCCAACCGCTGTCACCCGTGGCTCAAGCGCCGCGACCCGCTGGTCGAAAGCGGCTCGGCGCTCGCCATTGAGAAATGGACCGTAAACGATCAGCGCGTGGGGCTCGAGCGCCGGGTCTTTTTCGTAGGCGCTGAGTATCCAGTCGACCAATGCCTCGCCGTCGCCACCGCCGCCGGGGGTGACAAGCACATAGGGCGAGTTCGGCAGCGCGGAGGGCGCATCGGTGGGCACGACGCGCCGGAGGTAGCCGGTATAGTGCATACGCCGCTTGAAGTCGTCGGAGAGATCCAGGCTCTGCAGCGGGTTGTAGATGCTCTGGTCGCCATAGATCCAGAACTGGTCGTAGAAGCGGTCGGCGGTTTCAAGCGCGCCCTTGCGCTCCCATTCCAGGGTCAATGCCTCCGGAGAATCCAGTATGTCGCGAATGCCGAGTACGATCTTGGCGCGACCCATTTCCTTGAGGATTTCGAGGGTGGTCGTCAGTTCGCCGCGAAACCCGCCGGGTTCCTTGTCGACGATCACGAGGTCCGGGTTGAAGGTCACCGCCGCCGCGAGGATGACGCTGGCCCTGAGCGCTGTCGTCTGCTCGATGTCCATGTTCAGGGATTCCGAGATGTAGTCGGCATCGACGGTTTTCACGACGCCCGGCATCCGGATGTGGTCGACGCCCGGCGGGAAGGTAAAGCGACCGGCGACCGGCGAGCCGGTCAGGATCAGCGCCGACGAACCCGGGAAAGCCGAAACCAGGGCTTCCGCGATGGTGCGCGACCGGCGCAGATGCCCCAGCCCGAAAGTATCGTGGCTGTACAGAAGAATATGCGGGGCGCGGTTGGCCTGCTTGACTCCGTCACGCATACAATGATCCCGCTTAGTCTTACCTTGCCGCGCAACCGGAAAGTCGTGTTGAGGCACGGCTACCAATAGACGGCAAGCGGGCTTTTGGGAATAGGTCCAGACCGGAGGCAGCTTGACGCAATGTTCTTGCCGGAAGCCCTTTCGCACATGCACACAAGGGCTTAAATGATCGGCTGCGCGGCGAGCGCTGGGCTCGCGGCACGAGATTCGTTTCTGCCTCTGGGGAACGCTGCTCAATGGCCAAGACAGATGCCGAGCGCATCGCCGCGTCCGGGCGTACGCTCGACGAACATTTGGAGATCGCACGGGCAATAGCCTCCGACCCGCGCGGCGCCCGCTCGGTCAGTCTCGACTTCGAGAACGGGACTTTCGATGGCTGGAGTGTGCGGCGGCTAGCCAAACCCTATTCGGCGGTGATCCAGAGCGACGTCGTGCGCAGCGGGTCGAAGGCCTGCCGGTTTGAAATCAGGCCCGGCGACGAAGTTTCGCAAGGGTTTCGCGCCGAGTTGCGTGACTGGTACAATGCGCCTTTCGAGACCGACACGTGGTACAGCTTCTCGACATACCTTCCGCCCGACTTTGCACCGCCTGATGGCGTCGGGGTGGTTCTTGCGCAGTGGCATGATCAGGCCGAGCTTGGCGACCCCTCGGGCAAGCCGCCGCTGGCTATCCGCTATCTCGACGGTGCGCTCCATTTCACCGGCGCATTCGCTGAAATTGCCTCGCCCGACCCGGACAAGCGATACGCTTTTCATCGGATCGCCTCGATCGCACTCGCAACATGGCTCGATTTTGGCTTCCGCATACGATGGTCGCGGATGGGTGACACCGAGATCGACGCATGTCTTGACGGTGCGCCGATGTTTACGTTTCGCGGACCGCTTGGCTATCGCAGCCAGGTCAGCGGCCCGTATTTCAAGCTCGGCGTCTATGCGAGCGGTCCGATAGCCGGGCCGCTCGTTGTCTATCACGACAATTTCCGTCGGGCCGAAACCGCCGATGAAGCGGATCACGCCATCGCGCCGGGAAAGATCGGGGCAAGGGTTTGAACGCCGTCGAAAACACCATGGCGATCGTCTCGCCGTCAGGCGATGGGGGTACCAGGCTAGCTGGCAACGGCGCGTTTGGCGCGGTCCATTCGCTGAAATTGCCGGGCTACAATCCGGCCTCGCTGGATGCGCAGCTCGGGGCCGTCGACCTTGCGCGGCGGGCCGGCGCTGGCTGGATGCTTGCGCTTGGCGCGGGCGAGCGGCTTGCCGACGATTCACTCGATCTTTTTGCACCCGGCCTCGATCTGTTCGACGCGATTTTCGGGTCCGCGCATGTGCCGGGCAGCAGCGAAGCGGTTTCGAGGCTGAGCAGGCTCGCTTTCGATACGGCCGATCGTCTGCCGCACGCGCTTCTCAACTGGTGGATGCCTGATGCGCATCTGGTGCGCACGGAAACCGCCGCCCGGAGCCTGCATCGCGTCGCCGCCAAAAGCCGTCATTGGCGGCTCGACTATCTGTTTGATCTCTGGGACAGCGCCCGCTGCCTCAAGTCGGCGCAACCTGTCCTGCATATTTCGGTCGAGCCGCAGCCCGTGGACGCCGATGGCAAGGCAGAAATTCTTCGCCGGCTTTTGCAACAGCCAGTTTACCTGCCGGTCATCCATGGCGACGCCACATACCATCTGCCCTACACCGGGCGGAATGCCGGCATCGAACGCGAACAGTCGCGCGGCCTGTTCTTCGAGGCGATGGAGCTGGAGGAACTGCGCAAGGTCGTGAGGCCGGGCGCCCGTGTCGTGGATGTTGGTGCCAACACCGGCAACCACACGGTGTTCTTTGCCGGGCCGATGCGTGCCTCCAGCGTTACGCCGTTCGAACCGCTTCCCGCAGCCGCCGATGTGTTGCGTGCGACCGTCGCGCGCAACGGTCTGCGCACAGTCGATTTGGGCAAGCTCCTGATAGGGGTCTCTGATCGCGCGGGCAGGGCCCGCCTGGTGTTTTCGGAGCGGGGAGGGCTCGGCGCGACGGGTCTGCGCTCCGATCCGCATGGAGACATCGTTGTCGCGACGCTGGATTCGATGCTATCGGCACCTGTCGATCTTCTGAAGATCGACGTCGAGGGGATGGAGATGCAGGTTCTTTCGGGTGCGGAGGATACCATCGGGCGATGGCGGCCGATGATCTTCATCGAGGTGGCGAACCACAACACATCTGCGTTCTGCGCATGGTTGAAGACGGCGCGCTACAGCGTCTCGCGCATCTTCACCGACAAGGGACACGCAAATTACCTTCTGGTCCCGATGGGGCCGTCCGTATGAAATTCTTCGTCACCGGAACGGCCGGCTTCATAGGATTTCATCTGGCCGCACGGCTTTTGGCCGATGGCCACAGCGTGGTTGGATATGACGGCATCACGCCGTACTACGATGTCGAGTTGAAGCGGGAGCGGCACGCGCTGCTTTCCAGAAATCCCGCGTTTTCCGCGGTCGAGGCGATGCTGGAAGACGCAGCCGCGCTCAATGAGGCCGCCGGCAAGGCTGCGCCCGACGTCGTCGTCCATCTCGCCGCCCAGGCTGGTGTGCGCTACAGCCTCGAGAAGCCGCACTCCTATGCCAACTCCAACCTGCTTGGCATGGTGAACGTGCTTGAAGTTTGCAGGGCGCTGAAGCCAAAGCATTTCATCTTCAGCTCGACCAGTTCGGTCTATGGCATGTCGGACAAGCCCGAATTCGTCGAGACAGACCCGACCGACCGGCCTGTCTCGCTCTATGCCGCGTCCAAGAAGGCCGGCGAGGTGATGGCGCATTCCTACGCGCATCTGTTCGCCATCCCGACCACCGTATGCCGCTTCTTTACCGTTTACGGTCCCTACGGCCGCCCCGACATGTCGCTCTACAAGTTCGTCCGCGCCATAGTGAACGACAGGCCGATTGACGTGTTCGGCAACGGTATCCACCAGCGCGACTTCACCTATGTCGGCGATCTCGTCGAGGCGGTATCGCGTATTGTCGACTGCGTACCGCGTCTTGGCGAGCCGGTGAGCGCGCAAGGCGTCGATGATACGCTGTCCGCGATCGCGCCGTATCGCGAAGTCAACATCGCGGGCGGCAAGACGATCGGCCTGATGCGCTACATCGAGGCGATCGAGGAACTTCTCGGCAAGAAGGCCATTCTGAACCTGCTGCCCGTGCAGCAGGGCGATGTCGTGCGTACTGCTGGTTCGCCAGCGCTGCTGAAAGCGCTGACAGGCTACAGCCCCGACACCGACATCCATGACGGGCTCAGACAATTCGTTGACTGGTACTTGAGCGACGTCCAGCCGTCATCGGGGCTGCAGGCGCAATGAACCTCGACGGCAAGAAGATCGCGGTCATAGGGCTTGGCTATGTCGGCCTGCCGCTGGCAATGGAATTTGCGAGAACGCGGCAGGTCGTCGGCTTCGACATCAGGCCGGCGCGCATCGCGGAGTTGCGCTCCGGGAGCGACGAAACGCTTGAAGTCGACCCGGCGGATCTTGCCGATGCCGGCCAGATCGAGTTCACCGACAATGCCGAGGTCCTGCTGGGCTGCGGCATCTTCATCGTCACCGTGCCGACACCGATCGACAAGGCCAACCGGCCGGATCTTGCGCCGCTGATCCTCGCCAGCGAAACCGTCGGCAAGGCGCTGCGCAAGGGCGGCGTGGTGATCTATGAATCCACGGTCTATCCGGGTTGCACCCGCGAGGTTTGCGTGCCGCTGCTCGAACAGCACTCCGGTTTGAGGCTGAACGAGGATTTTTTCGTTGGCTACAGTCCCGAGCGAGCCAACCCCGGCGACCGGACGCACCGACTGACGAGCATCGTCAAGGTCACCTCCGGCTCGACGCCCGAGGCCGCCGCCGCGATCGACGGGCTGTATCGTTCGATCGTCCAGGCGGGCACCCACCGCGCAAGTTCGATCGAAGTGGCCGAGGCCGCCAAGGTCATCGAGAATACGCAGCGCGATCTCAACATCGCGCTGATGAATGAACTGGCCATCATCTTCAACAGGCTGGGCATCGATACCCTGGAGGTGCTTGCCGCCGCGCAGACCAAATGGAACTTCCTGCCGTTCAGGCCCGGTCTGGTCGGCGGGCACTGCATTGGCGTGGACCCGTACTACCTCACCCACAAGGCGCAGGAGGCTGGCTATCATCCGGAAGTGATCCTCGCGGGGCGGCGCATCAACGACGGGATGGGCCGCTTCGTGGCGGATCAGGTCGCGCGGCTCATGATGAAGCGAGGGTTTCCTGTCGTGGGAAGCCGCATTCTGGTCATGGGCGTGGCGTTCAAGGAAAACTGCCCGGACACCCGCAATTCGAAGGCGATAGACATTGTCCGGGAACTGACGGAGTTCAACGCGAAGGTCCAGGTATGGGACCCATGGGTTCCGCCCGGAACGCGCGCGCATGCGGCCGATCTGGACTTCGTATCGACCCCGGTCGACGGAACTTACGACGCGGTGATCGTCGCGGTCGGACACGAGCAGTTCAGGCAGAAGGGCGTTGCTGGCGTTCGCGCCTTCGGAAGGGCAGACTGCGTGCTCTATGACGTCAAAGGCCTGTTTGGAAAAGACGAAACCGACGGGCGTCTCTAGTCGGCCTTTGCGCCGGTTGAAGCAAATGGCCCGAGCCGGATTGGCAGTTTCCGGTAGGAACGTCGGAAGCGCCGTGGCAGCCCGTCGATGAAATTGATGACCCGGTTGAACGGCGTGCGTCGGCGGTACCGTACGCGGCAATCCGCAAGGTCGAACTCCACGGAATTCAGTTTCATGCTTGCCGGCCGGCCATCCGGCGGCCCTATCACTCCGGCTTCTCCTTGCAGGCGGACCCGCTTGCCGAAAATGCTGATGGTGACGCCCGGGCGCTTGCGGATGATTGCGCAAAGCGCCCGCAGGTAGTCCCTGGTCCATTGCGGCTGGACGATCTGCTCGGGATAATCGCCGCGGGCGTAGAAATACTCGCCGGCAGGTTGTGGCCAGGCTGTGATTTCACCTGCGCAATAGCGCGGGATGACTTCGCGTGTCATCGTTGCGAGCGCGTCGATGAGAAAGGTGGCGGGATCGCCCGCCGGCTTTGGGAGGTCCGCCATCGCCGCCTGCGCCACGATCGCTCCTTCGTCGAAACCGTCGGTCATTTCGTGCAGCGTGACGCCCCCGAAATCGCGCCAGGCGTCGTGGATCGCCAGCCAGTGGAGAGGTTGGGGTCCCCGGTAGTGCGGCAGCAGGGCAGGGTGAAAGTTCAGCGACCCCTTCGGGAAGATTTCGCGGATGGTTTGCGGTACGCGGCGCATGAAACCGTAGGTGATCGCCACGTCCGGGCTTTTCTTGGCCAACGTCGCGCTCAGCTTCGCCCAGTCCAGGGGCGCGCTGGGTTTGACGATCGGGATGGCGCGGCGTCGCAAAAGTCTGAGGATCGACCATTGAAGCGCAAGCCAGCGAACCGGCTGTGCGAGAGGGTGGGGCAACTTCTGACGATAAATGACCACCGCCGTGACCAGATGGCCACTTTCCAGCCATGCGCGGATCATTGGGCCCGTGGTGGCGCGCAGGTCGACAAAGAACACGGCCTTCAGTGGCTTGCCCGGGACTTCGGTTGGTTCGCTCAAAGACAAGGAAATCCATTCGAGGCGGGTCTGGCGGCAAGTTGCATATTTCACACAGTCGTCATGCCTGGGTGGCGAAGCAAATTCGCCTTGAGATTGACCTTCAGGCAGGCGACAACTAATTGGCTGACGGGACGAGGGCAACTCCGTGGCGGCAATATTGCGGCCGCGCCTGAAGAGGGAACGACCGGTGTCGCTGAACGAGATACTTTCTTTGTCGCCCGTGGCTTCGTTCCAGTCCGTAGGTGATGGCGCGGTAGTTCTGTTGGCCGACAGCGGACAACTCTACTCCTGCAACGACACATCAGAAGCTTTTCTTCGCCATGTCGATGGAAAGCGCTCGCTGGGCGACATCGTCGATCTGCTGGCCATCGAATACGAGGTCGATCGGGGTGTTCTTGAAGCGGACATGGCCGAGCTGGCCGAAAATCTGAAGCAGGAAGGCGTCATCGTCGGCGGCGCATGAGCGGAAGCCAGGGTTTCGTCAGTTTGCTGTCCGTCTGCAGGTTTCGCCTCGACCTGTGGCTGGCCGCCCGTTCGCTGCCCTGGCGCGTTTCGGGCAAGCCGCTCGACCAAATTCTCGCCATGGCCTCTCCGGAAGGCCGCAGCGACTATCCTGGCCTCGCCGCTGAGTATATCGCGCGGCGGGTGCGCAAATCAGTGCGCAGGCCCTTGCTGATGCGCGATCGGCGATGCCTTCGGGAAGGTCTGCTCGGGTTCGAGTTTCTGAGCAGGGCCGGTTACGCTCCCGAGCTGCATTTCGCCGTGGAACCGGCGTCCGTCGCAAAGGACCGCATCGCCGCGCATTGCTGGGTTTGCCTTGACGGCCAGCCGGTCGTCGGCGATCGGCTGGGCGACCAGGTGACGATCTTCGTGCATCGCTCGCCGGCCCAAGGAATGGTGCATTGATGGCCCGGCACTTCGACTTGATCGGCCCGGTCCTGCGGGTCGAAGCGGATGCGGAGCATTTGGTTGACCGATTCTCGGGACTGTTGATGGGGTTGGCGATTGAACCGACCGTCGACACGGTGCCTGCGTTCACGCTGCGCCTCAGGGAAGGCGTGCCCGACCCGATCCCCGCAACAGCGACGGTGGTCTATGAGGGGCAGATTTTCTGGGAGGGCGACTGCGTCTATGCCGATGACGGCGGCAATATGCATCTCCTGTTTCCGGGCCACATTTCGCTCGCTCTGTACCCGGACCGGCAGAGTGCCGAAATAGTGGTTTCCCCAGGCAGCATTTCTCGAGTTGGCGCCACCGCCGGCATGCTGGCGATCGATGCCGCCATCGACGCGTCGGGTCAGTTTCTTCTGCATTCCGCCGGGTTGACCCTGCCTGGAAGTGACGAACAGGTGCTTGTTTTTGCGCGCAGCGGCACCGGCAAGACGACGACGTCGCTCGCTCTGGCCGAAGGTGGCTTCGGTCTGTGTTCGGACGATTCGATGGTGATCAGGCAGGATGGGCGTTCGGTTTCGGCCTGGGGCCTGCCACGCGATCTCAAGGTCCACCGCAGAACCGCCCAATTGCTGCCCTGGGTTGCGCCGCACCTGAAGGGCGACTGGAACGACGAGGACGAACGCGCGGTCGCCCGTGCCGATCTGGCTGAGCAGATCCGTGTAGAGGGCATTGCCCGCCGGCCGGTCGGCGGGATTTTCCTTCTCGAACGCGGCGACCTCGTCAAGAGTAAGGCCCAGACCATCAGCCAGACCGACACCCTGGTTTCGCTTGCCGCCGACAACGTACGCACCGGAAAGACCGGGATATTGGCATCGCACCGACGTCGTTTTGCAGGCCTTGCAGGCCTCGCGTCCTCGATGCCGACGTTCAAGGTCACCGTCGGGTCCGAGCCGCGTTCGACGGCGGAAGCCATTGTCGCGGCGATGCAGTCTGTGGCAAAGCGGGCTGGCTGACCGGCGGTCCTATGCCGCGATCAGCGCCCGGATGCCGTCGGCGACGAACTGCACAGCCAGCGCCGCAAGCAGCACGCCCAGCAGCCGCGTCAGGATGGAACGGCCGGTCTCGCCCAGGATGCGGTCGATGCGCTCGGAGAGCAGGAACACCAGGTAGGTAAGCCCGAGGCAGGCGCCGATTATCCCGACCAGCGCGGCTTTGGCGACCGGACCCTGGAACGAGCCGGAGAGCAGAACGGTCGCCGAAATGGCGCCTGGTCCGGCAATCAACGGAATCGCGAGCGGAAAGGCCGCGATATTGTGGATCAGGTCTTTGGTGATCGCGACGTCGGCGGTCTTTTCCTTCCGGTCCTGACGCTTCTCGAAGATCATTTCGAAGGCGATAAAAAACAGAAGGAACCCGCCGGCGACGCGGAATGCGGGCAGGGTTATGCCGAAGACCGAGAGGATCGTCGCCCCGGCAATGGCGAACACGGCCATCACACCAAACGCAATCAGCGAGGCCCGGACGGAGACCTGACTGCGCTCGTGGCGATTCATGCCCCGCGTGACCGCGAGGAAAAGCGGCGCGAGTCCCGGTGGGTCAATGGTCACCAGAATCGTCAGGAAGGCATTGAAAATACTGTCGTAATTCGGCATCGCCATTCCCCTCGCCGGCAGGCTAGCCCGCCCTTTTGTCAGACGCCAGCCCGACAGTTGCCGCTTTCACGCCGCAATGACCTGCCAGTGCCGGTCGACAAGCTTGACGCGAAGTCACTGTATTTTGGCATATCCGATTGAAATTTCTATGCAAAACCAGCGCTGGATAACTCCGTGGCGCGTTGGAGAATTCCCATCGCTTCCTATATAAGGAAGGCCTGATTCCTGAATTGCGTGGACCGAATTGAACGACCAGAAGTTACCCCAAGGCCCCGACGGGCCTTCCGGCATCGAGCCGATCTCGATCGTCGAGGAAATGCAGTGCTCTTATCTCGATTACGCCATGAGCGTGATCGTATCGCGCGCGCTTCCCGATGTGCGCGACGGTCTCAAGCCCGTACACCGCCGGATCCTCTACGCCGCGCATGAGAGCGGCTACCACTGGAACCGCAAATATGTGAAGTCGGCGCGCCCCGTCGCCGACGTCATG
Source organism: Hyphomicrobiales bacterium (assembly GCA_026400435.1). Taxonomy (GTDB): domain Bacteria; phylum Pseudomonadota; class Alphaproteobacteria; order Rhizobiales; family Rhizobiaceae; genus Mesorhizobium_K. The sequence continues at coordinate 40,803 of JAPLOZ010000045.1, read as the reverse complement.
GGTAAGTACCATCCGCATGGCGATGCCTCGATCTATGACGCCCTCGTGCGCATGGCGCAGGACTGGTCGCTTCGGGTTCCGCTGATCGATGGCCAGGGCAACTTCGGTTCGATCGACGGCGATCCGCCGGCGGCCATGCGTTACACCGAGTCCCGCCTGACCAAGGTGGCTCACGAACTGCTTGAAGACATCGACAAGGACACCGTCGATTTCCAGGACAACTACGACGGCACCGACAGCGAGCCGAAGGTCCTGCCGGCGCGCTTTCCCAATCTTCTGGTCAACGGTTCCGGCGGTATCGCGGTCGGCATGGCGACCAACATCCCGCCGCACAATCTGACCGAGGTCTGCAACGGCGCCATAGCCATCATCGACAATCCGGCGATGGATCTCACCGACCTCATGGAAATCGTTCCCGGCCCCGATTTCCCGACCGGCGGCATCGTCCTTGGCAGGTCCGGCATCTACAACGCCTACTCGACAGGCCGCGGCTCGATCATGATGCGCGGCAAGGTGCATATCGAGGACATCCGCAACGACCGCGAAGCGATCATCGTCACCGAGATTCCCTATCAGGTGAACAAGTCGTCGATGATCGAAAAGATGGCCGAACTGGTGCGCGACAAGCGCATCGAAGGCATCTCCGACATCCGCGACGAAAGCGACCGGCAGGGCTACCGCGTCGTTGTCGAGCTGAAGAAGGACGCCAACGCCGAAGTCATCCTCAACCAGCTCTACAGGTACACCCCCCTGCAGACGTCTTTCGGTGCAAACGTCGTTGCGCTGAACGGCGGCAAGCCTGAAGTGATGACGCTGATCGACATGCTGAAGGCCTTCGTGTCCTTCCGCGAGGAAGTCATAAGCCGGCGCACCAAGTTCCTGCTGCGCAAGGCGCGCGACCGGGCCCATGTGCTGGTCGGCCTGGCGATTGCGGTCGCCAACATCGACGAAGTCATCCGGGTGATCCGCCAGGCGCGCGACCCGCAGACTGCGCGCGAGCAGCTGATGGAGCGGCGCTGGCCGGCAGGCGACGTGGAATCTCTGATCCTTTTGATCGACGACCCGCGCCATCGGATCAACGACGACGGCACCTACAACCTCTCAGAGGAACAGGCGCGCGCCATTCTTGCGCTGCAGCTCTCCAGGCTGACGGCGCTTGGCCGCGACGAGATCGGCGACGAACTCGGCAAGATCGGCGAGGAGATCAAGGATTTCCTGGACATCTTGTCATCGCGTGCGCGCATCCAGCAGATCGTCAAGGACGAACTCGCCGCAGTGCGCGACGAGTTCGGCACCCCGCGCCGCACGGAACTGACCGATGGCGGCACGGACATGGAAGACGAGGACCTCATCCCGCGCGAGGACATGGTAGTCACGGTCACCCACGAAGGCTACATCAAGCGCGTGCCGCTGTCGCAGTACCGGTCGCAGGCGCGCGGCGGCAAGGGCCGCTCGGGCATGGCGACCAAGAACGAGGACTTCCTGACACGGCTGTTCGTCGCCAACACGCACACGCCGATCCTGTTCTTCTCGTCGCGCGGCATTGTTTACAAGGAAAAGGTCTGGCGCCTGCCGATCGGCAGCCCGCAGTCGCGCGGCAAATTCCTGCGCAACATGCTGCCGCTCGAAGAGGGCGACCGCATCACGGCGATCCTGCCTTTGCCCGACGAATCCGAGTGGGACAGGCTGGACGTGATGTTCTCGACCACCAGGGGCACGGTGCGGCGCAACAAGCTGTCCGACTTCGCCGACGTCAAGCGCAACGGCAAGATCGCCATGAAGTTTGACGAGGAAGGCGACGCCATCCTTGCGGTCGAGACCTGCACGGAAAACGACGATGTCCTGGTGACAGCCGATTCGGGGCAATGCATCCGTTTCCCGGTCACCGACGTCCGCGTGTTCAAGGGCCGCGACTCGCAGGGCGTTCGCGGCATGATGCTTGGCGAAAACAGCCGTGCGATCTCGATGACTATCCTCGAACATGTAGAAGCAACGCCGGACGAGCGCGCCGCCTATCTCAAGCGCGCAGCGGCCGAGCGCCGCGCCGTTTCGGCCGAAGGCGAGGGCGATGAGGATGTCGCCCTCACCAATGAGGAAGTCGTCGAGCCGACCGACCTTTCGGACGAGCGTTATCAATTCCTGCAGGCGCACGAACAGTTCGTTCTGACCGTCACGGAATTCGGCTACGGCAAGCGTTCGTCATCCTACGACTTCCGCGTGATTGGCCGAGGCGGCAAAGGCATCCGCGCGACCGACGTGTCCAAGGTCGACGAGATTGGACCTCTGATCGCGGCTTTCCCTGTCGGCAACGACGATCAGATCATGCTGGTCTCGGATGGCGGAACGGTAATCCGGGTACCGATCGCTGGCATCCGCTTTGCAAGCCGCGCCACCAAGGGCGTCACCATCTTCGATACGGCGGAAGGCGAGAAAGTTGTCTCGGTCGAGCGGATATCGGAGCCGGCGGGCGACGACGCCGCCGCACCAGCCGACGCGTCCAAAGAGGTGCTGGCGGGCGACGCGACTGACAACAATGCGCCAGGCTAAGCGCCGCCAGACTGGCACCGGCGACCTTCAGCTCCAGCCGAAACCCTCGCGCGTGTTCTGCTTGTCCTTGAGGCGCATGCGCTCGGTTTCCTGATGCAATCCGAAGGCGGTTGCGATCAGCATGGCGATGGTCATTGCGGTAGCGAGCATGTAGATCATCATGGCGAAATCTCCTGCCCAACAACGCGCATGGGCTGCTTTGGTTTCAGAACCGGCGCCCACATACTGGTGAGAAGGCCTTTAACAGGGGCTGATGCAGCCGTTCATCGCCTGTTCATGCGGATTTGCCTTTGCCGCGACGGATCGCTAGAAGCACGCGCATGACAAGCCGCCACGCCATCTATGCAGGCTCATTCGACCCGCTGACGAACGGGCACCTCGATGTGCTCAAGGCGTCCCTTGCCGTTGCCGACACCGTTTACGCGGCGATCGGGACCCATCCCGGCAAGGCGCCGCTTTTCAGCTTCGACGAGCGTGTAGCGCTGATCGAGACCGTAGCCGCCCAGGAATTCGGCAAGGATGCCAGCCGCATCAAGGTGGTTGCCTTTGACGGGCTGGTCATCGACGCCGCCAGGAAGTTGAAGGCATCGATCATGATCCGCGGACTGCGCGACGGAACCGACCTCGACTATGAAATGCAGATGGCGGGGATGAACGAGACGATGGCGCCCGAACTGCAGACCGTGTTTTTGCCGGCAAGCCCTTCTGTTCGAACCATTACCGCCACACTCGTGCGGCAGATTGCGTCCATGGGCGGCGACATCCGGCCGTTCGTACCCAAGGCCGTCGTTGCGCCGCTGAAGGCGAAATTCAAATCCAGAAAATAAGGTCCAGGAGACATTTCATGCTGAAAATGCTCGCTTCGGCGTGCGTCGTTGCCGCGACATTGATGATGTCGCAGCTCGCCTACGCCGCCGACCCGGAGAACACCCTGATCATCACGCTCAAGAACGGCGACGTGACAATTGCCCTGAGGCCGGATCTGGCGCCGCAGCATGTCGCGCGGATCAAGGAACTGGCGCGCGAAGGCGCCTACGACAACGTTGCCTTTCATAGGGTGATCGATGGCTTCATGGCGCAGACCGGCGACGTTCAGTTTGGCGACCTGAATGACGGCTACGACCCAAGCGCGGCCGGGATGGGAAGCTCCAGCAAACCGGATCTGCCGGCAGAGTTCTCCAATGAGCCGTTCGTGCGCGGCACCGTAGGCATGGCCCGCGCTCAGGACCCGAATTCCGCGAACTCGCAGTTTTTCATAACCTTCGGCGACGCAAGCTCTCTCAACGGCCAGTACACCGTAGTCGGCAGCGTCGAGAAGGGCATGGACCTGATCGACGACGTGAAGAAGGGCGACGAGGCAAACAACGGTTCCGTCAGCGACCCCGACCGTATGATCAAGGTGCGTGTCGCGGCGGACGCCAACTAGGTTTCAAAGAAGGGATTCCCAAATGGCCGACATCAAGGACCGCGAGAACGCGCTTATTCTGGACACGACCAAAGGCAAGGTCGTCATCGAGTTGTTTCCCGACCTGGCTCCCGGCCATGTCGGCCGTATCAAGGAACTGGCCCGCGAGGGCGCTTATGACGGCGTGGTGTTTCACCGCGTGATCGACGGGTTCATGGCGCAGACCGGCGACGTCAAGTTCGGAAAATCGGGCGGCAAGGATTTCAACCCGGCCCGCGCGGGCATGGGCGGGTCAGACAAGCCCGACCTGAAGGCGGAGTTCTCAAACTCCGGTCACGGTCGCGGCACCTGTTCGATGGCGCGCTCGCAGAACCCGAACTCGGCGAATTCGCAGTTCTTCATCTGCTTCGACGATGCGAGCTTCCTCAACCGGCAGTACACGGTATGGGGGCAGGTGATCGAAGGCATGGAGAATGTCGACAAGATCAAGCGCGGCGAGCCTGTGCAGGACCCAGACAAGATCGTCTCGATGAAGGTCGCGGCGGACGTAAAGTAGACCGCCGGAGCGGGAGCTGCCGCCGATGATTGGATTGTTCTGGTCGCTGCTCGGCATCCTGTCGGGGTCGTTTATCGCTATCCAGGCGCCGATCAACTCGCAGCTTGCGCGCGGCCTCGGCTTGTCCGTTGCTGCCGCTGCCTTCTCCTTCCTGTCGGGTGCGATTGTGCTGGGGCTGGTGACGTTCGTCGTCACCCGCGCGCAGGGCATCTCGCTCGACTGGAAAGCGCCGGCGCCCTGGCTCTTTGTTGCCGGCGGGCTGCTCGGCGGCTCCTACGTCACCATCTCCACATTGCTCATCCCGCGCATCGGCGCCGCCGCTCTGATGGCGCTGATAGTGGCCGGCCAACTGCTGGCTGGCGTGCTGATGGACAGGGTCGGATTCCTCGGCATGGCGGTCCGCGAAATCTCGCTTGGGCGCGTGGCGGGCGCCGTCCTTCTGATGGCGGGAGCGGTGCTCATCCGCCTGACCTGATGCGCGTAGATCTTTTCGATTTCGACCTGCCTGAAGACCGTATCGCGCTACGTCCGGCAAGCCCGCGCGATCAGGCAAGGCTGCTTGTGGTTCACGCCAGGCATCCTCTCGCCGACCGCGTCGTCAGCGACCTCCCGTCGCTGATCGATCCGGGCGATCTTCTTGTCTTCAACGACACCAGGGTAATCCCGGCGCGGCTTTCCGGCATCCGCCGGCGCGGCGACGCCTCGGCCGCAGTCGATGCGACGCTGCACATGCGCATTGCGCCCGACCGCTGGCTGGCGTTTGTTCGGCCAGGCAAGCGCGTGGCCGAGGGCGACCGCATTCATTTCGGCCACGACAGGAATTCGTGTTTCCTGGGTAAGCTTGACGCGACCGTGGTCGAGAAGCGGGATGGCGGCGAAGTGCTGCTCGCCTTCGACCTCGCTGGGCCTTTCCTCGACGAAGCGCTGCATGCGGTCGGCCACATACCGCTGCCGCCCTACATCGCCTCGAAACGGCCCGAGGATGAGCGCGACCTCGCCGACTACCAGACCATCTACGCCAGGGACGAGGGAGCTGTGGCGGCGCCGACGGCGGGGCTGCATTTCACGCCGGAGCTGTTTGCTAGGCTCGACGCACGCGGCATAGAGCGGCATTTCGTGACGCTGCATGTCGGGGCAGGGACCTTCCTGCCGGTCAAGGCCGACGATACGGCGGACCACAAGATGCATGCCGAGACTGGCCACGTGTCCGCCGCCACGGCTGCTGCCATCAACGCGGCGAGGGCAAGGGGAAATCGCATCGTATGCGTGGGAACCACATCGCTGCGGCTGCTCGAAAGCGCCGCCTCGGACGACGGGCATCTCGCGCAATGGTCTGGCGCTACCGACATCTTCATCACGCCGGGCTACCGGTTCCGGGTTGCCGACGCGCTGATGACGAATTTCCACCTGCCGCGCTCGACACTGTTCATGCTGGTCTCGGCTTTTTCCGGCCTGGAGCGCATGCAGGCGGCCTATTCTCACGCCATAGAGAGCGGCTACAGGTTCTATTCCTATGGCGATGCCAGTCTCTTGTTCGCGGGCCGACCATGACTGACGACTTCAGGTTCAAGCTGCTCGGAACCGACGGCGCTGCGCGGCGCGGCGAGGTTTCGATGCCGCGCGGGGTCGTGCGCACGCCTGCCTTCATGCCGGTCGGTACGGCGGGCACTGTCAAGGCGATGTATCTCGATCAGGTGCGCGAACTCGGCTCCGACATCATTCTAGGCAACACCTACCACCTGATGCTGCGGCCCGGCGCCGAGCGCATCGCACGGCTCGGCGGCCTGCACGAATTTGCCCGCTGGCCGCACCCAATCCTGACCGACAGCGGCGGCTTCCAGGTGATGTCATTGTCAAAGCTCCGCAAACTGACCGAAAAGGGCGTGACTTTCCGCTCGCACATCGACGGAGCGCCCTACGAGATGACGCCGGAGCGTTCGATCGAGATCCAGGGCCTGCTCGATTCCGACATCCAGATGCAGCTCGACGAATGCGTGGCGCTGCCTTCGAAGCCGGATGAGATCGAGCGCGCGATGGAGCTTTCGCTGCGCTGGGCCGAGCGCTGCAAGACCGCGTTTGGCGACCAGGCTGGCAAGGCGATGTTCGGCATCGTGCAGGGGGGCGATATCGCCGCGTTGCGCGTCCGTTCCGCGCAGGCGCTGACGTCGATGAACCTGAAGGGCTATGCTGTGGGCGGGCTGGCGGTCGGCGAGCCGCAGGGCGTGATGCTGGAGATGCTCGACATCACCTGTCCCGAGTTGCCGACCGAAAAGCCGCGCTATCTGATGGGGGTTGGTACACCCGACGACATTCTGAAATCGGTGGCGCGCGGCATCGACATGTTCGACTGCGTGATGCCGACAAGGGCAGGGCGGCACGGCCTCGCCTACACGCGGCGCGGCAAGGTCAATCTGCGCAACGCGCGCCATGCCGACGATCCGCGCCCGCTCGACGAGGAGAGCGACTGCCCGGCTGCTCGCGACTATTCACGCGCCTATCTGCACCATCTGGTGAAGTCGCAGGAAGCGCTCGGCGCGATGCTGCTGACCTGGAACAACCTCGCCTACTACCAGCGCCTGATGCAGGACATTCGCAGCGCGATCGAGGGCGGAACATTCGCCGACCGCGCGGCCGCAATGGCCGAAGGCTGGGCGAGGGGAGACTTGCGACCGTTATGAACAAGCGTGCGGCTAGGTGCTCAGAGCGTTGGACGCCTTCAGGCTGACGCCGGTGACGCGCCAGACCCCGTCGGGCTGCAGTTCGAGCGTATAGAGCGCCTCGTATTCCTTGCCGTCGGGTCCGGTGAGCAGCACCTGCTGTGCAATCTTGCCGGCGCCCATCTCCTCGGCCTTGCCGAACGCGTAGTTGCGCGGATTGCGTACCGGCTGGTACCCGCTCTCAACCATGTTCATGAAGATGTCGGCGGTCGGAAAAATTCGCTGGATCGTTGGAGCAGCAAACGAATAGGCGAGCGCGCCGTCGCCGGATTTGAGGGCCTTGAGCTGGGCGTCGACCGTGCCCTGGGCAGCTTTTATCTCGGCGTCGCCGGCAAAAGCAGCCGTTGCGCCGAGCAAGGCGGCCACGAGAAGGGATGCTCTGATTGCACGCATGCTCTTGCCCCCTGAGTAAAGCGGATGTTGCGCAAGGCCATTATTAGCTTGCTGTTATACGCTCGGCGGGTCGTTGCGGTTTCGCCGCCCCAAAAAAATCGGAGGCGCAGTATGATTCCCCGGTGAATTGCCGCCTGCCGCCTGCACCTGCCTTGAGCAAATTCCGACATAAATCCGAGAATGGATGCTCTCATTTTTGGCAGATTTCCTCGATTGGCCTAACTCTAGGCTGATTTCGGCGATTGCGCTTGCTTTTCCACCGCGACGCATTTTCAAATGGCGCTACAGGGGAGTACGCGCTTGGTTGCGTTCGACGAAATGCTGCCGGAGAAATCTGGTCTCAGACATTCATATGCCGCCTATGACCGCTGGCTGAAGCAGCAGGACCCGGCAAGGCTGACCGAAAAGATGCGCGATGCCGAGCGCGTATTCCGCAAGACAGGCATAACCTTTGCCGTCTATGGCGAGGAAGAAGCTGCCGAGCGCCTGATCCCCTTCGACATCGTGCCGCGCATCATTTCCGGTTCCGAGTGGAGGCGGCTGACGCAGGGCATCGAACAGCGCGTCCAGGCGCTCAATGCATTTCTCGACGACATCTACCACCGCCAGGAGATCCTGCGCGCCGGCCGCGTGCCCAAGGCGCTCATTGCCGAGAACGCCGCCTTCCTGCCGGAGATGATCGGCGTCCGTCCGCCGGCTGGCGTCTACACCCACATCATCGGGGTCGACATCGTGCGTACCGGCGAAGACGAGTTTTTCGTGCTCGAAGACAACGCCCGCACGCCGTCGGGCGTCTCCTACATGCTGGAAAACCGCGAGACCATGATGCAGCTCTTCCCGGAGCTGTTCCAGAAGGTCAGGGTGCGGCCTGTCGAGAACTATCCGCAACTGCTGCGCCAGTCGCTCGCGGCAGTGCGTCCGGAAAACCTGCGCACGCCGCCGACCATCGCCGTGCTTACGCCCGGCAGCTACAACTCGGCCTATTTCGAACATGCCTTCCTGGCCGACCAGATGGGCGTTGAGCTCGTCGAGGGGCACGACCTGCGCGTCATCGACGGCCATGTCGCTATGCGTACAACCGAAGGCTACAAGCAGATCGACGTGCTTTACCGCCGGGTGGACGATGCATTTCTCGATCCGCTGACCTTCCGTCCGGATTCCGCGCTCGGCGTGCCAGGCATCATGGATGTCTATCGCGCAGGCAACATCACGATCGCCAACGCGCCCGGCACCGGCATCGCCGACGACAAGGCCATCTATTCTTATATGCCTGAAATCATTGAGTTTTATACTGGCCGCAAAGCAATTCTTGAAAACATCCGGACGTGGCGCTGCTCGGAGCCGGACAGCCTGAAATTCGTGCAGGAAAACCTCAAGGACCTGGTGGTCAAGGAGGTGCACGGTTCGGGAGGATACGGCATGCTGGTAGGCCCGACCTCCAGCAAGAAAGAGCGTGAGACGTTCGCCAGGAAGCTGGCGTCCAATCCATCGAACTATATCGCCCAGCCAACACTCTCGCTCTCCACCTGCCCCATTCTGACCGATGCGGGGCTCGCTCCGCGCCATGTCGACCTCAGGCCTTTCGTGCTGGTTTCGGACCGCATCCAGATCGTGCCGGGAGGCTTGACGCGCGTGGCCTTGAAGGAGGGCTCCCTTGTGGTGAACTCGTCGCAGGGGGGCGGAACCAAGGATACGTGGGTGCTGGATGACTGAATCAGTGAATGGTGAATGGTCAAACGGTGAATGGTCATGACTTTCCGCCGATACCCACCCGCATCGATCTGTCAGTCTTCATAGAGGAGCCGATATTGCGTCTATTCACCATTCATCATTCACCATTCACCGCCTAGCCATGCTTCTTGGGCGTGTCGCAAACGGACTCTACTGGATGAACCGCTACATCGAGCGGGCGGAAAACATGGCGCGCCTTGTCGATGCCGGGCTGCGCATGGCGCTGACGAGGACCCAGGATGCCGGCGAGGAATGGAAGTCGGTCGTGCTGTCTGCCGGCGCCGATCACGGCTTTGGGGCGAAATATAGCGAATACACCTCGGAATCGGTGGCGGATTTCCTTATCCGCGACACGACCAACCCTTCGAGCGCTCTGTCGTCCATGGAGACCGCCCGGTTCAACGCGCGCATGGTGCGAACCGCGCTGACCCGCGAGACGTGGGAAGCCATCAACGAGGGATGGATGGCGCTGAAGCGGATACTGGCTACGCCGATCGACGATCGGGAACTGCCCAAGGTGCTTGACGCGATCAAGCGCGAGACGGCGCTGATCCGCGGCTGCTTCTACGGCACGATGCTGCGCAACGAGATCTTCGACTTTGCCCAGATGGGAACCTATGTCGAGCGAGCGGACAACACGGCGCGCATTCTCGACGTCAAATACTATGTGCTGTTGCCTTCGGTCTCGTGGGTCGGTTCGACGCTCGACAACTATCAGTGGGAGTCGATCCTGCGCTCCGTGTCGGCGCATCGTTCGTACCGCTGGGTCTATGATGCCGAATACAAGCCCACCAACATCGCGGACTATCTGATTCTCAACGGCCGCATGCCGCGTTCTCTCACCTTCTGCTATCGCTTCCTTGCTGAGCATCTGCGCTTCCGCGAGGAAGACTACGGCCAGCGGCTGCCCTGTCATCAGATTGTCGAGGATACCCTCGCCAAGCTGCGCGTCAGCTCGATCAAGCAGATATTCGACGAGGGGCTGCACGAGTTCCTGACCGACTTCATCCGCGACAACAACCGGCTCGGCGAAGAAGTCGCGGCCAACTATCGCTTCCACTGACGGCGGCAGACATGCGGCTAAGGATCTCACACAGGACCGAATACCGCTACGACGCGCCGGTCCAGTATGCATTGCAGCGGCTGCGGCTTGTTCCGCGCGGCGGCAAGACGCAGACGGTGCATAACTGGTCCATCAAGGTCGAAGGCGCCAGGGAAGAAGTGCGTTTCGTCGACCATTTCGAGAACGACACGCGCCTGGTCAGCATTCTTGGCGATGCCACGGCAATCGGCATTGATGCCTGGGGCGAGGTCGAAACGTTCGACACCGCGGGCGTAGTCGGAGAACACCGAGGGTTTGCGCCGCTTTGGCTCTTCCAGCAGCAGACGCCGCTGACCGCGCCGGGCGAGGCGGTTCGGGAACTGGCTGCATCGATCGGCGAGGGCACCGACCTCGATCGGCTGCATCGGCTGATGCACGTCATTGGCGTACGTGTGACCTACACGATTGGTTCGACCAACGCCGGGACGGTTGCCGAAGACGCGCTCATGCAGGGGTCGGGGGTCTGTCAGGACCACACGCACATATTTGTCGCCGCGGCCCGGCTGCTCGGCTTTCCCGGGCGCTACGTCAGTGGCTACCTGATGATGAACGACAGCGTCGACCAGGCAGCCAGCCATGCTTGGGCGGAAGCATATGTGCCGGCGCTCGGCTGGGTTTCCTTCGACGCCTCGAACGGGATATCGCCCGATGAGCGCTATGTCCGCATGGCCGTCGGGCGCGACTACCGCGACGCCACTCCGGTATCGGGAATTCGTCTAGGACTGGCGGAAGAACAGCTTGCCGTCTCGGTCACTGTGGAGCAGTAATCCGGTTCACGGATCCTGAGGGCCGGGCGTGATTCCATGACATACTGTGTCGGACTTAAGATCGACAGGGGGCTCGTGTTCATGTCGGACACGCGCACCAACGCGGGCATCGATTCCATATCGACCTTCCGCAAGATGCACGTCTGGGAGGAGCCGGGCGAGCGCGTCATCGTGCTGATGTCGGCGGGCAATCTGGCGACCACGCAGTCGGTCATCAGCATGCTTGATGAACGCACGAAGGCGGTGAGCGAACGCGCGCCGACGCTGCTTGAGATGCCTTCCATGTACCAGACCGCCAGGCTCGTTGGCGGCGTGGTGAAAGACGTGATCGCCAATTCCGCGCCGGTCGGGCAGAAGGCGGACAGCTACTTCAACGCGTCCTTCATCCTTGGCGGGCAGATCAAGGGCACGGAGCCCCGGCTCTTCATGATCTATCCGGAAGGCAACTTCATCGAATCCAGCGACGACACGCCTTTCTTCCAGGTTGGCGAGACGAAATACGGCAAACCGATCATCGTGCGCACGTACGACAAGGCGATGAGCTTTGCCGAAACCGTCAAGCTGCTGCTGGTCTCCTTCGATTCGACCCTGAAGTCCAATCTCTCCGTCGGCCTGCCGCTTGACCTCTTGTTTTACCAGAAGGACGCTTTCAAGGTCGGAATGAAGAAGCGCATCGCGCAGGACGATCCCTATTACCGGACCATTTCGGATGGTTGGTCCAATGCGCTGAAACAGGCCTTCAAGGCGCTGCCCGACTTCCCGGAAAGCTGAGCGTTCGCGGCATTTGCCGCGTCCTGTATCATGACAGGCAAACAGTGGCGCCGGGGAGGGCCGGATGAACAACGACGATTTCCGCATCTGGTCGCGACGGGCTGCCGACTGGGGGGCTGACTATCGCGAGACGCTGCGCGAGCGGCCGGTCCGGGCCGGTGCGCAGCCGGGCGACATCGCAGCCATGCTTGCGCCGTGGCCGCCCGAGGCGCCCGAGCCCATGGAGGCGATCTTCGCCGACTTTGAGCGGGATATCGTGCCCGGCATGACCCACTGGCAGCATCCCCGTTTCTTTGCCTATTTTCCCGCCAATGCTGCGCCTGCCTCGGTGGTCGCAGAGTATCTGGTCAGCGCGATGGCTGCCCAATGCATGCTTTGGCAGACATCGCCGGCCGCTACCGAACTCGAGACCAGGGTTATCGACTGGCTGCGCCAGGCGCTCGGTCTGCCCGAGGAGTTTTCCGGCGTTATCCAGGATTCGGCTTCGTCCGCGACCCTGTCGGCCGTACTTGTCATGCGCGAACGCGCACTCGAATGGGCAGGCAATCGAGCCGGTCTATCCGGCCTGCCCCGGCTGCGCATCTACGCCTCCGATCAGGTGCATACGTCGATTGACCGCGCAATCTGGGTGTCGGGTGTCGGCGAAGAGAATCTGGTGCGTATCCCCACCGGCGGGCGGTGGCGTTCGATGCAGCCGGCAGCGCTCGAAGCCGCGATCGAGGCCGACCGTGCCGCGGGTTTTCTTCCTGCCGGCGTCATCGCCAGTGTCGGCGGAACCAGCGTCGGCGGCACCGACGATGTTGCAGGCGTTGCCGCGGTCGCGGCAAGGCAAGGTCTTTACCTGCACGTCGACGCGGCGTGGGCCGGATCGGCGATGATCTGCCCTGAGTTCCGGCATTTCTGGCTCGGTGTCGAACAGGCGGATTCGGTCGTCTTCAACCCGCACAAATGGCTGGGCGCGCAGTTTGACTGCTCGGTCCATTTCATCCGCGATCCCGAGAGTCTGGTGCGCACGCTTGCCATCAAGCCTGAATATCTCAGGACCCATGGCAAGGACGGCATTGTCAACTATTCCGAGTGGACTGTGCCGCTTGGCCGTCGCTTCCGCGCGCTCAAGCTGTGGTTCCTGTTGCGCGCGCACGGATTGGAGGGCCTGCGCCTCATGATCCGCAATCATGTCCGATGGAGCGAGAACCTCGCTTCGCGCATTGCGGAAGTGCCGGGGTTCGAGATCGTCACCGAACCGATGCTGTCGCTTTTCACCTTCCGGCATCAGGCTTTTGACGAGCAGCAGGTCGATGAACACAATCTGGCGCTGCTCCAGGCGATCAATGACGATGGGCGCATCTACCTCACGCAGACGCGCGTGGACGGCCGTGTCGCGATACGCTTCCAGGTCGGGCAATTCGACGCCTGCGAGGCGGATGTCGAAACCGCGTTCGAGGTGATCACCGGCATCGCTGCGCGGCTTGCGACCGGCGGCGACTAATCGAGGCTTTGTTAGCGATAAATTTCATATGGGGCCGCGTTCCGCCCCTTGCGGCTTTCGTTTTGCTGCATCTATGCTAAAAACGAAAGCCGGAGAAAGCCATGTTCCTGTCGCCGCGTCACGAAGAAATCATCCAGATGGCCAAGGACAATGGCCGCGTTCTCGTCGACGACCTCGCCCAGCATTTTGCCGTCACGCCCCAGACTATCCGCAAGGATCTCAATGACTTGTGCGAGCAACGGTTGCTGACGCGCATTCACGGCGGTGCACTTTTCCCATCTGGTATCGAGAACGTCGAATACGAGGCGCGCCGCAAGATCGCGGCCGACGAGAAGGACGCAATCGGCGCAGCCGCGGCGCGCCTGATCCCTGACCATGCCTCGCTCTTCATCAACATCGGCACCACGACGGAGGCGGTCAGCAAGGCGCTTCTGGATCATGACGGATTGATGGTCATCACCAATAACATCAATGTTGCCAACAGGATGCGCGTCTATCCCTCGATCGAGGTCGTGATCGCGGGCGGCGTTGTTCGCGGTTCAGATGGCGGCGTCGTTGGCGAGGCTGCCGTTGACTTCATCAAGCAGTTCAAGGTCGACTATGCGGTGATCGGCGCGTCCGCCATCGACCATGACGGCGCTTTGCTCGACTTCGATTTTCGCGAGGTAAAGGTCGCGCAAGCGATCATCGCGAATGCGCGCCACGTCATTCTCGTTGCCGACGCCACGAAGTTCGACCGCACGGCGCCAGTCAGGATAGGTCATCTGAGCCAGGTCGACACGTTCATAACCGACCGTTGCGAGCTGGCGCCGATCCGCGCGATCTGCCGCGACTCCGAGGTCAGCCTCGTCGAAACGTCCGCATGAGTTTTTACGCGATGTGATTTTCGTTTGACATTCGTTCTCTTTTCGAAATAATCGAGAAAAGCTTTCGTTAAGCGCTATAAATGCTGCAGTGCGAAAGTCGGGAGGAATGCTTGGACGAATCCCCGATCCATGACGTGTTCGTCATAGGTGGCGGCATCAACGGCTGCGGCATTGCCCGTGATGCCGCGGGCAGGGGTTATTCCGTCTATCTCGCCGAAATGAACGACCTTGCCAGCGGCACATCGTCGTTCTCGACCAAGCTCATCCATGGCGGGTTGCGCTACCTCGAGTACTACGAATTCCGACTGGTTCGAGAATCGCTGATGGAGCGCGAAGTGCTCTGGCGGATGGCGCCGCACATCATCTGGCCCATGCGGTTCGTCCTGCCTTACGCCAAGGACAGCCCCAGGTCCGCCTGGCTGGTCCGGCTCGGTCTGCTGCTCTACGACTACATAGGCGGCCGCAAGATGCTGCCCGCCACGCGTACGCTCGACATGCGCACGGACCCGGCGGGCAAGCCGCTCAAGCCGATGTTTCACAAGGCCTTCGAATACTCCGACGGCTGGGTCAACGACGCCCGGCTTGTGGTTCTGAACGCGCGCGACGCCGCCGACCGCGGCGCCGTCATCCGAACACGGGCAAAGGTCGTCAGCGCCCGGCGCGAAAATAGTGCATGGACTGTCGGCGTGGCCGATCTGCGCAACGGCAATGTCGAACAGGTTAGGGCGCGCCTGCTTGTCAACGCGGCGGGGCCGTGGGTCGATCATGTGCTTGCGGAGGCGATCGGCCAGAACGACGTGCACAACGTACGGCTGGTCCAGGGCAGCCATATCGTCGTTCGCAAGAAGTTCGATGATCCGCGCGCCTACTTCTTCCAGAACCGCGACGGCCGCATCATTTTCGCCATCCCCTATGAAGAAGAATTCACGCTGATCTGCACGACCGACCGCGACTATCCCGGCGACCCACACGAGGCAAGGATCAGCGACGCCGAGCTGCAGTACCTATGCGACGCGGCGAGTGAGTATTTTGCCGTCCCCGTAAAACCGCAGGACATCGTCTGGACCTATTCCGGCGTACGGCCGCTTTACGACGACGGCGCTTCAAAGGCGCAGGAGGCGACACGCGACTATGTGTTGAAGGTCGATCAGCCGCACGGCGCGCCGCCGGTCATCAACATATTCGGTGGAAAGATCACCACCTACCGCCGGCTTGCCGAACATATGCTCGAGAAAATTGAGCATATCCTTGGCCGGAAGGGCAAGTCGTGGACTGCGGGCTCGCAGCTCCCGGGCGGCGACTTTCCCGCCACCGGTTTCGATGCGCAGGTTGACCGGCTGAAATCCGAATATCCGTTTCTCGACGTTCGCCTGGCGCGACGCCTGACGCGTCTTTACGGCACCCGCGCGAGGACGCTGCTTGGCCTGGCGCGATCATATGCCGATCTTGGCAGGAAGTTCGGGCCCGATTTCCATGAAGCCGAGGTTCGCTACCTGATCGAGCACGAATGGGCGGTTACTGCCGAGGATGTGCTTTGGCGAAGGACCAAACGAGGGCTTACAATGTCGGTCGAGGAGACTGGCGCGCTCGACGAATACATGAAGGGTCGCATGCCGGGGCTGCACATAGCGGCTGCGGAATAAGAAGGCCGGGAGGAGGAGGAATGCTCGAACTGCGAAATGTAACGAAGACGGTGGCTGGCGTGGATCATATCCGCGACGTGTCGCTGACGCTTCGGCACGGTTCGCTGAACGTGCTTCTGGGCCCGACGCTCTCGGGCAAGACGAGCCTGATGCGCCTGATGGCGGGGCTGGATGTCCCGACGTCGGGAAGCGTGTGGTTCGACGGCGTCGACGTGACCGGCACCAAGGTGCAAAAGCGCAACGTCGCCATGGTCTATCAGCAGTTCATCAATTACCCGGCGATGACCGTTTACGAGAATATTGCCTCGCCGCTGCGGGTCGCCGGCGCGGACGACGCGACGATCCGGCGCGAAGTCGACCGCGCCGCGTCGTTGCTCCGGCTGACGCCGTATCTCAACCGCACGCCGCTCAATCTGTCCGGCGGCCAGCAGCAGCGCACCGCGCTGGCGCGTGCTATCGTCAAGAACGCTTCGCTGGTGTTGCTGGACGAGCCGCTCGCCAACCTCGACTACAAGCTGCGCGAGGAACTGCGCGAGGAACTTCCCAAGATATTCGCGGAAGCCGGCACGATCTTCGTTTACGCGACCACCGAGCCGCACGAGGCCCTGCTTCTGGGCGGCAACACGGCTACGTTGTCGGAGGGCCGGGTCACCCAGTTCGGACAGACGATCGAGGTTTTCCGCAAGCCTGACGACCTGATCACGGCAAAGACATTTGCCGATCCGCCGCTCAACACGATCGTGCTCAGGAAGAGCGGATCGCGCTTCCTGCTTGATGGTGGGGTTGACCTCCCTGTGCCGGACGACCTCGCCGGCATCGCCGACGCCAGTTACACGATCGGCTTCCAGCCCCACCATCTTTCTTTGTCGCGCGGCGGGCCATCCGCGGTGCCCGTCAAGGCCAAG
The DNA here is from genome assembly GCA_026400435.1 of Hyphomicrobiales bacterium. Classification (GTDB taxonomy): domain Bacteria; phylum Pseudomonadota; class Alphaproteobacteria; order Rhizobiales; family Rhizobiaceae; genus Mesorhizobium_K. The sequence continues at coordinate 23,911 of JAPLOZ010000045.1, read as the reverse complement.
GTTTCGGTCACCGAAATCACCGGCTCGGAAAGCTTCGTGCATCTCGACTTCGCCGACGTGCGCTGGGTCATGCTGGAGCATCGCGTCCTGGCATTCGATACCGATCAGGAGATCGAGGTTTTCATCGACCCCAGGCATATCATGGTCTTCGACGCGGACGGCCGTTCGGCCAGCCCGCGTGCGAAGCTTGCGGCTTAGGAGCGGGGAAGATGGCGCGCATCGAATGCAACCATATCCGCCACTCCTACGTGGCCGATCCTAAGGTGCCGGCCGACTATGCCCTGAAGGAGGTCGATCACGTCTTCGAGGATGGCGGCGCCTATGCGCTGCTCGGGCCGTCGGGTTGCGGCAAGACGACCCTGCTCAACATCATCTCGGGGTTGCTGCGGCCCTCCCACGGTAAGCTTCTTTTCGACGGCCGGGACATAACCAACCTGTCCACGCAGGAACGTAACATCGCCCAGGTGTTCCAGTTTCCGGTCATCTACGACACGATGACCGTTTACGACAATCTGGCGTTCCCGCTGCGCAACCGCGCGGTGCCGGAGGCCGACGTTGATCGCCGTGTGCGCGAGACGCTGGAGATTACCGGCCTTGCCGATATGGCGAAGCGCCGGGCGAGGGGCCTCACGGCGGACCAGAAGCAGAAGATTTCGCTTGGCCGCGGTCTGGTGCGCCATGACGTCAACGCCATCCTCTTCGACGAGCCGCTGACCGTTATCGATCCGCACATGAAGTGGGTGCTGCGATCGCAGTTGAAGCAGCTGCACAAGCGCTACGGATACACCATGGTCTATGTCACGCACGACCAGACCGAGGCGCTGACTTTCGCCGAGCATGTGGTCGTCATGTATGAAGGCGAGGTAGTGCAGATCGGCACGCCTGCCGAGCTTTTCGAGCGGCCGCGGCATACCTTCGTCGGCTATTTCATCGGCTCGCCGGGCATGAACGTCATGCCGGTGGCGATCGAGGGCCGTGGCGCGAAGCTGGGCGGCCAGACCATAGAATTGCCTGGCGCGCCGAAACTTGGCGACGCTTCACGAATCGAGCTCGGCGTCCGCCCGGAGTATGTCCGCCTTGGCGCGACGGGGATGCCGGCCACCATCGTCAAAGTCGAGGACATCGGCCGGCACAAGGTCGTACGCGCGAGCCTGGAGGGACGCGATATCGCGGCGATCGTTGGCGAGCACGAGGAAATCCCGGCGCAGCCCAGGATCACTTTCGATCCCGCGGGCATCAACCTCTACGCTGACTCCTGGCGTGTCGAGATGGGAGGCTGACCGGTATGGACAAGACCTGGAACAACAAGGCCTGGTTCATGGTGCTGCCGGTGCTGCTGCTGGTGGCGTTCTCTGCGGTCATCCCGCTGATGACGGTCGTGAACTACTCGGTGCAGGACACGTTCGGCAACAACCAGTTCTTCTGGGCAGGCACCGAGTGGTTCGAGGAGATTCTCACCTCCGACCGTTTCTGGCTGTCGATGGGCCGCAATCTCATCTTTTCCGCGACCGTTCTCGTCATCGAGATTCCGCTCGGCATCTTCATCGCGCTCAACATGCCCAAGAAGGGCTGGGGGGTGCCGGTATGCCTGGTTTTGATGGCTCTGCCGCTGCTCATCCCGTGGAATGTCGTCGGCACGATCTGGCAGGTGTTCGGGCGCATCGACATCGGCCTGCTTGGCTATTCACTCTCGTCGCTTGGGTTCGACTACAACTACGTCAACGACCCGTTCGATGCATGGGTCACCGTTATCGTCATGGACGTGTGGCATTGGACCAGCCTGGTGGTGCTGCTCTGCTACGCCGGACTTGTCTCGATCCCCGACGCATACTACCAGGCGGCCAAGATCGACGGCGCGTCACGCTGGGCGATTTTCCGATACATCCAGCTGCCCAAGATGAACCGCGTACTGCTGATCGCAGTGCTGCTGCGCTTCATGGACTCGTTCATGATCTATACCGAACCCTTCGTCGTTACCGGCGGTGGCCCCGGCAATTCCACGACCTTCCTGTCGATCGATCTCGTCAAGATCGCCGTCGGACAGTTCGACCTCGGACCGGCGGCTGCAATGTCGATCATCTACTTCCTGATCGTGCTTTTGCTGTCGTGGATTTTCTACACCGTCATGACGGCATTGGACGCGGACAACTGAGATGAGCCAGGGCAAGGGACAACTCGCCAATGCAGGAAACAGTCCACGCGTCAGCGCGAGCGCGGAAACCGCTGCCGTGAATGCAGCCGACCAGATGGCGCGCCGTATGCGCCGGCGCGGCGATGAATCGCGATTCTGGTGGCTGGTGCCGACTATCTACATCATCTTCCTGCTGCTGCCGATCTACTGGCTGATCAACATGAGCTTTAAGAACAACCAGGAGATTCTGGGGGCCTTCTCGCTTTGGCCCAGGAACCCGACGCTGGCAAATTATCGGGTAATTTTCACCGACCCGTCGTGGTACAACGGCTACATCAATTCGATCATCTACGTGGTCATGAACACCGCGATTTCGGTCTCGGTGGCGCTGCCTGCGGCCTATGCGTTCTCGCGCTACCGGTTTCTTGGCGACAAGCACCTGTTCTTCTGGCTGCTGACCAACCGGATGGCCCCGCCAGCGGTGTTCGCGCTGCCGTTCTTCCAGCTCTATTCCGCCTTTGGCCTGATCGACACGCATATCGCGGTTGCGCTCGCGCATTGCCTGTTCAACGTGCCGCTCGCGGTGTGGATCCTCGAAGGCTTCATGTCGGGCGTACCCAAGGAAATAGACGAGACGGCATACATTGACGGCTACTCGTTCCCGCGCTTTTTCTTCAAGATATTCATGCCGCTGATCGCTTCGGGCATCGGCGTGGCCGCGTTCTTCTGCTTCATGTTTTCGTGGGTCGAACTGCTGATTGCCCGCACTCTGACGACAACCGACGCCAAGCCGATTGCAGCGACCATGACCCGAACCGTTTCGGCGGCCGGCATGGATTGGGGGGTTCTCGCAGCAGCCGGCGTGCTGACCATCATTCCGGGCGCGCTCGTCATCTGGTTCGTGCGCAACTACATCGCCAAGGGCTTTGCCCTGGGGAGGGTCTGATGGCTTCGTCGCGTCGCTGGCAATTGCCGTTCGTGCTCGTCGCAGTCGGTTTCGTCGCATGCGCTGTTCTGATCGCGTCGTTTGTGCCGGTCAAGGACGGCGCCCGCCAATGGACCGATCCCCTGATCGCCGGCGGCTGGATGGCCTGGACCTTGCCGACGGCGCTGTTCTTTCTCGCGATATTCGCGCTGCTGTCATTCATGGCGGTCTGGGAATATGCGTCGCCCGGCGGCAACCCGCGCGTCGGCATTCTGCGCTTCGAGACGACGCGCGGCGACCGCCTCTTTGTATCGCTGCTCGGCAGCGCCTTTATCCATCTCGCTTGGCTGGGTCTCGTCGGACCCAACCTGTGGTGGGCTCTCGCTCTCTCGGTGGTCTACGCCGTCGGCGTATTCCGGTTTGTGTAGAGGGGGAAACTGCTGGATCGGTCGCACCGCCGGCCGGCCAAATGTCGGAACTTGAAAACTGAAAGTGGAGGAGAACGTAATGAGAAGGCACTTCTTATCTTCAACATCGGCCCTTGTGCTGCTGCTTGCAGCGGGCAACGCCTATGCCGGAATGGACGAGGCAAAAACCTTCCTTGATACGGAGATCAAGGACCTTTCGACGCTGTCGCGCGCCGATCAGGAAGCCGAAATGCAATGGTTCATCGATGCCGCGAAACCGTTCGCCGGCATGGACATCAAGGTGGCGTCGGAAACGCTCACCACGCATGAGTACGAATCGAAGACCCTTGCCGCGGCCTTTGCCGCGATCACGGGCATAAAGGTGACGCACGACCTGATCGGTGAAGGCGATGTTGTCGAGAAGCTGCAGACGCAGATGCAGTCCGGTGAGAATATCTACGACGCCTACGTCAACGACTCCGACCTGATCGGCACGCACTGGCGTTACCAGCAGGCCCGCAGCCTGACCGACTGGATGGCCAATGAAGGCAAGGACGTCACGTCGCCGACGCTCGACCTTGCCGATTTCATCGGTACGTCGTTCACGACCGCGCCCGACAAGAAGCTTTACCAGCTCCCCGACCAGCAGTTCGCGAACCTCTACTGGTTCCGTTACGACTGGTTCAACGACGAGAAGAACAAGGCCGATTTCAAGGCGAAATACGGCTACGACCTCGGCGTGCCGGTCAACTGGTCGGCTTACGAAGACATCGCCGAATTCTTCACCGGCCGCGAGATCGACGGGAAGAAGGTCTATGGCCACATGGACTACGGCAAGAAGGACCCGTCGCTCGGCTGGCGCTTCACCGATGCGTGGCTTTCGATGGCCGGCAACGGCGACAAGGGCATCCCCAACGGCCTTCCGGTTGATGAATGGGGCATCAAGGTCGACGAAAACTCCCGCCCGGTCGGATCCTGCGTCGCCCGGGGCGGCGATACCAACGGCCCGGCCGCGGTTTACTCCATCGTGAAGTACCTCGACTGGCTCAAGGCTTACGCGCCGCCGGAAGCCCAGGGTATGACGTTCGGCGAAGCCGGCCCGATTCCGGCTCAGGGCAACGTTGCGCAGCAGATCTTCTGGTACACGGCGTTCACTGCCGCGTCCGTCGTCGACGGCTTGCCCGTCGTCAATGCGGACGGCACTCCGAAGTGGCGCATGGCGCCGTCTCCGCATGGCGTCTATTGGAAGGACGGCATGAAGCTCGGCTATCAGGACGTCGGCTCGTGGACTATCCTGAAATCCACCCCGGACGACCGCGCCAAGGCTGCCTGGCTCTATGCGCAGTTCGTGACCTCGAAGACCGTCGACGTCAAGAAGAGCCACGTCGGCCTCACCTTCGCGCGCGAAAGCACGATCCAGGACAAGAGCTTCACGGAGCGCGCTCCAAAGCTCGGCGGCCTGATCGAGTTCTATCGCTCGCCGGCCCGTGTGCAGTGGTCGCCTACGGGCACCAACGTGCCTGACTATCCGAAGCTCGCACAGCTCTGGTGGCAGGCAATCGGCGATGCGTCCTCGGGTGCCAAGACTGCCCAGGAAGCGATGGACTCGCTGTGTGCTGAGCAGGAAAAGGTCATGACGCGCATCGAGAAATCGGGCGTGCAGGGCGATATCGGCCCGAAGATGGCCGAAGAGCATGATCTCGCCTACTGGAACGCCGATGCCGTCGCCAAGGGCAATCTCGCTCCTCAGCTCAAGATCGAGAACGAGAAGGAAAAGCCCCTGACCGTCAACTACGACGAACTGGTCAAGAGCTGGAACAAGTAAGCAGGTCGGGCAGCCCGGCTTGATCCAAACGGGGGGAGGCGGCGCGAATGCCGGATCCCCCAATCCTGCTTGGAGAGGAACATGTCCAATCACATCCTGGCCATCGACCAAGGCACGACGTCGTCGCGCGCCATCGTCTTCGACGGGTCCATGAAGGTCGCAGGCGTCGGCCAGAAGGAATTCACCCAGTTCTACCCGGCTTCCGGCTGGGTTGAACACGACCATGAAGAGATATGGCAGAGCGTCGTGTGGGCCTCCAAGGAAGCTCTGCGCAAGTCCAAGGTCAAACCCGGCGACATCGCGGCGATCGGGATAACCAACCAGCGCGAAACCGTCGTGATCTGGGACAGGGTGACTGGTCAACCGATTCACAAGGCGATTGTCTGGCAGGACAGGCGCACCGCGCCGCTTTGCGCAAGACTCAGGAAGGCCGGCCTGGAGAAAACATTCTCGCGCAAGACGGGCCTGCTCCTCGATCCGTATTTCTCCGGAACGAAAATCGCCTGGTTGCTCGACAACATCAAAGGCGCACGCCGCCGCGCCGATAGGGGCGAACTGCTTGCCGGCACGATTGACAGCTTTCTTGTCTGGAGGCTGACTGGCGGCAAGGTCCACGCGACCGATGCCACGAATGCCTCGCGCACGCTTCTCTACAACATCGGCAAGAACGAGTGGGACGGCGAACTGCTCGGTTTGTTGAACATTCCGGCATCGCTGCTGCCCGTGGTCAAGAATTGCGCCGACGACTTCGGCGTCACCGAAAAGTCGATCCTCGGCGCCGCGATACCCATCCTCGGCGTTGCCGGCGACCAGCATGCCGCCACGCTAGGTCAGGCCTGCTTCAAGCCCGGTATGATGAAGTCGACCTACGGCACCGGCTGCTTCGCCGTGCTGAACACAGGCGCCGACATGGTGCGGTCCAGGAATCGCCTGCTCACGACGATTGCCTACCGTCTCGACGGCAAGACGACCTATGCGCTCGAGGGTTCCATTTTCATCGCGGGAGCGGCGGTTCAATGGCTGCGCGACGGTGCGAAAATGATCTCCAAGGCTGCCCACAGCGGAGAACTTGCGGCCCAGGCCGACGATACTCAGAACGTTTACCTCGTGCCGGCCTTTGTCGGTCTCGGCGCCCCGCACTGGGATGCGAACGCGCGCGGTGCGATCTTCGGGCTGACGCGCAATTCCGGGCCGGCGGAGTTCGCCCGCGCCGCACTGGAGGCGGTCGCCTATCAGACACGCGACCTGCTCGACGCGATGAAGAAGGACTGGAAGGGCGCAACCTCGGGAACGGTGCTGAGGGTCGATGGCGGAATGGTGGCCTCCGACTGGACCATGCAGAGGCTGGCCGACATTCTGGACGCGCCTGTCGACCGTCCGGAGATACTTGAGACGACGGCGCTGGGCGCTGCGTGGCTGGCGGGATCGCGGGCAGGGGTTTGGCCCGGAATCGCTGAATTCGCCAGGAGTTGGTCGCTGGAGCGCCGCTTCAAGCCGCAGATGGACGAGAAGACGCGCGTAGCGAAGCTGAAGGGCTGGCGCGACGCCGTGCGCCGCACGCTGAGCACATGAAAACAAGAGGCCCGCGCCGTCGCTTGGCGCGGGCCTCAAATTGAATAGCCGCGATCAGTTATAGGGCGAATAGCACTGCTGACGGGGGCCATTGTAGGGCTGGAACGTATTGTCCGAAGCCCGGTAGGACCGGTAGCGATCGTAGCACCACTGGACGTGTGAGCTGCCGTAGTTGTTGTTGTTGTTGTTGGCTATTGCGCCGCCGATGACGGCGCCGGCAATGAACGCTCCGGCAGGGAACCAGAACCCGTTGTAGTAGCGGTAGCCAGGGCGCTTGTACGGATAGCCACGATGGCCATGGTACCAGCCATATTTCGGCCCGTTGTTCCACTGCTTCTTGTTGTTCCAGTTATTGTTGTTGCGATAAACGTTTCTGTTACCGTTCCAGCCGTTCTTCTTGCGCCAAACCGTGTCTACCTGCACCACGTCGGACTGCGCTGCCGGCGCTGCCTGAGGCATGGCGAGCGGCGCTGCGGATGCTGGCAAAGATCCAGATAAGCCGATCGACGCCGCAAGGGCGGTGGCGCATAGCGCCGAAAACATCTTCTTCATGACAGGTTCCTTTCAGTGAGCCTGAGATTTGTGTCCCTTGTGACGACAGAACGGTATTTATGTGCAATTGTTCCGGAAATCACCAATGATTGCCAAAATGTAGTGCAATTGCCTCCGGGAAGTGGCTGCCGGGGGCCAGATCTGGCAAGGCCTTCCCACTGGGCCCGGCAGGCACGCATGGCGGCTTTTTCCAATTGACCCTTCCAGACACTCTCCCTATGTTCCGCCGCAATTTCGGGGGTGCGATGTGCGCCTTTCGGGAGCGCGTAGCTCAGCCGGTAGAGCAACTGACTTTTAATCAGTAGGTCCAGGGTTCGAATCCCTGCGCGCTCACCAGAATCCATATATGTATTCACGACCGGTATGCATGGAGGAATCGACTTGAAGCGTATTGCAATCGCATTGTGCCTCAGCGTGATCTCAGCAGAGGCGCATGCAATAAACCGCTACAATTCCACGTCCATGACCTGCAGCAAGGTTCAGGCGACGATCCAGCAGGAGGGCGCGGCGATCATGCGATACAAGTCGCGTAGCGGAAATCCTCTCTATGATCGCTACGTGAAGAGCCGCCAGTTCTGCCCGGTAGGGCAGACGACCCGACGCTCCTCCATTCCGACTTCGGACAAGCCGTCCTGTTCCGTGTCGCGGTGCCAGGAAATCGAGTTCCTCGACAGGTAACCCTACGTCAATCGTGAACCGCCGGACTTCGCGACAGCGATGGGGGTTGCACGCGCCGACTTGCCGCGTCCACATGAAGTCCGCCATGGCCACCGAGGACAGCGTTTCGTTCAGGTTGCCGTCAGTTAAGTCCGCCAGATTCGAGTCGGGGTTTCATGCGCCCAAGGTGGCTGCTTGCCGCCTAAGGAACGAGAAGGTAGGACGGGAGGATCGTTTGAATAAGCTACTTGGGTTAACCGCCGAGGTTGTAGGAGCATATGTGGCCAGCAACCCTATGCCCATCGCGGCGCTGCCGGAATTTATTGCGAGCGTGAACTCGGCACTGGCGAGCCTTTCGGGTGTTCCGGCCAACGCTGCCAGGAGCCCGTCGGTCAATCCGAAACGCTCGGTGTTTCCAGATTACATCATTTCGCTTGAAGACGGCCGACGGTTCAAATCGCTCAAGCGCCATCTCATGGCGCAGTACGGTATGACGGCCGACGAATACAGGGCAAAGTGGAACCTGCCCCGCGACTATCCGATGGTCGCGCCGAACTACGCCGCACAGCGTTCTGATCTTGCCAAGCAAATGGGCCTTGGACGCTTGCCGAAAGCCGTTCAGCCAGCCAAGCGCAAGGGAGGCACAGGGGTAAAGCGTCCGACCGGCGAGGCGCGGTAACCGCCTTCAGCCTGACGAAATGGATTGTGCCTGAAACGCCTGCCGCTCCGCGGCAGGCTGCGTGGTGTCACCCGCTCAAGCGGGCCGGACGCCAGACGGGATTTCGGCCGTCACCTTTTCCAGCTTCTCCCGGCGCAAGAGAACCGGCTTCTCGTAGGTTTTCTTCATTCTGCTCCCCTTGGCAAAGATCAGCGACCGTCGATAGGTCGACCGATGCCTGATACGCGCTCTACACGAGCATTACAGGGGCATTCGGCGCAAGATGCTGTTCTCAAAACCGGTAGCCGGATAAAGCATAGCGGCCGTCGCGCCCGCCCGCAGTTGCATCGTGGCAACACTGGCTGAGATTGTCGTCGGGCAGTTGGCGCATGGTGCATCGACCCAGGTCTGACGATTGTGTCCGGGGCCGGTTAGGCACATTCGTTGATTTCGATTGTTCAGTCGACTGAACAGGCGAACGAGGGCGCATGTACAAAGACCATAAAATCGTTTGCGTTACGCCCGCCGGGCGCCGTCGATACATGCGGCTTCTGGTGCCGCAGGTTCTCGCGTGCCCGTTCGTCGACCGATACGACATTTGGGTAAACACCGCCGAACCGCGCGACCTGGCATTTCTCGACGCCTTGCCAAAGCTCGACAGCCGCGTGCGCCTTGTCGCGCAGCCTGACGGCAGGGTGGATGGAAGCCGATCCATCGGGGCCTTTCATCGGACCGCCATGGACGAAGACACCATCTATATCCGCTTCGACGATGACATTATCTGGATCCAGCCTGACTTCTTCGAGCGCCACCTAGAGTTCCGGATTGCAAGACCACAGTATCTGCTGACGATGCCGCTGATCATCAACAACGCGATATGCTCGGCCCTGCTTGGCAACACACATAAGATCGCGGTTTCCCGGCCGATCAAATTTGAGGTGTTCGATCGGATCGGCTATTCCGACGGCATGTTTGCGGAAGCGTTGCATATGGCGTTCACGGAGGTCGCCTCAACGGGAGGTTGGGGGAAACTCCATGGTGGCGCTTATCCGATCGCGATCTCGCATTTCTCCATCAACTGCATCTGCTGGTTCGGCAGGACACTGGCAGCATTTCCGGATCTGATCGCGTCGGACGAGGAAGTCGACTGGACGGTCCACGCCCCGGTGAAGACCGGTATGGCCAACTGCTTTGCCACCGACACCATCGTCTCTCATTATGCGTTCTATCCCCAGCGCGCATATCTCGATCGCTCGGCAGTCCTGGAAAAGTACGAGCGCCTTGCGCGTGCACAGCCAGCCGCAGCTTCTCTGTTGGATAGCCTGGCGCTGGTCATCGCCGACATTGAACGCAGTCATCCGCGGATCGGGCGGGACGGCGGCGAGGTGGCGATTCCACTCACGTTGCGTCGGCGCCTTCGCAACTGGTGGAGAGTCCATAGACAAGCGGCGCCCGAGGTCAGGATCGCTGATGGCCTTATCGAGGGTTAGAGCGCTTTGCCGCCGATCATCTCTGACCCGCATCGCTGGCTGCTTGGCTGGCTGCAAACAACGGCACGAAAACCGTCTCGAATGCCTTCAATGCGGCGCCGACCGCCTGGTGCATGTCGAGATATTTGTACGTTCCGAGGCGGCCTCCGAAGTGGACGTTCGGCTCGGCAGCCGCCCTTTTGCGGTAGCGGGCGTGGATCGCTCGATCGCGTGACGCGTCGATGGGGTAATAGGGCTCGTCAGTCGGGCCGGCGAACCGCGCATACTCCCTGGCGATGATCGTTCGGTCCGTCTGGTAGCTGCGCTCCGGATTGAAATGCCGGAACTCTAGGATGCGCGTGAAATGCGTGTCAGGGTCGGGGTAGTTGATGACGGCCGCGCCCTGAAAGTCCCCGGTATCGACGACCTCGTGCTCGAAATCGACCGTGCGCCAGCCAAGTTCTCCTTCGCTGTAGTCGAAATAGCGATCGATGGGGCCAGTGAAGACGACCGGGAGCCGGTCGGGCAGGTGCTGCTTCAAGCTGAAGAAGTCGACGCCCAGCCGCGTCTCGATCAACGGGTTGTCGAGCATGCGTTCGAAGATTGCCGTGAAGCCGTCCAGCGGCTGTCCCTGGAAGCGATCATTGAAATAGCCGTCGGCGAAAGTGAATCGCACCGGCAGTCGGGCGATAACCTCCGCCGGCAGTTCGCGGGGATCCGTCTGCCACTGCTTGGCGGTATAGCCGCGCACGAACGCCTCGTAGAGCGGGCGACCGATCATGGAAATAGCCTTCTCTTCCAGATTGTCCGGCGTCCCAGTGATTTCGCTGGAGTGGCCGGCGATTAGCACACGCGCCTCGTCGGGCGTGAAACGCCGTCCGAAGAACTGGCAGATCGTCGCCAGGTTGATGGGCAACGGGTACACTTGCCCCCGATGAACGCTGAAGCCGCGATGCCGGTAGTCGCTGAAACCCGTGAACCGCCGCAGATAGTTCCAAACAGTCTCGTTCGGCGTATGGAACAGATGTGCACCGTATTTGTGGACTTCGATGCCGGTCGTCGCATCGGCGTACGTGTAGGCGTTGCCTCCGATATGCTCGCGGCGGTCGATGAGCAGCACATGGCGCCCGAGCCGTGTGGCGATACGCTCGGCCAGTGTGGAGCCGTAGAAGCCGGCGCCGACGATCAGGATGTCTGCTTTCGCGAGAGGGTCCATTCCGGTCACGCGTCGACGTTCAGGATTGCCAGTTGCGGCCGCCAGAGCGCCTGGCGCTCGAGAAGAAGTCGGACATTTTGAAGGAAATGCTTCCTTTGCAGGATTGTCTTGCGGCGGAGCAGAAGGTCGGCGGCCATGCGCGCCCCGATGACCACCTGGCTTCGCCACCGGCGACCTCGTCCATCGATCGCTTCGTAGCAAAGCGGATATGCCTGCCAGGCGTCGTACCGGCTCTGCACGGCGAGCAACTCGTCTGCCTGCGTTCTTCCCCTGGAAGCCACTGCCGCCGCCAACGCGCCGCCAACCGGTCGGGTGTGGCGCACCGGCAGCTCGTCGAGCACCGCGCATTTTCGCCGATTGTCCGCCAGGAGTCGGGTCCAGACCAGATCGAGACCGAAGCCGCTCATGCTTGTCGAAAACAGGGGAAGCATTTTTTGCAGCGTGAAGCGGTTCAGACACGGGATCATGACCTCCACCATATCGACGAAACGAACGGTGAAAACCTCCGACTTGAGGAACGGCAGGAATGAAAAATAGCTGTCGAGGGAAAGTGCTGGCTGGGATACGGCGAGATCAAGCCGCCGCATCGCGGAGAAGACGCCCTCGATGGTCCGCCTGTCGGCCTCGATGTCGTCGTCCGGGAACCAGAAATAGTCGTAGCTGTCCAGAAGTGCGGGACGGCTGGCGAACAGGTGGTGAATGCCGTCCCACTTGCCGCCCTGAAAATCGACCCTCTGCTCCCAGGGCGCCCGGAAGGCATCGCGCTTGTCGCCGAAGTAGCTGACTATCAGATCGAAAGCGCATCCGTGTTCGGATGCCCCCCATTTTCGATGCAGGGACGTATCGCCGGCGCGCACCACGACAAGGTTGCGGCTGAGATGGGCTTCCCCGCCCGAATTTCCTGACGGCAACCCAGATATGCTCTGCAAACTTCCGTCCTGTGGTACGGATTTCAAACCGAACCCTACAAGGTTGCAAGCAGATCGCAACCGGCCTTGGCCGGCTACCGGATCTCCGCCAGTATGTGGTCGAACAGAAGCTTGGCGGCGGGCGAGAGCGCCCGGTTGCGGGCGGTGATGATGCTGTATGGCTGCACCTCGATGTCGAACGAAATCGGAAGGATCTCTATCGCACCGGCCAGGCCTTCCGCGTCATTGACGAATTTTGCCATGTCGAGCGCAACTGGCGCGATCGCGTCCGACTGGGCTACCATGACAAGCGTGAGAAGGAGCGATGTCGTGTTCAGGATACGCTCGGGCAGGGGCACGTTGCGGCTCATGAAGATTGTCTCGATGGTGCGCCTGAGCAGCGAGCCGCCGGGCTGGAACACCCAGTCGTAGCCGGTCAGTTCGTCGAGCTGGACGCTGCGTCCGTCCGCCAGTGGATGACCTCGCCGCACGATCAGGCAGGCCTTCTCGATGCCAATGACGCGCGCATCAAAGAGACGCGGATTGAGGTCGTCGGGTATGCGCGCGATGATGAAGTCGTGGCGTGACGCAAGCAGTTCGCGGGCAAGCACGCTGCTGGTGTCGACCTGCAGACTGATTTCAATCAGCGGGAAGCTCTTGCGGATACGCCGGATCGCCGGAACCGCCAGCCCGATTGAAGGGGCTGTGACCGAGCCCATGAAGACGGCGCCGCCTCTTCCTGATTTCAGGTCGGCGATTTCGCGATCGATTCCGCGTAGCTCCAGCAGCATCGCCCTGGCCCGCCTCGCCAGCGCTTCGCCGAAAGACGTCAGCGCGACACCGCGCGGGAGCCGCCGGCAGAGCGGGACGCCGAGCAGATATTCTATGTCGGCGATCATGCGCGAGGCGGCTGGCTGCGAAACATTGAGGATATGGGCTGCCGCGCTCACCTGCCCGGTGTCCTCGATCGCCACGATCATGCGCATATGGCTCAGCTTCAGGCCGCTGTTGAACAGTGCGTCGGTATCGTCCTCCAACCGCGGATTATCGGCGCTGCGCGTGTCCACCATTTGCACCCTCGTTTCAACAATGGTATACCAAAAAGCGTATGGCAGTCACCAGCAATTGTATTTGACAGTTATATCGATTGAGGCCAGTTTCGCGCTTGCCGACCGTCATGACCCTAATTCGCTTTGCGATTGCAGGGATCGGCGTGTCCGGCCAGGGAGGTTAAGCTTATAAATACCGACCGCTTTTTGCGGCGGGAAAAATTGCGGGCGGCGCGTGCCGACCCGCATCGCGTTCATCACCAAGGGAGAAACACAGTGAAAATCATCAAGGCATTGGTCGGCGCGCTTGCGCTCGGCCTCGCAACCACGACCTACGGCGCCTATGCGCAGGACAAGGGCCTCGTCGGCGTGCTGATGCCCACCAAGACGTCGCAGCGCTGGATCAACGACGGCGATGCCGTCAAGTCCCAGCTCGAGGCTCTGGGCTACACGGTCGACCTGCAGTACGCGCAGGACGACATTCCGAACCAGCTCAGCCAGCTGGAAAACGAAATCACCAAGGGCCCGAAAGCGCTGATCATTGCGTCGATCGACGGCACCACGCTGTCGGACGCGCTGCAGAAGGCCGCTGACGCCGGCGTCGTCGTCGTTGCCTACGACCGCCTGATCAAGAAGACGCCTAACGTCGACTACTACACCACGTTCGACAATTTCGGCGTCGGCGTGATCCAGGCGAACTCGCTGGTCAAGGGTCTCAAGGAGCGCTTTCCCGACACAAAGCCTTGGAACGTCGAGCTCTTCGGCGGCTCGCCGGACGACAACAACGCCTTCTTCTTCTATGACGGCGCCATGAGCGTTCTGCAGCCGCTGATCGACGACGGCTCGATCGTCATCAAGTCCGGCCAGGTCGGCATGGACAAGGTCGGCACCTTGCGCTGGCTCGCCGCAACGGCGCAGGCACGCATGGACAACCTACTGTCGGCCAACTACTCCGATGGCAGCCGCGTCGATGGCGTTCTGTCGCCCTATGACGGTCTGTCGCGCGGCATCACCGCCTCGCTGCGCGCCGTTGGTTACGGCACTGACGCCCAGCCGTGGCCGATCGTGACCGGCCAGGACGCCGAGACCGCATCGGTCAAGCTGATCATCTCGGGCGAGCAGTATTCGACGGTGTTCAAGGACACCCGCGAACTCGCCAAGGCGACCGTCGAACTGGTCGACAAGGTACTCTCCGGCGGCAAGCCGGAAGGCCTCGACGAGAAGACCTACAACAACGACGTCAAGATCGTTCCCTCGATCCTGCTGACGCCGCATGACGTCGACGTCTCGAACTACCAGGCTCTGGTGGTCGACTCCGGCTACATCAAGGCCGAAGATCTGAAGTAGGACTTTGCCATACGAAGGGCTCCGCGCTTTTGCGCGGGGCCCTTTTCGTTGATGGGTGACCCCGATATTGTCTGCGGGGTCAGCAGGAGCGGTATCCCCGATGGTTTCCACGATTTTGGAGATGCGCGGCATCACCAAGACGTTTCCCGGCGTCAAGGCGTTGTCCAACGTCAACCTCAGCGTGGAGGAGGGCGAGATTCACGCCGTCGTCGGCGAGAATGGCGCAGGCAAGTCAACCCTGATGAAGGTTCTGTCGGGCGTCTATCCTGATGGCACCTACGATGGCAAAATCATCTATCGCGGCCAGGAATGCCACTTCAAAGGCATTCACGACAGCGAGCGGCAGGGCATCGTCATCATCCACCAGGAGCTTGCTCTGGTGCCTATGCTGTCGATCGCCGAAAATATTTTCCTCGGCAACGAGCACGCCAGATACGGCGTCATCGACTGGCACGCCAACGAGGCGCGCACCACCGCCCTCCTGAAGAAAGTTGGGCTGAACGAAGACCCCAAGACGCTGATCACCAATATCGGCGTCGGCAAGCAGCAGTTGGTGGAAATCGCCAAGGCGCTGAGCAAGGAAGTCCGGCTGCTGATCCTCGACGAGCCGACCGCCAGCCTGTCCGAAAAGGATAGCCAGGCGCTGCTCGATCTTCTGCTCGAGTTCAAGAATCAGGGCATCACCTCGATCCTCATCTCGCACAAGCTGAATGAGGTGAACCGCGTCGCCGATCACGTCACGATCATCCGCGACGGACAGACCATCGAGACGCTCGCCAAGGGGGACATCAGCGAAGACCGCATCATTACATCAATGGTCGGCCGCGCGCTCGAAGACCGCTACCCGCCACGCGAGCCTGATATCGGCGAGATCGTCTTCGAGGTGAAGAACTGGTCCGTCTATCACCCGATCCATGCCGAACGGCAGGTGATCAAGGGCATAGACATCAATGTCCGCAGGGGCGAGGTGGTGGGAATAGCGGGGCTCATGGGCGCCGGGCGCACCGAGTTTGCCATGAGCCTGTTTGGCCGATCCTACGGCCGCCGCATCACAGGCGACGTGCTTTTCAGGGGCAAGCCGATTGACACCTCCACTGTAGGCAAGGCGGTCCAGCACGGCATCGCCTATGTGACAGAGGACAGAAAGACCTACGGGCTCAACCTGATCGATCACATCAAGCACAATATAACGCTGGCCAACCTCGGTGGTGTTTCGCGGCATGGAGTGATCGACGATTTGCGCGAACTCGCCGCCGCCAACGACTATCGCGGCAAGACCAATATCCGCGCATCGAGCGTGTACCAGATGACGGGTAACCTTTCCGGCGGCAACCAGCAGAAGGTCGTGCTTTCGAAATGGCTGTTTGCCAGCCCGGAGGTGCTGATTCTCGACGAGCCTACGCGCGGCATCGACGTCGGCGCGAAATACGAGATCTACACGATCATCGCGCGGCTCGCTGCGGAGGGTAAGGCTATCATCGTCATCTCGTCGGAAATGCCTGAACTGCTCGGCATATCCGACCGGATCTACGTCATGAACGAAGGGCGCATCGTAGGCGAAATGGCGGCATCCGACGCCAGCCAAGAAAAGATCATGCGCGCCATCGTTCGGGGAGAAGGAAAAGCAGCATCATGAGCACCGAAAGCACCCCCGCCCCAAGCAGCAGCGTCGCCCAGGATATTCAGCCGGCGCCGCGCTTCGCAGTCTCGGCGCTGGTCACCAATCTTCGCGAATATGGCCTCGTGCTCGCGCTCATCGCCATCATGGTCTTCTTCCAGTTCACCACCGACGGCACGCTGTTCAAGCCGGTGAACCTCAGCAACCTCGTCCAGCAGAACAGCTTCATCATTGTCATGGCGCTTGGCATGCTGCTGGTGATCGTGTCCGGCCACATCGATCTCAGCGTCGGGTCGGTCGCCGGTTTCATCGGAGCGCTTGCCGCCATGATGATGGTCATCTGGCCGCTAGGCTTCCTCAGCAATCCGCTCGTGGTGTCGATCGTCTGCCTCATCATCGGCGGCGCCATCGGCGCGGCGCAGGGCTACTGGGTAGCCTATCACCGGATACCGAGCTTCATCGTGACCCTGGCGGGCATGCTGATATTCCGCGGCATGTGCCAGGCGCTGCTGGGCGGAGGCTCGTCGGTCGGGCCGCTGCCCGCCGGCTTCAAGGCGTTGAGCTCGGGCTTCATTCCCGACCTGATCGGCACGTGGGAGATCGTTCCCCCGACCGTCAACCTTGCCGGCAAGACCATCGTCGGCAGCGGCCTGTCGCTTCACATGACCACCATCGTCATCGGCGTCATCGGCGTGCTGGCCTACATCTATTTCGGTCTCAAGGCGCGGCGCGCGCGAGAGCATCACGGCTATCACGCGGAGCCCTTCGTCCTGTTCACGGCAAAGACGCTGGTGATCAGCGCGCTTGTGCTCTTCCTGGTCTACCAGTTCGCGACCTACCGGGGCTTGCCGATCGTGCTGGTAGTGATGGGCCTGCTGATAGGGCTCTTCGTGTTCGTCACCAAGCGCATGACGATCGGCCGGCGCATCTACGCGATGGGCGGCAATGCCAAGGCGGCGCAGCTGTCGGGCATCAATATCGAACGTCTAACGCTGTTTGTGTTCATCAACATGGGCGTCCTGTCGGCGCTCGGCGGGCTGATCATCGCTGCGCGGCTGGGACAGGCCGTTCCTGCTGCCGGCCTTGGCAGCGAACTCGACGTCATCGCCGCCGTCTTCATCGGCGGCGCCTCCGCGATGGGCGGCGTCGGCCAGGTCATTGGCGCGGTGGTCGGCGGCTTCATCATGGGCGTCATGAACAACGGCATGTCGATCATGGGCGTCAATGTTGACTGGCAGCAGGTGGTCAAGGGCCTGGTGCTGCTCGGAGCGGTCGTCTTTGACGTCTACAACAAGAACAAGGCTTAGCTCGGTAGGTTCGGATACGCAAAGACGCTGCGGCTGCCTTCAGCCGTCATGATTTTTGTACGCATCGCCGCCAAGGACACGTTCGGGCGGCGCAGGGGTGAGGTCGCGCTGGCAGCAGCGTGAGGCGCGCGGGAAAGCGCGCCGCAGGCAAGGAGAGTTGGAATGCTGATCTCTCAGATCGTAGATGGGTCCGACATGATCCAGGTCGTGGCGCGCACGAACGGCGCGACACGCGTCGTCAATGGTGCAAAGAGCGTCTACTCGCTTGCTCTCGAGGCCGCTCGCAGCGGCTCGGGCCTTGCCGCGCTCATCGAGCGCAAGGGGTTTGGCAAGACCGTCGATCTCGACGCAGCATACCGTCAAGGCCGCCTTATCGCGCCCATCAACCATCCCGACCCCGCGCATCTGCACCTGACAGGCACCGGGCTCACCCATCTTGGCTCTGCTTCCACCCGCGACGCCATGCACAAGAAACTCGCCGCCGACGGAGAGGAGACGCTGACGGATTCGATGAAGATGTTCCGCATGGGTCTTGAGAACGGCAAGCCGAAGCCAGGCGAAATCGGCGTCCAGCCCGAGTGGTTCTACAAGGGTAACGGCACCATGGCCGTGGCACCTGGGGCGCCGCTCCTGTCGCCCGCCTTCGCAAAGGATGGCGGCGAGGAGCCCGAGATTGCGGGCATCTACGTCATAGGCGACGACGGAACGCCGTTCCGCGTCGGGTTTGCCCTGTCGAACGAGTTCTCCGACCATGTCATCGAGCGCGTGAACTATCTCTATCTGGCGCACTCAAAGCTCAGGAACGCCTCCTACGGTCCGGAAATACTGGTCGGCGACCTGCCGTCCGACATTCGCGGCACATCGAAGATCGTCCGCGACGGCGCGACGCTTTGGGAAAAACCGTTCCTGTCCGGTGAGACGAACATGTCGCACACGATAGGAAATCTAGAACACCACCACTTCAAATACACGCTGTTCCGCCAACCGGGCGACGTTCACATCCACATGTTCGGCACCGCCACGCTTTCCTTCGCCGATGGCATCGGCACCAAGGCCGGCGACGTCTTCGAGATCTCGACGCCGGATTTCGGCCTGCCGCTGCGCAATCCGCTGAAGATCGAGGAGCCGGAAGAGGTTTCCGTCAAGGCGCTCTGACGCTGGCCCAGTGCGATCAGGCATCGGCCACGCAGTCGTGACTGGAGTGCTGCCCGCGACGTCTCTATATGCTGCGCGCCGGTGCGTGGAGCGGAATTGATGGCGCTTGATGTCGGCTATGTGAGTGCTGTTGGGGCGGGCGCCCTGTCCTTCCTGTCGCCTTGCGTCCTGCCGCTCGTTCCCCCCTATCTCTGCTATATGGCGGGCGTTTCGGTCGACGATTTCCGCGCCGACGCATCGCAAACCGTGAAGTCCGGAGCGCGCACTGCGCTCCTGCTGTCGTCATTCGCCTTCGTGCTCGGGTTCACCACGGTCTTCGTGGCGTTGGGGGCTGGCGCATCGACGATCGGCCGGCTGTTGCGTGTCTGGCAGGAGCCGTTGGCGATGGCCGCGGGCGTCCTCATCATCCTGATGGGATTGAATTTCCTCGGCATTATCCGCATTCCGTTGCTGTCGCGCGAGGCGCGTTTCCAGTCGCAGGGGAGGCCTGCTAGCGCTATTGCGGCGTACCTCATGGGGCTTGCCTTCGCATTTGGCTGGACGCCCTGCATAGGCCCGGTGCTCGGGCCGATCCTGACGCTTGCCGGAGGCCGCGAGACGGTTGGCGAGGGGGCGGCGCTGCTCGCCGCCTATTCTCTCGGCCTCGGCATTCCCTTCCTGATTGCCGCGCTGTTCTCCGGCGCCTTCATGCGCTTCCTGCAAAAATTCCGCGTCCATCTCGGCCGCGTTGAAAAAATCATCGGCGCGCTGCTCGTCATCGCCGGGCTGCTGTTTCTCACAGGCGGCGTCCAGACCGCCTCCTACTGGCTGCTGGAGACGTTCCCAGGGCTGGCGACTCTGGGTTGACTGTGGTACGGAAATTCCGTACATACTTTCTGATGCATACGGTCATCGAAACGCCCGCGTTTCTTGCTTCCGCGAGAGACGAAGGCATTTCGGATGATGAACGGGCTGCCATGGTTTCTCGCGTCGGCGGGAGTCCGAGCCGACGGCGACATCATGCCGGGTACTGGCGGTGCAAGGAAGCTTCGCTTCGCCGGGCGAGGAAAAGGCAAGAGCGGCGGCTACCGCATCATCACCTTCTACGCGGACGCCGATACCCGGTCTTCCTGCTCGATGTTTACAGCAAGGACTCGCAAGCGAGGGTGGAACGCAACGAATTGAGAGACATCTTGACCAGTTTGCCGCGTGTGTGGCGCGAATCTGTTGCAGCCAGAAGGCGCAACGACGGAGATCAGGACAATGACCAAGGCCGGTTCGAGGATACTGCAAGGCGCGCGCGAGGCGTTGGCCTTCGCCAAGGGCGAATCGAAAGTGGCCGACTTTGCGGTACACGTTCCGCATGCGGTGGATGTAAGGGCGATCCGTGGAAAGCTCGGGCTTACCCAGGTAGAGTTTGCCGCGCGCTATGGTTTTTCCGTTGGCCGCGTGCGCGATTGGGAACAGGGGCGCTCGGCCATCGATACCCCTTCGCGAATACTGTTGACTGTTCTGGACAAGGAGCCGGAAGCGGTCGAGCGCGCGCTGAACGCTGCCTGACGCCTGAAGCCACCCGATTTTAACCGCATTGGCGCAGCATGGCTTCGGCGGCTATAAGCTCGCCGAGCGCGATTCCTGCCAAGCGGTATGCCGTCCATGACTGAAAGAAGCTGCCTCTCGATCATCCTTGCCGCGGGCGAGGGCACGCGCATGAAGAGCGCAAAACCCAAGGTTTTGCACGAGATCGCTGGGCTGCCGATAGTCGCGCATGTAGCGGCTGCAGCGAAAGCTGCGGGCGGTGGCGCGGTGGCGCTGGTCGTCGGACACGGGGCCGATGCAGTCCGCAAGGCTGCCGCCGGTTTCGATCCGGCGCCGGAGATATTCGTGCAGGAACAGCGGCTTGGCACAGGCCACGCTGTGCTGTCGGCCCGTGCAGCAATCGCACGGGGCCATGACGACATCCTCGTGATGTTCGGCGACACGCCGCTGATCGAGGCCGGACCGCTCAGCGCCGCCAGGCAAAAACTCGCCGAGGGCGCCGCGGTGGTGGTGGTAGGCTTTCGCCCGCCCAATCCGGCCGGCTACGGTCGGCTTATCGAAAAGGACGGAAACCTCGTCGCCATCCGCGAGGAAAAGGATGCCTCGCCAGCCGAGAAGAAGATCGGCTTCTGTAATGGCGGACTGATGGCGATTGCCGGAAAGCATGCGCTCGCCTTGCTCGACCAGGTCGGTAACAGCAACGCCAAGGGCGAATATTACCTGACCGATATCGTCGAAATCGCCGCAAAGGCCGGCCTCGGCGTGGCTGCCACCGAGGCGTGTGCCGAAAGCGTTCTCGGCATCAACAACCGTGCCGAACTGGCGGAAGCGGAGGCAATCTGGCAACGCCGCCGCCGCCGCGAAGCCATGCTGTCCGGCGTCACCCTCATTGCACCGGAAACAGTGCATTTCTCGTACGATACCGAGATCGGGCAGGACGCGCTGGTCGAGCCTAACGTCTGGTTCGGCCCCGGCGTGAGAATTGCCGGCGGGGTCACCATCCATGCGTTCAGCCATCTGGAGGGCGCGTCGGTCGCCACCGGTTCGGAGGTCGGACCTTTCGCACGGCTGCGCCCCGGCGCCGACCTCCACGAGAAGGCCAAGGTCGGCAATTTCGTCGAGGTCAAGAAGGCATCGATCGGTCGCGGTGCGAAGGTCAGCCATCTCACCTATATCGGCGATGCGGTGATCGGGGCGGAGGCCAATATCGGCGCCGGCACGATCACCGTGAACTATGACGGCTACGGCAAGCACCTGACCGAGGTCGGGCAAGGCGCGTTCATCGGTTCGAATTCTTCGCTCATCGCGCCCGTGAAGGTCGGCGACCGTGCCAATGTCGCGGCCGGCAGCGTCATCACGGAGGACGTGGAGGCCGATGCCCTGGCCTTCGGCCGCGCACGCCAGAAGTCCCTTCCTGGCAAGGCCAGGGAAGTCCGCGAGCGATTTGCCGCAGCCGCGGCGGCCCGCAAAAAATGAATCGGTTCCGGTAACGCGATTTTCAGCCGCGCCGTGCCATGAGGGCTGGCTGAAATGGAACGAAATGCAAATTGAGTTCCGCAAAGCCAGTCCTCTCCGTAGATAGCCGCTGAGGAACACGGCCGGGATTCGGGGCAAACGCATGTGCGGTATCGTTGCTATAGTCGGCAAATCGCCGGTCGCGCCGCTCATCGTGGATGCGCTGAAGAGGCTTGAATACCGCGGCTATGACTCTGCCGGCGTCGCTACCGTCGAGCATGGCAAACTCGGCCGACGCCGCGCCGAGGGCAAGCTGGTCAACCTCGACCGCCGGCTGAAGGACGAGCCGCTCGGCGGCACGATCGGCATCGGCCATACGCGTTGGGCCACCCACGGGGTGCCCAACGAAACGAACGCCCACCCGCATTTCTCGGATGGCGTGGCTATCGTTCACAACGGTATCATCGAGAATTTCGCCGAACTGCGCGACGAGTTGCGGCGCGACGGCTACGAGTTCACCTCGCAGACAGACACCGAGGTCGTTGCGCACCTCGTTGCCCGCGAACTGGCTCAGGGCGCGGCGCCCGTCGATGCCGCGCACAATGCGCTGAAGCGGCTCCAGGGCGCCTTCGCGCTCGCCATCATGTTCAGCGACGACGAGGATCTGATCGTCGGCGCCCGCAATGGCCCGCCGCTCGCCGTCGGCCATGGAGAGGGGGAGATGTTCCTCGGCTCCGACGCCATCGCTCTGGCGCCCTTCACCAATTCGATCACCTATCTCGAGGACGGCGACTGGGTGGTCGTGCGCAGCAACGCGATGCAGATTTTCGATATGGATGGCAACAAAGTCGAGCGCAGGCGGCAGCAGTCGCTCAGCACGTCCTTCATGGTCGACAAGGGCAATCGCCGTCATTTCATGGAGAAGGAGATCCATGAGCAGCCTGAGGTCATCGGCCACACGCTCGCCCACTATCTCGACTTCACAAAAGGCGCCGCACGGCCGTTCGACCTGCCGTTCGACTTCGCCAGCCTCGACCGCATTGCCATTTCGGCCTGCGGCACCGCCTATCTGGCTGGCCTGATCGGCAAATACTGGTTCGAGCGCTACGCACGGCTGCCGGTCGACATCGATGTCGCCTCGGAGTTCCGCTACCGCGAGATACCCATCTCGAAGCAAAGCGCCGCGTTCTTCGTTTCGCAGTCGGGCGAGACCGCCGACACGCTTGCCTCGCTGCGCTACTGCCGCAAGGCCGGTGTGCCGATCGGGGCGATCGTCAATGTGCGCGAGTCCACCATCGCGCGCGAATCCGATATCGTTCTGCCGACGCTTGCCGGCCCGGAGATCGGCGTTGCATCGACCAAGGCGTTCACTTGCCAGCTCTCCGTGCTTGCCGCGCTAGCCGTACGCGCAGCCAGCGCGCGCGGCACGATCTCTCCCGACCAGGAGCGGGCGATGGTGCGTAGCCTTTCCGAAGTGCCGCGCTTCGCCACCCAGGCGCTCAAGCTTGAGGGACAGATCGAGCAGGTGTCGCGCGAGCTGTCGCACTACAGGCACGTGCTCTACCTCGGCCGCGACACCAACTATCCGCTGGCCATGGAGGGGGCGCTGAAGCTGAAGGAAATCAGCTACATACATGCGGAAGGTTATGCGGCGGGCGAGCTCAAGCACGGACCCATAGCGCTGATCGACGAGCAGATGCCGGTGATCGTCATCGCACCGCACGACCGCATCTTCGAAAAGACCGTCTCCAATATGCAGGAGGTGGCGGCGCGCGGCGGCAAGATCATCCTGATCACCGACCGGAAGGGCGCGGCCAACGCGACAGTGAAGACGCTCGAGACCATCATCCTGCCGGACGTACCGGAATTCGTTGCGCCGATCGTCTATGCGCTGCCGATCCAGATGCTCGCCTATTACACCGCCGTGTTCATGGGCACCGATGTCGACCAGCCGCGCAACCTCGCCAAGTCGGTCACAGTCGAGTAAGACGAACTTCGCTGTTTAAATGCCTGCCCCGCTCCCCTATCTTGTCTAGCCAAGAACAGCGGTAGCCAATGTCCGATTCTCCAGGCGTCATTTCCGGCATGACACGGCTCAGGAACTATTTCCTGACCGGCTTCATCGTTGCCGCACCGCTCGCC
>JAPLOZ010000050.1 GCA_026400435.1 Hyphomicrobiales bacterium | reverse complement strand
GACCATGATCCAGCGTCTGTACCAGATCGCCTCCAGATCCCGTTGATATTCGCCGGTGTCGAGATAGGCGCTGGTCGGCAAGGTGCCTTCGAGATGGCGCAGGCCCAGATAAGGATCTTTTTCGGCGGCTTTCGGCATAGGCAGGCTCCCTGTGGACACCGGATACGTAGCCACGCGGTTTGTCAATTCAGTGCAAGACGTCCTGCTTGCGTGTCGCGGCGCGCCAGCTATCCTGATGCTTGGAAAACGTCCGCGGAACTGGTGGTGAAAATGACCGGCCGTCCCATGTTGCTGACGCCCGAGCTGATCGCGAGCGTGCATCGCCAAATCGACGATCCAGGACCAAGCCCCGACGCGACCTATCTGGAAGACGCCGACTATGCGGCAATGGTCGAGACGACGCTGGGCGAACACCCGAACGGCTCGCCGCTCTGGCTGTTCGCGTATGGCTCGCTGATCTGGAAGCCGGAAATCGAGCATCTGGAAGAGCGCGTGGCCCGACTTCATGGCTGGCGCCGTTCGTTCTGCCTCAAGTTGACGCGTTGGCGCGGAACTGCGGAGCAGCCCGGCCTGATGCTCGGTCTCGACCGCGGCGGCGCCTGCCAAGGGGTGGCGCTTCGCCTTCCTGAAGGCAACCGGCGCGAGCAACTCGGAAAGCTTTTTCGTCGCGAGATGACCGCCAAGCCTTCCACTTACATTCCGCGATGGCTGAAGGTTTCGACGCAGGATGGTCCCGTTAGGGCGTTGGGCTTCGTCATCAACCCAAAGGGTCGGGCCTATTGCGGCAAGCTTTCAGAGGAAGACGTTGTGGCCATGTTGGCTACTGGGTGCGGACACTGGGGCTCCTGCGCGGAGTATCTCCACAATGCGGTGACGAATCTCGAGGCGCGGGGCATCCACGACCGGTATCTGTGGCGGCTGCAGGCGCTTGTCGCCCGGTCGATTGCCGCTCGACAATAGCGCAGTTGCGACGGAGCACGCCGGTTAATTGGTTTGCCGCGCGACGCTTTGTCATCTATGGTTTGGCTGTCGTCGGTTCCGAAAGGACCGAGAGGGAATGCGGTGCGGGTTTCGACCCAAAGCCGTGGCTGCCCCCGCAACTGTAAGCGGTAGCCTTTTCCAGAAGCCACTGGGGCAAGAGCCTCGGGAAGGCGGGGAGGGCGCCAAGTCCGCGAGCCAGGAGACCTGCCGGCGACAGGACGTTATCTCGATGCCCTCGGGTGGAGGGCGAAAGGACTGAAACATATGAATACCGCTTCTCCCGCAACTGGCGTCGTCGCGTCGTCCGCTTCTCGCACGGCTCAACTCAGCCTCGTCGCTTTGCTTGGCCTGTTCGTCGTCGGGTTCCTCGGATTTTCGCATCTGGACGTCGTCCACAATGCAGGCCACGACTATCGCCATTCGATGGCGTTCCCCTGCCACTGACGCGAGGCTGACATCATGACGCTGTTTCGCAACGCCGTGTTCACCGCGGCGGCGGCAGGCTTGCTTGCCGGCCTGATTCTTGCTGCACTCCAGACCTACGCGACCGTGCCGCTGATACTGCAGGCGGAAACATTCGAAAACGCCGGCGCGCAGGGGCATGACCACTCCGCGATGGCCAGCGAGCCAGCCTCGGACGATGCTGGCGCACCGGGCGCCGCTGCGGTCACGCATGAGCACAACGAAGAAGCCTGGGCGCCGGCAGACGGCTTCGAACGCTTTGCCTTTTCCGTGGCCGTCAACGTGCTGAGCGGAGTCGGCTTTGCGCTGCTGCTGGTTGCTGTGTCGGAGTTCGCCGGCGGCATTTCAAGCTGGCGTCAGGGCATGCTCTGGGGGTTTGCCGGCTTTGCCGTGTTCACGCTGGCGCCGGGGTTGGGATTGCCTCCGGAACTACCGGCAATGCCCACCGCCGACCTGTTCGACCGGCAAGCATGGTGGATCGGAACGGTTGCGGCCACTGCGGCGGGGCTTGCCCTGATCACCTTTCGCGGCAGCGTGCTTTTCTCCGTCGTCGGCGTCGCCTTGATCGTGCTGCCGCACATCATCGGAGCGCCCCAGCCGACAAGCCATGCATCGCCGATTCCCGAGGATTTGCACCACCGGTTCGTGGTTGCGGTCACCATCACCAACCTGATCTTCTGGATGGCGCTGGGCGGCATCGTCGGGATCGTGCGCCACCGGTTCCTTGGCCAGTCGCGCAATCTCGGCAAAAGCTTTGCCTGAGCTTGCCGGACCGGGCCTGACTTTCGTTCTCGGGGGAGCGCGCTCCGGCAAAAGCACACATGCCGAAAAGCTCGCCACGGCGCTGCCCGCACCGTGGACCTATATTGCAACCGCCCAAGCCTATGACGATGAGATGGTCGAGCGCGTCGCGTTGCATCGCGCGCGGCGCGGCGCGGGTTGGCGCACGGTCGAAGCCCCGCTTGATCTTGCCGGTGCGCTGCGTTCCCTGCCGGGAGGGCAGCCTGTTCTGGTCGACTGCCTCACGCTGTGGCTGAGCAACCACATGCTCGCCGACCACGATCTCGATACGCTTTCGGGCGAGCTTGAAACGGTACTCTCCGCGCCGCGCGGCCCCTGGTTCGTCGTGTCCAACGAGGTCGGCATGGGCATCGTGCCCGACAATGTACTTGGCCGCCGTTTCAGGGACGCGCAGGGGCGTCTGAACCAGCGAATCGCGGCCTGTGCCGGCCGGGTTCTGTTCATGGTGGCCGGTCTGCCGATGCAGGTGAAATGATGAAGCCCATCGACGAAAAGGAAGAAGAGCGCCACCGCGCCAAAATGGCGAAGCGCAAGGCCGTGCAGGACGCCGAGGTTGCCGGCAAGTCGGTTGCGGAAAAGGGCCTGCTGATCGTCAACACCGGGCCGGGCAAGGGCAAGACCACTGCGGCGTTCGGGCTTGCGTTGCGCATGCTTGGCTATGGCAGGCGCGTCGGCGTCGTGCAATTCGTCAAAGGCGCTTGGCACACCGGCGAGAAGGACGCCTTCGCAAGCTTTGGCGACCAGGTCGTGTGGCATACGATGGGCGAGGGGTTCACCTGGGAGACGCAGGACCTCAAGCGCGACATCGCGGCCGCGCAAGCTGCATGGGCGAAGGCGCTGGAACTCATCTGCGACCCGACGATCAGCCTCGTCGTGCTCGACGAACTGAACATTGCGCTGCGCTACGACTATCTGGACCTTGATGAGGTGATCGGCGCGCTGCAGTCCCGCCGCCCGGACCTGCATGTGGTCGTCACCGGCCGCAACGCCAAGCCGGCGCTGGTGGAGGCCGCCGACCTCGTCACCGAGATGGGCGCGGTGAAGCACCATTTTGCCGCCGGCGTGAAGGCCCAGAAGGGCATAGAGTTCTAAGTCGTCAAACCAACAGCGCCAACGCCACGGCTCCCAGCGCCGCCAAAAACAGCATGTCTGCCACCCAGAACAGCCGCAGCGCGCGCCTGATGTCGGCGGCAGTCACGTCACGCCTGCCATCGCCGTTTTCTGGCGTCGCGCCAGACGGCGCGCCACGCGGCTTTGGCGTCCACGCCGGATAGAAACGCCGCCGCGACGATGATCAGCAGCGCCGTCAGCCGGGACGCAGGCAGGTTGACAAGATCGTCGAAACGGGCCGCCGCCCAGCCGAACGCCTCGTGTTTCGGTGTGCGGTGACCGATCATGGAATCGGCCGTGTTGGACGCCTTGTAGGCCGCTCCGCCGGCCAGCCCGCCAATCGCCATCCAGAAGGCCGGCGCGACAACGCCGTCGGAGAAGTTCTCCGCAAGGCTTTCGATCGCCGCGCGCGCTACCCCGGCGCGGTCGAGTTGCTCGGGATCGCGCCCGACGATCTGCGACACCGCGGCGCGCCCGGCTGTCAGGCCGCCGGTGTCGAGCGCCTTCGCGACCGCTTCGACATGATCCGAAAGGCTCCTCTGCGCCAGCAGCGTGGTTGCGAACGCGACGACAACGAAAAGGCCCAGAACATGCGACAGAAGCAGCCGCTCCAGCGCGTAGGCTACCAACGCCGGCAGGCCGACGATGATCGCCAGCGCCGCCAAGCCGCAAAGGCGACGCGTCCGGTCGCTGTCGGTCGCGCGGTTGAGTGCTCCGTCGAGACAGGATATCAGGCGGCCGATCCAGGTGACAGGATGGCCGAATGCGCGAAACAGGCTGTCCGGGTAACCGAACTTCGCCTCGAAGGCGAGCGACAGGAAGGCGATCAGGACGGACATGAAGGTACCGGCAGCAGGCATTTCGGCGGTGGCCGACCACGGCGGCAGCCTTGGCCGCGCGCGGTCGCTGTTCCCGCATGCGCCGCAGCCGTGGATCGACCTGTCCACCGGGATCAATCCGCACTCCTACCCGTTTTTCGACCTGCCCGCCACAGCACTGACGCGGCTGCCGGAGCCGGCTCGGGCGCTCGAACTGGCCGCAGTCGCCGCCCGAGCATACGGCGCGCCTTCGCCTCGCCACGTGGCGCAAGGGCCCGGCACGCAGATCCTGCTGCCGCGTGTCTTCTCGCTGGTGGAGCCCGGCCGCGCCGCGGTCCTCGGCCCGACCTATGCCGAACATGCGCGAACGGCCGCGCTTGCCGGTCACAGGGTAGTCGAGGTCCACGATTTCGCATCGCTCGCTGAGTTCGACCTTGCCGTGGTGGTGAATCCGAACAATCCGGACGGCCGGGCAATTTCTCGCCGCGACCTGCTGGCGCTGGCCGGCAAAATGCACCGTCGCGGCGGGCTGCTCGTGGTCGACGAAGCCTTCATGGATGTCGGCCTGCAGGCAGAATCGCTTTGCGGCGATGTAGGGCAGGGCGGCATCGTGGTGCTGCGCTCTTTTGGAAAGTTCTTCGGCCTTGCCGGCGTCCGGCTCGGTTTTGCCGTCGCCACGCCCGACATCGCCGGACGACTCGATGGCGACTTCGGTCCATGGTCTGTCTCTGGGCCAGCGCTGGAGTATGGCATCCGTGCGCTGGCCGACGTGGATTGGCAGGCGGCCATGCGCCTGCGGCTTGCCCGCGACGCCGCGGCTCTCGACAGCATGCTGGCCGCGCATTGCCTGCCAGTCGAGGGGGGCACCAGCCTGTTCCGCTACGTCGTTGCGGCTGGCGCAACGGGCCTGTTCGAGGCGCTCGGCAACAACGGCATACTGGTACGCAACTTCGCCGACCGGCCGCATGCACTGCGCTTCGGCCTTCCGGCGGACGAGACGGCATGGCGTCGGCTCGAAACCGCGCTGGCCGGCTGGAGCAAAAACAACAGGGGAGGCGGCGTTCGCGCTGCCGTTTTGCGATGATCTGGGTCTGTCCGCTTTCGAAGGTCGAGGCGACCGTCGCCTCCAGCCAGGCCGAACGGCTGTTGTCGCTACTGGCGCCCGGAACCGCGATGGTTCGGCCGGCGGCGATCGCCGAACAAAACCATCTCTGGCTGTCCCTGCACGACATCGCCGAGCCGCAGGAGGGCATGACACTGCCTGGCAGGGCGCACATGCGCACCCTGATCGACTTCGCCCAGAGCTGGGACCGGGCGAAGCCGCTGGTCATTAACTGCTACGCCGGCATCAGCCGCTCGACGGCTTCCGCCTACATCATTGCAGCCGCGCTGCAGCCGTCGCGCGACGAGCTGGAGCTTGCCCAAACGCTGCGCCTGAAATCGCCGAGCGCCACGCCAAACCCGCGCCTGATCGCGCTGGCCGACGAGATGCTGGGGCGACGGGGACGCATGGTGGACGCGGTGCGGTCGATCGGCCGAGGAGCCGACGCCTTCGAAGGAGTGCCGTTCTCGCTCGACGTCGGACGGTAGCCAGCTACTTCAGCCACTCCGCCAGCTTAGCCTTGCGCACATCCCTGAGCAGGCGCACGAAACCGTCCGCCTGATGTTCTGCGGTTAGCCGACCTTTTTCGGCTGTTGCCTTGGACGCTTCGCCGACCACGCCATGCGGGTTGAGGTCGGCGGCGATCCAGGCAAAGGCGTGCGTCCCGGTCGGCCGCAGCAGCTCGAATTCCTGCTCGGCCCGCTGCACGCTGGAGGTAAAATCCTGCGCCTTCGCCATGTCGACGAGGTCGGGCCGGAAATGCAGCATCACGGAGGTCTCGAAATCGCCGCCGTGGATGCCGAAGCGGTCCTCGATGTCGCTGTAGAGCCCGGCCGGCCTGCCGAAACGCGACCAACTTGTCTTGACCGCCAGCATCTTGAAGGCGACGCGAAGTTCCAGCGCCACGATGCCCATGATCTCCTCGTTGCCGCCATGCGAATTGACGAAGACGATCTTCCTGATGCCGGCGCGCGCCACGGACGCCCCGAGATCGGCCCAGGACTGGATGGCGGCGATCG
>JAPLOZ010000107.1 GCA_026400435.1 Hyphomicrobiales bacterium | reverse complement strand
AACTGCGCTTCCAGCTCGCCGAGTATGTCGAAGTGACGGGCGCAAGCCTCGCCAACGGCCTGCTCCATGTCGAACTGAAGCGCGAGCTGCCTGAGTCCAAGAAGGCCCGCACCATCGCCATCAACGGCACGGCACCCAAGGCCATCGAGACCACGGTCAACTAAGTTCCGGTCACGGACGGCCTCGGCGGTTCGGCTGTCTGCAAACCTCCTGAACCGGTCGGGGCGACCCGAAGAGAAGGCGTGGATCGAAAGGTCCGCGCCTTTTTGCAAGCTGCCGAGGCGCCGGGCCAGCGATCTGGAACCGCATCACGCCCTGCGCATTATCCCTCCAACATTAGTGAGGAAACCCCATGCTCAAGAAGAACCTCGATATCGGCATTGAAGCCGACACCAAGACCAAAATGATCGAGCTGCTTAACGCTCGGCTCGCTGAGGCGATTGACCTCGCGCTCATCACCAAGCAGGCGCACTGGAACCTCAAGGGTCCCCAGTTCATCGCCGTCCACGAGAAGCTCGATGGCTTCCGCACCGAATTAGATGGCCATGTCGACACCATCGCCGAACGCGCGGTGCAACTGGGGGGCACGGCTAACGGAACCGCGCAGGAGGTTCTCAAGGCGACGACGCTGAAGCCCTACCCGACCGACATCCACAAGACCAAGGATCATCTGGCCGCACTGATCGACCGCTATGCGGCGATGGCGAAATCCATCCGCAAGGCAATCGACGAGTCGGACGAAGCTGGCGATGCCGGCACCGCCGACATCTTCACCGCCTTCTCGCGTTCGCTCGACAAGTCGTTGTGGTTCCTGGAGGCCCATACCCAGGAAAAGGAATAGGGCCGGCCGTTGTCGGCCTTCGCGGTAGGTTAGAGGATTGCCACCGGCAGTGCTGCGTTGATGGCGCCTCTGAGGGTCCTCACGACGCTGTCCATCAGGCTCTGCACTTGAACCATGACTATCTGCGAAGTGTTCGCGATGCCCATGATCAGAAGCAAATGGGCATTGCGGACATACATCCGGGCGGCAGCCCTGGTGATTTCTCCGCGCCCCACGCCCGCGGCAATGTCGGCCAACGTGTGCAGATAGCCCCTGATGTAGAGCGGAGCCGCCGCCTGGATTTTCGGCCATGTGGCGCCGCCAATTCTGGCTGCCTCTGCAGCGATTTGCCGGCCAATTGCTGTTAGGTCCATTGCTGTCTCCCTGACTAGTTCGTTGGCTTGTTTGCAACGAACGTCTGGATGGTGCCCATAATCGCAGTTTGAAAGGCGCCCCCGAGCGCCGTTGCCTCGGAACGGTTTAGAACGCCTTCGCTCGCATGGGCGTATTCGAGCTGGTTCGAGTAGAGGCGAACGGAGTAAAGCTGGAACTCGCGGCAATCGAGCTTGCGAAAGTCGTCGGGTAGTTCGGTCTTGCTGGTTTGCGCCGCCGCGAAGCTTTCGAGGCTCGCGTCTGTGGGACACGCTATATACCCTCTGGTCAGCTTAGCCCTTGCGATCAGGCGATCGAGCACGTTGCCGGTAGCCGCGTAGTAGGCGACCGTTTCCTTCGATCGATAGGCCCGCTCGGGTCCACCGGCGCTCGCCGCTGCGAGAAACTTCGCCGTGTCCTCGGAAAGCTTGTTCAGGGAGCTGTCGAATGTCGGGTCGTAGGGAGCGATAAGCGTGGTGCACGCGCTTACGCAGATCACGGCCAGCAACGCCACTGAAGCCTTTGTCCATGCCCAAGCCATCGCCACCCCCAAGACAACAGGGTCACACTAGCGGACTAAACCAATGGTTGCAATGTTAAATATTTGCACTCTTTTTACGTGCATGAGCGAATTGCGTGATTGCCGTCATGATCTCGGCGGTCGCAAGTGCCGCGATCACCGCCGGCCGCTTGTCCTTCACGATGTCGCCGCCTATCGGCGAGACCAGGCGGGCGAAGTCGGCTTCGGTGCCGCCTGCCTCTTTCATGTACCAGCTTCTGAAGGTCGCTTTCTTGGTCTTCGAACCGATCATGCCGACATAGGCGGCGTCGTTGCGCTTCAAGGCCTCCGAAACGATCAGGAAGTCGAGCGCGTGGTCGTGCGTTAGCACCACGAAGGCCGATCCCGCAGGAGCCGACCGCACCGCGTCCTCCGGCACAGGCGTCAGCACCGTCGCGACAGCACCGGGCATGCCGTCGAGCGCCTTGGCGCGCGTTTCCACGACCGTTGTCCTCAGGGGCATCGGCGCCAATGCGTTCGCCAGCGCGAGTCCGACATGGCCGCCGCCGAAGACGTAGACGTGCTGCATCCGCGCCTCCTCGGCTTGCGCATCCCGGAGAAGTTCATCTGCCAGGCTTTCATCTACTGGCCTAATCCGGATTTCGACGCGTCCGCCGCAGCACTGGCCGATTTCAGGACCGAGCGGCACGTCGAGCGTCAGCTCTGCCGCGGCTTTGCCGCCGGCCAGCATTTCCCTGGCTTTGTCGATGGCCATGAATTCGAGCTGGCCGCCGCCGATCGTGCCGAACATCCCCGTCTGCGAGACAAGCATGTAGGCGCCGGCGTCACGCGGGACCGAGCCTCGCGTGCGCGCGACCTCGACGAACGCCAGGCGTTCGCCGCTGTGGAGAAAGGCCCTTAGGCTACTTGACCTCATGGCCATCGCTGCATCCTGCCTGGAACATGGGAAGCCGCGATCCGGATCGCTCACTTCGACCCGTCAGCCGCCGGCAAATTGCGTCTTCATCCTCTCCACCGCCATCAGCACGCGCTCGGGCGTCGCCGGTGCGTCGAGGTTTGGAAATATCGTGTGGTCGGCCACGCTCGCCACCGCATCGGACAGCGCATGCAGCACCGAGATGCCGAGCGGAAACGGCGGCTCGCCGACTGCCTTGGACCGATGGATCGTCGGCTCGCCTGCCTCCGGCCATTCAGCCAGCCTGACGTTGAATATCTTCGGCCGGTCCGACGCGAGCGGAATCTTGTAGGTCGACGGCGCGTGCGTGCGCAGACGGCCCTTTGCGTCCCACCAAAGCTCCTCGGTCGTCAGCCAGCCCATGCCCTGGATGAAGCCTCCCTCCACCTGGCCAAGGTCGATCGCGCGATTGAGCGAGCGCCCTGCATCGTGCAGGATATCGGTACGCTCTACGACATATTCCCCGGTCAGCGTGTCGATCGACACTTCCGAGCAGGCCGCGCCGTAGGCGAAGTAATAGAACGGCCGGCCCTGCCCCTTGTCGCGGTTCCAGTGAATTTTCGGCGTCTTGTAGAAGCCCGCGGCGGAAAGCTGGATGCGCGCGAGATAAGCCTGCTTGACGAGGTCCGCAAAGCCGATCTCCTGATTGCCGACGCGGACGCGGTTCGGCAGGAAAATAACCTGATCTCTCGGCACCTGGTATTTGTCGACCGCAAAATCGATCAGCCGGTCCTTGATCTGCTGTGCAGCATTCTGCGCCGCCATGCCGTTGAGGTCGGAGCCGGACGAAGCGGCGGTCGCCGACGTGTTCGGCACCTTGCCGGTGGTCGTCGCGGTGATCTTGACCTGGTCGAGGTCGATCTGGAACTCCTCGGCCACCACCTGCGCGACCTTGAGGTAGAGCCCCTGTCCCATCTCGGTGCCGCCGTGGTTGAGATGCACCGAGCCATCCGTATAGACATGCACCAGCGCGCCGGCCTGGTTGTACTGCGTGGCGGTGAACGAGATGCCGAACTTCACTGGCGTCAGCGCGATGCCGCGCTTCACATAGCGGCTGTTGGCGTTGAAGGCCGCGATCGTGCGCTTGCGCCTGGCGTATTGGCAGCTCTCTTCCAGTTCGGCGACGATGCGCTGGATGATATTGTCCTCGACCGGCTGGTGGTAGGGCGTGACGTTGCGATCCTTGCCGTCGCCGATCTCGCCATAGAAATTCAGCTTGCGGATATCCAGCGGGTCCTTGCCGAGCGCGAAGGCCACTTCCTCTATCACCCGTTCCGCGCCGACCATGCCCTGCGGCCCGCCAAAACCGCGAAACGCCGTGTTGGAAACGGTGTTGGTGTAGAGCGGCGCCGAACGTGCATGCACCGCCGGCCAGAAATACGTGTTGTCGCAGTGGAAAAGCGCGCGGTCGGTGACCGGGCCCGACAGGTCCGAGGAGAAGCCGCAGCGCGCCGCGAACATGAAGTCGACGCCGTGGATGTTGCCATCGCCGTCGAAGCCGACCTCATAGTCGATGACGAAGTCGTGGCGCTTGCCAGTCGCCGTCATGTCGTCGTCGCGGTCGGGCCTGATCTTGACCGCGCGGCGATGCTTCCTGGCAGCGATTGCCGCGAGAGCGGCGAACTGATTGCCCTGCGTCTCCTTGCCGCCGAAGCCGCCGCCCATGCGGCGGATCTCCACCGTCACTGCGTGGTTGGGCACGCCAAGCGCATGCGCCACCATGTGCTGCACTTCGCTCGGATGCTGCGTCGAGCAATAGACGAGCACGTCATGGTCTTCGCCCGGCACCGCCATGGCGATCTGGCCTTCGAGGTAGAAATGATCCTGGCCGCCGAGACGCATCCGCCCCTTGATGCGCTTTGGCGCCTTGCGGATGGCGGTTCGAGCGTCGCCGCGCTTCAGCGTCAAGGGCGGCGTGACGAGCTTGTCCTTCAGCGGATCGAGATCGGCCACGTCGACAACGAAGGGCATTTCGTCATATTCGACCTTGGCGAAGCGGGTGGCGCGCCGTGCCTGTTCACGAGTCTCGGCGATGACGCAGTAGATCGGCTGCCCATAAAACTGCACGACACCATCGGCCAGCACCGGCTCATCGTGTCGGCCGGTCGGCGAAATGTCGTTTTCGCCGGGCACGTCCTTGGCCGTCAGCACATCCACCACGCCGGGCGCGGAGCGGACCGCCGACAGGTCCATCGACCTGATCGAGCCATGCGTGACCGCCGCTAGACCAAGGCAACCATGCAGCAGGCCCTGCGGCTCTGCCATGTCGTCGATATAGATGGCCGTGCCTGTGACATGCTTGTGCGCGGAATCGTGCCGCTGGTCGGTGGCGACGCCGCCCTTGATATGTGCGGCTTTCAGATCGGGTGCGGCGTGCTTGTTCATCAGGCCGCTTCCTGCCGTGTGACCGTCACCGGCGCCTTTGTTCCGCTCGTTTCCGCGAAAAAGCGCCGCAGCAGATTCTTTGCCGCAAGGGATCGATATTCCGCCGTCGCCCGCATGTCGGTCAGTGGCGTGAAATCGAGATCGTAGGCCGCGATGGCTGCGTCGACCGTCGCTTCGGTCCACGGCTTGCCGAGCAGCGCCTGCTCGACCGCGCTCGCCCGCTTTGGCGTCGCCGCCATGCCCCCGTAGGCGATGCGGACCGAAGCCACGGTTCCGTCCCTGGCGAGCGTCAGGAAGAAGGCTCCGAGCGTCGCGGTGATGTCCTCGTCGCGCCGCTTGGTCACCTTATGAACTGCGAAACGAGAGCTCTTCGCCGGCACCGGCACATGCACGGCCTCGACGAACTCGCCGGGCCGCCGGTCCTGTTTTCCATAGGCTACGAAGAAATCCTCGAGCGCGATGGTGCGGCGCTTGCTGCCCCTTCTCAGGGTGAGCCTGGCGCCCAACGCAATGAAGGGCGGCGGAGTATCGCCTATGGGCGAACCGTTGGCGATGTTGCCGCCGATCGTGCCCATGTTGCGCACTTGCTCGCCGCCGATCCGGTCGAACAGCGGTCCCAGCGCCGGAATGCGCTTCGCTAGCAGCCCGAAGGCCTCGCTGTAGGTTACCCCGGCTCCGATGGTGATCACGCCATTTTCCTCGGCGATTGCGCGCAGCCCGTCGAGCCCGCCGATGAAGACGGCCGGCGAGATGTCGCGCATATGCTTGGTTACCCAGAGCCCGACATCGGTAGAACCCGCCACGACAGTCGCTGTCGGTTCCTTTTTCAGGATCGAGGCGAAGTCGTCGACCGAAGCGGGCACGATCAGCCGCTGCTTTCCCGCGCCGATCTCGACGCGCTTGCCGTCCCTCAGCGCCGCCAGCCTGGCGGTTACGCTCTTGCGCTCAGCCGCCAGCGGATCCTTCTTGGCGGCGCCATAGCTGGAAACTGCCCTGGCGGCGCGCACGATCGCCTCGTAGCCCGTGCAGCGGCAGAGATTGCCCTGCAGCGCCTTCTCGATGGCGGCGACCGACGGATCGGGATCGCGCATCCATAGTCCGTAGAGCGACATGACGAAACCGGGTGTGCAGAAACCGCATTGCGAACCGTGGAAGTCGACCATCGCCTGCTGGACGGGGTGCAGGCCGCCTGCGTCTGCGCGCAGATGCTCGACCGTCACGACGTGACAGCCGTCGAGCGATCCAAGGAAGCGGATGCAGGCGTTGACACTCTCATAGACCAGCTTGCCGCCCGACAGCTTGCCCACAAGCACGGTGCAGGCCCCGCAGTCGCCCTCCGCGCAACCTTCCTTGGTTCCGCGCAGGGAGCGGCGCAGCCTTAGATAGTCGAGCAGCGTCTCGTCGGCGGCGACGTCCTGCAGGGTGACATCGCTCCCGTTGAGAAGGAAGCGCAGTTCCGTCCGGACTTTCGGTTTCGCCATGCTCAGCTTCCCCTGTAGGTAGAATAGCCATAGGGCGAGACGAGCAGCGGCACGTGATAGTGCTTCTGCTCGGCCATGCCGAAGCGGATCGGTATCTGGTCGAGAAACGGCGGGGCGGGCAGCTTCGCCTTGGTGGTCCGCAGGTAGTCGCCGACGAAGAAGATCAGTTCGTACTGCCCCGTCTGGAAGGCTTTGCCTTCGAGCAGCGCCGCGTCGCAGCGGCCGTCTGCGTTGGTGACGGCTTCCTTCACCTTGCGGTGCGAGTTGCCGTTTACGCGATAGAGCACGATCTTCAGGCCCGCCGCCGGCAGGCCGGAAGCGGTGTCGAGAACGTGGGTCGTCAGGCGCCCGTCATCGGCTTTCGCCATCGGCCCTTACCTTCCTGCGATCGAAATCCTGTTCTTTCATACCATTAAAGGCCATGCTACCGCGCCGGTGAAGCGGAAGCCCACAAAAAGACTTTCAAAAATTTTCGAGGGAATGCCCGGCGCATCCTTTGTCTATCCTTGGGGTGCATCGGACAACCGGATGCGGAGGAGCATGCGTTACGAACGAGATATGCGCGGTTACGGCCGCAACCCGCCCGATCCTTCGTGGCCGGGGGGCGCGTATGTCGCGGTGCAGTTCGTCGTCAACTATGAGGAAGGCGGCGAGAACTGCGTGTTGCATGGCGACGCGGCCTCTGAGGCGTTCCTGTCGGAAATCGTCGGGGCGGCGCCCTGGCCGGGCATGCGCCACTGGAATATGGAATCGATCTACGAATACGGCGCGCGCGCCGGCTTCTGGCGGCTGCACCGCATGTTCGCCGAGGCCGGCGTTCCCGTCACCTGCTACGGCGTCGCCACCGCGCTGGCGCGTTCGCCCGATCAGGTTGCGGCCATGCAGGAGGCCGGCTGGGAGATCGCATCGCACGGCCTGAAGTGGATCGACTACCGCGACTATGCACCCGACGACGAGCGTCGCCACATGGACGAGGCGATCAGGCTCCATCGCGAAGTCACCGGCGAACGGCCGACCGGCTGGTACACCGGGCGCACCTCGGTCAACACGGTGCGGCTGGCTGCGGCGGAAGGCGGCTTTGACTACATATCCGACACCTATGACGACGAATTGCCCTACTGGCTCGAGCATGACGGCCACGCCCAGCTGATCATTCCCTACACGCTCGACGCCAACGACATGCGTTTCGCCACCCCGCAGGGCTTCAATTCCGGCGACCAGTTCTTTGCCTATCTGAAGGACAGCTTCGATGTGCTCTACGCCGAGGGCAAGGCGGGACGGCCGCGCATGATGAATATCGGCCTGCACTGCCGGCTTGTCGGGCGGCCCGGCCGCGCAGCCGCCCTCAAGCGGTTCATCGACTATGTGAAATCCCACGAGCGGGTCTGGCTAGCGCGCCGCATCGATATCGCAAGGCACTGGCAGGAGCACCACCCCTTCCGCTTGCCGGCGATCCGGCCGTCGAAGATGGATCGCGACTCGTTCGTCTCGCTGTTCGGCGGCATCTTCGAACACTCTCCCTGGATCCCCGAACGCGCCTGGGAGCTGGAGCTTGGCCCTGCCCACGATTCTGCGGCTGGTCTCCACAACGCGCTCTGCCGCGCATTCAGGTCCGCCAGCGACAGGGAGCGGCTCGGCGTGCTCAACGCCCATCCCGATCTGGCGGGCAAACTCGCCGCCGCAAGACGCCTGACGCCGGAATCGGCCCATGAGCAGGCTTCCGCCGGGCTCGACCAGCTGACCGACGCCGAGCGCGAACTCTTCACAAAGCTCAACACGGCCTATGTCTCGACCTTCGGCTTTCCGTTCATCATCGCGGTGCGAGGCAAGAGCAAGGAAGAAATCCTCTCCGCCTTTGAAACCCGCATCGGCAACGACCGCGTCACCGAATTCGCCACGGCCTGCGGTCAGGTCGAACGCATAGCGCTGCTTCGGCTGCGTGAAATACTGCCTTCCTGAAAGGATCGTCATGGCCGGGCCCCAATACGTCGCGCCGCGAGGCGGCCACCCGCCGCAGACCGATCTCCTGACCGGCCGCGCGGTCTTCACCGACGCCTACGCGGTCATCCCCGGCGGCGTGCTGCGCGACATCGTCACTTCCTGCCTGCCTTTCTGGGACAAGACGCGCGCCTGGATCCTGTCGCGTCCGCTGTCGGGATTCACCGAGACCTTCGCCCAGTACATCATGGAAGTCGGACCGGGTGGCGGCAGCGACAGACCCGAGCCCGACGCCGGCGCACAAGGCGTCCTGTTCGTCATGGAAGGCGAGGTGACGGTCAGGATTGGCAGGAAAGCTCATCGCCTTATGAAGGGCGGCTACGCCTACCTTCCCGCCGCAAGCGGCTGGACCCTGAAGAATGCCGGCAAGGGACCGGCGCGCTTTCACTGGATCCGCAAGCTCTACGAGCGCGTCGATGGCCTCGACATGCCCGAACCGCTGTTCCTCAACGAGCAGGACGTGGTGCCGATGTCCATGCCCGGCACGGCTGGCCGCTGGGCAACTACGCGGTTCGTCGATCCGGACGACCTGCGCCACGACATGCACGTAAACATCGTCACCCTGGAGCCGGGCGGCGTCATCCCGTTCGCCGAAACCCATGTCATGGAGCACGGCCTCTATGTGCTCGAGGGCAAGGGCGTGTACCGGCTCAACCAGGACTGGGTCGAGGTGGAAGCCGGCGACTACATGTGGCTGCGCGCCTTCTGTCCGCAGGCATGCTATGCCGGCGGGCCCGGCCGCTTCCGCTACCTGCTTTACAAGGACGTCAACCGGCATCCCCGGCTTGGCGGGTTCGGGCGGTGATAATCGGGATTGTCGCGCGGCCGAAGCTGCCGATTTCCCCCCTTGAGGGGGAGATGGCCGGCAGGCCAGAGGGGGGTGCAGTGTGACCCGCATCATCGCCCAACCCCTGACCCGCGAGAACTTTTCACCGTTCGGCGACGTTATTGAAGCGGAAGGCGACGGCCACTATCCGATCAATGGCGGCAAGACGGAGCGCTACCATGCGCTGGCCCGACCCGAAGCAACCGGACCGGCAGGCCATGTCCTGATCTCCATCTTCAAGGCTACGCCCTACGCATTTCCCTTGAAGCTTGCGGCGGTCGAGCGACATCCCCTTGGCAGCCAGGCCTTCATGCCGTTGTCGCCGCGCCCGTTCCTCGTCGTGGTATGCCCTGACGAGAACGGCATACCCGGCAGCCCCCGCGCCTTCCTGACCAGGCCGGGCCAGGGCGTGAACTACCCGCGCAACCTCTGGCACGGCGTGCTCACGCCGATCGGCGAAGCGCAGGATTTCCTCGTCGTCGACCGCGGAGGCGCTGGCAACAATCTGGAAGAATTCTTCTTCCCCGAACCCTGCGAGATCCATCTTCCATGACCGACATTTCACTCATCGACCGGCTGCTTGACGTGATCGAAGAGGATATCGTGCCGAAGACAGCGGCCGGCGTGGTGCATGGCGACAAGCTGTTCGGCGCGGCGATCCTGCGCAAATCGGATCGCTCGCTAGTCATCGCCGAAACCAACCACGAGACGGAGAACCCGCTCTGGCACGGCGAGGTGCATTGCCTGAAGCGCTTCTACGAGATGCCCAAGGCCGAACGCGTCGACACGAAGCAAGCGATCTTCCTTGCAACGCACGAGCCCTGCTCGCTCTGCCTGTCGGCGATCACCTGGACGGGCTTCGACAATTTCTACTACCTGTTCAGCCACGAGGATTCGCGCGACAGCTTCGCAATCCCGCACGATCTCAAGATCCTGAAAGAGGTCTTCACGCTGGAACCCGGCGGCTACAATGCCGAGAATGCCTACTGGAAGAGCTATTCGATCCGCAGGCTGGTGCGCGACCTGCCCGGGGCCGAGCGGGCGCGGCTGGAGACCCGCATCGCGGAAATCGCCGCGACCTATGACTTGCTGTCATCGACCTACCAATCCGGCAAGGGCGACAACGACATCCCGCTGAACTGAACAGCGTTTGCGAGCCTATCGCTCGACCGCAAGCGCCGCGCGCTGCTCGGCGAATCTGGCCGGCGTCTGCGGCTTGACGAACACTGCCGTCACCTCCGGCACCTGCGCCTTGATCGTCGCCTCCAGCCTCTCCATGCACGCCTCGATTTCGGGCGCTGTCGCGGCGTCCTCGAATTCGAGGCTCAGATTGGCGACGATCTGCGTCGGGCCGATATGCACGGTCAGTACGCCGTTGACGCCGCGCACCGACGGATCGACGATCGCTATCTCGCGCAAGCGTTTCTGCACCTCCGGCGCGGCCGCCTCGCCCATCAGCAGGCCCTTGCTTTCGCGCGCCAGGAAGATCGCGGTCATGCCGAGCACGCAGGCAATGCCGATAGACGCGACGCCATCCAGTTCCGGTATCTCGAAATAATGCGCCGCGCTGATGCCGATCAGCGCCACGAGCAGCCCAAGCAGCGCCGCCGTATCCTCGAACAGGACCGTGAACACGCTGGGGTCCTTGCTCAGTTTGACGGCTTGCAGATATCCGAGCTTGCCCTTGGAGCTGCGGAACTCCTTGAGCGCGACGTACCACGAAACCCCCTCGAAGAGCATCGAAAGTCCGAGCACGATGTAGGTGACGGAGACGTTGCGAACCGGCTGAGGGTCGAGGATGTGGATGACGCCTTCGTAGAAGGACACGCCCGCGCCCAGCGAAAAGATCAGCAGCGCGACGATGAAGCTCCAGAAATACAGCTCGCGGCCATGGCCGAAGGGATGCGTTATGTCGGCTGGGCGGCTGGCGCGTTTGAGGCCGAACAGCAGAAGTCCGCCGTTTCCAGTGTCGACCAGCGAATGGACACCCTCCGAAAGCATTGCCGAACTGCCTGTGAAATACGCGGCGATGAACTTCGTGACGGCAATCAGCAGATTGCCGGCCACCGCTGCATAGATCACGATCTTGGAGCCCGAATGCGCCGCCACGTGTGGTTCCCCGATTTGCCTCTCGGGGATCAATCTAGTCCAGGCGCACGCCGTATCAACCGTTGTTGCGGCCTAGCGGCCCTTCCAGACCGGATCGCGCTTTTCGGCGAAGGCGCGAAACCCCTCGAGATTGTCCTCCGAGCCGTACAGCGCATCGACAGTCGGAAACTGACGCTTGGTGATGCGGTTCATGGTGTCCTGGAAGGTCATGCCCTCGGCGGCACGCGCGACTTCCTTGATCGCCGCAAAGACCAGCGGCGGACCTGAAGCCAGCAGGCGGGCGATTTCCCACACACGATCCTCCAGCTTCTCTTTGGGCAGCACCTCGTTGACCAGGCCCCAGCGATGCGCCTCGGCCACGTCCATCCAGCGGCCGGTCAAAAGCAGGTCCATCGCCACGTGATAGGGAATGCGCTTCGGCAGCTTGACCGTCGCTGCATCGGCCAGCGTGCCGGCGCGGATTTCCGGCAACGCGAAGCTCGAATGGTCCGACGCCAGGATCATGTCGCACGACAGCGCCAGTTCGAAGCCGCCGCCGACCGCCATGCCGTTGACGCAGGCAATGACAGGCTTGTTCATGTCGCGCAGCTCCTGCAGTCCGGCAAAGCCGCCGACGCCATAGTCGCCGTCCACCGCGTCGCCGCCGGCCGCCGCCTTCAAGTCCCATCCCGCGCAGAAAAACTTGTCGCCGGCCGTCTTCACGATGCCGACGTGCAGTTCAGGATCGTCGCGGAACGCCTTGAAGGTCTCGCCCATCAGCCGCGACGTCTTCAGGTCGATGGCGTTGGCCTTCGGCCGGTCGAGCGTGACTTCGAGGATCGCGCCCTCGCGGCGCGTTGTAATCACGTCGGTCATCTATGCCTCCATCACGACAAGTGCGTCCGCGACCCAGGCGCCCTTGCCTTCGCCGCACACGATCAGCGGGTTGATGTCGAGTTCGGCGAGCTGGTCCGCATGGGCGCGTGCGAAATCGGAAATCGTCATCACCGCGTCGATCGCCGCTGCAAGATCGGCTTTCGGCCTGCCCCTGAAACCATCGAGCAGCGGAAACAGTTTAAGCCCGCGCAGCGCGGTTTCGATGTCCTCGCGGCTTGCCGGCAGGAGAAGCGTTGCGCTGTCCTTCAGGAGTTCGACCAGCACGCCGCCGGAACCGACCGTCATCACCGGGCCAAACATCGGGTCGCGCGTGATGCCGACGATCAGCTCCGCGACGCCACCCTCGACCATGCGCTCGACATAGAGTCCGCTGCCGAGATCGACGAGCTGTTCGGCGGCCAAGCGCA
This sequence comes from Hyphomicrobiales bacterium, assembly GCA_026400435.1. GTDB lineage: Bacteria > Pseudomonadota > Alphaproteobacteria > Rhizobiales > Rhizobiaceae > Mesorhizobium_K. The sequence continues at coordinate 31,394 of JAPLOZ010000107.1, read as the reverse complement.
CCGACGCCTCGCCTCTAAGATTGAGCTTGACCGCGCCTGCTTCCGACTTGTGCGCGACGCCGAGCGCCTTCAAGGCGACGGGGAAGCCGAGGTCGGACGCTGCTGCGACGGCCTGGTCGGGGTCGGAAGCATTGCGCCCGGCTGGGACCGATAGACCCGCAGCCGCCAGCATCGCTTTTGCGGAGGCTTCGTCGATCGAGGCACCCCCCACTGGCCTTCCGGACGGCGGTGTGACGGCAACAGCCTTCGGTGCCGGCCGCTTCCACGCCTCGCCCACGAAAGCCGCGGCCGCGGCCGCATCCATCGCCTCGGCGATGCCGATCAACGGCACAATGCCGCGCCCGAACAGCTCTTCGGCGTGGCGTTCCGGCAGGTTTTCGCCCATCGAAGCCACGACCGCGCCTTTCGCTTGGTTCGCCTTGAGTGCGGCCTCGAAGGCGTTGATCGTCCACCACCAGTCGGCGTCCGAGCAACGATCGGTGCGCGGAAAATCGAGCACGAGCAGATTGAGGCCAAAGCCACCGGAGACCATCGCGGAGAACGTCGCCGTCATCGCTGGTTCGTTGGCCCAGATGTAGGTGTTGTAGTCGAGCGGATTGGCGACCGCGACCAGCGGCCCGAGAGTCTCTTGAACGCGGGCTTGGTGCCCTTCCTTGAGCCCTGGGAACGAGACAGGCCTGCCCTCTGCCGTGTCGGCCATCACCGATGCTTCGCCGCCCGAGCAACTCATCGAAGACAGCGTGGCGCTGTCCAGTGCGCCAGCCCCATGGAAGAGCTTCAGCGTCTCCAGAAAAGCGGGAATCGTATCGACCCTGGCTATGCCGAGCCGCTTCAGGAAGGCATCCGACGCCGCATCCGAGCCGGCGAGCGAGGCCGTGTGTGATACGGTTGCGACCCGGGCCTGCTCAGAGCGCCCGACCTTCATCGCGACGATCGGCTTCTTCAGCTCGCGCGCCCTTGACGCCAGCCGCTCGAAGCCACCGGCGGAATCGAAGCCTTCTATGTGCAGGCCGAGACACGACACCCTGTCATCCTCGATCAGCCCGAGCGCCATCTCCGAAAGGCCAGTCTGCGCCTGGTTGCCGGCCGTCAACATGTAGGCGAGCGGCAGGCCGCGTGTCTGCATGGTCAGGTTGCAGGCAATGTTGGAAGACTGCGTGATGATCGCCGCCCCGGTCTCGCCTTGCTTCAGGCGCCGGCCGCCATGCTGGTCGGGCCACAGCAGCGCGCCATCTGCATAGTTGATCAGGCCGTAGCAGTTAGGCCCGATGACAGCCATGTCGCCGGCCGCTTCGACAAGCGCTCGCTGCAGCCGCTCGCCATCGGCATCATAGCTGCCCGTCTCGCGGAACCCGGCGGCGAAGCAGATCGCGCCACCCGCGCCGCATTCGCGCAATTCGCGCACGATGTCGATTGTCAGGTTGCGGTTGACGCCGATGAAGGTCGCGTCCGGCGCCGACGGCAGGTCGGCAAGCGAGCGATATGCCTTGACGCCGGCCACCTCGTCCTTCGACGGATGCACCGGCCAGACCCCGCCGGCAAAGCCCATCTTGAGGCATTGCTTCACGACATTGGGCGCGAAGAAGCCGCCGCCTACGACGGCGATCGATTTCGGCCGCAGCAGGCGGTCGAGGCGGCTCATCCCCCCACCGCCCTCAGCAGCGCGCGGCTGATGATATGCCGCTGGATTTCGCTGGTGCCCTCCCAGATGCGTTCTACCCGCGCGTCGCGCCAGATGCGTTCCAGCGGCAGGTCGTCCATCAAACCCATGCCGCCGTGGATCTGGATCGCCTCGTCGGCGACGAAGGCCAGCATCTCGGTGGCCTTGAGCTTGGCCATCGCCATGTCCTGGTCGCTCACCGTGCCCTGATCGTATTTCCAGCCGGCCTCGAGGATCATCAGTTCGGCGGCCTTCAACTCAGTCGCCATGTCGGCGAGCTTGAACGACACGCCCTGGAATTTGCCGATCTGCTGGCCGAATTGTTCGCGTTGTGCTGCGTAGTCGATGGCGTGGCCGAGCGCCCTCTCGGCACGGCCGAGACAGGTCGCGCCTACCTGCAGACGCGTCGCGCCGAGCCAGGAATTCGCGACCTCGAAGCCCTTGTGCACCTCGCCGAGCACTTGGGCTTCGGGCAGCCGGCAGTCGTCGAATTCGAGCACCGAATTGGTGTAGCCGCGATGCGAGACGTTGCGGTAGCCCTCACGCACGGTAAAACCCGGCGTGCCCTTGTCGACGAAGAACGCGGTGATCTTCTTGCGCTTGCCGCGTGGAGAATCCTCTTCGCCCGAGGCCATGAAGACTATGGCGAAATCGGCGATGTCGGCGTGGCTGATGAAATGTTTGGTCCCGTTCAGCACCCAGTCGCCGCCGTCCTGCACGGCGGTCGCCTTCATGCCACGAAGGTCAGATCCTGCGCCGGGCTCGGTCATGGCGAGGCAGTCGGATTTTTCGCCGCGAATGCACGGGAACAGATACTTGTCGCGCTGCTCGGCCGTGCCGGCGAGCAGGATGTTGGACGGACGCGCCACGCAGGTCCAATGCAGCGCGTAGTTGGCGCGCCCAAGTTCCTTCTCGTAAAGCAGCCAGGTCACCGTATCGAGCCCCGCCCCGCCGACATCGGCGGGCATGTTGGCGGCATAGAGCCCGGCCTCGATCGCCTTCGCCTTGATCTCCTCGACCAGTTCGGGACGCAACGCGCCGCTGCGCTCTACTTCCATCTCATGTGGATAGAGCTCGTTCTCGACGAACGCGCGCGTCGTCTCGACGATCAGCTTCTGCTCTTCGGAAAGGCCGAAATCCATGATCGGTTAGCCCTTCTTCTTCGCAATCTTCTTGCCGGCCTTCTTCACCGGCTTCGTCGCCTTGGCCTTGGCCGCCGACTTCGCGACCTTGCTCTTCAGCGCCGGTTTCGCCTTCTTCGATGCGAGCTTCGAGAGCTGCTTGGTATAACCGTTGTAAAGCTCGCCGGCGCCCCAGCCCTTGCCCTTGTTCTGCTTGCCTAGCGCTTCCATGATCGCGACCAGATTGTCGTCGCGGATCTTTTCAAGCTCGCGGATCGACAGGCCGTGCGCCTGGTCATCGGATTGCTCGGTGATGAGATCGACCAGCTCGTCGTTGAACTCCGGCACGTCCATCAGCTTGGTCCATGGCCATTTCAGGCAGGGCCCGAACTGCGCCATGAAGTGGCGCATGCCGGCCTCGCCGCCGGCCACGCGATAAACCTGGAACATGCCCATCTGCGCCCAGCGGATGCCGAACGAGTAGCGCATGATGTCGTCGAGTTCCTCGACCGTGCAGATGCCGTCCTTGATCAGCCATAGCGCCTCGCGCCATGCAGCCTCCAGCAAGCGGTCGCCCACGAATGCCTCGATCTCCTTGCGGATCACCACCGGCTTCATGCCGATCGAGGCGTAGAGCTCCCTTGCAACCTCGATCGCCTCGGGAAACGTCTGCTTGCCGCCGACGATTTCGACCAGCGGCAGCAGATAGACGGGATTGAACGGGTGACCGACGACCAGCCGCTCTGGGTGCTTTTTCATCGCCACCTGCATGTCGGAAGGCAGGATGCCCGATGTCGACGAGCCAACGATCGAATTGGCGGGAGCATGCAGGTCGATCTCGGCCAACACCTTGTGTTTGAGGTCGAGCCGTTCCGGCACGCTTTCCTGGATGAAGTCGGCGTCGGCCACCGCCTCGGCGATGGTCTTGGCGAAGCTGAGCTTGCCTTCTTTGGGCAGGCCGCCGGGCAGCATCTTCCTGTAGGCGCGACGCGCCCCCTTCATCACCTCGCCGACCTTGCGGGAGGCCTCCGGATCCGGATCGTAGATCGACACGTCGATGCCGTTGAGCAGCAGCCTGGCGACCCAGCCCGCTCCGATCACACCGCCGCCGATGCAGGCCGCCTTTTCGATGGTCATGATCTTGTCCCCGGATCTTAGGCCGCCAGCGGCGCGCGCTTGGTGAGGTTCAGCTTCTTGCGCACTTCCTCGGGCCCGATGACCCGCGCGCCGATGTTCTCGATGACACTGACGGCCCGCTCGACGAGTTGAGCGTTCGTCGCCAGCACGCCCTTGTCAAGCCACAGATTGTCCTCCAGCCCGACGCGCACGTTGCCGCCAGCGATCACCGCCGCCGCCGCATAGGCCATCTGGTTGCGGCCGAGCGAGAAGGCCGACCAGTTCCAGGTCGGCGGCACGTTGTTGACCATCGCCATGAAGGTGTTGAGATCGTCCGGCGCGCCCCATGGCACGCCCATGCAGAGCTGCACCAGCGCATCAGGCTTCAGCACGCCTTCCTCGACCAGCTGCTTGGCGAACCACAGGTGGCCGGTGTCGAAGGCCTCGATCTCGGGCTTCACGCCCATCGCCGTCATCATGCCACCCATGGCGCGCAGCATGCCGGGCGTGTTGGTCATGACATAGTCGGCTTCGTTGAAGTTCATGGTGCCGCAGTCGAGCGTGCAGATTTCCGGCAGGCACTGGCGCACATGCTCGACGCGGTTCGACGCGCCGCCCATGTCGGTTCCCTGCTCCTTCAGCGGCAGCGGGCTCTCGACCGGGCCGAATACCATGTCGCCGCCCATCCCCGCTGTGAGGTTCAGCACCACGTCGACATTGGCGTCGCGAATGCGTTCGGTCACCTCGCGGTAGAGATGGACGTCGCGGCGCGGCTTGCCCGTCTCGGGGTCGCGAACATGGCAATGCACGATCGCCGCGCCGGCCTTGGCCGCCTCGATCGCCGATTCGGCGATCTGCTTGGGCGAACGCGGCACATGCGGGCTGCGGTCCTGGGTGCCGCCCGATCCGGTCACGGCACAGGTGATGAAGACCTCGCGGTTCATGGCTAGCGGCATGTTTCTCTCCCTGAATGACAGAATTCTGGACCGGCTTGCGCAACTCTGCTTTGCGTTTTACGAAGCTCTCATGGCAAAACCCGAAACCCGCGACATCTTTCGCTCGGAACGGACCCGGCTCGATGTCACCGTTCTGGTCTTCTCCGGCGCGTCGATCATGTGCGTAGCCTCGGCGATCGATCCCTTGCGCGCCGCAAACCGTATCGCCGGCGAGACTTTGTTCGACTTCAGGCTCGTCACCGTCAGCGGCGACCCGGCCGTCACCACCTGCGGGCTTCCGATCGCCGTCGGCGGAAAATTCGACCCGGCAGCCAGCACCGACATGATCGTCGTCGTCGCCGGCTTCGGAACGCAGGGCTATGCGACAGCAGGGTTGCTTCAGGGCCTGCGCCGCGCGGCGCGTTCGGCGCGTGCCTGCGGAGGCGTCGAGGCCGGCACATGGCTGGTGGCCAGGGCGGGCCTTCTGGAGGGGCGCGCCGCGACAACCCACTGGGAGGACATGGAGGATTTCGCCGCCGCCTTTCCCGGCACCGACGTGCGGCCCGACCGCTACGTCATCGACGGCCCGGTCTTCACCTGCGGCGGCGCGTCTCCGACATTCGACCTGATGCTTCACCTCATTCGCTCGCGCCTCGGAATGGCCGTCGCGCTCGATGTCGCCAGCGTCTTCATCTACGATCAGGCGCGCGCCGCGACGGATGCGCAGCCGCTTGTCTCGCTCGGCAGGCTCGACGGCTACGATCCACGCCTTGCCCAGGCGATCCGCCTGATGGAGGCGCATGTCGACCGGCCATTGACCGTTTCGGCGATCGCCCGGCGAACCGGCGTCACGGCGCGCACGCTTGAAAGTGTGTTTCGCGGTTCGATCGGCGAGACCCCTGGAGCGTACTATCTGCGGCTCCGCCTCACGGCTGCGCGAAAGCTCGTCGTCGACACGCGCATACCGATGGCCGACATCGCGGCACGGACCGGCTTTTCGTCGGCGGCGGCATTCTCGCGGGCGTTCTCGCGGTCTTTCAAAAGGCCGCCGACCGCGCTGCGTAGAAATTGATTTTTAGCTCTGTCCGATGTCTGTGTATGCTCGACACACCCCAAACGAGGTTGGACGCATGGCCACAGCAAAGCTTGTCATGGACGGCGACGATCAGCTTCTCATTTTGCCTGATGAGTTTCGCTTGGAAGGAACCGAGGTAGATATAAGTCGCGACGAGAAGACTGGTGGCGTAATTCTGAGACCGATGCCAACGAGACCGATCGATCTGGAAAAAGACGATCCCGTCAGGTAGTCGGAATACTCAAGCGCTCTTCTTCTCCGGCCCGTCCTCGATCAGTGCCCGCATCGCATTGGCGAGCCGTGCTTCGAGCCGCCGCGCAACCGCGGCGTCCCACTCCGGCGCGGATTCCTTTTCCCCCGGCAGCGGCATCGCCATCAGGCTGTCCACGAAGGATGCGGATTCATGGACGCGGTCGAGCAGCGCTCCGACCTGTGCGTCGAAGCCGCTCTGCCGACGGGGTCTGGTGCGGTTCGCTTCCATGCAGCCGATATAGCCGCCCTCCATGACAGGCTGAAGGCAAGGATGTGTCGGCCGCAAGACAGAACGGCCGCGTCCTTCGCGAAAGACGCGGCCGCTGTGGAACTGTTTTTCCGGCAGCCCACTGTTTTCCGGCAGCCTTGGGCGGCCGGCGAGAGATCAGAGGTAACGGTTGACGACGTTCTCCAGATATTCCTGCCGGCCCGACTTGGGCTGCGGCTCGATCTTTTTCTTGACCACGCGCTCGGCGATCTCTTCCAGCGTGCGCTTGCCCGACAGCATCGCCTTGCCTTCGGCGGTACGCCAGCCTGCGTAGCGTTCTTCCAGCGGGCCAGTCAGCGCCTTGTCCTCGATCATTCTCGCCGCCGCCTTCAGGCCGCGCGCGCAGCAGTCAATTGCGCCGATGTGACCGATCAGCAGGTCTTGTGGATCGATCGACTGGCGGCGCAGCTTGGCGTCGAAATTGGTGCCGCCGGTCTTGAAGCCGCCGGCCTGCAGCACCTGGTAAAAGGCAATCGCCATTTCCGGCACGTTGTTGGGGAACTGGTCGGTGTCCCAGCCCGACTGGTAGTCGTTTCGGTTCATGTCGATGGAACCGAATATGCCGAGCGCATTGGCGAGCGCCAGTTCGTGCTCGAAGGTATGGCCGGCGAGGATCGCATGGCCCTGCTCGATGTTGACCTTGACCTCCTTCTCCAGACCGAACTTCTTCAGGAAGCCGTACACCGTCGCCACATCGTAGTCGTACTGGTGCTTGGTCGGCTCCTGCGGCTTCGGCTCGATCAGGATGGTGCCCTTGAAGCCGATCCTGTGCTTGTAGTCGACCACCATCGACAGGAAGCGCCCGGCCTGCTCCTGCTCCTGCTTGAGGTCAGTGTTGAGCAGCGTCTCGTAGCCCTCGCGGCCGCCCCAAAGCACATAATTCTCGCCCTTGAGCCGCTTGGTCACGTCCATGCAGGCCTTCACCGTGGCCGCCGAATAGGCAAACACGTCCGGATCCGGATTGGTGGCCGCGCCCGACATGAAGCGGCGGTGCGAGAACAGGTTGGCGGTGCCCCACAGAAGCTTGACGCCGGTCTTCTTCATCTTGCCGGCGAAGTAGTCGGCGATCTCGTCGAGGCGCGCAGCACTCTCGGAGAAGGTCTTGCCTTCCGGCCGCACATCCGCGTCGTGGAAGCAGTAGTAGGGCGTGCCGAGCAGCGAGAACATCTCGAAGGCAACGTCCGCCTTGAGTTTGGCAAGCTCCATCGTGTCGCCGTACCAGGGCCGCTCGAACGTCCGCCCGCCGAACGGGTCGCCACCCTCCCAGGCGAAGGAATGCCAGTAGGCGATGGCGAAGCGCAGATGGTCCTCAAGCCGCTTGCCGGCGACGACCTCATCCGGGTTGTAGAAGCGATAGGCGAGCGGATTGGTAGAATCCGGCCCCTCGTATTTGACCTTTTTGATGGCGCCGAAAAAGCCGGTGGTCATCACGAAACTCCTCTGATCGCTGGATAAAGCGCACGGTAGCGCTGGTAGGCATCGTTGTAGGCGGCGGCGAGCGCACGATTCGGCTCGATGGTTTCTTCGGTCTTAGGTGCGGTGCAGACTACCAGCGGGTCGGCCTTCTCGGCGGCGATCAGCCCAAGCCGCGCCGCGCCGAAAGCCGCGCCGAAATCGCCGTCGGCCGGAATGTCGACCGGGACGCCGAGCGCGGTGGCGATCGACTGCAGCCAGTAGCGCGAGCGCGAACCGCCGCCTATTGCCGTCACGCGCGACAGTTCTGTGCCGGCGGCGCGCAGCGCCTCCAGGCTGTCGCGGAACGCGAAGGCGACGCCTTCGAGCACCGCCTGCGTCAGTGTCGCGCGGCCGGCTTCATGGCCGAGCCCGGTGAAGGATCCGCGGATCGCGGCGTCATTGTGCGGCGTGCGTTCGCCCGACAAATAGGGCAGGAAGGTCACGCCGCCCGGCGCCTTGAGGCTGTCGCCGAGTTCGGCGGTCAGTTCGGCGGCGCTCCTGCCGGTGATTTCGCAGAGCCAGTTGAGCGAATCCGTCGCCGACAGGATCACGCCCATCTGGTGCCAGGTGTCAGGCAGCGCATGGCAAAAGGTATGCACGGCGCTTGCGGGGTTCGGCAGGTACGAGCCGTTGGCCGCGAACAGCACGCCCGACGTGCCAAGCGAAGCGAAGGCGTGGCCGGGCTTCACAGTGCCCATGCCGCAGGCCGACGCCGCGTTGTCGCCGGCTCCGCCGGCGACCGGGATGCCCGGTTTGAGGCCCCACTTCGATGCGAGCTCGGCGCGCAACGTGCCTGCCGGAGCGGTGCCTTCGACCAGCCGCGGCATCTGCTTTTCGGCAAGGTCGGTGGCTTCGAGCAATTCACGCGACCAGCGGCGTTCGGCGACGTCCAGCCACGACGTCCCGGCCGAATCGGACATCTCCGACATGTGTTCGCCGGTCAGCCACAGGCGCAGATAGTCCTTGGGCAGCAGCACCATCGCCACCTTGGCGAATACGTCCGGTTCGTTGTTTCTGACCCAGGCGAGCTTGGGCGCGGTGAAGCCGGGGAACACGATGTTGCCGGTGATCTTGCGAAAGCGCGGATCGGCGTCGAGCTTCGCCGCCTCGGCGTGGCTTCTGGTGTCGTTCCACATGATGCAGGGGCGCAGCACCTCGTCCGAGGCGTCGAGCAGCGTCGCGCCGTGCATGTGGCCAGACAGGCCGATCCCTTTGACCGCCGCGAGTTCGGCCGGATGTCTTGCCTTCAGTTCGTCTAAGGTGGCCTCAGTGGCCGCGATCCAGTCTGCCGGGTCCTGCTCGGACCAGCCGGGATGCGGCCGCGAAAGCTCCACCGGCGCCGTGGCCGAGGCGATCGCCGCCTGGCTGGCGTCAATCAACAGCGCCTTGACGCTCGACGTGCCGAGATCGATGCCGAGATACATGCTCGTCCTCCCGGCCGTTCTTGAGCGCCGACCGTTGTGCGTTTCGCCGGCTTTGCGACGCCGCGTTTCCTCGGGGCGAATTCTACAGCGCAAAAAAGCCCCGCGTGCAACAGCACGCCGGCTATTTTTTTCGCGTTTCGCAAAAAATCAGACGTATTGATATTTCTTGCCGGGTGGCAGCTAGGCGACCAGCGCAGCCGCCCGGCGCATGAAGAGCTGCGACAGCGGACTGTCGGGGCGCGCCACGGCGCGCTCGGCGGAGAGCGCACTCGCCAGGTGCGTCTCGCCGGCGCGAAAGGCAGCCTCGATCAATGTCAGGTCGATCACATCGCGCTGCGCGTGGCTGCCGCCGAAGCGATAGGCGATCGAGCGGATCGGCCGCAGGAGTTCGACCGTCCGCGCGTAGTCGCCGTCCCCGAACGCCTTGATGGCGAGCGTCAGTGGATGGCCGACGTCGCGCGTGAAGCCTGCATTGTCGCCGCTGCCGGCCATTGCCTGCTGCTGCGCGTCGAGCAGCAGCCGGGCGGGCTCGCTGAGCCCGGCGCCGACGAACGCCATCATCGCGTGCGCGTCGTTGAAGGCATAGTTGCCGTCCTTGGCCTTCGGCGCCCAGTTGGCGGCGAGTGCGGCCCAGCGGTCGCCGACATCGACGCCGCGAAGGTGCAGCCTCCAGAGCAGCGCCGAAGCATCGAGCATGTTCAGCGCCAGCGTTGAAGGGGTGCCGTAGATCGGCGCGTCGAACAAGGCCAGTGCCTCGTCCACCTCCCCGAGTTCATAGTGAAACAGCGCCAGGTGCCACCAATTGTGGACCTGGAAGAAGCTGTCTTTCGTCCAGCGCTCCGAATCGTTGCGCATCCAGACGATGCCGTCGCGCTGCCGGCTCTGCATCTCCATGACATGGGCGACCGCGTGCTGCGCCCAGCCGTCGCGCGGCTCCAGACCGATCGCCACGCGACCCTCGGCTTCGGCGCGTGCGTAGTCGCCCATTTCCTCGAGCCCGAAGGCATGCATGGCGAGCGTCGCGTGATATCCGGCCATATCCTTCGACCATGCCGGCATGGCGCGCGCGATGCGGTCGCGCAGCATGCGCGAATTGCCCGTGAAAAAGTCGATCTGGTGCCCGGTCAGCAGCGCCAGAGCATCGCGCGGCTCGTCGATGGTCACGTCTTCGAGGGCGCGCCCCGCCTCGTGCCAGCGTCCTTCCGCAAGATGGCCGAGTGCCGCGACATGGCCCTGCTCGCGTCCGGTTGCCGGCAGCCTTGCGGCCGACTCGTGGCAGGCTTTGACGATCGGCGTCGCCTCGTGGTCGGTCGACAGGCCGTAGAGATAGCCCTTGAAGACGTGCGCCATCACGAAGTCCGGGCTTTCGCCGATCGCCGCGTCGATCGTTGCGACCGGATCGCCGATGTAGCATTGCAGTTCGTGCAGCGCCTTCTCATAGTGACCGCTACTGGCGGCATTTGCGCCGGACTGTGAAAAGTCGAGAAGATCATTCACAGGCATGCTTCTTTCTCCACATTCAGTTCGATCGAATGGCTATGGTTGCTACGCCGGCGCCGACCAGCAGCGTTCCGCCCGTGCGATTGAAGATGCGGATGGCGCTTGGATTGCGTACCAGATTGCGCGCACGAGCCGCCACCAGCGCGTAGCCGAACGCATTGGCGAAGGCGAGCGTCAGGAACGTCGCTTCGAAGATCAGCATCTGTGTCCAGAAATCGCCATGGCGGTCGAGGAACTGCGGCAGGAACGCGACGAAGAAAGTGATGCTCTTCGGGTTCAGCGCCGTCACCAGCCAGGCATGCGCCAGCATCTTCGCCGAGGACGCAGCATCGGTCTTCGGCTCTGCATTGAGCGCGCCGCCTGCCCTGAACAGCTTTATGCCGAGATAGATCAGATAGGCCGCGCCCACCCACTTCAGCGCAGTGAACACGGTGGCGGACGCCGCCAGCAGCGCGCCGATGCCGAGCATGGACAGCGTCATGGCCGTGAAGTCGCCGAGCGCCACCCCGACCGCCATAGGCAACGCGGTGCGCCAGCCCTGTCCCAGCGCATAGGAGACGACGAGCAGGATCGTCGGCCCCGGGATGACGAGCAGGATCGAGGACGCGGCAACGAAGGCAAGCCAGGTTTCGACGGACATTTCATCTCTCCATCAAGGGAAGGATAAATCTCCTCGCTACGGCATTTGTAAAGTGGGTCTTCGGCAAGATCCCGTCACGGCCGGTCGAGATATTCGCGCGCGATCTCTTTCAGCCTCGGTTCACCGAAGCTCTCGCCGTGTCCGCCATGCACTACGCGAACCTGCAGGTCGGCGAGCCGCCGCATGGTGGCGCGGTAGTCCTCTTTGTCGGAGCACCACATGTCGTCGATCAGCGTGGAGTCATAGACGGCGTCGCCCGAAAACAGGAGGCCATCGCGCTCATCATAGAGCCCGATGCAGCCGAAGGAGTGGCCCGGCAGATGCAGCACCGTGAAGCTGCGGTCGCCGAGGTCGATGCGGTCGCCCTCGTCGAGGACGCGCGTCAGCGGCGCTGTGCGGATGCGATAGTCCTCCACCTTCCACCCTGCGTGCGGCAGCTTCGTCACCGGCTCGGCAAGCGCCCGGAACTCGTCGGCGAAGGTCCAGCGGTCATCCATCGTGGCGAAGGCTTCGGCCTCGAGCCTCGGGCCGGCGCGCTCGGCGAACTCGAACAGCGAACCGACGTGGTCGGCATGTATATGCGTGGCAACCGCCAGCACCGGCTTTCCGGGTGTCAGGTCGAGCAACGTCGTGAGCGGCGCCAACCCCATGCCGGCATCAACGACGAGGTCAAGATCGCGGCCTTTGAGGTGATAGAAATTCGCCCTGAAGTAGTCGTTTAGATACGGTTCGGTAAATGCCGACAGGTTCGCGCCAAGGGTCGAATCTGGCGATGTTCTCGAAAACCATGACTGTTCCGCTGGCAATGCTGTCGGCTGCAACCTCTTCCTCCGCCGGATACTGATGTTGGCCGGATAGGCACAGGAATCGCGCCGTCGGACAAGCCCCCGGGTCACCCCGACGCCCGCGGCACAACGCTTGGCGGCCGCTGCTTTCACCATTCGTCAACCATGAATAGCTAAAATGCCGGCAACTTCGGCGTGGTGCCGCAGCGTGTATCCGAGTGGAAGTGTGCCCGTGTCCAAGCCTGTTTCACAGCATGAACTCCCGCAAACAGTATCGCGCCGCACGGCGTTGCTCGGCCTTGGCTCGGTAGCCATCGCGGCCGGCGCCGGCTGCACACGCAGCGTCGACATGTCGGCGCTGTCGATGCCGTCATTGCAGGTCGATGACTACGCGACCGGCTCCATCCGCCCGAAAATCAGCGTCGATCGCCAGGTGACGTCGCCGGACCTGATGTATGCGTCCTTCACCGATGACGGGTTCGTGCTGCCCGAGGTTCCCTTCAAGAAAATCGAGCCGCAATGGCGCCGACAGGTCGTGGTTGACCCGACCGGCGAAGCGCCCGGCACCATTGTGGTCAAACTGCAGGAACGCTTTCTTTATTACGTCCAGCCGGGCGGCGACGCACTTCGTTACGGTGTCGGCATCGGCCGCGACGGTTTCCTTTGGTCGGGGCGCGCCAACATCCAGTACGGCAAGAAGTGGCCGACATGGACGCCGCCGCCCGAAATGATCACGCGCAAGCCCGAACTGGAGAAGTGGCGCGGCGGCCAGCCGGGCGGACTACAGAACCCGCTGGGCGCGCGTGCGCTCTACATATTCCAGGACGGTCGCGACACCGGCTTTCGCGTGCACGGCTCGCCGGAATGGTGGACCATCGGCCAGGCGATGTCGTCCGGCTGCGTGCGCATGATCAACCAGGACGTCATCGACCTCTTCAACCGCGTCAACGGCAAGACGCCGATCGTGGTTGGCTAACGGGAGCGAACGACCCCAGCGGCGCGCCTAGCCGTTGGCGACGATCAGCGCGCGTTCCAGCTTCGACAACCCTTCCGCCAGATGCGCATCGGAAATCGTCAGCGGCATCAGGATGCGGATCGTGTTGGCATGCACGCCGCAGGAAAGCAGCACGAGCCCCTCGCCGAGGGCTGCCGACGTGACCCGCTTGGTGGCGTCGGCGTCGGGCTCCTCGCCGCCGCGCGATTTCACTATATCGAAGGCCACCATGGCGCCCGGGCCGCGGACAGACGACATCGCTACGGTATCGTTGCGCTGCGCGATGCGCTGCAGCTCGCCCTTGATGCGGGCGCCGAGCACATTGGCGCGCTCGATCAGCTTTTCCTCCTCGATCACGTCGAGCACGGCGAGAGCCGCCGCGCAGGCGATCGGGCTGCCGGCATAGGTGCCGCCAAGCCCGCCCGGCTCCGGCGCATCCATGACTGCAGCCTTGCCTATCACGCCCGACAGCGGAAATCCGCCGGCCAGCGACTTGGCGACCGTCATCAGGTCGGGCTCGACGCCCGAGTTCTCGATGCCGAACATTTTGCCGGTGCGAGCGAAGCCCGTCTGCACCTCGTCGGCTATCAACAGGATGCCGTGCTGGTCGCAGAGCTTGCGCAAGCCTTCGAGCAGTTCGGTCGGCGCCGGGTGGAAACCGCCCTCGCCCTGCACCGGCTCGATGATGAAGGCGGCGACATTGACCGGGTCGACGTCGGCACGAAACAGATACTCGATGGCGCGCAGCGAATCCGCGACGCTGACGCCGAACTGCGGCACCGGAAATGGCGCGTGCCAGACGCCGGCCGGCATCGGTCCGAACTTCTTCTTGTAGGGCGCTACCTTGCCGGTCAGCGCCGAGGCCATCAGTGTCCGGCCGTGGAAGGAGCCCGAGAACGCGATGACATTGGTCCTGCCGGTCGCCGCGCGGGCGATCTTGACGGCGTTCTCCACGGCTTCGGCGCCAGTCGAGAACAACAGCGACTTTGCCGGCCCCGAAAACGGCGCGAGCTTGTTCAGCCGCTCGCACAACTCGATGTAGGGCTCATAGGGAACGATCTGGAACGCGGTGTGGGTAAAGGCGTCGAGCTGCTTCTTGACCGCCGCCATCACCTTGGGATGGCGATGGCCCGTGTTGAGCACGGCGATGCCACCGGCGAAGTCGATGAAGCGCTTGCCGTCCCTGTCCCAAAGCTCCGAACCCTCGGCGCGCTCGGCAAACACCGGATAGGCCGTTGCCACGCCGCGCGGAATTGCGGCATTGCGCCGGGCCTGAAGTGCAGCATTGGTCGACATGAAAACCCCTCTGGATTGAACCTGGCAGTCATCCTACAGGGGCGGGGAGGAGAGCGATACGGGCCAGATGCGGGGTTTGCTGGGAGGCAGCGCGGCCGTCAGGTCTCCTCGCGCTTCTTGATGCTTTCCTCGCGCGCCTCGCGCTGGCGTTGCAGGGCGTCGCTGAAGGCCGACGCCAGGATGCCGGTCGGCATGGCGATCAGGCCTATGCCCGTCAGCGCGGTCAGGCCTGCGAGAATCTTGCCGAGCGGCGTTATCGGATACGCATCGCCGTAGCCAACGGTTGTCAGGGTGGCAATCGACCACCACATGGCGCGCGGGATCGAGCCGAAATCGTCCGGCTGCCCCTCGCCCTCGACCAAATAGAGCAGCGTAGAGGAGATCACCAGCAGCAGGCCGGCAATGACCAGGCTCATGGACAGTTCGTATCGGCGCGAATGGATGGCCTGGCCGATCGCATTGAGCGCGGAAGAATAGCGGCCGATCTTGGCAAGCGCGACGATGCGGACCAGCCGGAAAAGCCTGAGAATGGCGCCCTGCGGACCCATCAGGGTTGCGAACATGCTTGCGAGCGCGACGAGGTCGATCAGCGCGGGCACGGACAGCGCATAGCGCAGCCGGCCGCGCAGCGTGGGGCCGAAGTCGGGGTTTTCGCCCGCGATCCAGATGCGGCCGACATATTCGGCAAGAAAGATCACCGCGAAGACAAGTTCGAGCGCGCGGAAGATCCACTCGTTGCCCACGTATAGGGTCGGCTCGCTCTGCAGTATGGCAAGGCCGACCGCAAGGACGATGGCGAGCGCAATGAAGCGGTTGAGCGGCGACAGGCCGCGCCTGCGCCATGCCGGCGGGTGCAGGTTGGCGTAAAGCCGGCGGCGCCAGCTTCGATGATCAGGCATGGGCGACACCCTGCGGGGCGGAATCGCAATCCGCCCAGCAACGGTAGGCCAAAGCTGGAATTTCAGCCATCTGGATTCGGCAGGCCGATTGCGGGCGTCTAGACGAATGGCGTGCCGACGGCGTATTTCTTCGGCACGAGCCGCTCCAAATAGGCCATGCCTTTTGCAGTCAGGCCGGTGCCTTCGGTCGTCAGGAAGTCCTCCGGCATGTGGCGGGTCTTGGCGGCGACCGAGGAAAGCGGGATGATCTTCATCACCGTCTTTGCGCCGTCGTACTGGAGCGCCACCGAACCGCCGCCTCGCGCCGCGGCTTCGACGGCATGCACGCCGGCGTCGAAAGCTTCCTGGCTGTCGACCTTGTTGATCGCCCCGATGTATCCGCGCGGCATGTAGCCCAGCGCATCGACGCGGGCGCGCGCTCCGGGCAATCCCTCGGCCAGCGCATGCTCGAACGCGCGGTTGAGATCGCTGCCTGACAGCTTCACGTTGCCATGCGCGTCGCGTTCCACCTTGTCCGGCCCGACGATGCTTTCGACCAGCGAAGTCCCGCTTGCGGTCTGGACGCCTTCGGAGACGGCGACGATGCAACGTTTGTGCTTGCCCATCGT
The DNA here is from genome assembly GCA_026400435.1 of Hyphomicrobiales bacterium. Lineage (GTDB taxonomy): Bacteria > Pseudomonadota > Alphaproteobacteria > Rhizobiales > Rhizobiaceae > Mesorhizobium_K. The sequence continues at coordinate 15,366 of JAPLOZ010000107.1, read as the reverse complement.
GCGCTTGACGTCGTCGATGAAGCGCTCGACGGAGAAGGCGCGCTCGGGCACGTAGATCAGATGCGGGCCGCTTTCGGCGTCGAGCCGCCATGCTGCCGATGCCGCCGTCAGGAAGCCGGCGTGACGGCCCATCACGATCGCCACATAGACGCCGGGCAGCGCGCGGAAGTCGAGATCGACCGACAGGAACGCGCCGGCGACGAATTCGGCGGCGGAGATGAAGCCTGGCGTGTGGTCGTTCTCGACCAGGTCATTGTCGATGGTCTTGGGTGCATGAACGAAGGCGATCGAGCCGCCGGACGCATCGGTCAGGATTTGCTGGGTGCCTGATGTGTCGTTGCCGCCGATATAGATGAACGCCTGCGCGTCCGCTTTTTTCAGCCCCTTCAACACCAGGTCGCAATAGGCGGCATCGGGCTTGTCACGGGTCGAACCGAGGCCCGAGCTTGGCGTCCCTCCGAACAGGCGCAGTTGTTCCTCCGAAAGGTCCGACAGCACCACGAAGTCTCCGTCGCGCACGCCGCGCACCCCGTGGCGCGCGCCGAGCACACGTGCCCCCGGATGGCGCTTGCGGATTTCCAGCGCGGCTCCCGCGACGGTCTGGTTGATCACCGCAGTCGGTCCGCCGCCCTGGGCGATCACAAATGTCTCGGCCATGTCGAAATTTCTCCGGAGAACTGCCTTGGCGGCACAAATGCCCGTCTTTGAAGGCGAGCGCAACGGGTGTCGGGAAGGCGGCTGCCATCTATCGAGCTAGCCGCCCACCGCCGTCAGCACCACGTCGTCATGGCCGCGCATTTCCTTCACAGCCGCGGCAATGTCGATCGTCGCCTTGAGCGGCAGGTGATCCGAGGCGACGCGGGCGAGCTTGCTGTCATGCACACCCATCGCCGTCACCAGTCCGGGAGAGCCTATGACGCGGTCCAGCGCCACGACCGGAAAGTAGGACGGAAACGAGAAATGGTTATGGCTGAGCGGTCCGAAGACCGGTCTCAGCTCATGCAGCGAGGATTTTCGCCCGGGTCGCCATTCGTTGAGATCGCCGACCAGCAGGATTGGCATGCGCGGCCCCTGGTCGATCGCGTCGAGGATCGAGCGAACCTGCCAGCGGCGGCTGCGACGAAGCAGCCCGAGATGGGCCGCGACAAGGCGCAGCGGCCCGGTCGGAAGGTCGAGGTCGACCACCAGCGCGCCGCGCGGCTCGGCGCCCGGCAGCGCCAGGCGGCGCATGTCGCGCACGGTTCCCTTGCGCAGAAACAGCGCATTGCCATGCCATCCATGCCCGTCTGCGCCCTCCGAGGTCGCTATGTGGCTGAGGCCGGACGCCTTCTCCAGCGCCTGCAGGTCCAGCAGTCCATGGCGGCGGCCGAACCGCTTGTCGGCCTCCTGGATCGCCACGACGTCGGCGTCCAGTTCGGCGATCACCGAGGCGATCCGGGCCGGTTCGAAGCGGCCATCGGTGCCTACGCATTTGTGGATGTTGTAGGAGGCGACGACCAGTTCATGGTCGCCGTCGGCTTCCACGCTGCGCTTGGGCGACGCCGATTCTCCCGACGACTGCATCGCTTGCAGCCGGCTGCGCAACCGCAGCTTGATCGCGTTGAACCTCGTATTCTTCCTGAGGCGCGCAAGCAGCACCGGGTCCAGGAATGCGAGGCGGCTCTTGAGCATGAATCAGCCTTGGATGCGAAGCGTCGCGACAGTGATAGCCGCACCTATCCCCGAGTAAAAGCCGGCTCGGCGATGAACGTTGCGTTACCGGCGCGTAACGCCGGCTTCAGCGCCTCCTCAGAGCTGCGATTCGACCGGCAGGAAGCTGGCGGCGGCGGCGACGACGCGGCGGCGCAGGCTGGCCTCGGGCTCGCTGTCGAGCACGCTTGCACTGCCGTCCTGCCATGCCACGGCATCGCCCGACAGAACAAGCTTGTAGCTGCGCTTGGTGGCCGTCTCCTTGGCATAGACCGCGTGCATTTCCCCTGCCAACCCGGCGTCGTCGAAAAGCAGTCCCATCTCGGTGTTCAGCGAGACGGAGCGCGGGTCGAAATTGAACGAGCCGACAAAGCCGATATGGCCGTCGACCACGAACGCTTTCGTATGCAGGCTGGCGCCCCGCGAGCCGAACAGCGACACGTCCTTGCGTGCGTCGCGCGCGCGCAGTTCGAAGAGGCGGATGCCGCCGGCCAGCAGCGGCTTGCGGAAGCGGCTATATGCTCCATGCACGGCCGTAACGTCGGTGGCGGCCAGCGAATTGGTCAGCACCGAGATCGAGACGCCCGCGCCTGCCAGCCGGAGAAGGAGCCGCGCGCCGCTGTCGAGCGGGATGAAATAGGGCGACGTGATCGCGATGCTCTTTCTTGCCGAAGTGATGACCGGCAGCAGTGCGCCCAGCAGCCAGCCGTCGTCCCGCGCCGAAGCGGCCTTTCCGGGAGGGTCGGAGACGATTTGGGCCGAGGTCACCCAGTGGATGCCTTCACCGGACGCAAGGCCGCGCGCGGCCGCGCCGCTGCGGACGCGCTCGAGGTACGGTGTGGAGCGTGTGGCGCCCGCGATGCCGTCGATGCGTTTTCGCAGCCGGGCAAGGTCGGCGCGGCGCGACCAGTCCGACAGCTTGCGGATAGGTGAGACCATGGCGCTGTTCCAGTAGCGGTCGAACATCTCCTCCGTCTGCTGCACCGCGGGGCCTAGAACCATCAGGTCCGTGTCGCGAAAATTGGACTCTTGCGAGGCATCGAAATAGGCGTCGCCAACATTGCGCCCACCCACGAAAGCGACGCGGCCGTCGGCGATCCAGGCTTTGTGGTGCATCCTGCGATTGAGGCTCCAGCATCGAAGCGCCATCTCGACGCCCCGTAGCAGTGCGCCTTCGCGGCAGCGTATCGGGTTGAAGAGCCTGACCTCGATATTGGCATGCCGGTCGAGTGCGCGGTAACTGGAGTCCCGACCCCACGCATTGACGTCGTCAAGCAGCAGCCGCACTCGCACGCCCCGGTCGGCGGCCATCAGGACCTCGTCGGCAAGCAGGCTTCCGGTGAGGTCGTCCTTCCAGTAGTAATATTGCAGGTCGAGGCTGCGCTCGGCAGAGCGCGCCGAAGCCGCCCGCAGCGCGAATGCCTCGACATTGTCGACAAGCAGCCTTAGCCCCGTCCTGCCGTCATTGGCTGCGGTCAGCCGGGACAGCGCCCGGTCGAGCCAGGTCGCACTTGGAGAAAGGCTGAAAGCCGAACTGTGTTCGCCGGCGGTCCGTTCGGAGAAACGTCCATATGCCGCGAGCGCCAGAATCGCGGCCACGACCAGGATGCCGATAACCAACCACATGCGGCGGACTGTCCAAAGAGGCGTTGCAGGCCATTGAAAGGCCCCTGGAGCCCTCTAACGCACGACAGCCAGTCCGAGTTGCCAGATGCGGTCGGCGTTTTTCCAGAACAGCCTGTCGCGCTCGTCGTTGGAGCAGCCCGACAGCACGGCATGGGTCGCCGCCACCCAGGCAAGCAGGCCGCCGCCCGGCACGCACACCGGCCAGTCACTGCCCCACACCACGCGCTCCCAGCCGAAACATTCCACCACGTGTTCGACATAGGGGCGCAGCGTGTCGGCCGACCACGCGCCGCTGTCGGCGTACGCGACGATGCCCGATATCTTGGCGACAACGTTCTGCCGCTCCGCGATCTCGCAAATGCCGCGCTTCCAGGCGTCGAAATCGCCGCCCTTGATGTCAGGCACGCCGCAATGGTCGAGGATGAAGGTTACGCCCGGCGTCAGTGTCGCAAGGGCCAGCGCCAGCGGCTTCTGCCGCGGAAACATGCAGATGTCGAAAGTCAGGCGGGTGCCGGAAAGCCGTCCGATATTCTCGCGGAACAGCGGCATTTGCGATATGTCGTCGGAAACGGTGTGCAGGATGCGCCGGAGCCCCTTCACGAAGGGATCGCCAATCGCGCGATCCAGCGCGGCCGCGAAACCCTGTTCCTCGGGACGGCACGCTGCAATGGCGCCCCGGATCAGGTTGCCGGGCCTGGTCGACTGCGCCCGGACGAACTCGATCTCCCCCGCAATGTCGGACGGCGCGACATCCACCTCCATGTGCAGCACGTCTGTTATTCCGGCGCGCTCGGCGTCGCGCGCATATTCGTCGTACAGGAAGTCACGATCGAGTGCGGGTTCGCCAACAAGCCAGGGGTAGGTGAGACGCGCCCGGTCGATGAGATGCAGATGCGTATCGACGAGCACGTTTTCCTCCTGTGCGGCAGGTGATCACCGGGCGACCGCACCACCGGACGTTGAACGCCGCCAGGAATTTCCCGCTGGCCGCGCGATCCCCGATCGATCAGCGGCGTTCGCGGATGATCACCTGGTCGGTGTTGGCGAGCAGCTTACGCACCGCCGCGCGCGCGGCATCAGGCCTTTGCAGCCTTATGTTGCGCTCGATCGCTTCGTGCAGCTTCTGCGCATGGGCCACGTCATTGGTCTCGCGCGTGACATAAACGAAGAGGTTGTTCAGCGCCGATTCGATAAGCACGCCGAGCGGCACCAGCAGTTCGTTGCCGGACGCGCGCAGAATGGCAAGATGGAAGCGCGTGTCGGCCTGGGTGCGGGTCGCCAGCGAGGAAGCCTCGCCCATGTCGCGGCACGCCGCGCTGATCTCGGCCATCTCTTGGTCGCTGCGGCGCTCGGCTGCGAGCGCCGTCGCCTCGGGTTCGATGATGTAGCGGAACTCCTGCACCGTGCGCAGGAATGATTCACGATCCGGCGCCATCGCGTACCAGCCAAGCACGTCGCGGTCGAGCAGGTTCCACCGCTCGCGCGGCTCGACCCAACTCCCCACCTTGGGGCGCGAGGCAAGCAGGCTCTTTGCCATCAGCATCTTGATCGCTTCGCGCACCGCGGAGCGGCTGACTTCGAAGGTTTCAGACCACTTGGCTTCGTTGGGCAGGATGGTGCCCGGAGGGTAGTCGCCGCGCACGATCCGCAGGCCGATCTCGTTGGCAAGCGCGGCATGAACGCTGCCGCCGGCGACAAGCGCCGCCCCCGATCCCTTGCCTCGTTCGACAGATGCAGGGCCGGCCACGGACATTGTATCCTTGTTGCGACGCATGAATTTACCCCCTGCCGAGCCTATGTCACCAATAGCTGGCTACAGCAAGGAGAGGACGCGCCCGCGAACGGGCGCGTCCTCGATTGTCGACTACTTCTGGATGCAGGTGTCGGTGGTGTCCTTGGTGCATTCGTCGAGACCGGTGAAGACCGGGTCGGCAACTTCCTTGCCGGTGACCAGGTCGATCATCACCGACGGGGCCTTGTAGCCCATCTCGAACGGACGCTGTCCCACAAGAGCGGTCACGAGGCCTTCCTTGGCGATCGCGACTTCATCGCCGATGGTGTCGGCGGCGCCAATCACGAACTCGTTGCTCGCGATCTTGTCGGCCAAAGGCTTGAACAGGTCGCGATAGGGCTGCGGCGCGCCGAACAGCGGCCAGCCGCCCATGATGCCGAAGCCGGCGAGATCGGGGTTGGCGGCGAGGATATCGGTCATCGCCTGAACGCCCTTGGCGCCGTCATCGTTGGTGAACACGGGGCAACCAGCCACTTCGGTCCAGCCGCCTTCACCCTTCAGCTCCGTCAGACCTTCCTGGCCCGAAAGGGAATCGCGCCAGCCCTGAGCACGGCGCAGGATGTTGTCGGCGCCCGGGTTGCCCTGGATCGAGCAAACCTTGCCGCCGCTCGGCTTGGCCTGCTTCATGTAGTCGCCGATTCGCTTGCCCATCAGGTAGTTGTCGGTGCCGAGATAGGTCTTGCGCAGCGCGGCGTCTTCCTTGGCGAGGTCGGCGTCAAGCGTCATCACCGGGATCGTCGGCGCCGCGCTCTTGATCGTCTGGGCGATCAGCTTGGCGTTGGACGGCGAAATCGCGATGGCGACGGTCGACGGCTTTGCAAGCATGTCGGCGACGATCTGCGCTTCGCCGGCTTCATCCGACGTCGATGCCGGACCGGTGTAGAAGCACTCGTATTCCGAGCTGGCGTTCTCGCTGTTCCACTTCTGGCAGCCCTGGTTGATCGCTTCGAAGAAGGGGTTGTCGAGCCCCTTCACGACGATCACGAGCTGCTTCTTCTCCTGTGACATGGCCTGGCTGGCGCCGAAGGCCATTGCCGCTGTCGCGGCAAGCAAAAGTAGTTTCCTCATTCCATATTCCTCCCTGATGAAAGACGGCCGCGAAGGCGACCGCCGACGATATCAACCCGGATAGTATACGACGCGGGGATCATCTTCCGCGCGTTCGTATTCCCATGCCGAATCGACAAGCTTTTCGAGGTCGTATTCCGGTTGCCAGCCAAGCAGGTATTTGGCCTTGCTGTTGTCCATCCAGTTGGAATGGAACCGGCTTGGGACCTCGATTGAGTCCAGACCGCGCGTCCGCGCGAGATAGTCCGCCAGTTCGCCGTAATCGACCGGGCGGTCCATCGAAATGTTGAAGAGCTGGCGTTTGGCGCGTGGATTGTCGATCGCCGCCAGGATGGCGGAAACGAGATCGTCCGCATGCACGAAATTGCGCTTCAGGGGCCTGCCGTCGGCATCCTTGAGCAGCGGAACGGTACCCTTGCCGGCGTAGCGCTTCGCATCGTTGGCCGGCACCATCGTTTTCCAGTCCGGGCCACCAAACAGGTCGTCGCCAAACGAAAGCGTGTAGCGGAAATCGTCCTTTTCCATGATCCACGGCGCGCGCAGGCAACACCCGTTCAGGTCGTACTGGATGCCGAACTGCTCAAGCATCACCTCTTCCAGAACCTTCGAAAGCGCGTAGCAGCCGGGATAGGCCATGTGCGGGGCATTCTCGGTGATCGGCCCGTCGTGCCGGTAAAAATAATGACCGATGCCGGCGTCGCCGCCGATCAGCACGAATTGCCGCGCGCTCTTGCTCGCGCGAAACTCCTCGAGCAGCCAGAACAGGCCCTTGACCGTGACGTCCATCACGTCTTCGGCTATTTCCTTGCAGGTCGCCAGATGCACGATGTGGGTGACGTCGCGCAGCGCGTTCGCCACCACCGCGCGGTCGGCGATCGAACCCTTCACCACCTCGACGCGATCGGTTTGCGGCAAGGTCCGGTTGTGGCACAGCGCACGAACCCTGGCGCCGGCGAAACGCGAATCCGCGATCAGGCGTGAAACGAGGTTCCGCCCGACCTTGCCGGTTGCGCCAGTAACGAGGATCAGCATTCCTTCCTCCCGAAGGTGGGGTTAAACTAATAACGAGGCATTCGCTGCGTCAACTGGTATTGTCCGATTTGTCATACAAAATTATTTTGGCTCATCCGGACAACAGATTGACGCCTGCTCGCCAGTTGGCGTAAATCCCGGCGTCGCGCTGCCGGGAGGAACAGGGCCGCGGGACTGTGCTTCGCAAGGCCGGCGCAAACCGGCGGCGACTGAGGAGGAATAGGGTGGCCGTTCTCGAACTCACCAACGTCTCGAAACACTTCGGCGCGATCCATGCCGTCAGCAACGTATCTTTCTCGCTGAATGCCGGCGAGGTCGTCGGGCTCATGGGCGACAACGGCGCCGGAAAGTCGACGCTTGTCAAAATGATCGCCGGCAACTTTCGCCCGAGCGAGGGCACGCTGCGGATGGACGGCGCCGAACTGGTCATGCACAAGCCGGTGGATGCGCGCCGGCACGGCATCGAGATAGTCCACCAGGATCTGGCGCTCTGCAACAACTTGACCGCGGCGGCGAATGTCTTCCTTGGCCGCGAGCTGCGCAAGGGTGTCGGCCCCTTCAGCATATTGGACTATGCGTCGATGTACCGCCGCGCCGGCGAGATCTTCAAAGAGCTGAAGTCCGAGACGCGTCCCCGCGACCTGGTCAACAAGATGTCGGGCGGCCAGCGTCAGGCCGTGGCGATCGCCCGCACCATGCTCTCGGAAGCCAAGATCGTCCTCATGGACGAACCGACCGCGGCCATCTCGGTGCGCCAGGTGGCGGAAGTCCTCAACCTTATCCGCCAGCTGCGCGAAAAGGGCATAGCTGTGGTGCTGATCAGCCACCGCATGCCTGACGTCTTCACGGTGGCGGACCGGGTGATTGTCATGCGTCGTGGCCGCAAGGTTGCCGACAAGAAGATTGCATCGAGTTCGCCCGAGGAGGTTACCGGCCTCATAACCGGCGCGATCGAGCAAGCAGCGTAGCCGAGAGGACCGGGACATGGCCATCACGCTCGAACAAACGATCGCGCACAAGCAGAACAGCCGGCTGACGCAGATATTGAACAGCCAGACCTTCTGGGTGCTTGTTGCCATCATCGCCGCCTGCATCTTCCTGTCGTTCGCCACCAACGCCTTCGCGACCAAGGCCAATCTGTTCAACATCACCCGCAACGTCACGTTCGTCGCGATCATCGCGCTTGGCATGACGCTGGTCATCATCACCGGCGGCATCGACCTGTCTGTCGGGTCGGTGCTCTGCCTGTGTTCCATGGTGCTCGCCGTGGTGATGCATGCAGGCTACGGCATCGAGGTCGGCATCCTCGCATCGCTGGGCACCGCCGTCATCGTCGGCGCTTTCAACGGCTTGCTCATTGCATATCTCGGATTCCCGCCATTCGTCGTCACGCTCGGCATGCTGTCCATCGCGCGAAGCCTGGCCATGGTCGCGTCCAACAACACGGTCGTATTCGAGTTCGGTCCCGACCACGACCTGTTGCTGTCGGTGGGCGGCGGCGCGTGGTTCTTCGGCATTGCCAATCCGGTGCTCTACATGGTGGTGCTGGCGCTGATCACCGGCTTCGTGCTGCGCTGGACAAGATTTGGCCGCTACGTGTTTGCGATCGGCGGCAACGAGCACGCCGCGACGCTGACCGGCGTGCCAGTCAAGCAGATCAAGGTTGCGGTTTACATCATCTCGGCGCTGTCGGCCGGCGTGGCAGGCATCATCCAGACGGGCTGGCTCGGCGCCGTCACCACCAACATCGGCGCCGGCATGGAACTGCAGGTCATCGCGGCGGCGGTCATCGGCGGCGCCAACCTCGCCGGCGGTATCGGCACCGCCTTCGGAGCGCTGGTCGGCTCGGCGCTGATCGAGGTGATCCGCAACAGCCTTGGCCTGCTTGGCATCAACGCCTTCTGGCAGGGAACATTCATCGGCGGCGCGATCATCCTGGCCGTCCTGTTCGACCGCATCCGCACCTTCAGACGCGAGTAGGAAGTCGCATGTCGGGCCTCTTTGACCTCACCGGCCGGCTGGCGCTCGTCACCGGGTCGGCGCAGGGTATTGGACAGGGGCTCGCCAAGGGCCTCGCCGAACACGGAGCCGCCGTCGTGGTGAACGGCAGGTCCGTCGACAAGGTGGCGCGATCTGTCGCTGCGCTGACGGATCTCGACCTGGCGGCCGAGGGTTCGGTGTTTGATGTCGTCGACGCCGCCGCGGTCGAGGCCGAGGTGGACAGGATCGAGAAGGAGATCGGTCCGATCGACATTCTCGTCAACAATGCCGGCGTACAGTTTCGCAAGCCGCTCGAAGAGTTCCCCGACGAGGAATGGCAGAGGCTGCTGCAGACCAACGTGACCGGCGTCTTCAATGTCGGCAAGGCGGTGGCCAAACGCATGATCCCGCGCCGGCGCGGCAAGATCATCAACATCGGCTCGGTGATGAGCGAGCTGGCGCGGGCAAATATCGCCCCCTATACCGCGACCAAGGGCGCCGTGCGCAACCTGACGCGTGGCATGTGCGCCGACTGGGCAAAATACGGCATCCAGATCAACGCCATCTCGCCCGGGTTCTTTCGCACCAAGCTCAACAAGGCGCTGATGGACGACCCGGAGTTTTCGATCTGGCTCGAAAAGCGCACCCCGACCGGCCGCTGGGGCGAGGTCGAGGAACTGGTCGGCGCAGCCGTTTTCCTGGCGTCGGACGCCTCGTCTTTCGTCAACGGCCAGACCATCTATGTCGACGGCGGACTGACCGTTTCGGTGTGAATTGCGGTTGAAGGGCCGGTCGAGACTCTGGCCTCACGGCCTGGCTCGTCGCCCCCTGTGCGCGGCTGACGAGAATTTGAGATGCGTCCTTTTGTTCCAACTGCTATCCTGACGGCTGTCCCGGCACGACCAGTCGTGCCGGACGGCTTCGCGTCCAGCTGGCTGGGGATGGATCGCTGTGGCAGTCGTGGAGAGGATGCCGGGGAGCGACATCGCGCCGGCGGGTCAGTTTGTTGGGCGGGCAGCGGCGCTTGGACAGGTGCTTCGCGAACGTGCGCGGGACTGCGAGAAGCTTCGCCGGCTGTCGAGCGAGACAATCGCGGACTTCGCAGAGGCCGGCTTCTTCGATATCCTCAAGCCTCGTCGCCACGGGGGCGCCGAACTCGACCCTCTCGTCTTTCTGCGCGTCTGCATCGAGATCGCCAGGCATTGCGGCTCAAGCGCATGGGTGCTGGCGATCCTCGGCATCCACAACTGGCGGCTCGCGCTTTTCCCTGATCAGGCCGCCCGCGACGTATGGTCGGGCAGCGGGGAAACTTCGTCCCTGATTGCTGCATCCACGCCGCCCTCCCTGCAGTATCTGTTTCTCGTACCCCGCTCGGATTTCGTGATCGAGGACGACTGGCATGTCGCGGGTCTCAAGGGTACCGGCACGAACACCATCGTGGTCGCCGATGCCTTCGTTCCCGACCATCGCGCCAGTTCTGAAGCCGACACGGCGAGGCTGCGCAAGGATCCGGCGAGCAGCAACGACGGTCCGGTCTATCGCTATCCCTGGGGCCTGATGCTCGCCTACGCCATTGCCGCGCCGGCCATCGGCATGGCTGGAGCGGCGATCGATCACTATATCGGCTCGGCCCAAGAAAGACTGGCCGGCGCCGGTCCCGACGCTGCGGTCAATCCGCATGCCAACCTGCTGATCGCCAACTGCCGGACGATGCTCGATTGCGCCGAGACAAAGTTCACGCGAAACCTCGAGGAACTCGGCCACGCGGCCCGCATGGGTAGCGAGCCGTCGCTCGACCTCAGGGCGCGATGCCGCTGGGAGGCTTCCTGGATCGCAGGGTGCTGCGCCAGCCAGGTCGACGCGATTTTCGCGGCGCTGGGGGTGGGCGCATTGTTTGACCAGCACCCGCTCCAGCGCATCTTCCGCGACATCCATGCGCTGCGCGCGCATCGGATCATGAATGCGGAATCGACCGGCGAGAATTTCGGCCGTCTCCAGGTCGGTCTGTCCAACCGCGAATTCTTCCTGTGAAATCACCTCGCCATGTTCGCGCCGCATGGTCCGTTCCGCGCGCGCCCGCTCGCGCGGGTCCTATTGCGCCGCTCCCGGGGAGTCTGCATAGTCTTTGAGGAAGAGCGGTAGTGCAAATGGACACGCCCGGCATTGATAGTTCAAGTGCCCACGGTCAGAAGCATTCCTCAGGATGATCGGCGCCTGTCTGCCGACATGTCCTTGGTCACTGACGGAATTCGACGCATTTTTGAGGACATATTCACAATCGAGGTAGGAGAAGAGGACGGCTTCTTCGATCTGGGTGGCGATTCACTGGCGGGTGAGACTTTGCTTGCTGGCATCGAGCGTGACTTCGGTGTCTCGCTGCCGCTTTCTATTCTTCTGGAAACCTCGACGCCTCGCGCGCTCGCCGATGCCATCATGTCGAGAAAGAAGGAGGCGCAGCCGAAGATACTTTACACGGTCAGCGACACCGGGTCGGGCACGCCGCTGATATGCATTCACGGTTCGACCGGAACGGCCGCGTTCTCGCGCAAACTTCGCGACGTGCTGCCCGACCGGCCGATCTACGCTGTCAGGGTGCTCGGCCTGCTGCCGGGGGAGGTGCCGCTGATCTCGGTCCCGGAGATGGCGCGCTCCTACATCCGCGAGATCCGCCAGGTCCGGCCGTCCGGGCCGTATCACATTTTCGGCCAGTGCATGACCGCCCAGGTCGCCTATGAAGTTGCGCAGCAGCTGTCCGCTGAAGGCGATCGGGTAAAGACGGTGACCCTCGGCGATCCCTTCAGGCTGAAACGACGCTCGAGGCTTCGCCGCTTATACTACTGGCTGGCGGGACAGCGAGCCATAAGCACCGCCCGTCGGCTTCCTCAGCTGACCGGCAAAGAGCGCAAGCAGAAAGTGCTGAGGCCGGCCCGGCTGGCGGCGATAAAGACTTACGAGACCAGACCCTATTCCGGCAGGATGTTGATCGTAGCGGCATCCAACAACGTCGACGAACTCCTGCATCCTGAACGCGGCTACCCGGCGCTGGTCCCGCATCTCGAGACGATCATCGTCAAGGGCAAGCATCGCGATGTGTTCACGCGCATGGACCCTTCGTCGCCAGGCAAGCTGGCGCGCGCCATTTCCTCGTTTCTCGCCCGTCACGACTGAAACCGGCATAGGGGCGGCCGCATGAACATCGCTGCCCTGGTCTCCCGACACGCCGACAGTCAGCCGGAGCATCCGGCGATCGAGGGTGGCGGCGCGAGTTTCTCGTATGTCGCTCTCGATGTCGCGGCGCGCCGGCTCGCCGGACGCCTCAGCCGCGCAGGCGTCGGCGTCGGCGACCTGGTCGGCCTGCGCCTGCGCGACACGCCGGACCACCTGGTCGCACTGCTGGCGATCGCCCGGATCGGCGCGATCGCCCTGCCGATGGACTGGCGCGGCGCAGCGCCCGAGATCGGTCGCATCGTCGAGCGGTTCCAACCCAAGCTGCTGCTCGTCGATGACGCCAAGCCCCTGCCGGTAGCCATCGCAGCAATTGGCGTGAACGATCTTGCCGCCACGGAGCCGGTCGGGATACGGCCGGCCAGCCTGGTGGACAGCCCGCTGGTTTACGGGCTTACCTCGGGAACGACAGGCACTCCCAAGGGCATCGTCACCACTCATGAGGAAATGTTCGGCAGGTTCGTGGCCTTCACCATCGGCAGGCTGATCGACCGCCACGATCGGTTCCTCTTGCCGCTGCCGCTCGTCTTCGATGCCGGACGCGCCATCTCCTTCGCGCTGCTGACGCTCGGCGCCACAATAAGACTGTTCCCCACATTATTCGATCCCCAGGAGCTCGCCGACGAAGTCAATGGGACCGGCGCCACCGCGCTGATCGTCACGCCGAAGACCAGCCGCGCGCTGCTCGGCCTCACCGCCGGCAAGAGCCACCTGATGCCGGGGCTGCGCGCCTATGTCTCGACCGCCGGCAAGCTGCAGCCCGAGGAGCGCGCCGCACTGCGCGCGACAGTCGCGCCGTGCGTCATCGACTACTACGGAACGACAGGCGGCGGCCCGGTCGCGCTGATCACTGGCGACGAGGAGGATACTTCACCGACCGCCGCCGGCCGGCTGGTGACAGGCATCGAGGTCGAGGTGGTCGACGAGACCGGCGCGCTGGTCGGCCAGGGCATCTCGGGCCGCATCCGCATGCGCGGGCCGGGCGTCACGCGCTCCTTCGCCGGCGAGACCGCGGCCGGGGACGAGACGATCCGCGACGGCTGGTACTACCCTGGCGACACCGGCCATTTCACCGACAACGGCATCCTGCATCTCACCGGCCGCGCGGCCGACCTGATCAAGCGCGGCGGCCTGATGATCCATGCGCAGGAAGTCGAATACGTTCTGAGCCTGCACGACAGCGTCGTCGAGGCGGCGGTCGTCGGCATCCCGGCTGCGACAGGCGACGAGGAAGTCGTCGCCTTCATCGTGGCCAATGGTCCATTCGACGCGCCGTCGATCCTCAGGCACTGCCGCCAGAACCTCGCGGGATACAAGGTCCCGCGGAAGGTGGTTCAAGTCGACGCCATGCCGCGCAACACCAGCGGCAAGGTGGTGAAGGCGGAGCTGCGCAAGCTCGCCGAAGGCTGAAGGTAAAGCGCGGCGCAGTTCGCGGCATGAGCCACATCCTACATGCGCAGCCTGCGCGAGGTCGCCCGCTGTGACGGGAGACGAACCCTGTCCGGCGACCGGGGTGTTCATGGGCTCGATTCGTCGATCGGATCCGGCTCAGGAGCCGGCATTGCTCCTAGTTCGGCCTTGTCTTCAGGCGCCGTCTTGTCCTGCGGTTCGAGCTTGAATGTCAGGCTGTCGATCTTGCCCGTGAACTTGAACGGGACGTCGTAGCGATATTCGATCATCGCTACGCCGGTCCTCGTGTCCTGGCCGACATCGAAGCTCTCGTCCTCGGGGAAGGTGATGGGCGTGCTGTTTTTCATGGTCTCTGTGTCGACATCCGTGCCATCGACCGAGAGCACCCCGGTTCCGCCTTTGCCGAGCCCGGGCTCCGCCGGCTTGTAGTCGAAGACGATCGTATGCCTGCCGGCGCCGAGCTCCGGGCCCGACCAGACGGTACGCTTGAGGTTGAGCAGGTTATAGACGAACACCGGCCTGCCGCTTCTGAGGCCGGCCACGCCCTTGCTGAGGAAAAGCCCGTACCCGCCAAAACGGCCGCCCTCAGTAACGATCATGCCTTCGGCACCGCCCGCCGGAATCTCGATCTCCGCGGTGATCGTGTAGGCCTTGTTGAGGATGTCAGGCGCGGCACTCTTCGGCACACCGGTCAGCACTCCGGAATAGCTGAAATCGGTCCGGCCGGCCGTCAGGTTCGGCCGCGGCGTATTCCAGCGAGCAAGCGACGTGTTGTCGAGTGGCAGCACATTGTACTTCGCCGCTTCCGAATCGAAGACGGCCTGCATCTCCTTGACCTTGTCGGGCATCGCGGCCGCGAGGTCGTTGAACTGCGTGGGGTCTTCATGAAGATCGTACAGTTCCCACTTGTAGCCGCTGATCACATCCGGCGGCGGGGCCGAGCTAAGTTCCCAGGGCAGCGTCACGGGAGTCGTCGAGGCGATCCAGCCGTCCTGATAGATGGCGCGGTTCCCCAGCATCTCGAAATACTGCGTGGTGTGCCGTGTCGGGGCGTCGGCATTTGCCTTGTCCCAGGTATAGGCCATGCTCGTGCCTTCGATCGGCTTCTGCGGTATTCCATTGATATTTTCGGGCGCCGAAACGCCCGTCGCTTCCAGGATCGTCGGCACGATGTCGATGACGTGGGAGAACTGGCGACGGATGCCGCCGACGTCCGTTATGTGGCCCGGCCAGGACATGGCCACCCCCTGGGCTGTTCCGCCGAAGTGGGACGGCACCTGTTTCACCCACTTGAAGGGTGTGCCCAGCGCCCAGGCCCACGCGGCGGCAAAGTGCGGGAATGTCTTGTCGGAACCCCAGAACGGATACCAGAGGTATTGCGCCTTCACCGGGACCGGCACGCCGTTGAACGTCGTGAACTCATTCGGCGTCCCGTTGATCATGCCTTCGGCGCTCGCGCCGTTGTCGCCGCTGATGTAGATGATCAGGGTGTTGTCGAGTTCGCCCAGATCCTCAACCGCCTGGATGACACGGCCGATCTCGTC
>JAPLOZ010000083.1 GCA_026400435.1 Hyphomicrobiales bacterium | reverse complement strand
CTTTTGCACAATAAATATGCAGTCACGGGATTTGCTGGTAGGCGGAGCAATAAGCCCGCACAGGTTCTATTGTGCAGTGCGGCATTGCACTGCAGCAAACCCGGTTGACGCCGGGTGGCATGCGATTTGCTTAACGTTCTGTGGCTGCGGCCGTTCCAGGCCGCAGACGCCCTGTGGGGGCACTGGTTGCACTAATCGCTAACGTGAGGTCAGAATGACGAAATATAAGCTCGAGTATATCTGGCTCGACGGTTACACGCCCGTGCCAAACCTGCGCGGCAAGACCCAGATCAAGGAATACGACGCGTTTCCGAAGCTCGATCAGCTTCCGCTCTGGGGTTTTGATGGCAGCTCCACCATGCAGGCCGAAGGCCGCAGCTCCGACTGCGTGCTGAAGCCCGTGGCAGTTTATCCGGACCCGGCCCGCACCAACGGCGTGCTGGTGATGTGCGAAGTCATGATGCCCGATGGCGTCACCCCGCACTCGACGAATGCCCGCGCGACCATCCTCGACGATGAGGGCGCATGGTTCGGCTTCGAGCAGGAATACTTCTTCTACAAGGATGGCCGTCCGCTCGGCTTCCCGACTTCCGGCTATCCGGCGCCGCAGGGCCCGTACTACACCGGCGTCGGCTACTCCAATGTCGGCGACATTGCCCGCGAAATCGTCGAGAAGCACCTCGAGCTCTGTCTCGATGCCGGCATCAACCACGAGGGCATCAACGCCGAAGTGGCAAAGGGCCAGTGGGAATTCCAGATTTTCGGCAAGGGCTCCAAAAAGGCCGCTGACGAAGTGTGGATGGCGCGCTATCTGCTGCAGCGCCTGACCGAGAAGTACGGCATCGACATCGAGTACCACTGCAAGCCGCTCGGCGACACGGACTGGAACGGCTCGGGCATGCACGCCAACTTCTCGACGACCTACCTGCGCGAAGTCGGCGGCAAGGCGTATTTCGAGGCGCTGATGGCTGCCTTCGACAAGAACCTGATGGACCACATCGCCGTTTATGGTCCGGACAACGACAAGCGTCTTACCGGCAAGCATGAAACGGCGCCGTGGAACAAGTTCAGCTATGGCGTTGCCGACCGTGGCGCTTCCGTCCGCGTGCCGCACTCGTTCATCAAGAACGACTACAAGGGTTACCTGGAAGACCGCCGCCCGAATTCGCAGGGCGATCCCTACCAGATCGCATCGCAAATTCTGAAGACGATCGCGGAAGTTCCGACCGGCGCGGCCAAGAAGGCCGCTGCCTGATCGGACTTGCCCATGGCCACTAAACAGGAAAGGCCGCGCCATGAAGGCGCGGCCTTTTTGTTTGCCACCTGCCGGCGGTCAGGCGCCTGCGGGGCCGGAAAACAGGCTCACGGACGATCCAAGCGCCGCCTCGACGCGGCGTCGGCTGACGTCAGAGCGTGGCAGCAGGAACGCTCCTTCCCATTCGCCGGTGACCGGATCCTGGCCGCGATAGGCTAGAACAGGCTGGCCCGGAAGATACTTGGCAAACCGCTCTTTGACATCCGCGCCGTAGACGCGCCAGTGGCCGTGCTTCTCAGGTTTTGGAAAGCCCCAATCGCGTGTCACATCCTCGCGAAATGGGTCGGGAAATGCCAGGTAGAGCAGGCCGTCGCGCCGCAGGATGCGCAGCAATTCATGGAGTGCTGCGCGATCGTCGCCGACATGCTCAAGCACATGCGAACAGATCGCCATGTCGTAGGCGGCATCGGGCCGATCGATTGACTGGATGTCCAGGCCGCCGGGTTCGCCATAGACCGACAATTCATGCGAGGCGAACCAGGACGGATCCACGGTCGGGTCCGGGCTGAACTGAATGGCGGCCCAGCGGGCGAAACTGGCGGGGCCGAGCCTGTCGAACATCACGCGGAAGATGCGGTGGCGCTCCAGCGACTGGCAGCCGGCGCAGCGCGGCATGGCGCCGTTGGGCGCCGTGCGGCCCTTGGGGCCGGGTCCGAAGACAGTTCCTGCACAGATCGGGCAGCGCGGAGCGGTCGGGGTGGAGGCGTTCTGGGACATGCGGCGGCAATTTCCTTCAGTCGGTCGGGCGGCAGACAGCCACCACGGCGGCGACGCAGACGCAAGGAAAAACCGTGGGGCACTGAATGTGAACCCCCGAGCCAACATCGTGGTGCGCGCTGTTGTAAACCTCGCAGGGCGCCACGTCGGCGGCGGCTTGCGCCATCAAACGGCGGTCTGCTACTCTTGCAACCAAGATTGGCCGATGGCGATAGGTCGGGACCATGAAGAAAGCCTACGAAAAGCCGGTGCTGTTGCGCCGCGAAAAGCTGGACAGCGTAACAGCCGAGATACCGTCGGGTGTATTGGTTGAATAGACCGAATGGCTGACGAGAGTCGGCAACGGCACTTGGAGTGGGCATTGAGAGGGGAAACATGAAGAAGATTTATGAGAAGCCGGTGCTGCTGCGTCGCGAAAGGCTTGAGAGAGTGACGGCCGAGATTCCGTCGGGCTTGATCAAGATGTAGTTTTCGCAAGCCGCCGGTGCTTGCGGCTTGTTCGCCTGCATTGTTTGAGCCTCAGGCATGAGCCTCAGGCAGAGGGCTTCGTCGCGAGACGCCCGGGAAAGCGGCAGCGGCATTGCGATCGGGCGCACGTTTCACGGCCGATGGCCGCGTAGCGGCTGTCACCGATCGTTGGTTGGATTGCATAGGCCTGCTTTGTAACTGCGGGCCTTTTGTGTTTCTGGTTTCCGCGCGCCAATTCCTTGCTGGTGAAAATCCATGCGACGCTTCAATCTGGTTCTCGCCACCATGGGCGAGGCCTCCGAGACGACGCAGGATCTTGAACTGATCGCGCGCCGCGTCGAGCAGGCAGATCCGCGCATCAACGCGGTCGTGCTGCGCAATTCGCCAGCGCACAGGCTGTCGCATGTGGCATTGTGGGCCTCTCCGACGTTGTCGGTCGCGATGCAGCGCACGGGACCGCGTACGTTGCTGCCAGGCAGGATTCTTACGTCGCGCACGCTCTTGAAAGACGGCGAATACAATCGCCTGCAAGGAGCTGGTTTCGCCGTTCCTAAATGGGCGTTCGTCAGGCCCGACACGGTTCTCGATCCGGCGGTATGGGGGCCGTATGTCATAGAGAAGCCGAACTTCGGCGGGCGCGGCGCCAATGTTCGCATCCGTCGCACCGGCAGGGTGAAGTACCAGCCCCCGGCATCGCTCGCAAAGGATCACTTGGGCCGCAGGGGGATGTTGGCCCAGGAATTCATCTTCACCGGTGAGTGGCCGCAAAGCTACCGCGTCTTGACGCTGCTTGGGCAGACCATCCTGTGCATACACCAGACGACAGTGGGCCGTGGCGAGCCGCTCGCCGGCAGATGGGGTTTCGGCAAGGGCGGCGGGAGGTCCGTTGTATCGAACACGAGGGAGATGGACGTCACGCTGGTCAGGGAGCCCAGTGTGATGGCGTTGTGCGAAGCTGCGCACCGCGCCGCGTTTCCCGACGTCCCGCTGCTCGGCTTTGACGTGATCCGGGATGCCGAGAGCGGCAAGCTCTATATCCTCGAATGCCACTCGCACGGTCCGTTGTGGCCGTTTTCGACAACCAGGGGGCGCGGCATCGACGCGCGCAACGGCATCGAGATGGCATCGCAATTCGACGCCCTCACGAAGTGCGCGGCGATCCTGGCGGAAGCGACGCCGCGCCTTGCCACGATGCGGCTGCCGTTCCAGACGGTCGAAGGCAAGTGGACCTGACGGACCGCGCCGGAAGCGTTTCAGATATCGAGCACTTCGGCGTCTGCAAACTCGGCGCGTTCCTGGATGAAGCGGAAGCGCGCCTCCGGCTTGGTGCCCATCAGAGCGTCAACGGAAGCACGCGTGGCTTCGGGATCGGTCTCGTCGACCTGGACACGCAGCAGCGTACGCTTCCTTGGGTCCATGGTGGTTTCTTTGAGTTGTGCCGCCATCATCTCGCCAAGACCCTTGAAGCGGCCGATCTCTACCTTGCCGCGCCCGGTGAACTCGGTCTTCAGCAGTTCGTCCTTGTGGGCGTCGTCGCGGGCATACAGAACCTTGCCGCCCTGGCTGATGCGGTAGAGCGGCGGAACAGCCATGTAGAGATGGCCGCCGCGGATCAGGTTCGGCATTTCCTGGTAAAAGAAGGTGATGAGCAACGATGCGATGTGCGCACCGTCCACGTCAGCGTCGGTCATGATCACCACGCGGTCGTAGCGCAAATCCTCGTCGCGATATTTGGATCGAGTTCCGCAGCCTAGCGCCTGCGTAAGGTCGGAAATCTGCTGGTTGGCGGCCAGCTTGTCGTTGCCGGCGCTGGCGACGTTGAGAATCTTGCCGCGCAGAGGCAGCACGGCCTGGCTGGCCCGGTCGCGCGCCTGCTTTGCGGAACCGCCAGCCGAGTCTCCCTCGACGATGAACAGTTCGGCGCCGGCCGCCGCGTTCTGGGTGCAGTCGGCTAGCTTGCCGGGCAGGCGCAGCTTGCGGATCGCCGACTTGCGCGACACCTCGCGCTCCTGCTTGCGCCGCACGCGCTCGTCGGCGCGCGCGATCACCCATTCTAGCAGCTTGGAGGCTTCCTGCGGGTTGTCCGCCAGCCAGTGGTCCAAGGGGTCGCGGATCGCCGCCTCGACGATGCGGACGGCCTCCATCGTCGCCAGACGGTCCTTGGTCTGGCCGACGAATTCGGGCTCGCGGATGAACACCGAAAGCATGCCCGCTGCAGAGATCATGACGTCGTCGCTGGTGACGATGGAGGCACGCTTGTTGCCGGTCAGCTCGGCATAGGCCCGCAGGCCGCGCAGCAGTACGTTGCGCAGCCCGGCCTCGTGCGTGCCGCCCTCATGCGTGGGGATGGTGTTGCAGTACGAGTTGATGAAGCCGTCGCCACCATACCAGGTGACCGCCCATTCGACTGAGCCGTGGCCGCTCTGTTTTTCGCTCTTGCCTGCGAAGATCTCGCGGGTGACCTGAAAATCGCTGCCGAGCTGGGCCTTCAGATAGTCCTTCAGGCCGCCCGGGAAATGAAATACCGCCTCTTCCGGCGTCTGATCCTTCTCCTTCAGAAGCTTCGGGTCGCAACTCCAGCGTATTTCAACGCCGCCGAAGAGGTAGGCTTTCGAACGCGCCATGCGGTAAAGCCGCGCCGGTTCGAAAGCGGCGTTCTTTCCGAAAATGTCGGGGTCGGGATGGAAGCGCACCCGCGTGCCACGCCGGTTATGGACGTCGCCGAGGGCTTCGAGCTTGCCTTGCGGCACGCCGCGCGCAAAGCGCATGCGGTAGAGCTGGCGGCCACGCGCCACCTCGACCTCCAACTGATCGGAAAGCGCGTTGACCACCGAAACGCCGACGCCGTGCAGGCCGCCGGAAGTTTCGTACACCTTGGAATCGAACTTGCCGCCCGCATGGAGCGTGCACATGATGACTTCGAGCGCTGATTTCTTCGGGAATTTCGGGTGCGGGTCGACCGGGATGCCGCGGCCGTTGTCGGTGACGGTCAGGAAGCCGTCAGCGGAGAACTCGACTTCGATGAAGGTGGCATGCCCGGCGACGGCCTCGTCCATGGAGTTGTCGATCACCTCGGCGAACAGGTGGTGCAGCGCCTTCTCGTCGGTGCCGCCGATATACATGCCGGGCCGGCGGCGCACCGGCTCGAGCCCCTCGAGCACCTCGATGTGGCTGGCGTCGTAGCCTTCGCTGCCGTCTTTGACCGTTGCGCCGCGCTTCGTGGCAGCCTGCAGGATGGGATCGAGCGGACGGGACCCAGCGCGCGGAGCGGGCTTGTCCATATTCGAAAAAAGGTCGTCTCTGTCGTCCATCGGATACCAAGGCTCAAGCGTGCGAATCAGGCTGGATACTGCCATGACAGACCCTGTCGGGAACAGGGTTCCTGTTCCGTTCGGACCGCTTCAATTTATCTGAAAACCAACCTGACGACGGCCAGGCCGACAAGCCCGATCGTCGGCAACCACAAGGCAGTGAGCCCGATTTCGCCATAGGCGACCGCGCCGCATACAGCACCGGTCACGAGGCCGACCCAAAGCAGCAGGAAAGGCAGCCAGCCCCAGCGCCCCCCGCCCTGGAACGCCGCGACGATGGCCTGGCCGAGCTTGACGAGGTTGCCGGTCATGTAGGTGACCGCCATGCCGGCCTGGCCCGTGCGCATCACGGTATTCATCGCGCCCATGACGAACGGCGTGACCAGCACGGCAGCGTTCTCCATGCGCATGGCCGCCAGCCCGGCAGCTAGGCCAAGCAGGGCGGCAAGGACGAGCAGACCGAGCGCGCTGGAGAAGCGCTGCTCAAGCAGCGTTCCGCCCATCACGCCCAGGACGAACAGACCGATCAGCGCAGCCGGCATGACCGCGCCCGCCAGCCCGTCGGGCAGCGCGACTGCCAGCTGGGTCGAGTTGCCGCTCATGAATGCGACGAAAAAGCCGCCGAGGTGCATGAATCCGAGCGCGTCGACGAAGCCGGCAAGAAACGACAGCCCGACCGCGATGGCGATGCGCGCGATCATGCCGGGCGAGTGTCGAATTGAGACGAAAACACAGGTTCAGTCCAAACCATTCGATAACCAATACGGTCGAAACAGAAGCCAGGAATGTGTCAGAATTCCTGAATCTTTAACAATCCCGCCTAGCCTGTCCCCAACAACAAAAGAACGACCACACAGGGGTTTCAGGGGTGCGGGGTAAGGCTGTCACGATGATCGGTATCGCCGCCGTCTTTGGCGCGATCTCGATATTTGCCGCCGATCTTTGGGTCAAGAGCGCCGAGAACCGGCGCGTCGACCCGATCGAGGTCAGCGTTGCGATGCCCGACGTTCCCAAGGTCGAATTCAAGAGCATCGTGGTTGCAGCCGCGCCGCTGCGGTTCGGCATGGAGCTCGACCGCGCACAGCTCAGCGAAATTCCGTGGCCGCAGGATAGTCTGCCGCAAGGCGCCTTTGGCACGATCGACGAACTTCTGGCGGACGGCTCGCGCGTGGTGCTGTCGCCGATCGAGACCAGCGAACCGGTGCTGCTGGCCAAGCTCTCGGGCGCCAACGGACGCGCCTCGCTCTCCAATCTGCTTGCGCCCGGAATGCGCGCGGTGACGATCAAGACCGACGAGATTGCAGGCGTCGGCGGATTCGTGACGCCGGGAGACAGGGTCGACGTCGTGCTGACGCGCGACGCCGGCGCCATCGAGGAAGTTTCGGACAATGCCGCCGGCGCGTCAGGTTCGACGATCACGACGGAAGTCGTCGTCGACAATGCGAAGGTGCTGACAGTCGGCCAGGGCGCGGACGAACGCCAGACCAGTCCGCAGGTCGTCAATTCGGTGACGGTGGAAGTAACCGTCGACGGCGCCAAGAAAATAGCGCTGGCGCGCAATGTTGGCTCGCTGTCGCTTTCGCTGCGGTCCTCCAATGACGTGGGCGCAGTCGGCGACGGCGTGACGACCATCTCTTCCTTCGGCGGGTCGGTCGCCTCGGGTGCTGCCAGCGCCGTGAGTTCGGTGATGGAAGCCATGACGGCCGAGCCCGAGGGACCGAAGTTCAAGACGGTGATTGTGACGCGCGGCCTGCAGCCGCAAAGCTACCAGGTCGTTACGCCCGAAAAGGTCAAGACGGGCGGCGACAAGTTGAACTGACAGCCAACGGACGCCCGCGGGGACACCGGGCCAGGTTTGCGGATTTGGGGACACGGATATGTTTGCTTGGACGGGGAAAACATTGCCAGGGAAGTCTAGCCTGCTCGCGATGGCGTTTGCCGCCTCGATATGTGCGTCTGGGCTGATGTCGGCGACGTCGGGCGCGGTGGCCGACGATGTCATCCATATCTCTTCCACCAAGAATGCGTCGATCAAGATCGCCAAGGGAAAGCCGAGAACGATCAAGACGAATGTGCCGTTCTACGAGATCGTCATCGGCGATCCGGAAGTGGCTAACGTCAACCCGCTGACCGATGATTCCTTCTATGTGCTCGGCAACGCGCTGGGCACGACCGGCATCGCGCTGTTCGACGAGAACAAGCAGCTCGTCGGCTCGGTCGATATCGAAGTGACGCTCGACACTGACCGCCTTGCGTCGACGATCCGCAACAGCGTTCCGGGCGGCGAGGACATCAAGGTCAGCTCCGCCAACGGGCGCGTGGTGCTTTCGGGTTCCGCCGACGACCAGGTGGCGGCCGACAAGGCATCCAAGATCGCCACCAACTTCTCCGGCGAGGAGGAGGTGATCAACTCGGTCAACATCAGCAGCTCGCAGCAGGTCCAGCTCAACGTACGTTTCGTCGAGATCAACCGTCAGGTCGGCCAGGAACTGGGCACCAAGATCGCCGCCACCTACCTTGGCCATGACGGCGGCGTCTCGTTCAACTCCAATCCATCGGCATCGTCGAGTTCTCCCGCGGGTTCGATCATCAGCAAGTTCGTCACCAACGGCTGGACTGTCGACGTCGCCATCAAGGCCCTGGAAGACCGGGG
The DNA here is from genome assembly GCA_026400435.1 of Hyphomicrobiales bacterium. Taxonomy (GTDB): domain Bacteria; phylum Pseudomonadota; class Alphaproteobacteria; order Rhizobiales; family Rhizobiaceae; genus Mesorhizobium_K. Next base: position 4,354 of record JAPLOZ010000083.1, on the reverse strand, counting down.
CGTTGCCCGCCGCCTGGCAGAACCGAACCTGATCGCGCGCTCGGGGCAGAAGGCCAGTTTCCTCGCCGGCGGCGAGGTTCCCATCCCGGTCTCGGGAGACCAGGGACAGATCACCGTCGAATACAAGAAGTTCGGTGTCGGGCTCGAATTCACACCGACAGTGCTCGCCGACGGGCTGATCTCGCTCGAGATCGCACCGGAGGTTTCTTCGGTCGACAGATCGGCGTCGGTTGCGATCGGGAACGGTATCACCGTGCCAAGCTTCGTGGTGCGGCGCGCGCAGACATCGGTCGACCTGAAGAACGGCCAGAGCTTCATGATGGCCGGTCTGCTGCAGTCCGAAAACAACATGGTCAACCAGAGCATTCCGGGGCTGGGCAAGCTTCCGGTGCTTGGGCCACTTTTCTCGTCCAAGGCCTACCAGAGGCGCGAAACCGACCTTGTCATCATCGTCACGCCATACCTGGTCAAGCCGATCGACCCGTCGAAAAAGCCGGGTGTTCCGACCGACGAGACGCTTCCGGTGAGCCCGGTCGAGTATTTTCTCGGCAACAAGGAGGAAGTGAAGGTCTCCGACGCCGGAAACGTGGTCGGAACCTCCGTGCCGGCCGCGCAGGTGGGAGCAGGTCACTTCCTCGACCTGCCGCAGGAGTAGGGCGATGCGCGCGAGAATCAAAACGGCTGTCCTGATCGGTGTAACGGCGCTGGGTTCTGGGTGCGTGGGCGACGCTTTCCGCAGGGCCGACGGCCTGACCGAAGGAGCGGGCAACACGATGGCCGGCAACTCGGTGATGCAGATGGTGGATCCATGGCAGAACGGCGTCCAGAACACGCGGCTCCTGGTTCCCGCCGCGCGCGCCTCGACGGAGGGGGCCGCCCAGGAGGCGGCCGGCGCGAAGGATACGCAGACAACGTCGAGCAGCAGCGGCAACTGACCGCGCGGGGAAGACCATGGCAACGCCAACCAAGACCAAACGGATTGTTCTCGTTTCGACCGACAGGGCGTTCGTGCAGGACAGCAAGACGGCCTTCGCGTCGTCCGATCTCATCCAGCTCTCGACCGTCGAGAAGAACATCGTCGAGCTGCGCGGCGAAATCCAGGAAGCCGACTGCGACGCTGTCATCGTCGACATGGACGCGGCCAAGCTCGAGGAAATCGCTGCGCTGCAGCGGATCACCCGGCGACTGGAGGGCAGGGCGCCGATCCTGGTGGTGACGCAGGAGTTCAGCGCCGCCGCCGTGCGCATTCTGGTGCAGCTTCAGGTCGCCGATTTCCTGGTCAAGCCGCTGACGACCGCCGACCTGGTTCGTTCCTGCATTCGCGTGCTGCAGGGGCCAGGCCGCGAACAGAACACCGAATCCCAGATCTACACCTTCATGCCGGCAGCCGGCGGCGTCGGCTGCACGACGCTGACTTTGCAGACGGCATTCCAGCTTCACCATTCCGTGACGCGGGGCGCGTCGACATGCGTCGTCGATCTCAACTTCCAGCAGGGCGCATGCGCGGAGTATCTCGACCTCGAGCCGCGTTTCGACATCACCGAAATCGAGAACCAGCCGGAGCGGCTCGACCGGCAATTGCTTGATGTCATGCTGTCCAAGCATGCGAGCGGGCTCTGCGTGCTTGCGGCGCCCGCCAGACCGTCGGAGATGCGCTCCTTCAACGCCGACGTGGTCGTGCGCATGCTGGATCTCGTCTCGGCCTACTTCGACAACGTGGTGATCGACATGCCGCGCACCTGGTTTCCGTGGACCGAAACGGTGCTGCTCGGCTCCAACAAGCTCTATCTGGTCACCGAGATGACAGTGCCTTGCCTGCGCCACACGCAGCGCCTGATCCAGGCGATCTACGACACGGTCGGCAAGGAAGTGAAACCCAACGTGATCGTCAACCGCTTCGAGCAGCGCATGTTCGAGAACGGCGTGAAGCAGGCCGACGTGCAGGAGATTCTCGGCGACCATTTCGTCGGCGGCATTTCGAACAACTACCGGCTGGTGCGCGAGGCGGTGGATCGCGGCGTATCCCTGAACGAGATTGATCCCAACGCCAACGTCATCAACGACCTGAAACGGATCATCCTGCCCGAAGAGGCGGCGGAAGCACCGAAAAAGTCGCGCTCGCTCTACAAGCTCGGACGCGACCTTTGGAGGAAGTCGGCATGACGAGCCGCTTCTCCACGCTGCAGCACCGTGACGTGCGGCCGGCGCCGGCCAACGAGCCCGCGCCGGGCCAGCACCAGGCGGTGGTCATCCCCAACAGCCGCAAGGCGCTGCCGAAGGCCGACCTCGCTCCGAAGGCGACAAACAAGGTTATCGACGCGCGCGCCCGTCTTCACCGCATGCTGATCGAAGAGATCAACCTCGTAGCGCTCGAGCGGCTACCGAAGGACGAGATGCGACGCCAGGTGCATGACTTCGTGTCGGAAAAGACCCGCCACGAACGCATGGCGATCAACGTCGTGGAACTCGAGGCGCTGGTCGACGACATCGTCGACGAAATGGTGGGGCTCGGTCCACTCGAGCCCCTGCTCAAGGATCCCGAGATCAACGACATCCTGATCAACGGACACCAGAACTGTTTCGTCGAGCGCAGGGGCAAACTTCAGCAGGTTCACATACCGTTCAAGGACGAGGCGCACCTCTTGCGCATCATCAACAAGATCGTGTCGGCGGTGGGACGGCGCGTCGACGAAAGCGCGCCGATGGTCGACGCGCGCATGCTCGACGGTTCGCGTTTCAACGCCGCGATCCGCCCGGTCGGCGTCGACGGCCCGCTGGTGTCGATCCGCAAGTTCTCCAAGAACAAGCTCGGACTGCACAAGCTGGTCGAATTCGGCGCCATCACGCAGAACATGGCGGAGGTTCTCGCGGCAGCCGTCCACGCCCGCAAGACAACGATCATCTCGGGAGGCACTGGCACCGGCAAGACGACAATGCTCAATGCGCTCTCGGCCTTCATCCCGGAGGACGAGCGGCTGATAACCATCGAGGACGCAGCGGAGTTGCAGTTGCAGCAGCCGCATGTCGCGCGCATGGAAACACGGCCGGCCAACATCGAGGGCCACGGCGAGCTCAAACAGCGCGACCTCGTCAAGAACGCGCTGCGCATGCGGCCCGACCGCGTCATCCTCGGCGAGTGCCGGGGCGAGGAAGCGTTCGACATGCTGCAGGCCATGAATACCGGCCACGAAGGCTCGATGGCGACGATACACGCCAACACGCCGCGCGACGCCATCAGCCGCCTCGAGCAGATGCTGGGCATGACCGGCATGCCGATGACAGTGCAGTCGATCCGCAGCCAGATAGCCAGCGCGCTCGACCTGATCGTCCAGTTGACGCGCCTTTCGGACGGCAAGCGCAAGGTGACGAGCGTCGCCGAGGTGACCGGCATGGAAGGCGACGTCATCCAGATGCAGGAGATATTCAAGTTCGTGCGCACCGGAATGGAAGCCGACGGCAAGATCCTCGGACATTTCGAGGCGACTGGCATCCGTCCCCGCTTCCTCGAGGACATGCGGGCGATGGGCATCGAGTTTCCCGGCAGGTATTTTGAGCCGGGAAGGCCGCTGGAGTAGCCATGTCCGGCGCGCTTTACGTCGTTTATGCCGGTGCGGCGCTGTTCGGCATCATGATCGCCGAAGCGGCCTACATGCTTTATGCCGGCAAGCAGGACCGCCGCGCGGCGATCAACCGGCGCGTCAAGCTGCAGGAAAAGAAGATCAGCCAGGAACAGGTGCTGATCCAGCTGCGCAAGGAGCGCGGCGTGGACGGGCGCGCCTTCCTGTCCATGGATTCGCTGAAGAAGCTGCGCGTCCAGTCGGGCGTTACGACGCCGATGCCGAAGTTTCTGGCGATCACCTCGGGCGTTTCCCTGGCGATAGCAGGCGTCGGCTTCTTCTATGGCCTGCCGCTGCTTGCCGCGCTGCCGCTATTTGCGATGCTTTGCGCCGTGGTGCCTTTGAAAACACTGCAATTCCGCCGCAACCGGCGGCACAAGATATTCGGGGTGCAGCTTCCCGAGGCGCTGGAACTGATCACCCGCAGCCTGAAGGCCGGCCACCCGGTGCCGGTGGCGATTGCCATGGTTTCGCGCGAGATGCCCGATCCGATCGGCTCCGAATTCGGCGTCGTGGCCGACGAGGTCACCTACGGGTCCGATCTCGTGTCGGCGCTTCGCAATCTCTATGACCGCGTCGGCCAGGATGATCTGCCATTGTTCGTGACGGCCGTATCGATCCAGAGTTCCTCGGGCGGAAATCTGCGCGAAATCCTCGATGGGCTTTCGACCACCATCCGCAGCCGAGGCAAGCTCAAGCGCAAGGTGCGCGCGATCTCCACGGAGGGGCGCATGTCG
>JAPLOZ010000114.1 GCA_026400435.1 Hyphomicrobiales bacterium | reverse complement strand
TCTGTTCGTCGTCTTCATCGAACGTTCGCAGCGCCGCCTGCTGATCCAGTATCCCAAACGCCAGCAGGGCAACCGCATGGTTGGCGGGGAGTCGTCGTTCCTGCCGCTCAAAGTGAACTCGGCGGGCGTCATCCCGGCGATCTTCGCGTCCTCGCTGCTGATGCTGCCGAACACGCTGGCAGGCTTCAACAATCCTGGCGCGGCCGCGGCTGCACCGGGCGCTGTCGACACCGGCGTCGCGCAGACCGGCTGGTGGGGCGATGTGCTGACGTTCATCCAGGCCTATCTCGGGCCGGGCCAGCCGCTCTATATCGTGGTCTTCGCCGCGCTGATCATCTTCTTCTGCTTCTTCTACACATCGATCGTGTTCAACCCGGAAGAGACGGCCGAGAACCTGCGCAAGTATGGCGGTTTCATCCCGGGCTATCGCCCCGGCAAGCGCACGGCTGAACACCTCGACTACGTCCTGACCCGTCTCACCGTGCTCGGTTCGATCTATATGGCCGTGATCTGCGTGCTGCCGGAGCTTCTGCGAAACCAGTTTGCGGGGCGGTTCTATATCGGCGGTACATCGCTTCTGATTGTCGTGTCGGTTACCATGGACACGGTCTCGCAAATCCAGTCGCACCTGATCGGCCACCAGTACGAAGGCATGATCAAGCGCGCGAGGCTGGGGGGTAAGAAGAAGTGAACCTGATCCTGTTCGGCCCGCCTGCTGCGGGCAAAGGGACCCAGGCGAAGAAGCTCGTTGCCGAGCGTGGCTTCGTCCAGCTTTCGACAGGCGACATGTTGCGCGCCGCGCGGTCGTCGGGATCTGACCTTGGCAAACGGGTCGCCGAGATCATGGATTCGGGGTCGCTCGTTTCCGACGAGATCGTCATCGCCCTGATCGAGGACCAGCTGGACCGCAACCCCAAGGCGGCCGGTTTCATCTTCGACGGATTTCCCCGGACGATTCCCCAAGCGAAGGCGCTCGACGATTCGCTCGCCGGCCGTGGCCAGAAGGTCGACGCCGTGATCCGTCTGAAGGTGGACGAAAACGCGCTGATCGCCCGCGTTACCAAGCGTTTCGAGGCCGAAGGCCGGGCGGACGACAATCCGGAAGCCTTCAAGAAGCGACTCGCGGCCTACAACAGCCAGACCGCTCCCCTGGTCGAAGTCTACAAGGGGCAGGGAAAGCTCACCGAAATCGACGGCATGGCCGATGTGGGGACCGTCGCGTCTTCGATCTCTGCCATCCTGGACCGCCACTGAGAAAAAGACGTTAGAAATCAGAGACGAATGCCTCGATGTTCGCGCGTTGGGGCAGGGTGAACACAAAAGGAAATAAGCGGTTGACGGGGGAAGGTCACCGCCTATAAGAACCGGCCTTCGCGACGGGCCGAATTTTCGCCACGCCGGCTTGGCGATGGGCGAACATTCGCGTTGCGCAAGGCATTTCGATAGAGATTTTCGGGCCTTTTTCCCGGGTAGGGAGATCGGCGGACGTTCAGGAGAGGCACTTGGCCCGTATTGCAGGCGTAAACCTTCCGACTGGGAAGCGCGTTGAAATCGCGTTGACCTACATTCATGGCATTGGTCACACCAAGGCCAAGGAAATCACCGGCAAGCTCGGGATCGAACCTTCGCGTCGCATCAACCAGCTGACCGATGGCGAAGTTCTCAAGATCCGCGAAGCGATCGACGCCGATTACCTCGTCGAGGGCGACCTGCGCCGCGAAGTCGCGATGAACATCAAACGCCTGATGGACCTCGGTTGCTACCGCGGCCTCCGTCACCGCAAGGGCCTGCCGGTCCGCGGTCAGCGCACCCACACGAACGCACGCACGCGCAAAGGCCCCGCAAAGGCCATCGCCGGCAAGAAGAAGTAGGATAGACAATGGCGCGCGAAGCAGCTGGCGACAAAGGCCGGGTCAAGAAGCGGGAACGCAAGAACATCGCGTCGGGCGTTGCCCACGTGAATGCGTCCTTCAACAACACGATCATCACGATCACGGACGCGCAGGGCAACACGATCTCGTGGTCGTCGGCCGGCGCAATGGGCTTCAAGGGCTCACGCAAATCGACGCCGTATGCTGCTCAGGTCGCTGCCGAAGACGCCGGCAAGAAGGCCCAGGAACACGGCGTGAAAACGATCGAAGTTCTGGTGCACGGCCCGGGCTCTGGCCGCGAGTCGGCGCTCCGCGCGCTGCAAGCCGTCGGCTTCACCGTCACCACCATCCACGACACGACCGCCGTTACGCACAACGGCTGCCGCCCGCCGAAACGCCGCCGCGTCTAATCGCGCTAACGTCTGTTTCGGTCTGGCAATTCTGAAGAGGTTTTATCCATGGCGATGTCCGCCGGCTCGGTGAACGACAAGAACTGGAAAGACCTGATCCGCCCCAACCGTCCGGTTGTTGAGCATGATCGGGACGCCCAGCGCAAAGCCAAGCTCGTGATCGAGCCCCTCGAGCGTGGCTTCGGCACGACGCTCGGCAACGCGCTTCGCCGTGTGCTGCTGTCCTCGCTGCAAGGCGCCGCCATCACGGGCGTTCAGATCGACGGCGTCGTCCACGAGTTCTCGTCCATCCCGGGCGTTCGTGAAGACGTCACCGACATCGTCCTGAACCTGAAGCGCGTCGCGATCCGCATGGTCTCCGACACGCCGAAGCGCATGACGCTGAAGGTTTCGGGCCCCGGCCCGGTGAAAGCCGGCCAGATCGAACTGACGGGCGACGTCGAAATCCTGAACCCGGATCACATCATCTGCCACCTCGACGAGGGTGCCGATGTGCGCATGGAATTCACCATCGCCACCGGCAAGGGCTATGTCCCCGCCGATCGCAACCGTCCGGAAGATGCCCCGCTCGGCTTCATCCCGATCGACTCGATCTTCTCGCCGGTCGAGCGCGTGAGCATGCTGGTTGAAGACACCCGCGCCGGCCAGGTGCTGGACTACGACAAGCTGACGCTCGAAGTGCAGACCGACGGTTCGGTC
>JAPLOZ010000097.1 GCA_026400435.1 Hyphomicrobiales bacterium | reverse complement strand
ACCAACATCCAGCAGGGCAAGCCCGCGCGCCGCCTCAACTGGACCATGACCATCAACCCGCGCCTCGACACCAGCCCCGAGAACTACCACAAATGGGGTCCGGACCGCACCACCGTCACTCCTGAAAACGTCGGCCAGAAGGTCCACCTGCGCGTCGAGCTGCAGAGCTTCTGGCGCCTGCCGCGCTCCAACGGCCTGGTCTTCCCCATCCGCTGCTATCTCATCAAGATGGACGAGCTGGTCACCTCGCCCAAATGGGCCCGCCGCCTCCACCGCGTCATCCGCGACCTCACCGAGGAACTCGCGACGTACAAGGGCCTCACGCGCTTCCGTCCGACGCTGGTCGAGTGGCTGTCCAAATACGACGACGGCTCCCCGACCTCGCCGGGTTTCGGCCCGGACTGACGTGAGAAATGGCGCTAAGCGCCCTCGTGGTTCGACAGGCTCACCATGAGGGCTGCTGAAACGGCTCACCTTGTCACCAACGCTGCAGAATTAAGCGGGTCGCACCCCAAACCCCTCATGGTGAGCCTGTCGAACCACGGGTTTGGGGCAGCCCGCTTATTCTTCCGAACGTGGCCAGCTCGGTTTGAGGTAAACGCCGCCCTGCCTGTTCCTTGCCAGTTCCGGCAACGACTCATACGCCAAGGCGATCAGCGCCTCCTTCTTCACTCGGCTCCATCCCTTGATCTGCCGTTCGCGCTCGATCGCTTCGGTAGTCCGGTCATATGTCTCGGTGAACACAAGCACCACTGGCCGCCGCTTTCGTGTGTAGCCGTCGTAGATGCCCTCATTGTGCTCCCAGACCCGCGCCTCGACCTCCTGCTTGGTCAGGCCGGTGTAATAGGAACCATCGGAACAGCGGACGATGTAGACCGTGACTTCCATGGCGGCGACTGGTGCTCCGTCTCCTTGCCCTCATGGTGAGCCTGTCGAACCACGAGGGCAATAGCTCAATCCCGCCCCGGCCACGCCTTCTGGATCGCCGCGAAGAAAAACGCCGTCGTCAGCCCGAACAGGATCAGCCCGTTGATCGCCTCCATGGTGCCGAGCAGCATCCACTGCCGTTCCAGGTAGATCTCGGCATGGCCGTAGCTGGTCATCGCGCCCAGCGAATAGAGCACCGCCGTCTGGAAGTCGGGCAGCGCCCCGAGCCAGACATAGAGCTTCGCCCAGGCCAGCCCCTCCAGCCCATGCAGCGTGGCGGCGGCGATCGCCAGCAGCCCGACCGCCCCGATGAAGCGGTAGTGCCCGTTCCGGAACGACGCGACCTCCGGCACCAGCGCGCGCGTGATCAGCATGAACGCCGCGACATGAAACACGATCGTCCCCACCACCAACGGCAGGCCGTACTCCCAGTCGGATGTCCACATGGTTCGCCTCCCGCCGTCGTTGCATCGCCGGTGCAGCTTCTATCTCCCCCCTTGTGGGGGAGAAAGCGATTTCAACATCTTAGCCGGGAGCGCAGCGAAGGCTAAGTGTTAGAAATCGCAAGAGAGGGGCTCTCTGGGCTCGCCGCCCTCATGGTTCAACAGGCTCACCAGGAGGGCTGATGCGAGTTCGCCTGTCGCCAAGGCCACTGAGAGGGTGCAGCTCTCGCCAGTTCGTCATTCCGGGGCCGCAAAGCGGAGCCCGGAATCCAGAGCGGCGACACTGAAGGAACGGCCGCACTCCGGAAAGATGAGGCCAATTGCACCATGTAAAAAAGCAACCCCAACTACAAAACGGGAGAATAAAGGATTGCTAGTATCTACTCCTTAAGGCTAGCGTAGCCCTCGGTGGAGGGTTGGGGATGGCAAGCTATCAACGAATAGCGCTTTATATACTTTTCGACGCGATCGAACACGATCTGACGACCCACTTGCGCTCTATCGCCGCTGGGGAGGGCATAGAGCTGCTAGCGCCTGACGAGATCAGCAAGGCACTTGTAAGGTCTCAATCTCAAGCAGCATTAGCCCAGTCACGATCTCCGGACAGCGACCTAATCAGCGCGCTTGATCTTGGCGATAAGCTCGCGATCATAAATAGGCATAAGCAATCATTACCTGAGAGCACCCGCGTTCACTTCTCAAAGCATAATGATCTTCTTGGGCGATCCATTTCAATCAGAAATTCGGTCATGCACGGGAGGCCGTTAACAACAACAGACTATGCATCAGCATTTTCTCTAGCTGAGGCATTGATTAAGACACCTGATATTTGGCCGACTTTGAGTTCGACGTATCGAGAATACGACAAGGACCCTGACAAAATAATCAAAGCGTCGATATCTTTTCTTGACTATAGCGATGCGGGAGAGACCCTCAATAATCTGCCGTCACCCGATTACGACGACACAGGCTTTGTTCCAAGGCCAAAGCTTGAGCGAGACCTAAAGAAAAAGATTCTTGGCAGACATCCCGTAATAACCGTGTTGGGAGATGGCGGAAACGGGAAGACCGCTCTGGCACTTCAAGTCTTGTACGGTTTAGTAGGTAGCGGCGATCACGATTTTGACGCAATATGCTGGGTCTCTGCGAAATCAAATCAGCTAACACCCAATGAAATCAGACGCATTGAAGGGTCAATTATAACATCGTTGGGAGTCTTTTCAGCGATCGCTGATCAATTTGAGCCCGGGGACCAATCCCCAATTGACCGCGTCAATAAACTATTAGCGGAGAATAAGATATTATTGGTTATAGACAATTTAGAGACAGTCATAGACAAATCTATCGTAGATTTTGCTCAGGACGTGCCTGGCCAAAGCAAAATATTGTTCACATCTCGAGTCCCGCTTGGATCGGACCTAGCCGTAAATGTCGATGAATTCTCTGACGAGGAAGCGCGCGGCTTCCTATTCAGACTTCGAGATGCGTACCAGATTCGGCGATTCCAGAAAATGCGCGACGCTCAGATCGATAGCTACGTTCGCAAACTCGGCAAAAAGCCCCTCTTGATTAAGTGGTTTGCGCTCGGGGTCGTCAGTGGCCTTGATCCTGACGCCATCGTGCGCAATCCGGAAATGGCACTTCGTTTCTGCATGGAGAATGTAGTCGATAAGTTAAGTGAGGCTGGAAAATTTGTTGCCCGGGTAATGTCCACTATTCCCAATACACTATCTGCCGCAGTATTGGTTCACGTTAGTGGGCAGTCGGCAACGCATGTTGAGTCCGGAATCGCAGAACTATTGAGATATTCGTTGATTGAGCGTGATGATAAAGCGTTATTTGAACGAAAGTACTTTATGAAGCCGTTTGCACGATCCTACGTTGCAACAGGGCTTGCTACCCCTGCCGAGGACGTAGCTCGATATTCTGCCCGATACCGCGATTCTGAAGCGGCATTTCAGTTCGAGCGCGCCGGCGCGCTATATGACAGATACAATCCTCGATCATTTGTAGTGAGGTCACGCTCCGAAGCTCTTGCTGCGCGCAGACTAAGGCACGCGGTATCGCGCGCTTTTCGCGGTAAATATGACGAGGCTGAGCGCGAAATCGACGAATTAAAGATTGTAATACCTGATTATTTTGAGGTCTTCCGCGCAGATGCATTTATTGGATATAAGAACGGCGATTTCCCGCGCGCTCACGCGAGTTATGAGGCGGCACTTGAGTTGGAACAAACGCAACCGCAGCTATTCTATTTTTTTGCCGGCTTCCTCATGCGTGCGTTCAATGACTATGAGGGTGCAGATTTACGCCTGAAGAAGGCGCTTGCGATCGACGGCAACAGTATTGAAATTTTGAGAGAACTCGCGAGGAATTGCTTTTTTTTAAATCAATTTGACGTAGCAAAACAGTATATTGAAAAAGCACTATCGATGGATATGGTAACAATAAAAGACAGGATTATTTTTAATGATCTTATGATGCAATATTTCATAAGAAAAGCGGAGCGACAGGATGGCCTTGGCGATTCTCAAGATGCCCTTTTTACGCTCGAAGAGTTGAAGAATATGCTTGAAAAGGTAGATGAGGGATTGATCGACGATTTGGCTATCAGTCATCTGAGGAGATCCCTCTCGATATTAGACAAGCTTGAACGCAATCCTCAAGTTGATAACAACCGCGTTTCTGCGATCCGCGCGCAGGTGAATAGCGTGGTCCCCCAGCTCAGCCGACGAGAGCAACCGGTAGCGGAGCACGATAGGCGTTTTGTGTCTGGGATTATGAAGAACGAAGGAAGGACTGAGAGCTTTGCGTTTTTACGAGATTGGTGGGGTGAAGAGGTGTATGTTTCCAAGAGTTCGGTCGATCCTGTATTGTGGCAGGATATGATAGATGGCGTCAGGGTTATGTTTGAGATAGGTGAGGCCGCATCAGGGAAGACCTTTGCAAGGAATGTGACGCGCCTTTGAGCAGACGGATGCGTCGATCCACTTGCTTAGAATCCCGCAAAAAATCGCCCCCATTTCATCCCCGCCCCTCGCGCCTCCCGCATAATCCCCGCACCGCCCTCGCGGGAACCCGGGTCATGAACCGGATGACGGGGAGGGCGGCGGCGCCGGATCGGTCGCGTCGGAGCATGACCCCGAAAAGTGGGAAACCGCTTTTCGGATAATCATGCCCCGGACGGTAACGCGGCTGGGTGATGAGCCCTGAGGTCCGGGCCCTGACCGAGGTCGCGCGGTGCATTGGCGCTGCGTCCCCATCAGGTAGGGCAAGAACGCCGGCGACGCCCGGGAAACCGCGCCGCAATTACTAAAAAAGATGGTGTGGTCCCGGGCGTTGCTTCCCGACCTGATCATCAAACCAACGGCCAGATGCGAAAGCAGGCGTGGCAACGACGAGGCGCGCCCCTCCCTTCTCCCCTTGAGGGAGAAGGTGGCCGACCCCGAGCTTGTCGAGGGGGAGGTCGGATGAGGGGTGTGTTGCAGCCAAAGTTACCCCTCACCCGGATTGCCAACCTCGCCGGTCCGGCTCGGGGCAATCCGACCTCTCCCTCAAGGGGCGAGGTAAGAGCCCCAATCGACTCCGCTCCCGCCCCATGCCACATAGGAAGCTTCCCGAGGAGAGCCCCATGCCCGACGAAGTCATCCTGCGCAGGTGGAGCGGCACCGTGCCGACCGAGCGTGCCCAGGAATACGCGCACTACGTCGCCGAGACCGGCATCGAGGAGGTCGAGACCAGCGAGGGCAATCTCGGCCACCAGATCATGCTGCGCGATCTCGGCGACGGCACCACCGAGATCACCACCCTGTCGTGGTGGACCGACATGGACGCCGTCCGCACCTTCGCCGGCGACGAGCCGGGGCGCGCCCGCTACTACACGGTCGACGACATCTACCTCGTGTCCAAGCCCGACTTCGTCGAGCATCACGTCGTGGTGTCGCACGAATATTCGTTCCGCCGCCGGTAGGACTGGAAATTGAGCATCACCGGTTCGCTCACCATCGCCATCGACGGCCCCGCCGCGTCGGGAAAAGGCACGCTGGCGCGGCGGCTGGCGGATTATTACCACCTGCCGCATCTCGACACCGGGCTGACCTACCGCGCGGTCGGCCACGCGCTGCTCACCCACGGCCTGCCGCTCGACAACGTCTCGGCGGCCGAGACCGCGGCGCGCCAGGTCGATCTGGCAAATCTCGACCGCGAGGCGCTGTCGGCGCACGAGGTCGCCGAGGCGGCGTCGCGCGTCGCCGTGTATCCGACGGTCAGAAAAATCCTGGTCGACAAGCAGCGCGCCTTCGCCGCGCGTCCGGGCGGCGCGGTGCTCGACGGGCGCGACATCGGCACGGTGGTCTGCCCCGACGCCGGCGTGAAGCTTTTCGTGACGGCGACGGCCGAGGTCCGCGCGGCGCGCCGTCTGCGCGACATCCTTTCGCGCGGCGGCACGGCCGATCCCGCCGAAATCCTCGCCGATATCGTGCGGCGCGACGCGCGCGACACCGGCCGTTCGGACTCGCCGCTCAGGCCCGCCACCGACGCGCACTTGCTCGACACTACGGAAATGTCTATAGAAGCCGCGTTCCAGGCGGCGCGCGCGGTCATCGACGACTTCCTCGCCAAGCGGGACGACAACCAGCCTGCCAGCATTTCATAGCGCCGATCTCGCCGCGACAGCGGCATCAGGGCTTTTCAAGCCCGGAACGCCGGCAGGCCAACGCAACGCTAACCACGGCGCCAGTCCCGCAAAGCCGGGGCTCCCAGGAGAAAATATGTCTGCAGCAAATCCATCCCGCGATGACTTTTCCGCATTGCTCGAAGAGTCCTTTTCCGACGGACGTTCGGGCGAGGGCCAGGTCGTCAAGGGCATCGTCACGGCCATCGAAAAGGACATGGCCATCATCGACGTCGGCCTGAAGGTCGAAGGCCGCGTCGCGCTCAAGGAATTCGGCGCCAAGGGCAGGGAATCCACCCTCAAGGTCGGCGACACCGTCGAGGTCTATGTCGAGCGCATCGAGAACGCGCTTGGCGAAGCCATGCTGTCGCGCGACAAGGCGCGCCGCGAAGAGAGCTGGGTCAAGCTCGAAGAGAAGTTCAACCGCGGCGAGCGCGTCGAAGGCGTGATCTTCAACCAGGTCAAGGGCGGCTTCACCGTCGACCTCGACGGCGCCGTGGCATTCCTGCCGCGCAGCCAGGTCGACATCCGCCCGATCCGCGACGTCACCCCGCTGATGCACAACCCGCAGCCCTTCGAGATCCTCAAGATGGATCGCCGCCGCGGCAACATCGTCGTGTCGCGCCGCACCGTGCTTGAAGAGAGCCGCGCCGAGCAGCGCTCCGAAATCGTCCAGAACCTCGAAGAGGGCCAGGTCGTCGAGGGCGTCGTCAAGAACATCACCGACTACGGCGCGTTCGTCGACCTCGGCGGCATCGACGGCCTGCTCCATGTCACCGACATGGCGTGGCGTCGCGTCAACCATCCGACCGAGATCCTCAACATCGGCCAGACGGTCAAGGTGCAGATCATCCGCATCAACCAGGAAACACACCGCATCTCGCTCGGCATGAAGCAGCTCGAGAGCGACCCCTGGAACGACATCGGCTCCAAGTTCCCGATCGGCAAGAAGATCACCGGAACGGTCACCAACATCACCGACTACGGCGCCTTCGTCGAGCTGGAGCCGGGCATCGAGGGGCTTATCCACGTCTCGGAGATGTCGTGGACCAAGAAGAACGTGCACCCCGGCAAGATCCTCTCGACCACCCAGCAGGTCGACGTGGTCGTGCTCGAGGTCGATCCGGCCAAGCGCCGCATCTCGCTCGGCCTCAAGCAGACGCTGGAAAATCCGTGGGAAGCGTTCAAGCGCACCCATCCGGTCGGCACGGTCGTCGAGGGCGAGGTCAAGAACAAGACCGAGTTCGGCCTGTTCGTCGGCCTGGAAGGCGATGTCGACGGCATGGTCCACCTGTCCGACCTCGACTGGAACCGTCCGGGCGAGCAGGTCATCGAGGAGTACAACCGCGGCGACATGGTGAAGGCGCAGGTTCTCGACGTCGATGTCGAGAAGGAGCGCATCTCGCTTGGCGTCAAGCAGATGTCGCGCGATGCGGTCGGCGAGGCGTCCACCTCGGGCGAACTGCGCAAGAACGCGGTCGTCACCTGCGAAGTCACCGGCATCAAGGATGGCGGCCTCGACGTTCGTCTTGTCGATCACGGCATCGACGCGTTCATCAAGCGGTCGGACCTCAGCCGCGATCGTGACGAGCAGCGCCCCGAGCGCTTCACCGTCGGCCAGAAGGTCGACGCGCGCGTCATCTCCTTCGACAAGAAGACCCGCAAGATCTCCATCTCCATCAAGGCGCTGGAGATCGCCGAAGAGAAGGAAGCGGTCGCCCAGTACGGCTCGACCGACTCCGGCGCTTCGCTCGGCGACATTCTCGGCGCCGCGTTCAAGAAGCAGGGCAACTGAGCCTGAGCACCGGCCACGCCGCCCATCGGCCTGGCTCCTGATACGAAAAACCCGCCGGAGTGATCCGGCGGGTTTTTCTTTGGCGGCAGCATCCGGCGGTTGCGGGCAATCGCGTCAACTGGAATAGTGCCGGCCTAAGAGAGCATGCCCGACCGACCGCTTCCAGCCCGCCCCGGCGCTCTCGCGCCGTTTGCATCAGACATCTTCCGCAATGTCTGGTTCGCTACGCTCGGCTCCAATTTGGGCTCTCTGATCCAGGGTGTCGGCGCGGCATGGATGATGACGTCGATCTCGCAGTCGGCCGATCTGGTCGCGCTGGTCCAGGCTTCCACCACCCTGCCGATCATGCTGTTTTCGCTGGTGTCTGGCGCGCTCGCCGACAATTTCAGCCGGCGCACGCTGATGCTGGTCGCCCAGGGCTTCATGCTGGTCGTCTCCGTGGCGCTGGCGCTGGTGGCCTATGCCGGCCTCATCACGCCCTGGCTGCTGCTCGCCTTCACGTTCCTCCTCGGTTGCGGCACAGCTCTCCACAATCCCGCCTGGCAGGCTGCTGTCGGCGACATGGTCCAGCGCGACCATGTTCCGGCGGCTGTCGCGCTCAATTCGATGAGCTTCAATCTGACCCGCAGCGTGGGCCCGGCAATCGGCGGGGCGATCGTCGCGGCTGCCGGCGCGGCCGCGGCCTTCGCCGTCAACGCGTTCAGCTACCTTGCCCTGATCGTCGTGCTGTTCCGCTGGAAACTCGAGACGCCTGCATCGACCTTGCCACGCGAGCCGCTCGGACTGGCGATCTCGGCCGGGCTGCGCTACGTCTCGATGTCGCCCAACATCGAGAAAGTGCTGGTGCGCGGCCTCGCCTTCGGACTGGCCGCGATATCGACGCTTGCGCTGCTGCCGCTGGTGGCGCGCGACATCATAAAGGGCGGTCCGCTGCTATACGGTGTACTGCTCGGCGCCTACGGCGTCGGCGCGATCGGCGGCGCGTTCCTGGGCGGCAGGCTGCGCGGCGTGGTCGCCAATGAGTGGATCGCGCGCGCGGGCTTCGTCGCCTTCGCGCTCTCTGCCACCATCCAGGCATTGTCCACCAGCGAGTGGCTGACCTGCGCCGGTCTTGTCATCGGCGGCGCGAGCTGGGTCCTCACGCTGTCGCTGTTCAACGTGACGGTCCAGCTATCGACGCCCCGCTGGGTCGTCGGACGCGCCATGTCGCTCTACCAGATGGCGACATTCGGCGGCATGGCTCTCGGCGCATGGATATGGGGTATGGTCGCGGAGGCTTACGGTCCAGCGGAAGCGCTGCTAGCGTCGGCCGCATTCATGCTGGGCGGCGCCGCGATCGGGCTCTTCCTCAAGCTGCCCGACCATACCTCGCTCAACCTCGACCCGCTCAACCGCTGGCGGGAGCCCAGCCTGGCGCTGGACCTCAAGCCCCGTTCAGGCCCTATCGTGATTGCCATAGAATATGTCATCCGCGAAGCCGACCTGCATGACTTCCTGGACGCAATGGCCGAGCGGCGGCGCATCCGGCGCCGCGACGGCGCGCGGGAATGGACGCTCGCGCGGGATCTTGAGAACCCCGAGGTCTGGGTCGAGACCTATCGGGCGCCAACCTGGAACGAGTACATCAGGCACAACCTGCGCACGACCCATTCGGATGCGGTTGTCGGCGACACGCTGCGGCGGCTCCACAGCGGTCCGGAGCCGATCAAGGTGCGCCGCATGATCGAGCGGCCGACGGACTGGGCCGCTTCTCAGGACCAGCTCAAGCCGATGCTGGACATCCACGGCTCGTCATGACGCGAACCGTTCAGGCGCGGCCGTAGATCGGGACGAGCGCGCCGCTGACGCTCGTGTTGCGCGGCGACGCCAGATGGACGATCGCCTCTGCCGCCGCCTCAAGGCTGACCCATTTCGAGAAATCCGCCGTGGGCATCGCCTTGCGATTGGCCTGCGTATCGAGCGTCGATGGGGCGACCGCGTTGACAAGAATGCCGTCGCCCTTCAGCTCCTCGGAAAGCGCGACGGTGATTGCCGCGACGGCCGCCTTGCTCGCCGCATAGGCCGACATGCCGGCTCCCTTGCGGGGATCGAGACCGGGTCGCGCGGTTATGTTGACGATGCGGCCCGGAATGCGGGAACCGGTCATGGCGCGGGCCGCAGCCAGGCAACAGTTGAAGGCGGTCGTCGCGTTGGCCTCTATCATGGCGGCGAAGACATCGGTCGCGCCAGGTTCTCCCGCCGGCGACATCGCAAAGGCCCCGGCGGCATGGATCGAGGCCCAGAGATCGGGCACGCCGGCATAGAATGCATCAACGCTGGCTCGGTCGCCGAGATCGACATTGAATGCCGGCCTCGCCCTGGCATGGGAAAGGAATGGAAAGTCCTCGGGCAGGGAGCCATGACCGGTCGGCAGGTGGCAGGTGGCGCCTTCGCCAATAAGCTTCGCGACGATGGCGCCGCCAAGCGCGCCGGTCGCGCCGGTAACCACGACAGTCTTGCCCGAGAATTCGCCAGCCATGCTCAATCCACCGTGATTTCGATGAGGTAGGGACGTCTGGCGGCGCGGCCGCGCCGAAGCGCGTCCGGCAGGCCGGAAGCGGAGGCAAGTCGCTCCGCTGCAATGGCGTAGGCGTCCGCAATCTTGAGAAAGTCAGGTGGAGCTGGCGATACGCCGACCGGCTCGACGCCGACATCGCGCATTGACGTTTCGATCTCGCGGTAGCCTCTGTTATTCCAGACCACGAAGATCACGGCCGTCCCCGTATCGACCGCCACGGACAGTTCGGGCAGTGTGAACTGGAAGCCGCCGTCCCCCGACAGGCAGACGACGGTCGCGTCGGGTATGGCCAGCGCCGCGCCGATCGCGGCCGGGGCTCCATAGCCGAGTGTCCCGTAGCCGGTCGCCGCGTTGAACCAGCCGCCTGACCGGTCGTGATCGTAGTAGAGATTGGCCGCATAGACGGGTTGCGTGGAATCGCCGACGATGATCGAGTTTGGCAACGTGTCGCGGATCGTCTCGACCACATCGAGATGAGCGGCCGTCGTCTGCGACAGCGTGTTGCGTGCAGCTTTGCGCGCAGCGGTCGCCCGCTCGCTGCCGCCTGAACGCCTTGTCTCCCCTGGAAAGGCGACCAGGAGCGCCCGCAGCGCGGCGCGAGCGTCCGCCAGAATGCGGATCCTGGCGGGGTGCCTGGCAAGCTGCTCGGCATCGATGTCGATGCGCACGAGGTTTTCGGGAACGACAAAACCACCGTCGCCATACATGTCGTAGTCCGTCGGCCCGAACTCGGTGCCGACGGCGATTGCGAAATTACACTCTTTCATGAGGGCGCGAATGGGCGTCAGGCTGGGGCTCGCCGGCACGACCAGGCGATGCCCGTGCAGGAGGCCGCGTGCGTTGGTGGTGAGCACCACCGGCGCGTCGAGCGCTTCCGCCAGCGCTTTCAAGGAGGCCTCTGCCGACTTCGCGCCGCCGCCCGCCAGGATCAGTGGCCTGGAGGCTGTGCGCATCAGGTCGGCGACCTCCGCAACCTGCACGGCATCAGGCTCGGGCGCGACCCGATTCGCAAGCTGCGGCAGAAGTCCATCGGCCGGTACGGTCATGACGTCGAGTGGGATCTCGATATGGACGGGACCCGGCCGCGATCCGGAAAAGAGTGCGAATGCATCCGCCAGCGCACGGGGCAGTTCGTCCGGCCGGGCAATGCGATGCGAGGCCAGCGCGACCTTGCGCATCAGGCCAAGCTGGTCGGGCAGTTCGTGCAGATGGCCGAAGCCTTTGCCGAGCGTGTCGGTCGCGTTGACGGCGGAGATGACAAGCATGGGCACCGAATCGGCACGCGCCTGCCCCATCGCGGTGATCGCATTGGTGAGGCCAGGACCTGTGATCACGAAGGCGACGCCCGGCCTGCCGGACGCGCGCGCATAGCCATCGGCCATGAAGCCCGCACCCTGCTCGTGACGGGGGGTGACATGGCGGATATTCGATCCGGCGAGGCCCCTGTACAACTCGACCGTGTGGACACCGGGAATGCCGAACACGGTGTCGACGCCGTGGGCCTCCAGCAGATCGATGAGCTTCTCGCCGAGGGTCATGACCGGAGTACCGGGCGGGTCAGGCAGGTTGGGCCGCCCTCGCAGGCTATGCACAGCGCATCGGCCTCGAAGGTCAGCACCCGGCAGCCGGCGGCTTCCATCGCGGCGGTGGTCTTGGGAAAGCCGGCGACCGCGATGACATCGCGCGGCGCGGTGGGCAGAACGTTGAGGCTGAGCCCGAAACTGTCGCGGAATTCCTGCGCGTCGCCCTCGACGAGCTTTATGCCGCGCGCCCTGAGCAGCAGGTAGAAGGCTGCCGGCAACAACGGCGAATGGACCAGCGCCAGATCGTCGGCGAGCGGACTGATGACCGACATCAGGTGCAGGCATGCCTCCTCGCCATGCCAGAGCGGCAGGTCGTAGCCGAGAACGTCGACGCCGAGTGGCGCAAGCAGCGCTTCCATCTGGCGGATGCCGGCCTCGTTGGTCCTGACGCCGCGCCCGATCGCCAGCGTCGTGGCGTCGACCCAGACGCAGTCGCCGCCCTCCACAGTGCCCGGCGGCTCGATCCGGCCGAGGATCGGGACGCCCATGCGGCGATAGGCCAGTTCGTGCAGCGCGGGTTCGGCGAGCCGCAGCGCCTTGCCCATGGACAGGATGATTGCTCCGCGGTCGGTCATGAGCGAGGGATCGTGCGTGAAGACGGAATCGGCGAGCCCGTCATCGGCGTCCGTCAGCCATTCGATCTTGGCGCCACAGGCGGCGACAAGGTCGGCGAAGTCGGCATGCTGCTCGGCGGCGCGCACTGGATCGAAGCTGTGCCCATAGTGCCATTCGGCCGCCTTTGCGTGGCGCATGGCGCTCTCGGCCGAACGCATCAGCACGCGCCTCAGCGGCGCAGCCATCGACTGGGAACCGAACTCGCGCTTCGGCTGTAAGTTCATCGTGTGTCTCCGGCGGTCGTCCCGCGCCTGCTGCATCGGAAAGCACGATGCGCCATCGAGATCAAGCGTCCCAGTAAAAAGGTGCAGCCGATCGCTAAACGTCGCTGAACCTTGCGGGTTGACGGCGGCAAGCGCCCGGGTCCATCCTTGCGCCGGGCGAGAGTTACGACAGGGTGATGGGTCAACACATACAGCAGGATACGGCACGCGGAGACGGTCGGCGGTGAAGCGAGAACCCGCCGCGAACATTCCGCAACGTCATGTGCGCGAGGGCGCCGCGGAAGCGATCCACATCGAGAATCTGCACAAGAGCTTTGGCAAGCTTGAGGTCCTGAAGGGTGTGTCGCTGTCGGCTCGCGACGGCGACGTGGTCGCCATAATCGGCGGTTCGGGCTCCGGCAAGTCCACCTTGCTGCGCTGCATCAACTGTCTTGAAAATCCGACCAGCGGGCTCATCCGCGTGAACGGCGAGGAAATCAAGCTGAAGGCCGACAGCCTCGGCCACACGTTTCCCGCCGACCGGCGCCAGATCGAGCGTATCCGCTCGAAGCTCGGCATGGTGTTCCAGAGCTTCAACCTCTGGAGCCACATGACGCTGATGGAGAACGTGATCGAGGTTCCAGTTCACGTGCTGGGCATGAAGCGCGACGCCGCGGTGGCGATTGCCGAGCGGCTGCTGGCGCGGGTTGGCCTGGCCGAAAAGCAAGATGTCTATCCGGCGTTTCTGTCAGGCGGGCAGCAGCAGCGGGGCGCGATCGCCCGGGCGCTGGCCATCGAGCCGCGCGTCATGCTTTTCGACGAGCCGACCTCGGCGCTGGACCCGGAACTTGTCGGCGAGGTGCTCAAGGTGATCGGCGACCTTGCGCAAGAGGGTCGTACGATGGTTCTGGTGACCCATGAAATGAAATTTGCGCGCAAGGTGGCGACGCATGTCGTCTACCTTCACAACGGGCTGGTCGAGGAAGAAGGGCCGCCCGAGCAGATCTTCGGCGATCCGAAATCCGACAGACTGAAACAGTTCCTGCACAATGTGCACTAGGGCCGATCGAAGAGCTGGGAACAGGACAATAACAACCGGGAGAACATCCATGCTGAAAAGATTGAAAATGGCTGCTGCCGCTGCGATCCTCGCTGCGTCGGGCGCCGCCATGGCAAGCGCCGAGCCGCTCAAGGTCGGCTTCTCGCCGGAAGCCTATCCGCCGTTTTGGGTCGCCGACGCATCCGGCGCCTGGACCGGCTGGGAGGTCGAGATCATCAACGCGGTCTGCGCCGAGGCCAAGTTCGAATGCGAACTGGTGCCGATCCCGTGGGACGGCCTGATCCCGGCGCTCACGACCAAGAAGATCGATGCGATCATGAACTCCATGTCGATCAACGACGAGCGCAAGAAGACGATCGACTTTTCCGACAAGTACTACAACACGCCGACTGCCGTGATCGGCGCCAAGGACCAGAAGTTCGAGGCAACGCCGGAGGGACTTAAGGGCAAGATCCTCGGCGTCCAGGCGTCGACCGTGCATGCGGCCTACGCGAAGAAGCACTTCACCGAAGCTGCAGAGATCAAGGAATACCAGACCCAGGACGAGGCGAACCAGGATCTGGCCGCCGGGCGCATCGACGCCACCCAGGCCGATTCCATCGCGCTCGACGCCTTCCTGCAGTCCGACCAGGGCAAGGCTTGCTGCGACTCCAAGGGCAACGTTGCCGAAGACCTCGAGATCCTCGGCCCGGGCGTCGGAGCCGGCGTACGCAAGGATGACACCGCCACCAGAGACGGGCTCAATGCGGGCATCAAGGCCATCCGCGACAATGGCAAGTATGCCGAGATTACCAAGAAGTATTTTACCTTCGACATCTACGGCGAGTGATATAGACTTCGTCAGCCGCGCCGGGCCGGTGCGGCTGACTTTCCGGGTTCGTTAGAGCCCGATAGGCAGAAGGGGAACCGGTGCGCAGATTCCGTAAAGGGACGCCGCCGAGCATAGCGGGAACGGGCTTATCGAAGCGCTGATCCACCTTGCGCAGGCGAGTATCTTCGACCTGCTGGCGCTCAATCCGCCGGGTTGGGGCGGAAATCTCCTGCGCGGCCTGATGAATTCGATCGTGATTGCGGTCGGCGCCTTCGGCATCGGCATTGCGATCGGCATCGCCGGCGCCTTCGGCAAGCTCTATGGCGGGCCGGTGCTGCGCGATCTGCTCGAGCTCTACACGACGCTGGTGCGGGCGGTCCCTGAACTGGTGCTGATTCTTTTGCTGTATTTCGCGGGCACCGATCTGATCAACCGTGTGCTTGAGGCGTTCGGACACCAGCGCATAGACATCAACGGGCTGGTTGCGGGCATCTGCGTCCTGGGCATCGTGCAGGGGGCCTATTCGATCGAGGTGATCCGCGGCGCGATACAGGCGATCCCGCAGGGTCAGATAGAAGCCGGGCGCGCCTACGGCATGTCGCCGATGCTCATGCTGCGCCGGATCACGCTGCCTGCCATGCTCCCGTTCGCCATTCCGGGCCTCGCCAATCTGTGGTTGATCGCCACCAAGGACACCGCGCTGCTGGCCATCGTCGGCTTCAACGAGCTGACCCAGGAGACCCGCACCGCCGCAAGCACAACCAAGGCGTATTTTACCTTCTTTCTCGCGGCCGGCGCGCTCTATCTGCTGATCACGCTTTTTTCCAACGTCATCATCGCACGCATCGAGAAATGGGCACGGCGCGGCATGCCGACGGGCGCGCACTGATGGGCGGCCCGGTAGCAGGCGGGCTGATCGACCGCACCGCGCGCGCGTCGCTCTGGCTGCAGCCGCATCGCATCGGCCTGATGCTGATCGGCGCAGCACTCGTTCTCAGCGCGGCGTTCTTCATGCGGTGGGATTGGGTCGAGAATTACTACTGGCTGGCGCTCCAGGGCATCTGGCGCACGCTTTGGATACTCGCGGTAACAGTTGTACTGGGATTCCTGCTGGCGGTTCCGATCGGTCTGGTCCAGGTCACCGGGCCGTCGTGGCTTGCATGGCCGGCCTACGCCTTCTGCACCGTAATCCGAGGCACGCCGCTGCTGCTGCAACTGTGGCTTCTCTACTACGGGCTGGGATCGCTCTTTCCGCAATTTCCGTGGGTCCGCGAATCCTGGCTGTGGCCGTATCTGAGACAGGCCTGGCCATATGCCGTCCTGTCGCTGTCGATATCCTACGCAGCATACGAGGGCGAAGTCATGCGCGGCGCATTCGCCGGCGTGGCGCGCGGCCAGCTGGAAGCGGCGCGTGCGTTCGGGATGAGCCGCTGGAAGGTTTTCCGCCGCGTCTGGCTGCCCCAGGCGTTCTACCGCGCGCTGCCGACGCTGAGCGGCGAAACGGTCCTGCAGCTCAAGGCGACCCCGCTGGTGGCCACCATCACCGTGGTCGATATCTATGCGGTCGCTTCGCGGGTCAGGCAGGAAACCTTCATCGTCTATGAGCCGCTGTTGTTGTTGGCGCTGGTCTATCTTTCCATCACTGGCGTCCTGGTGTTTGCATTCCGCAAGCTCGAGGCCCGGATACCCAAAAGGTTGGGATAACGAGATGCCCGAAATGGTCCGCCTCGATGTGGCCGACGCGATTTCGCTATGCGAACAGGCGGCGCTCGCAGTCGGCGCCAATGCGGAGACGGCCGCCGCGCTGGCCAAATCGGTCGTGGCGGCCGAGGCGAAGGGCATCAGGTCGGTCGGTCTGGCGCATTTCCTCGACTATCTCGCTGCACTCGAGAGCGGCAGGATCGACGGAGCGGCCGAGCCGACAGTCACGCGGCCTGCGCTCGCCATCTACGTTTCGGACGCCAGGGGCGGCGCGGCACATACGGCCTTCGACCGTACCTGCAACGATCTCGCGAAGTCGGCCCGCCTGTTCGGGGTTGCGATCTTCGCTCAGAGCAATGCCTTTACCTGTGGCGAACTGGGCTACTTCACGGGGCGTCTGGCAAGCGAGGGGCTGGTCGCCTTCGCGGAGACCAACGGGCCGGCGCTGCTTGCCGGCGCAGGCTCCACGAAGCCGGTTTATTGCACCAATCCGATGTCGTTCGCGGCCCCGGTCGAGGGCGGAGCGCCGCTGGTGATCGACCAGTCCTCCAGCGCCACTGCGTTCGTGAACGTGCGCAAGGCGGCCGAGGAAGGCCGCGAGATTCCGGCTGGCTGGGCGATCGATTCGCGGGGCAAGCCCACCACCGATCCGGCCGCCGCGATGAAGGGCGCGCTGCTGGCGTTCGGCGGCAACCGCGGCGCCAACGTCGCGCTCATGGTGGAGGTACTGGCGGCGGGGCTGACCGGCGCCAACTGGTCGCTGGATGCGCCCTCCTTCTCCGAGGGGGAGCAAAGCCCCTCGACCGGCCTGTTCGTACTGGCCATCGAACCGAAGCTTATCGACCCCGACTTCGCCGTGCGGCTCAAGCGCCAGCTGGATCGGCTGGCTTTCGAGCATCATGTGCACGTTCCCGGGATCTCGCGCGGCAAGGCCGGCATGCTCGCCAAGGCCCTCGGGATCGATGTCCCGGCCGATATCGTTGGCCGGATCGCCGCCTATGTCGACCGGGATATGCCGGCTTAGGAGCCGGACACGGACGCGTGCAGGCGTCTTTGCGTTTAACGCAAAACGGACTAAGACGGGCTCTCAAACTAGGTCCAGGGCGCTACCGGAGCAGGCCATGACAGAAATTCTTGAGACCCCGAAACTGGTCACCGTTTTCGGCGGCTCGGGCTTCATCGGCAGGCATGTCGTGCGCGCCCTCGCCAAGCGCGGCTACCTCATCCGTGTCGCTACGCGCCGGCCCGAACTCGCAGGCCATCTCCAGCCGCTCGGCAATGTCGGTCAGATACAGCCCGTGCAGGCCAATATCAGGGCGCCGTGGTCCATCGCGCGCGCGGTCGAGGGCGCCGCCCACGTCGTCAACCTGGTTGGCATACTGCATCAGTCCGGCGCACAGACCTTTCCGGCCGTCCAGCAACAGGGCGCCCGCAACGTCGCGCAAGCGGCCAAGGCTGCCGGCGCCAGGCTCACGCACGGTTCGGCGATCGGCGCGGATGCGAACTCCGCGTCCGCCTACGCCAGCAGCAAGGCGCTCGGCGAGCAGGCAGTGCTTGAGACGATCGAGGATGCGGTTATCGTGCGTCCGTCGGTTGTGTTCGGTCCGGAGGATGAGTTCTTCAACCGCTTCGCGGACATGGCGCGTTATTCGCCGGCGCTGCCGCTGATCGGCGGCGGCAAGACCCGGTTCCAGCCGGTGTTCGTCGGCGATGTCGCGGAGGCGATTGCCCGCTCCGTCGACGGCAACGCCAAGGGCGGCCAAATCTACGAACTGGGCGGACCCAATGTCATGACGTTCCGCGAACTCATGGAGCAGATGCTGGAAATCATCGATCGCAAGCGCCTGCTCGTTTCCGTTCCCTGGTGGGCGGCCGAAATCCAGGGTTCCGTGCTTGGCATGCTGCCCAACCCGCTGCTGACGCGCGACCAGGTCACGCTGCTGAGGACGGATAATGTCGTCTCGGCGGCAGCCCAACATGCCCACCGTACGTTCGCCGGCCTCGGCATTCAGCCGGAATCGACTGCCGCCATCCTGCCGGGCTATCTCTGGCGCTACCGTGTCGCAGGGCAGTTCACCCACAAGAGCGAAGCCTAGGCCGCACGACCCGTGCAGGCGGTTGCCGCCTTACTGCCGGCTGGCATCGAACCGTGGGCTGCGGCGCTGCTGATCGTCGCCAGCGCCTTCACATCGGCGCTGACGGCGGCTTTCGGTGTTGGCGGCGGCATTGCCATGCTGGCGCTGCTGGGCCTGTTTGTCCCGGTGGCGTCGCTGACACCAGTCCACGGCGCCGTCCAGCTTGGGTCGAATACCGGTCGCGTCTGGCATCAGCGCGCCTTTGTTCGGATGGATGTCGCCGGGCCTTTCATCGCCGGCAGCACGGTCGGGGCTGTATTGGGCGTGTTCCTGGTCGTCCAGCTTCCGGACGCCTTGCTGAAGATCGTGCTGGGCGGGTTCATCCTGGTGCTGACCTGGGCGAAGATTCCTGGCATCGACAGGCTGAACAAGGTCGGCCTGGCTCTCGCAAGCATTGCGCTCGCGCTGCTCTCCATGATCGTCGGCGCGACCGGGCCGTTGGTTGCAGTCCTGTTCGCCCGCTTCCTTGAGAACGACCGCAAGGCCCTGATCGCCACCAGCGCGGTGGCGATGACGACGCAGCACATGCTGAAGATCGTCGTCTTCGGCATTGCCGGATTTGCCTTCTGGCAGTGGGTGCCGCTCGTCGCCGCGATGATCGCGTCGGGATTTGCCGGCACGATCTACGGCACGGCGCTGCTGCACCGCATGCCGGAAGAGACGTTCCGCAGATGGTTTCGCATCGCAATCACGATTCTGGCGCTGGATCTCCTGCGCCGCGGCGTGATGCAGCTCTAGCCCCAGACGAAGAGGGCGATGAGCCCGACGGCGCCGACGATCAGCCGCCACCACGCGAACAGCGCGAAGCCATGCCGCGATACGTAGTCGAGCAGGTGGCGCACGACGATGACCGCCATCACGAAGGCCGCCACGAAGCCTACCGCGATCACCGGCAGGTCGGCCGCCGACAGCACGTCGCGGTTCTTGTAGAGGTCGTACGCGAAGGCGCCGGCCATGGTCGGCATGGCGAGGAAGAACGAGAACTCGGCCGCCGACCGCTTGTCTGTTCCCATGAGCAGCGCGCCTACGATGGTCGATCCCGACCGCGACGTGCCCGGAATGAGCGCCAGGCACTGGAACAGGCCGATCTTGAGGCACAGTGACAGCGGGAAATCCATCGCGTCATGGTACTTAGGCTTCAGGTCGAGCCGGTCGATCCACAACAGGACGAGCCCGCCCAGGATCAGCATGATGCAGATCAGCTTGGGGGTTTCGAACAGCACGGTCTTGATGAAACCGTGCGCGGCGACGCCCAGAAAGGCCGCCGGCAGGAACGCCAGCAGGATTCCGATGACGAAGCGGCGCGTGCGTCCGTCGCTGGGGAAGTCGGCAAGGATTTTCAGAATTCGGCCGAAATAGACGGTCAGGATCGCCAGGATCGCACCGAGCTGGATCAGAATCTCGAACGCCTTGCCGGTCGACTTGAAGCCCAGGAAATGGCCTGCCAGCAGGATATGTCCGGTGGAAGATACCGGGATGAACTCCGTCAGTCCCTCAAGCAGCCCGAGCGCGACAGCGTCGATAAGCGTCTGGTTTTCCATGATTGCCCGATCCGTGGAGGAGGTCGCTATTGCTTGTCACGGCGTGGAACCGGTCCTATAGGTCGGTCGGCCGCGGATACCCCGGAATCGGGATGCGGAAGATTTAGCGGCAAGGCCGGCGCGAGGCCAGACGCAATTTCAGTTTTACGCGGGACCATGCTGACGCTTTTTCACCACCCCATGTTTGCTTCATGCCGTTTCGTCCGCCTGGCTTTCGGCGAGTTCAGCGAGGAGCTGGCGCTGATCGAGGAAAAGCCCTGGACGCGCCGCAAGGAATTCCTGGCGTTGAACGCGGCCGGCACCTTGCCGGTGCTCCTGGCCGAGGGCGATGTGCCGATCATCGGCGCGCATGTCATTGCCGAATATCTCGACGAGACGCGCGGCGTCCTGAAGCGCGACCGCCGGCTTCTCGCGGAAGACCCGCTGGACCGCGCTGAGATCAGGCGCCTGGCCGACTGGTATCTGGTCAAGGCCGATGGCGAGGTGACGCGCCATCTGGTCCGCGAACGCGTGCTGAAGCCGCTGATGCCCGAGGCGCTGGGCGGCGGTTCGCCCGACTCGTCCGCGATCCGGGCTGCGCGGGCCAATGTCCGACAGCACATGAAATACACCAACTGGCTCGCCGGCACGCGGCACTGGCTCGCCGGCCCGCGCATCACCTATGCCGACCTTGCCGCGGCGTCGACGCTGTCGATCCTCGACTATCTCGGCGAGATCGACTGGAGCGGCCACGGCGCGGCGCGCGAATGGTACACGCGCATGAAGTCGAGGCCGTCTTTCCGACCCCTGCTCGCCGACCGGGTGCGGGGCCTTTCTCCGGCTGCTCACTATGCGGACCTCGACTTCTAGTAGATCGACCGGGAGCGAAACCTTGCGGCGGATGATCGACCGCGACGCAAGGCGTTCCGGTTTCGATGCCGTGGCAGTGACGACCCCCGACGCGATTCCGCTGGCCCCGGCAAGGCTGCAACAGTTTATCACCGATGGGTTTCACGGCACCATGGACTGGATGGCCGAGACGCTTGAACGCCGGGCGGACCCGCGCTCCCTCTGGCCGGAGGTGCGGTCGGTCGTCGTGCTTGCCATGAACTACGCACCGGACCGCGATCCGCGAGAGCTAAACGGGAAGCGCGATGTCGGCGTGATCTCGGTCTATGCGCGAAACCGCGACTATCACGATGTCATGAAGGGCAGGCTGAAGGAGATCGCCGGGCGGATAGCGACGCGAACGGGCTGCGATGTAAAGGTCTTCGTCGATACCGCGCCGGTCATGGAAAAGCCGCTGGCCGAAGCGGCTGGAATCGGCTGGCAGGGCAAGCACACCAATCTGGTCAGCCGCGAGTTTGGCTCGTGGCTCTTCCTGGGCAGCATCTTCACCACCGCCGAGATTTCCCCCGACACGGCCGAGGAGGATCATTGCGGATCGTGCCGCGCCTGCCTCGACGCCTGCCCGACAAATGCGTTTCCCGCTCCCTACAGGCTCGACGCGCGCCGCTGTATTTCCTACCTTACGATCGAGAACAAGGGGCCGATCCCACACGAGTTTCGCGCGGCTATAGGCAACCGCATCTATGGCTGCGACGACTGCCTCGCAGCTTGCCCGTGGAACAAGTTTGCGCGGCAGGCGTCGGAAGCGAAGCTCGTTGCGCGGGAGGATTTGCGGGAGCCGCCGCTGGTCGACCTCCTGATGCTTGACGACGGGGCGTTCCGGTCGTTTTTTGCAGGCACGCCGGTCAAACGGATCGGCCGCGACAGATTCTTGCGCAACGTTCTGATTGCCGCAGGCAATTCCGGCGAAGCAGAGCTCGCGTGGCGCTGCCGCGCGTTGCTTGCGGACCCATCGCCGCTGGTGCGCGGCGCCGCTGTATGGGCGCTGTCGCGACTTGTCGATGCAGAAGAATTCGCATCGCTTGCGCAAAGCGCATCGGAGCCCGACGTTGGGGTGCAGGCCGAGTGGGTGCGCGCTGGCGAACTTGCCGCCGCCCCGTCGGCGACCGACAAAGGACGAGCATGACGCAACGTTTCCTCATTTTCGGAGCCGGCTATTCCGCCAGGGCCTTCGCGTCCGGGCGCAGCGATCGTTCCGTTGCAATTGCTGGAACCACCCGCTCGCCTCAGAAATTCGAGGCGCTGGGAAGGGTCGGCATCGATCCTGTGGCCTTCGAGGGAGGGGCGCTGTCATCCCAGCTTCTGGCCTG
Source organism: Hyphomicrobiales bacterium (assembly GCA_026400435.1). Taxonomy (GTDB): domain Bacteria; phylum Pseudomonadota; class Alphaproteobacteria; order Rhizobiales; family Rhizobiaceae; genus Mesorhizobium_K. The sequence continues at coordinate 63,139 of JAPLOZ010000097.1, read as the reverse complement.
CCTGAAGCAGGCGACGCACCTTGTCGTGTCGATCGCGCCGGATGACGGCGGCGACCCGGTGCTTCCAGGACTGTCAGGTGCAATCGCAACCCTGGCGCCGGCCCTGCGCTGGATCGGGTATCTTTCCACGGTAGGGGTGTATGGCGACCATGCCGGCGGCTGGGTGGACGAACAGGCCGAGTGCCGCCCGGTGTCGAAACGCTCCCTGTTGCGGGTCGAAGCAGAGAAAGGGTGGCTGGCGCTTGGCGAAACGGCTGGCGTGCCCGTCGCGGTGCTGAGATTGTCGGGCATCTACGGTCCGGGCCGCAATGCCTTCGTCAATCTCGCGAACGGCACGGCCAAGCGCCTGATCAAGCCCGGACAGGTCTTCAACCGCATCCACGTTGCCGACATATCCGGCGCTCTCTGGCACCTGGCCGAGCGCGGGCAGGGCGGCGTTTTCAACGTGACCGACGACATGCCCGCTCCGCCTCAGGACGTCGTGACCTACGCCGCCGGCCTGATGGGGACCCCGCCGCCGCCCGAAATTTCCTTCGATTCCGCCCAACTTTCGCCCATGGCCCGGTCATTCTATGGCGAGAACAAGCGGGTTTCGAACGCGGCGATCAAGGAAACCGGCTACAGCTTTCTCTATCCGGACTATCACGCAGCGTTCGACGCGATGTGGGCAGCCGGCGATTGGTCCGGTGAAGGACAGCGCGATGCGCGGGCGCCGATGAAGCGCTCGTGATCGAAGCAACGCCGCAAAAGTGTTATGATTCGGGTGGTTCGCACCGCCCCGGGGGGGCGCAGAAGGCCGTATTAGCTGGGGACAGTCCATGATGACCTTGCTGAAATCAGCGCTGAAGTTAGCCGTGGTCCTGGTGGCTGTTTTTGCCATGTCGGGCGTCGAAGCGCCGCATGCGGGGGCCGAGGAACTCGCCAAGAATCTGTTCGGCAACAAGAAGCTACCGGCAGCGTTGCCGCCCAAGTCGTACGGCTTCTATTCGAAGGGCTGTTTCGCCGGCGGCGTCGCTATTCCGACGGACGGACCAACCTGGCAGGCGATGCGGCTGTCGCGGAACCGCCGGTGGGGCCATCCGGCGATGATCGCGCTCATCGAGAAGCTGTCGCGCGACGCCGCCGAAAAGGACGGCTGGCCGGGGCTCTTGCTTGGCGACATTTCGCAGCCGCGCGGCGGCCCGATGCTGACCGGGCATGCCTCCCACCAGATTGGGCTGGACGCCGACATTTGGTTCACGCCGATGCCTGACCGTACGCTCTCGGCGAGCGAGCGGGAAAACATATCCGCTCAATCGCTGGTCGACGAAAAGACGCATCGTGTCATCGACAGGTACTGGACGCCGGCGCATGCGCGGCTGCTCAAGCGCGCTGCAAGTTATCCGGAAGTCGAGCGGATCCTGGTCAATCCCGGCATCAAGAAGAAGCTCTGCGAAACCGTGAAGGGCGACCGTTCCTGGCTGCGCAAAGTCAGGCCATTCTGGGGTCACGACTATCACTTTCATATCCGGATCGGCTGCCAGCCGGGCTCGACCGGCTGCAAGGAGCAGGCCGAGACAACGCCCGGCGACGGCTGCGACAAGTCGCTTGCCTGGTGGTTCACGGAAGAACCGTGGCGGCCGAACCAGAACCCTGACGCGCCGAAGGCACGCGACGTCATGAAGATGTCCAATCTTCCGAAGGAATGCCGCATCGTTCTCGCCGCGCCATCGCCGGAATCCGAGATGGCCGCGACCTTCCGGGGGCCGGGAGACCGCGGCACCTCAATAGCGGCCGTCATCCAGTCGGCGGGCAGCGCGGTACCCGAACCAGCGCCGCAAGACGTGGTGAGCGCAAACGCCTTCCTGCCCGCGCAAGGCGCCAACGTGCCGCTGCCTGAGTGGCGACCCCAGAAGTGAGCTTGAGCAACCGGACGATCAAAACCGCCCGCGCCATTTGCAGGATGACGCGAGTGGCGTAATCATCTGCGCATCGCCAGGCAAACAAGCAGGGAGGGGACAATGGCTGCATCGGACTACTATGAAGTGCTGGATCCGCGTTTCGGCGGGCTGATCAACGGCAATGCCAGGGTGAACAACCTCTACGCCGGCTGCCAGTGGGCCGAGGGTCCGGCTTGGTTCGCCGCCGGCCGCTACCTGGTGTGGTCCGACATTCCGAACAACCGCATCCTTCGTTATGACGAGACCAGCGGCAACGTCAGCGTGTTTCGCCAGCCGTGCGGAAACACCAATGGCCACACTGTCGATCGGCAGGGCCGCCTGATCTCCTGCGAGCACTCCGGCCGTCGCGTCAGCCGAACGGAGTTCGACGGTTCAGTCGTCACCATCGCCGACAGCTGGCAGGGCAAGCGTCTCAATTCGCCCAACGACGTGGTTGTGAAGTCCGATGGCTCGATCTGGTTCACCGACCCGTCCTACGGCATCGACAGCGACTACGAGGGCGACAAGGCCGACAGCGAAATCGGCGCCTGCCACGTCTATCGCGTCGATCCTGATACGGGAAAAGTCGATGCGGTGATCACCGACATGGTGCGTCCGAACGGCCTCGCGTTCTCGCTTGACGAATCCAAACTCTATGTCGTGGATACCGGGCGCACGCATGTGCCCGACCATCCTGCCCACATGCTCGTTTTCGAGGTCGCCGCCAATGGCAAGAAGGTCCGCCGAGGAAAGCCGTTTGCCGAATGCACTGCCGGCCTCTTCGACGGGTTCCGCCTTGACGACAAGGGCAACATCTGGACCAGCGCCGGGGACGGAGTGCATTGCTACGCACCGGACGGCACGCTGATTGGCAAGGTGAAGGTGCCGGAGGTGGTTGCCAACGTCTGTTTCGGCGGCGCCAAGCGCAACTGCCTCTACATAGCCGGCACAACCTCGTTGTACATGGTCCGCCTGATGGTCAATGGCGCCAAGACATATTGAGGGCTGGCCGTCCTCTAGATATTCTTCATCGCGGTTCTCCGGACTCGGGCCTGGTAATCCAGCAGTGAACGCTCAGCCATCAATCACTGGACCTGTCGGCCCACGGGTTGCCGAAGCCTCGCCGCCCTGTGCGGCGCAGGCTGGGTGTGCCTGCGCATGAGCGAAACCATCCATGCCCTGATCGAGCAATATGGCCTGGTCGCGGTATTCGCGGGGTGCGTCGCCGAAGGCGAAACCGCCGCGATACTGGCCGGGTTCTTTTCTCATCAGGGGGTGTTCGTGCCCTGGCAGGCGTTTGTGGCGGTGTTCCTGGGCGCTTTTGGGGGCGATGCGACGTTCTTCATGTTCGGACGGCGCTTCTCCGACAGGCCGTTCGTAATGCGTTTGCGCCAGCGCGAAGGCTTTGATCGCGCATTCGATCTGATGCAGCGCCATCCGGCGCTGTACGTCGTCGGCAACCGGTACATTTACGGTTTTCGCCTGGTGGGCGGCGTCGCCGCGGGCCTGTCGAGCATCGCGGTGCCGAAATTTCTCGTGCTGAACGCGTTGTCGGCGCTGGTGTGGACGGCGCTGTTCTGCGCGATAGGCTATGTTTTCGGGCTCGGCGCCGAACAGGTCATCGGCGATGTGCTGCGTAAGCACGAGATGCTTCTGATCGGCCTGGGAATAGGCCTCGTAGGCGGCGTATCCGGCTGGTACGCAGCGCATCGTTTCGGCGGCCGCACGGCCGGTCCAGCAGGCAAGCGGTGACATGGTCCTTACGCGGCGCTCTGTAGCCAACAATTTCCTGCCGGTCGCAACGCTGCTCCTCGCCATAGTTCTGAAGAGCGGAGTTATTTCCGCCAGGGATGCGCCCGTTTCGCTGCGCATAGTCCTTGCCGTGCTGGCGATCGGATTGGTCTGCGCGACCGTGTTTGCCGCACTTCACCACGCGGAGGCAATCGCCCATCGCCTGGGCGAACCGTACGGTACGCTTGTCCTGACCCTTGCGGTCACCACGATCGAGGTCTCGGTCATCCTCGCAATGATGCTGCACGGGGAGAACAATCCCACGCTGGCGCGCGAATCAGTCTTTGCAACCTGCATGATTACCTGCGGCGGCGTCGTCGGCATCTGCCTGGTGTTTGGCGGGATGCGGCACGGACATCAGGTACTCAAGCGTCAGGGAACCAACGCCTACCTTGCGATGCTCGCCGCGCTCTCGGTTCTGGCGCTCGTTCTCCCCAACTACACGTTGTCTTCAGGCCAAGGCGCCTATTCCGGCGTGCAGCTTGCTTTTGTCAGCATTCTCGCGGTCCTTCTCTACGGCAGTTTCGTGTTCGCCCAGACGGGTCCCCACAAGGAGGATTTTGTCGAGGAGTTGATGGAGACGGACGACCGCCCGCATGGCGAGGCAGGCGCCGGCATATCCGGCAACGCCATCCTGCTGCTGGTCGGACTGGCAGGGGTCGTGCTGTTGGCCGAGGACATCGCAGCGGCAATCGAGGATGCGCTCGTGACGCTTCAGGTGCAGCAAGCCGACGCGATCGTGGGCGCATTCATCGCAACGCTGGTGCTGCTGCCGGAATCGCTGGCCGCCATCAGAGCTTCCCTGAAGAACGAGCTCCAGCGCAGCCTGAACATCGCTCTCGGATCCGCCTGCGCGACGATCGGGCTTACCATCCCGGCCGTCGCGACAGCCAGTCTGCTTACCGGCAAGGAACTGATCCTCGGCCTTGGCGCGGGCGATACGGTGTTGCTGCTTTTGGCGCTGGCGGTGAGCATGCTGAGCTTTGGAACGGGGCGTACCACATCCATGACGGGCCTCGTCCATCTGGTGATCTTCGCCGCCTATTGCTTCCTCATTTTCTTCCCCTGATCAGCCTTCACCCGTTCTCGTACGGGCGTTCCGCGCCGCTACAAGGTGTCACATGGTAACCTTGCGGTTGTTGCCGAGTTCGACTTTTGCACCCGTCACCGCCGCGGCAAGCATCTTGACGGTCGCCACGATCATGCCGGGGCTATCCCAGACCTCGGCGTCTTCGGGCGTGACGGTGATCAAGCGTATGGCCGGGTCGTTTTCAGAATCCCAGAATGCCTTGTTGTCGGGCGTCCACAATTCCTTGATTTTCGCGCGGTCGTTGCTCACGACGGCCGTTCCGGTCACGCTGACATATTTGTTGTGGCTGGTGTCCGAGAAAGCGAGCGCAACGACCGGAAACCTTTCGATCTGGTCGTCCTTCATCCCGCCGACGTCAGTCAGGAAGTAGAAGGCGCCTTCGTCCCGGTCGACATTCGCGGCAAGCGGCCGGGAACGCTGGCGTTCGCCGTCCCAGGTCACGAACATGCAGATGTTAATCTTGTCCGCGAGTTCCCAGACGCGATCACGCGCCTCGTTTTCGGTCAGGTCGGTCTTGTCTTTATGGCTCATTGGGGAGTCCTCGATCTGATCTGCGTTTGCCTGACAGGCGGGACCGGTATCGGTCCCGGGACGGGCTGCGGTGGAACCGGTTCGGGAACCGGCCCAGGAAAGGGTTCAGGGTTTGGGCGGGGTCCCGGCTGCACGACGCCCAAGGCTATCCAGTTCATGTCACAAGGACGCCGGCATGCTTGGCAAAGCCGACGAACGCTTCGTGCGCCTCGTCGGCGGACACGCGCCCGGCAATCGCCGACTGGAGAACTTCCATAGTGGATTGATAGACCGGGCCACGCCGCGCATGCGGCCAGTCGATCAGGATCTCGCACGCGCCGCGTACGGATTTGACTTCACGCTTGGTGTTGTCGCTGACCTTGACGCAGACGGCGCTGCCGAAGGGTATGCGATCCTGCTTGGTGCGGTCACCATCGAGGCTTGCGGCGTCTTCCATGGCTAAGGTCTCCGCTGAGGCATTTCAGCGGACTTAAACGCGGCTGTGATCCGGCAGTTCCGGAGGATTGCAGAGGATTTTTTGCGGCGCGAGCTATCCGGCGGCCGTCAACTGCTGCGCTGCCCCTCCCTGTCGATCGCCCATGCGCCGGGCCCAGCGAAGACGAGGTAGAGGAAAATGAAGCAAAAAAGGATTGCCGCGGCGCCGTTGTTGTTGGCCGGGTAGGGGTTCGAAGGCGCGTAGTAGGACCAGTAGGCAACGACCATCATCACGGAGAGGATCAAAGCCGTTGGTCGCGTCAAGAACCCGATCACCAGGAGCGCTCCCCCGACCAACTCGAATGCGCCGGCGATCAGCATCGTGGTTGCTGTTTCGGGCGGCGGTGGCGGATAGATGGAGGCCGGGATGTCGAACAGCAGCACCATGCCGGAATGGACAAACAGCAGCCCGGCGACGATGCGCAGCAGCGCAAGAGCATGCGGCTGATAGGACGACAGTCGCTGCAACATCGGTATCCCCTCGTTCAAAGCCCGATCCGGTCGCGTGGCGGGCCGGGAAAATCCGCAAACTCCGGAAAATTGGCCTTGTCGCCGAGCAGTTCCTTGACGGCCCGCGCCGCCTGGTCGATTGCGGAGTGGACATAGGCATAGGCGCCGGCGTCTGAATTGGCGATGGCGATGCGGCCCCAACCCTTGCGCGACGCCTCGATCGGCAGCGGTCCATCGGGCCAGAAACCATCCCACGGCCGCATGTATTCCAGCGCGTAGCCATGCGACCATCGATTGCAGGTGATAGCCTCGATGTCGCGCGCCGGGTCGAAGCCGCCATCCTTCAGCGCACGGCCGAGCAGATCGCGGATTTCGCGTTCCATGTCCTCAAAACTGATCGTCGTCAGTGCATAGCGGCCTGCCGTCGCCTGGTCGCGCGCCGAGGCCCCGTCCGCACTCAGGAGCATTTTCGACATGTGCAGCACGACCGGATCGGAAGGAGTGTCGGCGAATCTGAAGTTTTGCGTCGATACCGGATAATCGATCTCGACGGCATCCCAGAAGCAGTTCGGCGCGGTTAAGCCGCCGACCTTCAGCTTGTCGAAAGCCTGCCAGTTGCGGATCAGCACGTTGGTGTAGATCAGCGGAATCTTGACCTGGTCGTTGAGCGCCTCGACCTGTGCGTCGGTCAGCTCGTCGGTGATGTGGGGAATGACACGGTGCCAGCAGGCCAACACAACATTGCGCGCCTCAAGCGATTTGAGCTTGCCCTGCTCGACATAGGTGATTGCCACCGCCTGCGCCGTCTTGGGCGGCCCCTTGTGCTTGACCCGCACGACCGAGGCGTTGAGGCGCAACCGCGTCGCCTTTCCCGGTTCATCAAGTTTGGAATAATCCACCGGCTCGAGGAACAGCTCTTCCATGGTGGAGCCCTTCTGGGCAGCCGGAATGAGCTTGCGGACGAAGGCGCGCGCCACCGAGGCATTGCCGTCGGGAAAGTGGTGGATGTAGTCGTCGGGATCGGTCAGCGCGAGCCGGCCGCTCGGGCTCATCGAGCTGTAAGGCATGTCGCCCAAATCCATGCCGTCGAAACCCGGGTTGCCGTTGCCCCAAGCATCGAGGGCGGTCACTCCGTCTATGCCGCATCCGAAATAGGCTTCGGTCGAATTCTGAAAATAGAGCACCAATTGCGGATCGTAGCCGCAGGTCCTGGTCAGGAAGTCGGCATAGGTCGTCTGCGACAGGACCGCAAATTTTTCCTCGCGCGTCTTGCCGGGCAGGTAGTCGCGCGGCGCATCGATCAGTTCGATCAGATCGCTCTTGGCCTTGGCGTTGAGCGGTGTGTTCGGCACCCATTCGGCTGCATTTTCGGTTTTCACCACCAGCGCATCGGCCCCGAAAACCTCCTTGGCGAAGAATACGCCTTCGCCCAGGCCGCGCTTCTCGTGCCAACCCTGATCGTACCAGCTCTCGAAGGTTGAAAGGTCGATGCCGACATCCGCGAGCACCTTGTTCACCAGTGGGGAAAAATAGCTCGGCGTCTGCAGCGATTGCGAGCCGCCATAGCCGAGGACCGTCCTGCCGTCCGACGCCTTGAACTCGTTGCGGCGGGCGTGGCCGCCGAAGTCGTCATTGTTTTCGAGGATCAGGATTTTGGCGCGCCCGCCGGCCTGCTGGCGGTACAACAGTGCAGCGGCAAGACCGGAGATGCCCCCGCCAACGACCACGAGGTCGTACCGCTCCCCGGTCGCGACGGGAGGTTGCGCCGTGTCCCAGAACGTACCGTCCCGAACCGAATGCATCACGCCCATCGCGGCTATGCTGTGGCCGCGAAGCCCGGCAAGCGTCGGCGGGTTGGCGCTGGTCGTCGCGGCGAATGCGCGATGGTCGAAACCTGCGGAATACCCGGCAAGGGCGCCGACCGTCAGCGCGACGCCGTTGAGAAAGTCGCGCCGGGCGATGGGTCGGTCCATGCCCAGCTCGCGGTCGCGGGACTTGTCCTTCACGACATCCCTCCCATCATGCAGGAACCGGGGTCCTTCTGGCGACCCCTCGGTCAAGTCTATTCGAAGGGAGACAGCGAACTCAACAGGCCTTTGGATGGCTGCGGCTGGCCGTTGATGTATTTGTTGATCAGTTCCTCGACGTGGTCGTTGCGGGCGCGGGCGCTGTTGCCGCCCATCACCACGATCATCAGCCGCCTGGGTCCCCTGGAGACGGATGTGACGATGTTGTAGCCGGAGTCCTTGATATATCCGGTCTTGATGCCGTCGACACCCTCTACCCGGCCGATCAGGTCGTTGTGGCCGCGCACCAGCCGGCCGCGGAACATGAAGTCGCGCTGCGAGAAATAATAGAAATACTGCGGAAAGCGCGTGCGCAGCGCCAGGCCTAGTACCGCCATGTCGCGCGCCGTGGTGCGCTGTTCGGGGTTGGGCAGACCGGACGCGTTGCGAAAGACGGTTCCGGTCATGCCGAGCTGCCTTGCCCGCGCCGTCATCTGGGCAGCGAACTGATCCTCGGTGCCGCCGAGATATTCGGCGACCGCAACCGCCACATCGTTACCGGACTTGACCGCAAGCGCGAGGATCGCATTTTCGGCATCGATCGTCTGCCCCGCCTTGATGCCCATCTTGGACGGCGGCTGGCGCGACGCGTTCGATGACACGGGGATTTCCGTGATTTTCGACAGGCGCCCTTGATCCAGCGCCTCGAACAGGAGGTACAGGGTCATCATCTTGGTCAGCGACGCAGGGTAGCGAGGCGCGGTGGCGTTGGACTCGTAAAGCGTGGCGCCGTTCGTGGCGTCGATCACCAGCGCGGAATACTTGGTCGCGGGTCCGGGCGGAGGCGCCGGGACTTCAAGCGGTACCTCCGTGGTGGCGCAGCCGGCCATCAGCACGATCACGCCAAGCAAGGCGACCGTCCTGCCAAACAGCGATCCCAGCGCGCCGAAGCCCGCCCTGGTTGCAGCGTAGGAGCCGTTCATTCCGTTGCCTGACGACGACATCTCTGGAACATCCGACTAACCTATGCTGCACGCGGTTGCCATTCCCTTTCTGCAACAGTTGCCTGCAAATAGGGTATCTCAGTAAACCGGGCGAACGCGGAAGGTCGTGCGGCGGCAGGACGCTTGTTACGCAGTACGGCCCGATCAGGTGTCCAGCACCTCGCGCAGCTTGGCTGCCAGCTGGTCGATGGTGAACGGTTTTGACAGGAGTTGCACGCCAGGGTCGAGCACGCCGTTGTGAACCACCGCGTTGCGGGTGAATCCGGTGGTGAACAACACTTTGATATCGGGCCTGCGGGAACGCGCTTCCTCGGCAAGCTTGCGCCCGTTCATCACCGGCATGACGATGTCGGTGAACAGAAGCGTGACCTCCGGATGGCCGTCGAGCCGCCGCAGCGCCTCCGCGCCGTCGCCCGCGTGGATGACCATATAGCCAAGTTCGCGCAAGGCATCGACGGTGCCTGCCCGCACGCGCGGGTCGTCCTCGACAACGAGCACTGTCTCGGTCGGACGCTTGTCCGGGTCCGGCACAACAGTCACCGCCGGCTGCTCCTCCTCGCCAAAATGCCGCTTGAGGTAGATCTTGACCGTGGTTCCTTCGCCGGGTTCGGAATAGATTTTCAGATGACCGCCCGACTGCTTGACGAAGCCGAACACCTGGGAGAGGCCAAGACCCGTACCCTTGCCGGTCGGCTTGGTGGTGAAAAACGGTTCAAGCGCTTTGGCGATGACTTCCTGCGACATGCCGCTTCCAGTGTCGGTCACAGCGATCATGACGTACTGTCCGGCAGTCACCTCGGCGTGCGCCGAAGCGTACTGCTCGTCCAAGGCGGCGTTGGCGGTTTCGATGGTGAGCTTGCCGCCGTCAGGCATCGCATCGCGGCCGTTGACCGCCAGGTTGAGCACGGCGTTCTCGATCTGGCTTGGATCGGCAAAGGCCCTCCAAAGACCTCCGGCAAGCACGGTTTCAACCGAGACGGTCTCGCCAAGAGTCCTGCGCAACAGATCCGACATGCCGGTCACGACGCGGTTGGCGTCAAGCACCTGCGGCGCCAGCGGCTGCTGGCGCGCAAATGCCAGCAGGCGCGCCGTCAGGTTGGCCGCGCGCCCGGCGGCGTCGGAGGCCGCATCGATGAACTTGCCGATGTCGGTATCGCCGCGGCCAAGTTTGCGCTGCGCCAGGTTCATTGCGCTGATGATGATGGCGAGCATGTTGTTGAAGTCGTGCGCGATGCCGCCGGTGAGCTGGCCCACCGCCTCCATCTTCTGCATCTGGCGGACCTGCTGCTCCGCAGCCTGGCGTGTCGCGATCTCGTTGCGCAGCGCGTGGTTCGTGGCGGTCAGGTTTTCGTGAGCGGCCTCGACTTCGCGGACCCTCCTGCGGGTGAAAACGAGGCCGTATGCGCCGACGAGAACCACTGCGAACAGCGTGACGAACGACGCCCAGCGCAGGATGTCGTCGATGTGCTCGGCCGAGAGCAGCTTCTGCTGCAGGTCCGAAGTCTCCTCACGGCGCATTTCGGCTACTATCGAGCGCACCCGATCCATCGCCAACTTGCCCCGGTCGGTCCGTACAAGAGCCATCGCTCCCGCGACGTTGCCGGTGCGATAGAGAGCAATGGTTTCATCCACTTCGGCGAGCTTTTCCGCGATCGAGGACTTCAACGATGCGACAATCGCCTGCCGCGTCGCATTCGAGGCGGTCGCTGCGGCGATCGCATCGAGCTCGGCGGGCAGGGCCGAAACCGCCGACCGATACGGAGCGAGATAGGCGTCTTCTCCGGTCAGGAGGAAGCCGCGTTGGCCCGTCTCGGCATCCTGTGCAAGTGAGAGCGCGGTCACCAGGCGATTGTCGAGTGCGAATACGGCGCGGACGGAGTCGTTTCCATCCCGCTGCGATTCAATCAGCCATGAACGCGCGCCGACGATGGCGCCGAGCAGCAGGAAGCCGAGCGCAAGCGGCAGCAACTGCAAGTGAACCGCTCTTCGCAAGCGCGTGATCATTGTGAGTATCCGAACACCGGAAAGGCCACATCGCGTTTCGTATGCAATGAGAACACGAAAAACAAGCAAACCGGCACGGCCAGGGTCCGGCCAGATTGAGTTTTGGCGCTATCGACGACACAATACAGGAAAAATGGAGGGGAAACGCAATGTCGGAGATTGCTTCTCTCGCGGCCACGATCTTCAGGCGCGCTGCCAAAGCCAAGCGCTTTGTCGTAGCGATTGCCGGCCCGCCCGGCGCCGGCAAGTCGACGCTGGCCGAGCGGCTGGCGGAACTCCTGCCCGGACAGCAGACGGCCGTCGTGCCCATGGACGGGTTTCATTTCGACGACGTCGTGCTCAACCAGCGTGGGCTTCGCCCGCGCAAGGGCGCGCCGGAAACTTTCGATTTCGCGGGCTTCGCGGTACTTCTCGGGCGCATCCGAGCAGGCGAGGCCGACATCGCCATCCCCGTATTTGACCGCTCCATGGAGCTGTCGCGCGCGGGCGCCGCGGTCATCGGCTCGGAGATAAAGTTCATTATCGTTGAAGGAAACTACCTTCTGCTTGACGAGAAGCCGTGGTCGTCGCTGGCCGGCCTGTTCGACTTTTCCGTTTTCGTCGCTGTGCCGCGGCCTGAACTGGAGCGGCGTCTGATGGAACGCTGGCGTGGCCATGGAAAGTCCGACGACGAGGCGCGTGCATGGATTGCGTCGAACGACCTCCCCAACATCAAGCGCGTGATCGAGCGCCGCCGCGCCGCCGATCTTGTCGTCGACTTCGGATAGCGCGCGGAACAAAATCGAAGGAAAGCTGTTGTTGTTCTTGCGGCGCGGACGTACTGCGATAGGCGTCCGGCCAGACAGGCGGCACTCCTGCTCGCCCAGGCCAGAAGGATGAGGGTGATGGCTACAAAAACAAAAAAGGCTCCGGCCAAGAGTGGCGCGGCGCCTGCCAAGACATCTACCGCCTCGAAGGACGGCAAGAAGGCATTCGGCAAAGCCGCGCCGAAGTCGGTCAAAGCGAGTCCGGCAGCGAAGGTGGCAGCCAAGCCGGCGGCGAAGTCAAATTCCGAACATCCTTCAATGGCGAAAAGGATGATGCGCAAAGTCGCCGAAGCGGCCACCGGCGCGGTATCCGGCGCTGTCGCGGCCGCGGCATCCGTGGTGGGAAAGCGCGAAAAAACCGCCAAGGCAAAGGGCAAATAGGCAGCGTGATCCGAGATAAGTCGGCGAAGGGGTCGGATACCTTCGCCGGCAGAGCTCTCGATCAGGCCTTGCCGGCGACGGCAAGGCCACGTTGGACGGCAGGCCGTTCCAGCGCGCGGGCAAGCCAGGCGTCGACGTTCGGAAAGCTGTCGAACTCGACGATTTCCCGCGCTTCGTAGAACCCGATCAGATTTCGCACCCAACCGACGTGAGCGATGTCGGCGATGGTGAACTCGTCGTCCATGAACCACTGGCGTCCGCTCAGGCGAGTCTCCATGACGCCCAGCAATCGCTTGGATTCGTCAGCGTAGCGATGCAGGGGACGCTTGTCCGCAATGTCGCGGCCGGCGAATTTATGGAAGAAGCCGAGCTGGCCGAACATCGGCCCGATGCTCGCCATCTGGAAGAACAACCACTGGATGGTCTCGTAGCGCCGAGCAGCGTCCGCAGGGATGAGCCGCCCCGTCTTTTCGGCCAGGTAAATCAGGATGGCGCCGGACTCGAACAGGCCGATCGGCTTGCCGCCGGGTCCGTCCGGATCGATGATGGCGGGGATCTTTCCGTTCGGGTTGAGCGCAAGAAATTCCGGCGTCCAGCTTTCGTTCTTCATGATGTTGATGGCGTGCGCCTCATAGGGCACGCCCAGTTCCTCCAGCGCGATCGACACCTTCACCCCGTTGGGAGTGGGAAAGGAATAGAGCTGTATCCGGTCGGGATGGGCGGGTTTCCAGCGCGTGGCGATCGGAAAAGCGGTCAGGTCGGTCATGTGAGCTCCCGAGGCGGGCGGTGGGTCCGCCATGAAGCTAGGAAGAAGCGCGGCCCGGATCAATGGCGACGGCGGCGAATCGGCGGACACCGGTTGTAATCAGACCGACTTGAAAGCGACGACGGCATTTGTACCGCCGAAAGCGAAGCCATTGCTCACCGCCGCACGAACCTTGCGCTCGCGCGCAACGTTAGGCGTGACGTCGAGATCGCAGTCTGGATCGGGCACGCGGTAGTTCGCGGTGGGCGGAACAACCCCTTCGCGGATCGCCATGACGCAGGCGATCATTTCGATCGCTCCGGATGCGCCGAGGCAATGCGCATGCATCGACTTGGTCGAAGATATCGAAAGCTTCGCGGCATGCGCCCCGAACACCCGCTTGATCGCGACAGTCTCGATCTGGTCGTTCGCCTTGGTGCCGGTGCCGTGCGCGTTCAGGTAGTCGACGTCCTCTGGGTTCAGTCGCGCGTCGGCCAGGCACGCGCTCATGGCGGCCGAGGGACCTTCGACAGTTGGCGCGACGATGTCCGAGGCGTCGGCCGAGAGCCCTACGCCTGCGAGTTCCGCCAATATCGTCGCGCCGCGAGCCATCGCGTGTTCGTAGGTTTCGAGCACGACGATTCCCGCGCCTTCGCCCATGACGACGCCCTGCCGGTCCGCGGAAAACGGACGGCATGTGTCCGGCGAAAGGATGCGCAGGGCTTCCCAGCTCTTGAGGACGCCCCACGACATCGGCGATTCCGTGCCGCCGGCAAGCATGACGTCGGCGCGGCCGAGCAGCAGCTGGTCCATCGCGCTGGCGAACGCATGATTGGATGACGAACATGCCGAGGTGACGCCGAAAGTCGGACCGCGCAGCCCGAGATTCATGCTGACCTGGCCGGCAGCCGCGCCGGGCATGATCTTTGGCACGGTAAATATGTCGGTGCGCGACTTACCCTCGACCAGAATCCTGCGGTAATTTTCCTCGGTCGTATCCGCCCCGAACACGCCGACCCCGACGATGGTCCCGACCCGGTATGTATTCCCTTCGTCGATCTGCATCCCGGAATGAGCCAGGGCTTCGCGTGCCGCGATGACGGCAAGCAGGCTGAAGCGGTCCATCGAAACGGTGCGCCGGCGATCGATTCCATGCTCGGGAAGCTGTTTGATCTCGCTGCCGATCGACACCTTGAGGGTCTTGAGCAACGGGCTGTCCAGCGGGCCGATGGCCGAGCGGCCTTCGCGCATGGACCGCCAGATCGACGGTGCGTCGTTGCCGAGCCCGCAAAGCCCGCCCAAGCCGGTGACGACGATGCGCTGCCGCATTTAATGCCTTTTCACGATCAGGCTTTTTTCGCGATAAGAACGCGAACGGCTTCGATCATGTCCTGCACCGTCTTCAGATTGCTCCAGGCGTCGACCGTGTTCATCTCGATCTCGATGCCGTAGGCTTCCTCAAGATCGAAAATGATCTCGGTAAGCTCCAGGGAATGGATACCGAGCGCGGTGAGCTCGGTGTCCGGGCCGATCTCGCCGATATCAGGATCTGCGTGGGCCTTGATCATGGTAATGATATCGTCAGCGAGCTGGTCAGCCATCGCGCCCTCCAGAATGGTTTCTCCGCCCAACGCGTGGTTCCGGCGTCGCGCCGATTGCTTCCCCCGGGACACCCCCCACGGCGTCCGTTGTACCCGCCCTCTATAGAAAGCCGGGCGGCGGGAAGCAATAAGCTAAGTTCTCGACAAAAACGGCTGGTTGGCCGACGATGCCGGCAAGGGATGCATCGATGTTGATGACGGCCAGCGAAGTAACGGAGCTTTCGGCGCAGCGGGTGGATGCCCGTGGACGCCTGTCCGTGCGCAAGGTTGCCGGCCGCAGCCGGATCGACCGCCTGTACCAGGAGGGCGCCGCCAAGATCCGCATGCCGGAGGTTGGCGCCGATCCCCTGGAGGCCGTCCTGATCAATACTGCCGGCGGGCTCACCGGTGGCGACCGCATCGCCTGGGAGGTCGACGTGGCGGAACGGGCGTCGGTGACCGTCACGACGCAGGCCTGCGAAAAACTTTACCGATCGCGATCGGGCGAGGCGCGCTCCGATGTGCGCTTGAGTGCGGCGGAAGGCAGCCGCGTTGCCTGGCTCCCGCAGGAGACGATCGTCTACGACAGGTCGTCCTTTTCTCGACGCCTCGACGTCGACCTTGCGGACGGGGCACAGGCCCTGATCGTCGAGGCGACACTGTTTGGCCGCCTCGCCATGGGCGAAAGCGTTTCGCAGGCGCGCTTCAAGGACCGCTGGAACGTGCGGCGAAACGGCAAGCCGATCCACGCCGAAGCCTTTTCCATCGGGCCTGAGCTCGCCGCGACGCTGGCGCGGCCAGCCGCCGCAGCAGGCTCAACCGCCTTTGCCACGGTCCTGCTTGTTTCGCCCGATGCCGAGGCCCTGCTGTCTGAGGCGCGGAGCATCATCGGTGAGGACGGCGGCGCCAGCGTCTGGACCGTGGCAGGAACTGGCAAGCTTCTTGCGAGGCTTGTGTCGAGGGACGGCTACGGACTGCGCAAGCGGCTCGCGCCTCTGGTAAGCCTGCTCAATGGGCAGGCAGGACTGCCCAAGGTTTGGTCACTTTAGATTTGGTACAAAGATGAATCTGACGCCGAGGGAAAAGGACAAGCTGCTTGTCGCCATGGCGGCGATTGTCGCGCGCAAGCGGCTGGAGCGGGGTGTCAAGCTCAACCACCCCGAGGCCATTGCGCTGATAACCGACTTTGTCGTGGAGGGGGCTCGCGACGGGCATTCGGTCGCCGACCTGATGGAGGCGGGCGCGCATGTCGTGAAGCGCTCGCAGGTCATGGACGGCATTGCAGAGATGATCCACGACATTCAGGTCGAGGCCACTTTCCCCGACGGCACCAAGCTCGTCACCGTCCACCAGCCGATCAGGTAGGCAGCCGCGATGCTTAAACTGCGCCCCAACTGCGAATGCTGCGACAAGGATCTGCCACCGCAGGCGATCGACGCCATGATCTGCACCTTCGAATGCACGTTTTGCGCGGACTGCGCCGAGAATGTCCTGCTTGGAAGCTGTCCGAACTGCGGCGGTAATTTTTCGCCGCGCCCCATTCGTCCCGAGACCTTGCTCGCCAAATACCCTGCATCGGCCAACCGGGTTCTGAAGACGGAAGGCTGCACGCCGAAAGCAGCCTGAACAGATCAAATGGAACGAGGTCACAACCAATGCTGAAACGGATCGTTGCCACCGCAGTCCTGCTCGGGGTCAGTGCCGCTCCCGCTTTCGCGCATCTCAATCTCGCCGAGCACGGCTCGTTCATGGCTGGCGTCTCGCATCCGTTGTTCGGGCTCGACCACATCCTCGCGATGGTCGCGGTAGGCCTGTGGGCGGCTTTGCTCGGAGGCCGCGCGGTCTGGCTGGTGCCGACCGCTTTCGTGGCCACCATGCTGGCGGGCTTCGCGGTCGCGCTAGCGGGCTTCGGGCTGCCTTTCGTGGAACCGGTGATCGCGGCCTCCGTGGTGGTGATCGGATTGTTGGCGCTGGTCGCGCTTCAGGTCCCCACCGTGGTCGGCATGGTCATGGTTGGCTTCTTTGCGTTCTTCCACGGTTATGCGCATGGCGGCGAACTCGGCGACGCAGGCGCGCTGTCCTTCTGCGTCGGCTTCGCGGTTTCAACAGCGTTCCTGCACGCGCTTGGCGTCGGCGTCGGGCTTGGCATGGGCCGGCTCGCCGGCGGATCGGCCGGCCGCTGGATGACGCGCGTCGCGGGCGGCCTTACGGCGCTGGGCGGGCTCTGGCTCCTGGCCGGGAGCTGACGCCATGATCATTGGCGGCTTCGTACCCGGGCAGGTGATAACCGCGGCTGGCGACATCGAGCTCAACGCCGGCTCGCCGACCTTGACGCTTAAGGTCGCCAACACTGGCGACCGTCCGATCCAGGTCGGCAGCCACTACCATTTCTTCGAGACCAATGAAGGACTGAAGTTCGACCGCGACCGAGCTCGCGGCATGCGCCTCGACATCGCGGCCGGGACTGCCGTGCGCTTCGAACCCGGCCAGGAGCGCGACGTGACGCTGGTGCCATATGGCGGCAGTCGCACCGTGTACGGCTTCCAGCAGAAGATCATGGGAAAGCTCTGATGCCCGCACGAATATCCCGCGCCTCCTATGCCCAGATGTTCGGTCCGACCGTCGGCGACAAGGTGCGGCTTGCCGACACCGAGCTGTTCATCGAAGTCGAGAAGGACTTCACCATCTACGGCGAAGAGGTGAAGTTCGGCGGCGGCAAGGTCATCCGCGACGGCATGGGCCAGAGCCAGGCGACACGTGCAGAGGGGGCCGTCGACACGGTCATCACCAACGCGCTGATCGTCGACCATACAGGCATCTACAAGGCCGATGTCGGCCTGAAGGACGGTCGCATCGCCGCCATCGGAAAGGCCGGCAATCCAGACACCCAGCCCGGCGTGACGATCATCGTAGGCCCCTCAACCGAGGCGATCGCCGGGGAGGGCAAGATCCTGACTGCCGGCGGCATGGACGCACATATCCATTTCATCTGTCCGCAGCAGATCGAAGAGGCGCTGATGAGCGGCCTCACCACCATGCTGGGCGGCGGTACGGGCCCCGCCCACGGCACGCTTGCCACCACCTGCACCGGGGCGTGGCATATCGAGCGCATGATCGAGAGCTTCGACGCCTTCCCGATGAACCTCGCGCTCGCCGGCAAGGGCAACGCATCTCTTCCCGCGCCGCTGGAAGAGATGATCCTCGCCGGCGCCTCGTCGCTCAAGCTGCACGAGGACTGGGGCACGACGCCGGCCGCGATCGACAATTGCCTCACGGTCGCCGACCGGTACGACGTTCAGGTGATGATCCACACCGACACGCTGAACGAGAGCGGCTTCGTCGAGGACACGATCCGCGCCATCAAGGGCCGCACGATCCACGCGTTCCATACGGAAGGCGCCGGCGGCGGCCACGCGCCCGACATCATCAAGATCGCGTCGCACCCCAACGTCATCCCGTCGTCGACAAACCCGACCCGGCCCTACACGGTCAACACGCTGGCCGAGCATCTCGACATGCTGATGGTCTGTCACCATCTGTCGCCCTCGATCCCCGAAGACATCGCCTTTGCCGAGAGCCGCATCCGCAAGGAAACGATCGCGGCGGAGGACATCCTGCACGACCTCGGCGCCTTCTCGATCATCTCCTCAGACAGCCAGGCCATGGGCCGGGTCGGCGAAGTGGCGATCCGCACATGGCAGACAGCCGACAAGATGAAGCGCCAGCGCGGGCCATTGCCCGAAGAAACCGGCGACAACGACAATTTCCGCGTCCGCCGCTACATCGCAAAATACACGATCAACCCGGCCATTGCGCACGGCCTGAGCCACGAGATCGGCTCCGTCGAGGTCGGCAAGCGCGCCGACCTGGTGCTCTGGAGCCCGGCCTTCTTCGGCGTTAAGCCCGAGATGGTGCTGCTTGGCGGATCGATAGCCGCGGCCCCGATGGGCGATCCGAACGCGTCGATCCCCACACCGCAGCCGATGCACTACCGGCCGATGTTTGCCGCTTTCGGCAAGCTGCGCACCAACTCGTCGGTCACCTTCGTGTCGCAGGCTTCGCTGGATGGCGGGCTCGCGGCCAGGCTCGGCGTGGCCAAGAAGCTGCTCGCCGTGAAGAATACCCGCGCCATCGGCAAGGCGTCGATGATGCTCAATACGGCGACGCCGCGCATCGATGTCGACCCGGAGACCTACGAAGTGCGCGCCGACGGAGTGCTGCTGACCTGCCCGCCAGCCACGGTCCTTCCGATGGCGCAGCGCTATTTCCTGTTCTAGCGAGTCCGGTGCATGCAGACCTGCGCCACACACTTCGCGAGCACTAAATCGGCCCTAGCGATCGCGTCGACCATTGCGCGGCGTGAACGTTGGTATATAAATTTTCCTGCGGTGAAAAACGTGGATTTTCCACGACCGGCGCCGAACCGAGCGCTACACCGATAGTCCGGGGCACGATTATGCAGTTCGTACAATGGGAGCACAGCATGAAATCCAAGATGATGAAGATGGGTGCGGCAGCGCTCGCGGTAGCGAGCCTGTGGGCGCCGGCGAGCTACGCTCAGGCGCCTGAATCGAACGATCCGATCAAGGTCGCGCTGTTCGACTGGACCAGCGTCAACCTGAATGCCAAGATCTTCGGCGGCATCCTCGAGAAGCTCGGCTATACGGTCGAGTACCCCACCGCCGACTACCTTTCGAGCCTGACCACCGGCCTGACAAACGGCGATCTCACGGTTGGCATGGAATTCTGGGCTACGACGGCTGGCGAAGCTATGGCCGCCTCCGACGCGACCGGCCAGACCGAGAATCTCGGGCCGCTCGGTCCCAAGGCGAAGGAAGAGTGGTGGTATCCCGAATACATGAAGGAGAAATGCCCGGGCCTTCCCAACTGGGAAGCGCTGAAGGATCCCAAATGCGCCGAGGCGTTTTCCACCGCCGAAACTGCGCCGAAGGGCCGCTACCTTGGTGGTCCCGTAACCTGGGAAGGTTTCGACGACGAGCGCGTCGTGTCGCTCGGCCTGCCGTTTACGGTGATCCATGCTGGAACCGACGCCGCGATGTTTGCGGAACTCGATTCGGCCTACCAGCGCAAGGCGCCGATCATGCTGTGGATCTATTCGCCGCACTGGGCTCCGGCCAAGTACAAGGGCGAATGGATTGAATTCCCCGAATACACGCCCGAGTGCTACACGGACCCGTCGTGGGGCATCAACAAGGAAGCCGCCTACGACTGCGGCAAGCCGCACGGCGAGATCTACAAATATTCGTGGGCGGGCATGAAGGACAAATGGCCGGTCGCATACAAGGTGGCGAAGAACTACACGATCCCCACCGACGTGCTGAACGGGCTGAGCGGTCAGATCGATCTTGAAGGAAAGACGCCGGAAGACGTCGCCGCCGCCTGGATCGCGGAGAACGAAGCGACCTGGAAGGCCTGGGCGCAGTAATCGTTCCGGCATGGACAAGGCGGCCCCGCTCGGGCATCGGCCGGGGCCGCTCGATTTTTCGTTTTTTTGAAGGCTGAGAATGAAAATCGCTTCGCAGGACAACCCTGCCGTCGCCGGCAAAACCGCAGATACGCGTCCCGTCAAACTTGCCTGCCGCAACGTCTGGAAGCTCTATGGCTCGGGCGCGTCCGAATTCATCCAGCGCCGCAACGGCAAGGCTAGTTCCGCCGAACTGGTCGAGGCTGCCCTGATCGGCGCTGCCAGGGCGGTGGACCTCGAGATTCGCCAGGGCGAGATCTTCATCATCATGGGCCTGTCGGGCTCCGGCAAGTCGACACTGGTGCGCTGCATGTCGAGGCTGGTCGAGCCGACCTATGGAAGGGTCGAGTTCGAGGGCAAGGATCTGCTGTCGATCTCCGAAGCGGAACTGATCGAACTGCGCCGCCACCGCATGGGCATGGTGTTCCAGAATTTTGCGTTGCTGCCGCATCTCAATGTTCTCGAGAACATAGCGTTTCCGCTGTCGATACAGGGCGTGGACCGGGCTGGTCGCGAGGCGCGTGCGCGCGAAGTGATCGAACTTGTCGGGTTGCGCGGTCGCGAGCATTTCTATCCACGCGAACTGTCGGGCGGCCAGCAACAGCGCGTCGGCATCGCCCGCAGCCTTTCCACCAAACCGGAAATCTGGTTCCTCGACGAGCCGTTCTCCGCGCTGGATCCGCTGATCCGCCGCGAGATGCAGGACGAACTGATGCGGCTGCAGTCGGTGCTCAAGAAGACGATCGTTTTCATCACGCATGACTTCGACGAAGCGATCCGCCTTGCTGACCGCATCGCCATCATGAAGGACGGCGAGGTGATCCAGGTCGGCACGCCCGAACAACTGGTGGTCAGTCCGGCGACGGAATACGTTGCCGAGTTCACCCGCGACGTCCAGCGCGCCAAGGTGATTTCGGCCAGGAGCATCATGCGTCCGGCCGGCAAGGCGCAGCACGCCGGAACGGTTTCCCCCGACGCGCGCGTGGCCAGCTTCTCGGCCGAGATCATCGCAGCGAGGAAGCCGTTCGCCGTCGCAAACGGCTCCGGCAAGCCAATCGGCGAGGTTACCCCGGAGGCGGTCATCGACCTGCTTGCCGGCATCGATCGCGGCAGGGCGTCGGCGTGACGGCGGCGACCGACACGGTTTCCGTCCGCTCGCGGCCAGTTCATACATGGCTGGTCGTCTGGGCAGCGGCGCTCGGCGCGGTGCTGGTGCTGTTCCTGGCGCAAGACCACGTTTCATGGGCGGTGGCCTATCCGGCCAAGGCGGTGGTGCCGGTCGCCGACTGGATCAGCACCATCATGACCTGGATGAAGGTCAACCTGACATGGCTGACGCGTTCGATCACCGCAGTGCTTGGCGTACCTCTCGACTTCGCGCTCGACCTTTTGGCTAAAAATTTCAAGATCGGCGCGGGTGCCGAAGCCTTCACGCTGCCGCGGCTGTCCTGGGTCGGGATCGTCGCGGCCGCCTTCCTCGCCGGCCGCGCCTTCGGCGGTCAGCGGCTCGGCCTCTTGTCGGGCGGGCTGTTTCTGTACATCGCGCTGTTCGGCAAGTGGACAAGCGCGATGCTGACGCTAGGCCTGATTGCGATCGCCGTACCGTTCTGCATCGTTACCGGCCTGTTGGTCGGCATCTGGGCGTGGGAGCGGCCGTGGGTCGAAAAATACCTCGTGTCGCCGGCGCTCGACCTGATGCAGACGATCCCGACCTTTGCCTACCTGATCCCGATGCTGCTTCTGTTCGGCAACAGCCCGGTCTCGGCAATGATCGCCACCGCGATCTTTGCGACGCCGCCGATGGTGCGCGCCACCATGCTCGGGCTATCGCGCGTGCCCACCGAGATCTCCGAATTCAGCACCATGGCCGGCTGCACGGCGAGGCAGAAGCTGTGGCGCGTGCTGTTGCCGTCGGCGCGTCCGACGCTGATGGTCGGCGTGAACCAGGTCATCATGCTGGCGCTCAACATGGTGATCATCGCCTCGATGATCGGGGCGGGCGGTCTCGGTTATGACGTTCTGCTCGCACTGCGTGCGCTCAAGGTCGGCGAAGCCATGGAGGCGGGGCTCGCCATCGTGGCGCTGGCCATCGCGCTCGACCGGCTCAGCCAGGCGGCGGCGAAGCGTCAGTCCGAGGTCCACGGCGAGCTGACCGAAGGCCAGAGTTTCTGGATACGCCATCCAAACCTGTCGCTCGCTCTTGTGTTGCTTGCCGGCACCACGTTGCTCAGCCTGGTCATCCCGTTCTTTGCCGATGTACCCAAGGCGATCACCTTCACCACTGCTCCGGCGTGGAAGGCCGCGGTGAACTGGATCACCGTCAACTTCTTCGACGCCATCGAGATGTTCCGTGTTTTCCTGATCCTCTACATCCTCAATCCCGTGCGCGCCTTCTGCGAAGGCTTCCCGTGGCTCGGCGCGGTGTTCCTGCTGGGGCTCGCCGGCTGGCAGCTCGGCGGCGCCAGGCTCGCCGCGCTGGTGGCGCTGCTGACTACCTTCTGCGCCGTCACCGGCCTTTGGGAAAAGACCATGGCGACGGTCTATCTGTGCGGCATTTCGGTCATTATCGCGTGTCTGATAGGCATTCCGATCGGGCTTGCGGCATCGCGCAGCGATCGCTTCGAGAAGATCGTCACGCCCATCATCGACACACTGCAGGTGCTGCCGTCCTTCTGCTTCATCATCCCGGTGGTGATGCTGTTCCGGGTCGGCGATGTGACCGCCATGATCGCCACGGTGGCCTTCGCCGTCGTTCCGGCAATCCGTTACACCAACCACGGCGTCCGCCAGGTTCCGCCTGCCCTCATCGAGGCGGCGGTGGTGTCGGGCTGTACGAAACGACAGATGTTCTGGAGGGTGCAGCTGCCGCTGGCGCTGCCCGAGATCATGCTCGGCATCAACCAGACGATCCTGATGGCGCTTGCCATGATCATCATCTGCGCCATGATCGGCACACGCGACCTCGGCCAGGAGGTGTTCATAGCGCTGTCGAAGGCCGATTCCGGGCGCGGCATCGTGGCCGGCCTCGCGATCGCCTTCATTGGCATCATCGCCGACCGGCTGTTCAGCGCCTGGAGCGCCAAGGCGCGGGCGAGACTGGGGTAAATCGGCAAAGCAGGGCGGGACAACATGAGATTCGCCTACCTTATCGAGCCCCCGTTCAACTTCCGAGGCGGAGACGGAATTGCGACGGGCTGCGACGTGGAGCTTGCTCGCCATGCCTTGCAGGAGCTCGGCGTCGAGGCACACGAGTTCGTCGAAGCGGAATTTGCGGAGCTGTTGCCCGGCCTCGGCAACCATCGATGGGACATGACCACCGGTCTTTTCGCCACAGAGCAGCGGCGCTCCATCGCGGCCTTCAGTCGCCCCATATGGGTGCTACCAGACGGTCTGCTGGTGAGGAAATCTAACCCGCTTGGATTGACCGGATACCTGTCGGTAGCGTCGGAACGATATTGCAGGCTCGCAGTGGTTCGCGACCAAGTGCAGCATAGTGCCGCAACGGATGCGCTGATTCCCGAAAACCGCCTTGTTGTCTTCGATACCTATGGGGATGCGGCGAATGCCGTACGCAATGGTAAGGCGGACGCCTTTGCGAGCGTTGCCCGCGCCCATGCCGGTTACCTCAGCCAGCTCGCGGAACACGAACTTGAGGTAGTCACCGTTCCGGTCGCGGAAAAGAAGCCCGCTGCCGGCTCGTTCGGATTTCGCAGAGACGATCAGGAGTTCGTAGCCGAGGTGGACGAGATCCTCTCGTCTTATCTTGGCAGCACGGAACACCGGCGCATGATGGCGAGCTACGGCTTTGCCGACGAAGACATCGACCTGCTGGTCGATTGGTAGATCATACCGGCTCCGGTAGTGGATGCCGTGATCGGGAGGACATGAGCATGAACGCAACGCCGACCGTCGAAACCCTGCTTTCCGAATGGATCGCGGCGTTCAACGCTCACGATCTCGACCGCCACATGGCGCTTTACATGGAGGATGCGATTCTGTTCGGGTCGGTCGACGAACTGCAGAAGGGCCGCGCCAGGATCCGGGACTATTTTGGCGGCCGTCCGGCGGGCATGCGGGTCGCCGCATACCCGATGCCCGAGGTAAGGCAATTGACGTCGGATGTGGCCGTGACATCAGGGCATGTCATCTTTGCCGACGGCGACAAGCCGAGCCCCTACCGCATGACGTGGGCGCTGGTGAAGAAGAACGGCGACTGGAAGATCGCCCAGCACCACGGCTCGCCGCAATTCGGGAAGTGAGGGCGCTCCAATGCCATCCTCGGGTTTGTCCCGACGATGGCGCAGAGCGGGTTTGTCACTTCACCTGCAAATAACTCTCCAGCGAATCGTCCATCGCCTCCATCCACTTGGTGTGGTGTTTTGGCGCCATGGTGCCGGTCATCAGCGAGCGGTAGGCGTTGTCGCGGAAGCCCATGATATTCTCCATCTTGTGGTGCTCCCACTCCATGAAGGTCTTGTTGGTTTCCTCGATGTCGAAGGACG
The DNA here is from genome assembly GCA_026400435.1 of Hyphomicrobiales bacterium. Classification (GTDB taxonomy): domain Bacteria; phylum Pseudomonadota; class Alphaproteobacteria; order Rhizobiales; family Rhizobiaceae; genus Mesorhizobium_K. The sequence continues at coordinate 38,371 of JAPLOZ010000097.1, read as the reverse complement.
GATAGTCGGTCGCCTCGATCAGTTCCTTGGTGTAGTCGCCCTGGAACCAGATCATCTGTTTGGCGTCGGCGAGCGTCTCTTCGCGCGCACGCCACTTGGCACTGTCGGCCGCCATCGCGTCGGGGGAAGGAAGCTTGATGCGGCCGAGCATGACGTCGCGTGCGTACCAGGCCTGCGCGTCGAACATGTTGAAGGTGTAGAACTGGTCCTGCATGCCGACGTAGAAAAGCGCCGGGTTCTTCTCCCACACCACGCCCTTGTAGATGCCTGATGGCCACATGCGGTTGTTGGTCTTGAGCTTCAGTTCGTCGGTGAGGAAAGGGAAGGCGTGCAGGTAGCCGGTGCACAGGATGATTGCGTCGATCTCCTTGGTGCTGCCGTCCTTGAAATGCGCCGTCTTGCCGACGACCTTCATGAGCAGCGGTTTCTGCTCCCAGCCCTCGGGGAAGTTGAAGGCCATCGGTCCGGAGCGGTAGCTGACTGTGATCGACTTCGCGCCATATTTGTAGCACTGCGAACCGATGTCCTCCGCCGAATAGGAGCGGCCGACGACCAGCACGTTCTTGTCCTTGAACTCGGTGGCGTCGCGGAAGTCGTGGCTGTGCAGCACGCGGCCCTGGAAGGTCTCGAAGCCCTCGAAATAGGGTACGTTCGGCACCGAGAAGTGGCCGGATGCCACGACCACGAAATCGAATTCCTCCGAATAGGTGTGGTCCGCGGTGCGGTCATGCGCGGTCACGGTGAACTTCTTGGTCTGATCCGACCATGTCACCATGCGGACCGGCGTGTTGAAGCGCACCCAATTGCGCACGCCCGATTTCTCGACGCGGCCCTTGATATAGTCCCACAAGACGGCGCGCGGCGGGTACGAGCCGATCGGCCGCCCAAAATGTTCCTCGAACGTGTAGTCGGCGAACTCAAGGCACTCCTTGGGGCCGTTAGACCAGAGATAGCGGTACATCGAGCCGTGTACGGGGTCGCCGTGCTCGTCGAGCCCGGTTCGCCAGGTGTAGTTCCACAAGCCGCCCCAGTCGGCCTGCTTTTCGAAGCAGACGACCTCGGGAATACCGGCACCCTTGTCCGCTGCCGACTTGAACGCCCTGAGTTGGGCGAGGCCGGAGGGTCCGGCGCCGATGACGGCGACGCGCTTGTTCATTCCCGATACTCCCATCTGCACCGTTTCCCCTTGTCTCTGGTGGAAACAAATTTCACTGTGAGGACAATAAATTCTCCTGTAAGCCTGTCAATGTGGCTGCCCAGGAACCGTCGAAGATCCTAGCGCCAGCACCTCGTCAGGCCACGTTTGTTGCCATGACATTCATGGCATTGCATAGAAGAGGCTGGAATAATTCATCGGGGTGAAATCTCCCGGCAGGCGGTGATCGGAAATGGCGAGCAAGGACGGCAGGGGCAGAGCCGGCAAAAACGGGGCTGACGACATCAAGCCTTTCAGGCAGGCGGTCGCCGAGATCCATGCCATCCGTCCACCGCTGACGCAGGATCCCCATGCCGTACGGGACGCCAGGGAGAAGGTGCTGGAGGTGGCGATCGGCCGCGAGGTCCGGGCGTTCCGCAAGAAGCTCGGCATCACGGTCGCCGACCTCGCCCAGGCGACCAGCCTGTCGCTCGGCATGCTGTCCAAGATCGAGAACGGCATCACTTCGCCTTCCCTGACCACACTGCAGGCGCTTTCCCGGGCGCTCGGCGTGCCGGTGACAGCCTTCTTCCGCCGTTTCGAGGAGGAGCGCAGCGCGGTCTTCGTGAAGGCTGGCGAAGGCATCGAGATAGAGCGGCGCGGAACGCGGGCGGGACACCAGTACAATCTGCTCGGGCATGTCGACGCCAACACTTCGGGCGTGGTCGTCGAGCCTTATCTCATAACGCTGTCAGCCGATTCCGATGTGTTCCCGACCTTCCAGCACGAAGGCATGGAGTTCATCTACATGCTCGAAGGCGAGGTGGTTTATCGCCATGGCTCGCACCTCTTTCGCATGCTGCCGGGCGACAGCCTGTTCTTCGACGCCGACGCGCCGCACGGCCCCGAGGAACTGACCAGGCTGCCGATCCGCTATCTGTCGATTATCTCCTACCCGCAGCACCAAGAGGGGAACTAGCGTCGGCTCCGCAGTTCAGCGATCGGTGACGTTGCGCGCGACCAGAGCGGCCATGTCGGGGTCATGGTGCGGGTCGGACTGATCGGCGAGCGCCGTGGCGACGCTGGCAATATCGGCAGCCGGACGGTTCTGGCTGATCTTCCATTTGCCTGCGATTTCGACGATCTCGATCTCGACGCCGACGATGCCCTTGATCTGCGCGGCGATGTAGGCGTCCGGCGCGTCTTCAACCGCCCAGGCGTGCTCGCGCATAGCCTCATGCTCGCCGGTCAGTGCGCCGATTTGCCGGCGCAGCCAGTCGGCGTCGTGGATCGTCGTCGCACGCCCACGCACCTGCACCACGGCGTAGTTCCACGTCGGCACGACCTTGCCGGTCTCCTGTTTGCTCACGTACCAGGAAGGCGTCACATAGGAGTCGGCGCCCTGGAATACGGCAAGCACCGGCGCGCCGGTCTCGATGTCGCGCCATTGGTCGTTGGCCTTGGCCATGTGGACCTGCAGGGTGCCCTTTTCCGACAGCGATGCATCGAGGTGAAAGGGCAGGAGGTTGGCGGTTGGCCAAGCATCGCCCGACGTGATCAGCAGGCCAAGCGGATGCGCCCGGATCAACGCATGCTGTACCGACAGGTCCTCCTCGCGGAAATGCGGCGGCTGGTACATGCGACCTCCTTCACTCGATCTCGGCGCCCAGCCCCTTCATCAGGCCCATGAACTCGGGGAAGCTTGTTGCAATCATCGCGGCGTCGTCGATCGTCACCGGCTTCTCGGCTGCGAGGCCAAGGATCAGGAAACTCATCGCGATGCGGTGGTCGAGATGGGTCTTCACCGTGCCGCCGCCGAGACCCTTGCCGCCGGGGCGGCCGCGCACGGCGAGCGTCGCCTCGCCCTCGGTGCAGTCGATGCCGTTCGCCTCCAGTCCACGCGCGACGGCGGCGAGGCGGTCGCTTTCCTTCACGCGCAGCTCTTCCAGGCCCTGCATCAGCGTCTCGCCCTCCGCGAAAGCGGCAGCGACGGCAAGAACCGGGTATTCGTCGATCATCGACGGTGCGCGGCTGGCTGGCACGGCGACGCCCTTCAGCTCGGAAGAACGCACGCGCAGGTCTGCGACATCCTCGCCGCCGGCGTTGCGCGGGTTGAGGATCTCGATGTCGCCGCCCATCTCCTGCAGCGTGATGAGCAGCCCGGTGCGGGTCGGGTTCATCAGCACGTTCTCGATGATGATGTCCGAGCCGGGCACGATGAGTGCCGCAACCAGCGGAAAGCCAGCCGATGACGGATCGCCCGGCACCGCGATCGTCTGGCCGGTCAGCTTTCCCTGGCCCTCGATGAAGATGTGGCGCACGCCCTGCTCGTCGGTCTCGACGGTCAGGTTGGCGCCAAAGCCCTGCAGCATCTTCTCGGTGTGGTCGCGCGTCATGACGGGCTCGATCACCGTGGTGACGCCCGGTGTGTTGAGGCCGGCGAGCAGCACCGCGGACTTCACCTGCGCCGAGGCCATCGGCACCCGGTAGCTGATCGGCGCCGCATGCCTTGGGCCGCGCAGCGTGATCGGCATGCGGTCGCCCGGAGCTGCCTTGAGTACCTGCACGCCCATCTGGCGCAGGGGCTCCAGCACGCGGCCCATCGGCCGGCCCGACAGCGAGGCGTCGCCGATGAAGGTGGTTTCCATGTCGTAGGGGCCGACCAGACCCATGGTCAGGCGCGAGCCAGTGCCGGCGTTGCCGAAATCGAGCGGCGCTTCGGGCTGGAGCAGTGCGCCGTTGCCGACGCCGCTGATGATCCACATGTCGCCCTTCTTCTCGATACGCGCGCCCATGGCCTTCATAGCCTCGCCGGTGCGCATCACGTCCTCGCCCTCGAGCAGGCCGGTAATCCTCGTCTCTCCGGACGCAAGGCCGCCGAACATGAACGAGCGGTGCGAGATGGACTTGTCGCCGGGAACGCGGGCGGCTCCCCTCAGTTTCTCAGAGCGACGGGCGACGGCCGGTCGCGGTTCTGCGGTATGTTTCATAATGGTTCCCTGGGCAGGCGAGCCTGCGTTTGGCAGGCCGGCTTTCGGCGGCTCTCCTATCACGGCTCCCCAACAGGGTCATCCCCTCGCGGCCCTTTGCCGGCAGCCTTTGCGACATGCGTCGACGATGCCCGCCTTTTGCTTTGACAGGGCCACGATCTGTGGCTATGGGGACCGAAATCACGGACGAGGATCGGCAGTGGCGAAATCCGAGCTTGGCACAAAACGCATCGACCCGGAGACGGGTCGGAAATTCTATGATCTTAACAAGGATCCCATAGTCTCGCCCTATACGGGCAAGGCCTATCCGCGCTCGGTTTTCGAGGCGGGCAACGAAAAGCCCGTCGAGGAAGAGGTCGAGGCAGACGAAAAGGAAGCCGACACGGAGGACGAAGCGCCCGAGGTGGTTTCGCTTGAGGAGGCGGACGACGAGGCCAAGGGCGACGACATCCCCGAGATCGAGGACGAGGAAGATGTCGATCTCGGCGACGACGACGAGGACACCTTCCTTGAAGAAGAGGAAGAAGAGGACGACGACGTCGCCGATATCATCGGCGTCGGCGAGGACGAGGACGAAGTCTGATCTTCACCGCCACACCCGTCCGGGTGAGCGGTACTTCAATGCTGGCGCCAATCCCAAATAAGCGCGCCGGCAGGCTTGATATTGCATGGATGCGGCGCTAGAAGCCGCCAGCGGCGCGGGCCGATGAGGCCCGGGCCTAATCTCTTCGCCGGAAACGGCGCCGGCACGCAAGCCGGGTGTGGGGCCATAGCTCAGTTGGGAGAGCGCTTGAATGGCATTCAAGAGGTCGTCGGTTCGATTCCGATTGGCTCCACCAAAATTCCCTGTATGAATGATAGGGCTCTGGTCGCCGCAGGCGTATCGGAGAGGGGCGGTCGAGGATCGAAATGCAGTGGCCGACCAGTCTGGTCTAGCGCGAACGCAGGCGAACGCGCCCCGGCCCAAGGCCCTCTCGGACAGCGCACGCCTGCCGGCCGTTGAAAGCGGGGAGGCTGACGTCATTCGGACGACCGTCGCTGCAATATGCTGCACCACACGCTATCGGCCGAAGATGCTCCAGGCACTGATCGCCTCGTGGTCAAGACTGAAGATTCCTGACGGGATAGCGCCTGTCTTCATCGTTGTCGAAAATGACGAGAGCGCTGCCAGTCGGGAAATAGTCGACAGCCTGCGGAAACGGTTCTCCAACGGCGTTCTGGTCTATGCCGTTGAGCCCGAGATCGGCATTCCACAGGCCCGCAACGCAGCGGTGCGTGTGGCGCTCGGTCTGGGCGCAGGGATCATCTGTTTCGTCGACGACGACGAGACGGTGGCCGAAGACTGGTTTGTCCATCTCCATCAAGCCAATGCCCGGTCAGGCGCGCAGCTGATCGGCGGGCCGGTGCGGGCCGTCATTGCGACGCCCGCCGACAGCGCCTATCGGCGCGTCGTCCAGCAGGGTATCAGCGATCGCTATCGCAAGATCGAAGTCAGGGCCGCCGAGCGCCTGCGCACGGGTCAACTGGGCAGGATGGCGATCCTGACCAACAACTGGTTCGCCGATGCGGAACTGTTCACCAGGCATGGGCTCTCCTTCGACACGGAATTGAGCCTGTCTGGAGGCAGCGACACGCAATTCTTCCGTGACGCAATCGCCAAGGGAATTCGCACCGACTGGGCGCCGGGGGCCGTGGTGTACGAAACGATCCCGCCGGAGAGGACCAGCCTCGCATATCAGTTTCGACGTGGACGCGAGCAATCGAAGACGTCCGTCCGAGCCAAGATAAGAAAACGCGGTCGCCTGCGCGTGATGCCGGATCTGGCGGTGTCGATGTTGCTGCGCTCCGCCGGCGCGGCAGCCCTTCTGTTGGCGGTTCCATTGACCGGGGGGCGCACCTTGGTATCTTTCGCGAGGTCCTGCGGCTGGATCGTCGGGCGGGCGAGCGGGTTCCTGGGACGAAAATCCGATCTGTACAGCAAGGTGACCGGGAACTGATGTTTGCAGATTGACCCGGTTCAGCTGCGGATTTTGCGCAAAAGTCCCTTGACCGAGTCCAGAACACCTGAACGCGCGGCATCGTCACCACGCTTCGCGTTCGCCAGCAGAACCGCCGCGATGCTCTCGACGGTCGCTTCCGAAAACTCGTAGGACAGGCTTTCGGGGAATTTGCTGAGGTCCACTTCGTCGAATACGACGTCGAATTCGTTCTTCAGATAGCTCAGATACGTTTGATGCATTTCCAAATAGCGCTGGACGACCGGACGAGGAACCAGGAACTTTGGACCCGAAACCCGCTTCAATGCTCCGAGCAGCGACCGCTTGACCAGATAGTCGTCCGAAAGCCGGTTGATCTTGTCCATGATCAGAACCGCCGGGAGCGAAAGCGACTGGTTCTTCGTAATTTTCTTGATCTTGCGGATTTCGTCTCCGTCGTTGACGATGCTCAGGAAGTCATCGACGAGATCTCCGTTCCGGAAATATTGCTTTCCGAATCTTTTGATTATCAATCTCTCTTTGCCATAAACATCTACTATAGTTCTTATTTGACTTTCATATTTGTTTTGTACATCATCAAGGGATGAAAGTTTTCGTGCGCCCATCTTAATATTTTGCTGTATTCGCGAAGAGACGTCGTCTGCCGGGTGCCTGACATACAGGATAACCTTTGTCTCCAGCCCAACTTCCTGAATGTCGGAAAAGAATGCCTGCGCACCCTTCCGTTCAAGGCTGGAAAGATGCTCCGAGGATATGACGTGATGGCGGAACATCGTTCGGTCCCTGTGAAGGTCCGCCAGCGCCGCTTCTCCCGACTCTATGATTTGCCTGCGCCCGATATTTTGCCGCTGCACGGCGTGCCGAAGCCAGCCGGGTCGCTGCTCCGCAAGCCGCGCAAAGGCTATCGGCCAGTGGTTGCGGGCGAAACTCAGGTAGTTGATTGAGTGCTTCTTCCGCAACAGGTCGGCATTGCGAAAGAGCGTATGCTGAATCGAGGAGGTTCCCGTTTTCGGGAAGCCGATGTGCAGATAGATGGTCACGACGCACCGCCGTTTCTCGCCATAGCATCGGTATGCTTATCGCTGACAGATCTAGAGGCGTCCGGTCCGGCAACATGCGCAAGGCCGAGCCTCTCAAGCCTGAGAATGAGGGCGGCGTGGCCGAAATTCTGCTCGGCAAAGCGCCGCGCCTTTTCGGAGTAGGCGCGGTACGTTGCAGCTGTCTTGAGGCGATCGATGTGTCCGAGAACACCCTCGGGCGCGCTGAAGATGACCGAATCCTTGAACAACGGCTCGAAGTGAGGTGGCAAGATGACGGGCAAGCCGGCCGCCATGGCCTCAACGATGACGCGGCCGAAGGCTTCTATCCAGTCGGGATGGTGGTAGTAAACGAATACATCGATGCCCGATAGAAACAACTCTGGGGGCATCGCACCGAACGCGCTCACCCTCCAGTTTCCAGGCCTGCCACGCAAAATCTGGTCGGGCACCGCGGATCCACCGAGGATATGCACTTCGATGTCGCGCCGCATGGGGTATGCCGCGCGAATGTCGGCGGCGCTTGTCGGCCACTTCTCGAGCCCCGGCCGGGAGTGCCTGCCGATCCTTATGACGCTTCTGTCGATAGCCTCGCGAGGAACTGCGAACCGGTCCAGGTCGAAGACATTCGTCCAGTCGCTGGCCTCCATCCGGACGGTGCCGTCGTAGAGTTCGTTGACGGCATTTCGGATGAGCGGACCGATCGGGAACACCTTTGGCTCGACATTGTATGCCTGCCGAAGCTGGCGGACGCAGTAGGGCAGCAGGTAGTCGATGCGGCCAAGCTTGATTGGAGTGTGATTGACGACCAGCAGCACGTGATCGGCCCTGATGTCGGGTAGCGGATCGCCGCCGTAATTGAGCACCGAGGGGTGCCGAAACAGCAGTACCTTGGTCTTCACTGGGCCGGTAACGTTGTTGACCAGGGTCGCAGTGCCCGACTTCAACGCGTCCGAAATGCCGCGGTTCAATGTGCCACGGTGTTCCACGAGCTTTGAAGCGATGTGCCACAGGCCGACCTTCCAGCCTTGTCGCGCGGCTACCAGCACTTCTTCGAGTGTCGATTGGCCGGAACCGCCGATAAACCTGAGATCGGTCGCGATGATGAGGTCGTAGTTGTCCGGCTGGAACGATGCGCCGGGTGTCGGGTAAAGGGTGAAGTCCGGCGTCGCGTCCTGGAGTTCGAGCCGCTTGCGAATCTTGGTCGGCAACAACCGCCGCATGGCGAACCGCTTCAGTTCCTTGCTGATCTTTGGCAGGACGTAGCTGTACCGGCTCACTTCGGATCTTTCGCCGCTGAGAAGCGGCTGAATTACACACATAGCAGTTTCAAGACAAGCACATGGCAAGTGGCGCACGCGCGCTGGGGGAACCTGTTTACATTCGACAGCGCATCGCCCAAAGTTCGGCCAAGGAAACGACGCCTTACCTCCAACCCGGTTGCTGCCAGCCCGACAACCCCGTCGCCGACGGAGCAGCGCGGACTTTGCCACAAGAGGGAGCAGCGCCCGCATGTTGCTGGTGATAGTTCAAACCGCCGTGTTGCTGTTGGTGCCGGGGTATCTTGTCTACAGGGTCCATCGACTGAAGCGCGAACTTGGCGTTCTGCGCACAGGGCAGGCCGCCGCGGCCAAAAAGACCGACCGTCTTGTCGGGTTGCTGAACCGTATCGACAAGAAATGGGAAAAGTCGCTGCAAAAGACGTTCAGCGAGACGATCTGGCCACAGATCGAATCGCTTGAGGCGATAGGCAGGATTCTCGATGGCAAGCAATACCTGCCGCCCACCAGGCGTGCTGCCGCGTCGCCTGACCTTTTGATGCACGTCCTGCGGATCATTCGCGCCGAGAGTCCTCTCAATATCGTTGAGTGCGGATCGGGAACATCCACGATTGTCTTCGCGATGGCGCTGAAGGCGTTCAATCAGTCGGGACACATATTCTCGATCGAGAATGATGAGGCATACGCCGAACAGGTTCGCGATCAGTTGCGGGAAAGGGGGCTGGACGCCTCCGTCACGCTGGTCGTCGCGCCACTCGTCGAAAAGAAGTACCCTGGTTGCGAGACCCCGATCCAATGGTACGACATCGACAAGTCGCGACTGCCTGCCTCGATCGACCTGTTGTTCGTGGACGGTCCTGAGGGAACGTTCCAGGGATTTTCACGCTATCCTGCCGGACCAGAACTGATCCCCCTGATGTCGCCAACCGGCAAGATCATCCTGGATGACGCTGCGCGGCACGACGAGGCGGCGATGCCCGGAATGTGGACAACGCTTTTCCCGTCGCTCGCCGCTCAACCGCTCCGTGCCGAAAAAGGCGCCACGCAGCTATCATTGCGGATCGACACGGCCGCGTGAGGCCGAAGCCGCAATCATAATGCCAGATCCGGGGCGGTCATGAATTGTGTTTGCGCCCGCTCTTTTGTCCCTCCGGCATGAATTCGCCGCCGCTGAACAGCGACTGATAGACCGGGTTAGACGTGACCAGTTCGGCGTGCGTGCCCTTGCCCACCACGCGGCCGCGGTCGAGCACGACGATCACGTCGGCCTCCTGTATGGTCGACAGGCGGTGCGCGATGGTAATGGTCGTGCGGCCCTGCACGAGATGGCTCTCGGCGTTCTTGACGGCGCGTTCCGTTTCGCCGTCGAGCGCCGAAGTGGCTTCGTCGAGCAGCAGGAGCGGGGCGTCCTTCACCAACGCCCGTGCTATCGCGATGCGCTGGCGCTCGCCGCCCGAAAGCACCCCCTCGCTGTTGCCGATGATCGTGTCGAAGCCGTCCGGCAACGCCTTGATGAAGCCAAGCGCATTGGCGGCGGCGGCGGCCTCCAGGATCTCCTCGTCCGTGGCGTCGCGGCGGCCGAAGCGGATGTTTTCGCGCACTGTCCCGGAAAACAGGAACGTGTCCTGCGACACGTAGGCGATGCCTGAGCGCAGGTCGGCAAGCGCGGCGGCGGATATCTCAACGCCGTCGATCGTGATCGATCCCTCATAGCGTCGATAGATTCCGAGGATCAGGTTGAAAACCGTCGATTTGCCTGCGCCCGAACGGCCGACGAGGGCAACCCTCTGGCCGGGGCGGGCCTCGAAGCCGACCTGGTGCAGGACAGGCGACTGCGAAACGTATTCGAAGGATACATCCTCAAACTTGAGGTGGCCGAGTGTCGGGCGGAACTCCAGGGTCCTCTGCGGTTCGGCCGGTTCGAAGTCGGTGGAATCGAGCAGCTCGTACATGCGGCCGACGGCCACGAGCTGACGCTGCAACTGCACCTGGAAACCAGCCAGGCGCTTGGCCGGTTCGTAGGCGAGCAGGAAGGCGGCGATGAATGCCATGAACTCGCCGGGCGTCTTGCCGTAGTTCAGGGTCTGCCAGCCCGCATAGACGATGAACGCGCCGATCACCAGGCCGGCGAATATGTCCATCATCGGGCTGGTCAGCGAGATGATCTTGTTCAGCCGGTTCTGACGCGATTCCATGCGATCGATGCCGTCTGAAACCCGCGCGCTCATCTCCGGTTCGAGGTTGAACGACTTCACGACGCGCACGCCCTGGATTGCTTCCGTGACGCTGGCGCTGACGGAAGCGGCGTTCTCTTCTTCGCTCTGGGCGACTTCCTTGGTCTTGCGAACGATGCGCATGACGGCGACGACGACGATCGGCGCGCCTATCAGCGCGGCGATGCTCATGATCGGGTCCTGGAACACCATGACCGCCGCCAAACCCGCAAGCGTCAGCGCATCGCGAAAGATGTTGGTCATGACAAGCGTGATCGTCGCGCGCGCCGCGCGCGCCGAGTGCAGCATCCTCGCCACGTACTTGGCCGGATGCGTGCCTGCATAGTGCGCCACGTCAAGCGTCATCAGCTTGTCGAACTGGCGCTTCTGCAGGTCCGCAACGATTCCAGTGCCGATCGACCCCATGATGGTGGCGAGGAAATAGCTTGCCACGCCCTTTGCGAAAAAGGCCGTCATCACCATGCCGCCGATCGACCAGATGGACTGCTGCTGTCCTTCCACGAAGATGCTGTTGACCATCACGCGCATCAGCCAGGCGATCCCGGCGGTCGAGCCCGCGACAACAACCATGCAGAAGATCGCGGCGGCCAGCGGACGTTTGCGGCTCTTCAGGTTTTCGCCGACGAGCCGGCGCACGATGCCCGTGGTCTGGGCAAGGCTGACAGGCTCTTTGGACTTCTTTCTGCGGGCCAAGGTCTCGGTTCCGTAAGTCGCAGCACTCGCTATGCGATTTGCCGCTGCTACTCAAGCCTGCGGAGGCCAATGCAGGGCCGCCACCTTTCTTCGCCGGACGAAGATGCCTATAGCTCCGCCTTTACGGACGGACGACGGGCATGGCTGAAAGATTCAGGCTGGCGCTGATCGCGCATGACGAAAAGAAGGCCGAAATGGTCGCTTTCGCGGAGGCCCACCGCGCCTATCTGGCCGCTTGCGCGATAGTCGCCACCGGTACGACCGGGCTGCGCATCCTCGACGCCTGCCCCGAACTCGATCTGACGCGCTTGAAGAGCGGTCCGCTGGGCGGCGACCAGCAAATTGGCGCGCTGATCTCGGAGGGCAAGGTCGACGGGCTCATTTTCTTCGTTGATCCGTTGACGCCGATGCCGCATGACGTGGATGTCAAGGCGCTGATGCGGCTTGCCATCGTGTACGATATACCGATGGCGCTGAACCACGCGACCGGCGAGATCCTGGTGCGGGACAGGGAAGGCGGTCGACAGGCCGCGAAGGGGAAGAGGCGGCGATGACCGGGACGCTTGGGCATGACGGGTCTTTCGAATTTCCGATCCTGGTCGGCGACATCGGCGGCACCAACGCGCGTTTCGCGGTGATCGAGCACGCCGGGGTCGCGACCAGCGAACCGCAGATTGTCCATACAGCCGACTTTGCGACCATCGACGACGCCATAGGCGCCGCGGTGCTGACAAAGCTCGGCGTCCAGCCACGCTCGGCGTTGCTGGCCGTCGCCGGGCCGGTCAACGGCGACGAGATCGCGCTCACGAATTGCCCGTGGGTCGTGAGGCCGATGGGCATGGCTGCCACGGTTGGCTTGCGCGACGTCGTCGTGCTCAACGATTTCGAGGCCCAGGCGCTGGCCGTCGTGGCGCTTGGCGATCACCACGTCGAAAAGATCGGCGGCGGCGAAGCGCTGCCGCATGCCGGCCGCGCGGTGCTTGGACCCGGCACCGGACTTGGCGTTGCCGGGCTGCTTCGGTCGGGCGGCAAGTGGGTTCCGGTGCCGGGCGAGGGCGGGCACATGGACATCGGCCCGCGCACGCCGCGCGACTACAGGGTCTGGCCGCATATCGAACCCATTGAGGGCCGCGTTTCGGGGGAGCAGATCCTGAGCGGGCGCGGCCTGGTCAACACCTATCGCGCCGTCGCGCTGGCGGACGGCAAGGCGCCCGTGCTCGCCACGCCGGCGGACGTGACAAAGGCCGCGCTGGACAAGACGGATCCGATTGCCGAGGAAGCGCTGGCGCTGTTTGCGACATGCCTTGGCCGCACCGCCGGCGACGTGGCGCTGATGTTCAAGGCGCAGGGCGGCGTTTATCTGGCCGGCGGCATCGCGCAGCGCATCATTCCGGCGCTCAAGGCCGGCAATTTCCGGGCGGCCTTCAACGACAAGGCGCCGCACAGCGAGTGGATGGCCGACATCCCGGTCTATGTCATCACCGATCCGCTGGGCGCGCTCGCCGGCCTCGCAGCCTACGCGCGCGCGCCGCACGACTTCGGCGTCGAGACCGAAGGCCGCCGCTGGCGCAGTTGATCGCAGGAAGGAAAACAAAGATGAACGATATGGGCCTCGTTGTCGTCGGAGCGGCCGGCCGCATGGGTCAGGCGCTGGTCCGCGCGATCGCCGCAATCCCTGGCGCCAGCCTCTCGGCGGCGATCGAGCGCGCGGGGTCGCCACAGGTGGGTCGCGACGCGGGTGAGATTGCGGGCCTCGGGCCGATCGGTGTCAAGATCACGGACGACCCGCTGCCGGCCTTCGCAAAAGCCGACGGCGTGCTGGATTTCACAATGCCCGCCGCCACTACCGAGTTCGCCGGCTATGCGGCGCAGGCGCGCATCGTGCACGTCATAGGCACCACTGGATGCACGCCCGACGACGATGCGAAGATCGCCGCCGCGGCCCGCCATGCGACCATCGTCAAGTCCGGCAACATGAGCCTGGGCGTCAACCTTCTGGCGGTTCTGGTCGAGCAGGCGGCGAAGGCGCTGGAGCCGGAAGATTTCGACATCGAGATACTCGAGATGCATCACCGCATGAAGGTCGATGCACCCTCCGGCACCGCGCTGCTGCTCGGGCAAGCGGCCGCGCGTGGCCGCGCCATCGCGCTCGCCGATGAGAGCGTGCGAGTGCGCGATGGCCATACCGGCGCGCGCAAGGCCGGCACGGTCGGCTTCGCTACGCTGCGCGGCGGGTCCGTCGTTGGCGACCATTCGGTCATCCTGGCGGGTCCGGGCGAACGCATCACGTTGTCCCACCATGCCGAGGACCGGGCAAGTTTCGCCCGCGGCGCGGGCAAGGCCGCACGGTGGGCGCGCGGCAGGAAGGCCGGCCTCTATTCGATGCGCGACGTGCTCGGCCTTGGCGCATCATGACATCGTACTGGATCGGGGTTGCCGCCGGCAACCACGTCGCCGTGGCGGTCGCCGAGGGCTTCGCGATGTTCGCGCATGGCCGTCACGCGGCGGCAAAGCGTGTCCAGCCCGGCGACTGGGTTGCCTACTATTCGCCGCGCGAGGGCATCAATGCGGGGGCGCTGCTGCGCTCCTTCACGGCAATAGGCATGGCGCTCGAAGGCGAGGTCGCCGAGCGCCAGATGCTGCCTGGCGTGACCGGCTGGTACCGGCGCATGCGGTGGCTGGACGCGGCGCCCGCCAGCATCTATCCACTGCTCGACAGGCTTGCGTTCATAAAGGACAGGCAGCACTGGGGTATGCATTTCCGCAAGTCGCTGTTCAAAGTAGGCGATGAGGATTTCGCGCTGCTCGCCGAGGCGATGGGCGCAGGCAAACAGTTTCGGCAACCATAGGAGTTCCCATGTCCGGCACACTCGTGCTCGTCCGCCACGGCCAGAGCGAATGGAACCTGAAGAACCTGTTCACCGGCTGGCGCGACGTCGACCTGACGGACCTGGGTCGCCAGGAGGCAAAAAGCGGCGCCGAGAAGCTCAAGGCTCGGGGTATCACATTCGATATCGCGTTCACGTCGGCGCTGAAGCGGGCGCAAAAAACCTGCCAGATCATCCTCGACACGGTCGGCCAGAGCAATCTGGAGGTCGTCCGCGACCAGGCGCTCAACGAGCGCGATTATGGCGATCTTTCCGGCCTGAACAAGGACGACGCACGCGCCAAATGGGGCGAGGAACAGGTGCATGTCTGGCGCCGCTCCTACGACGTACCGCCGCCGGGCGGCGAGAGCCTGAAGGACACCGGTGCGCGCGTCTGGCCATACTACATGCACGTCATGCAGCCGCATGTGCTGCGCGGCGAGACGGTCCTTGTCGCCGCGCACGGCAATTCGCTGCGCGCGCTGATCATGGCGCTCGAAGGCAAATCCGGCGCGGAGATCGTCAAGCTGGAACTGGCGACCGGCGTGCCAATCGTCTACGCGCTCAACGCCGACTCCACGGTGAAGTCGAAGGCAATCCTCGACTGACCCGGACCCGGCCGGCCTAGTGCTACTCGCGGGCCTTGCCCCGCGGGGCTTTCGCCCAGGTCATGTCGCTATAGGTCACCACGGCTGCGAAGAACACGAATGCGGCCACGACCGCGGCGACGACGACAATTGATTCTGTTGGCATCTTGGGACTCCCGTTCCGTGACGCGATCGATAGCCACCTTTGCCAGCCGCCGCCTTGACCGGGATCAAGCGGCTCGAAAATGCGCGTTGACAGGCCAAGTCCGCCCGCTTACATGAGCGCCCACCAGCCCAGATGGCGGAATTGGTAGACGCGCACGGTTCAGGTCCGTGTGCCGCGAGGCGTGGAGGTTCGAGTCCTCTTCTGGGCACCATTCGCTCCCGACTACCAACGGGATCCCGCAGTGCCCGGACCAGCGAGGCGCCGGAGCCGCGGAACGCGTGGCCGTGATCGGATGTGACGATGCTGCCCCAAGACCGCGGACGCCAAAGCTAGATGCCCAACGAAAAGCGCCTCGTTCGCCGGGCGAAAAAGAACAAGCCGATCAGGCAGGTGGCGGCGGTCCCGGTTCGGCTTGCCGGGGACGGCTCGGTGGAGGTCCTGCTGGTTACCTCCAACACCACGCGCCGCTTCATCGTGCCTAAGGGCTGGCCCATGAAGGGCAAGAGCGCGCGCGGCGCCGCCCTCGAAGAGGCGCGGCAGGAGGCAGGCGTAGCAGGGGTTGCCGCACGCAAGCCGGCGGGCGCGTATTCCTACTGGAAGCGGCTGTCCGATGGTTTCGTCAAGGTCGACGTGAAGGTCTTTCTGCTCGTGGTGAGCGAGATGCTTGCCGACTGGCAGGAGTCCCGGAGCAGGCGCCGGGCATGGCTGTCCCCGCAGGAGGCCGCTGCGCTGATCGACGAGCCGGAACTCGCATCGCTCGTCGCCTCGCTGAAGCCGGCATCGCTCGGTGCGGCGAAAACCGGGCCAGCGTCCGGCCGCGACGCGTGACCCGCCGCGCCCCGGCCACATGGACTCTCGACAAGCTGTGATGCTAGCGTGAGCATACTGTCGGGCCGACCGGAATGACCGCTCGGGCGCTGCGTCCCGTTTTTTTGAGGGAGTGATCTGGATGCACGCCGTTCCCGTCGCCGTCGCAAGCCAGCCCCCTGCGCCTCCCGCCGGTTCGCCCCAGGCGGCAGCCTACGCGCTGGCGGTGCTCTGCTGGCTGCTGTCGGCCGGTGTCTATATCGCGGCAAAGTGGGTTGCACCCGAGATGCCGCCATGGGCGCTCTGCTTCTGGCGGCTGACGCTTGCCTGCGCGCTGCTCCTGCCCATCGTGCACAGGCACCATGAACCGATGCTCGCTCTCCTCAGGTCGCGCGCGGCGGAAGTGCTGATCATTGGCGCGATCGGCCTGACCATCTGCCAGGGCATGATTTACACGGGTCTGAACTACACCGATGCGACGACTGCCGGGCTGATCATGGCGCTGTCGCCGGTGATGACCATGGTGCTGGCGCGGATCGTGCTCGGCGAACCGCTCGGTATCTGGAAAGCGGTCGGCGCGGCGCTCTCGCTGACCGGCATGCTGGTGATCATCGCGCGCGGCGATCTCGCCGCGCTGACACAATTGCAGTTGAACCCCGGCGAATTGTGGATTGTCGGCAGTGCGCTTTGCTGGGCGCTCTACACGGTGCTGCTGCGCCGCTCGAAGTTCGAACTCGAGCTGCTGCCGCTTGTCGTGCTTCTGCTCGGCGCCGGCGCTGTCGCCGCGCTGCCGTTCTACCTCTGGGAACTGTTTCACGGCGAACGCTCGGCGCTCCACCCGAACGGCCTCGTTGCGCTCGCCTATGTCGCGGGTCCGGGCGGTGCGCTGATGTACTATCTCTATAACCGCAGCGTCGAGACGCTCGGCGCCGGGCGCGCCAGCATGCTGCTTTATCTGCAGACCGTATTCGTGGCCATGCTTGCCTACCTGCTGCTTGGCGAAAGCCTGCACGGCTACGACCTGACCGGCGCTGCGTTTATCGTGGCGGGGTTGGTGCTCGCCAACTTCATCAAGCCGCGTCAGCCGGTTCCGAGCGCGGCCTAGCTACTCGCTTTCGCCGTCGAGCGCCGGCACGGCAACGCCCGCGCGCTCGGCCGCAAGCAGCCGCGAAGCGCCCGCCCGCGCGATCCGCAGCATCAGCGATTTTCGTATCGACGGCGCCATCCGGTGCTCCGGCGCCTCGCGCATCATCTCGGCGCCGTAGCCGTCCGACAGGATGAAGCCGCATTCGGGCGGGAAGATTTCCGCCGGCACGCCAGGATGGGTGGCGAAGAAGAAGCGGTCGCAATGGAGCCGGTAGTCGGGCCATTTGCGGTCGACCCGGAAATCCTCGATCGACGATTTGATCTCGATGATCCAGATATCGCCGTGCTTCGTGAGCGCCACAAGGTCGGCGCGCCTTCCGGTCGCCAGGCTTATTTCAGGCAGCACATGCGCGCCCATCTCGGTAAGCAGGCGCTGCACGCCGCGTCGCACCAGCAACGCGCGCTCGGACTGACGGCCGTCGATCAAGGGGTTCAGTGGAATCGGGGACACGATGGGCATGGCTCACCATGCCAGAGTCTGTTCACGATTTGAACCCATTGTCAGCAACGCCCTCCTCGTTCGGCGCGGGGGGCGAGCAGATCGGCGATGGAACGCGTACGCAGGATTGCTTTTTGACGCGCGGACGAACCCGGTTTCGGCTATAGTGGGACGCTGACAGCCTACTGGAAAGCTGGAACCGCAAGGACATCTCACATGTCGAAATACACAGCGGAGGAAATCGAGCAGGACCTCGGCGACGCCCCGCTCGATGAAGCGCCCGACCAGCTGCAATGCCTGAACTGCGGGCGCAGCTTCAGCGCGCTGACGGCCCTGGAGCTGGAGCACGGGCTTTGTGAAGACTGCCTGATGAAAGAAGACGACTGACGCGTCGGGCCTATTCGCCGAGCCAGTGCTCGAAATAGTGCCTGACTGCAGCACCGGCGCCGAAATGGTCGGTGGTGTCGAGCCGGGCGGACGCCGCGCGAACGACGTCGGCCAGCTTGGCCTGAGGCATGACGCCTGATTTGCTCATGGCGTGAAACAGTTCCTCGATGAGCACCAGGCTGCCCAGCGCTTCGTCGGTTGCGTTGAAATCGGTCATGGAGCTTCCTCTTTTGATCGCGTTCCCGAGATCGTCGGCGCCACCAGTCTACACCGAACGCGGATCGAAGCGACTTGGCGCGGGCGCCGCATAACAGATGCGACAAAAAATTCGATGCCGCCTGTCATTTGTTGGTGCGGTGCCACTCCAGCATTCGTAGCGTGAAGTCTCGTCGGGCTTGCATCAGGGCTCCAAGGACTGGAAGCGCCCCTTGCTTCGCCACTATCGGAGGTCGGTTCCAATGTCGGCCAGCAATCCCTTTCCCGCAGCTTGCGAGGCGAACGCGGTGGAGATGACGGAGTCCCTCGGCGAGTGGTTCGTCCGCGTCGTGGAAGGCGGCGTGGAGCACGTCTTCTCGTTCGTCATGGAATCATTTGCCACGGCGTATGCCGAGGGCCAGCGCATGCGCCTCGGCCTTGACGCCATCAGACGGATTTGATCTTGCGGGGGGTTGGACGAAACTGAAGGCGTAACCGATTGCGTCACGCAATCGGCGGAGGCTGGCCCTCGAAGCTCGGCAACGAAGGGTCGACGAAAGCCCAGGGCGGTGCCTGGGACGTCCAGATTGTGGCGGCAGGCTTGACGATAGTGGGATCGTCAAGAGTGCCGGCCCGCACGAAGATCAGATGCGGCCGCTCTTGCGCCTCGCTGAACAGATGGACGCCGCATTGGGGGCAGAACCGACGATGCATGGTGTTGCCGCTCGCGGCAGTACTCATAAAATCCCGCGTCTCCCCGCTTACCGTGACGCTGGCGGTCAAGAAGCCTGCGCTCAGGGCAGCGTTGCCGGCCGCGATATGCTGGCAAAAGCGGCACCAGCACAGGCGCGCGGTGATAGGCTTGGTGCTGCATTCATAGCGTACCTTGGCACATAGGCACCCCCCAGCGATCAACATGCACCCTCCAGCGCGTCCGCGCGCTATGTCGGCAAATATGCCATCATGACGCCGGTTGAACCGTCCCGCCAGCCGCAATCCTGCCCGGCCGCGGTTCGCCCGCGATGTCGTCGAGGATCGGGCAGTCGGGCCGGCTGTCGCCGTGGCAGGCGTCGATCAGCTTTTCCAGCGTTGCGCGCATCGACTGCAGCGCGTGGACCTTGTGCTCGATTGCCACCACATGGCCTTTGGCCAGCGCGCGCACATCGTGGCTGGCGCGGCCCTTGTCACCGTAGAGCGCCATCAGGTGGCGGCAGTCCTCGATCGAAAACCCAAGCGAGCGCGCGCGGCGCAGAAATGCCAGCCGGTGGAGATCCTCGCTCGAATAGTCGCGGTAGCCGTTCGCGGCCCGCTCAGGCGCGACAAGCCCAATCTCTTCGTAGTAGCGAATGGTCTTTGCGGGAAGTCCCGTGCGACGGGCTGCAACGCCGACATTCATCTTCAACACTCCGCACTTTCAAGAATGGCTGGATTGCCTCATTGATTTTGCTTCGGATTCTCGTGACACCTGTTGCCAAAATGCCATAACCGCACGGTTACTTGGCGTCACATGCCGCATATGGGCATTAGGCGCTTGGCAGACAAAGCCCGCCCAACCTAAGAATGGCCGAAATGCGACCCGAATCGGACCGTCGCGGCTGACCAAGGCATTTTGGCGAGGACACAGGCCAGGCATGCAGATCAAGTCGTTGCTTATAGCTGCAGGACTGGCGTTGGCGACCGCCCTGGCGGGATGTTCGACTGATGGAGTGGGAAGCAGCTTCACGTCGGTTGCCTCCTACAATGCCCGTACAGACGCAGGCTATCGCGTCCCGGCCATTCCGATTACCAAGGTGCCCTCCAAGTACCGCCGCCAAGAGGTCCGGCTGGATACCAAGGAAAAGCCTGGCACCATCATCGTCGATACGCAGGACAAGTTCCTCTACTTCGTGATGGGCGGCGGCAAGGCGATGCGCTACGGCATTGGCGTTGGCAAGCAGGGTTTCGAGTGGAAGGGCACGGCCCACATTGCCATGAAGCGCGAATGGCCGGTCTGGACGCCTCCTCCGGCGATGATCAAGCGTCGGCCCGACCTGGCAAAGTGGAGCGGCGGCATGCCCGGCGGCCCGCAGAACGCGCTCGGCGCACGCGCGATGTATCTCTACAACAAGGGCGGTGATTCCGGCTATCGCCTGCACGGAACACCGGAGTGGTGGTCGATCGGCAAGGCTATGTCGTCGGGCTGCATTCGCATGATGAACCAGGACGTGATCGACCTCTACAATCGCGCAAGCGTTGGAGCAAAAGTGATCGTCGAATAGTCCGCGGACCGTCCAGGCAACACGGTGGTCCAAGACAGAAAACCGGGTCGGGGGGCCCGGTTTTTTGTTGTCTGCCCCGGCGTGAGGCCGTAAACCGGAGCTGCGCGCGGCATCGGATCGGCGAGTCGCGAAAGACGGCCCCGGCCGGCATCGCGCGAGAAAGCGGCATTCGGAAAGCTCGCCGGCAGGGGAACGCGACGGTACGCCGTCGGCGGCTGGGCCGTGTTTCCGTAAGAAGGATCAAGGGTTGACCATGAGCGAGCGGTTCGAAACACGAGGCGAGATCGGCCACTCCATCTCCGGCGTGCGCGATCAGCTTGCCGTGCAGGCAAGGGTATTCACCGTGGCGGTCGGAATCTCGGTGATCGTGCTTGGCTTTCTCTACTACCAGTATATGGGCCTGGCCGAAAAATACGCCGACCTTCAGGCTGCCCACGCCCGGATCGAAGGACAGCTTGAGGCAGCGATTGCCAGCGTCGCCAAGGTGAAGGTGGATACCGAGCAGTCGCGGGTCGACGCCCAGGAGCTGAAGAGCCTGCTTGAGGCAGCTCTCAAGCCGCGAGCGCCCAGCAGTGCTTCTTTCCCGGGCTGGCTGGGGATCAAGTCGGACGGAGCGAAAGAGGCCAAGGCGCTGATCGACCAGTACAAGACGCCTGTCTGGATCTACGCAACCAGCCCCACCGAATAGTTCGCCGGCTCAAAATTCGGTCAGATCGTTCCGGAAATGTCGGCGAGCGCGATCGCCTTGCGGATGATGGCAACGAGTTGGTCGCCCGCGATCTCCCTGGCGCCGCTGTTGTCCAGCCTGATCACGTTGGGACCTGCTGTGCCGGTCGGCGCCGCGCGCGCCAGCCGCGCCAGGATCTCGTCGCGCGACTCGCGCCCGCGCCCAGCCAGACGTTCGGCTAGAATCTCGGGAGCCGCTGTGATTTCCACCACGGCGACGTTGCGGTAGCGTTCGCGCAAAGCCGCGATCGCGCTTCTGGACACATTGGCGACCGCGACATGGCCGTTGTCTATGGCGCGGTCGACCGACGCCGGCAGTCCGTATGACAAGCCGTGCGCCTGCCAGGCGAGCGCAAAGGAGCCGGTGGCCAGAGACTCGGCAAAGGAGGCTTCGTCGAGCGTGTCGTGATCCTCTGTGGCTGCGTCGCAGGGGCGGGTGATGACGCGCCGGACAAACTCGACCTGCGGCTCGCCAGCGAGTGCGCCGCGGGCGTGGGCGATCAGCGTATCCTTCCCCGCGCCGCTCGGCCCGACGATCGCAACAAAGGCTCCGTTGCGGATCGGCAGCGAACTCTCGTGTTCGCGTTCCAGCAGGGCAGAGGCCATCATGCGACGCGGCGTCCCTCGCGCCAGACAGTCCGCACCACCGGCACATGATCGTCCACCCTGACGCGGACGAGATCGGCCCGGCGTCCAGGTTCGATCACGCCGCGGTCGTCGAGGTTGACCGCCTCGGCAGGGTTCTTGGACACCATGGCGACAGCCTGTGGCAGGCTGATGCCCTCAACGGCTTCGCCGATGAAGAATGCCGACTGGATGAGGCTGAACGGGATGTAGTCGGAAGACAGGATGTCGAGCAGCCCGTCGGCGGCGAGTTGCCGCGCCGAAACGTTGCCCGAATGCGAAGCGCCGCGCATGACGTTGGGCGCGCCCATCAGGACGCCGAGCCCAGCCTGCTTTGAAGCCGCCGCAGCTTCGGCGGTCGTGGGAAACTCGGCCACCCGGATGCCCTGCTCGACGGCCTCCGCCACGTGCGCGACAGTCGCGTCGTCGTGGCTGGCAAGGACGATGCCGCGTTCGCGGCATGCGTTCGAGATCGCAACGCGGTTGGGCGCGGAGTTTTGCTGCGACTGTTCGATGCGCTGGGTGCAATAGGCGCGGAACACATCCTCCGACATCTTCATCTTGCCCATGTAGTACACGGCATAGGCGTCGAAGCTGGCGAACTGGCGCTGGCCGGGAGCATGATCCATCAGCGACGCCATCTTGACGCGGTCATCGCCTTCGAACAGTGCGAAGGCCTCAAGGCAATCCGGCGCCGACACCTCGCACCGCAGGTGAATGAAGTGGTCGGCGCGCACGCGGTCTTGCCGTACGCTGTCCTCGATGGCGTCGGCCAGCTTGCGCATGTCCTCCATCGTCAGGTCGGCCTCGTAGTCCATGCCGACCCGCAATGCGTCGAACACCGTGGTGATGCCGGCCGTCGCCACCTGCGCGTCGTGCGCGAGCACCGAGGCGATCGGATTCCAGCGCACCTTGGGGCGCGGCGCATAGTGACCCTCGAGGTGGTCGGTATGCAACTCGACGAGGCCGGGAATGACATAGTCGCCCTGCATGTCATCGCCGGCGCGCACGTTGCCCGGCGCGATATCCGCGATCTTGCCGTCGCGGAAAACCAGCGTGCCGTGCACCACCTCGTCCGCGGTGACGATGCGGGCATTTGTCAGGACGGTTTGGGTCATGTTGCTGTCGGTCACGTCAGGCGGTCTTTCGATCGGTATTTCGGTCATGGCGTCGTCCAAGCCCATACCAGGACTTTACGACAAAAGGTGCGCCCGGTTCTGGCTCGATGAAAAGCGCGAGCCCGTCAATGGTGGCCGGTCGCCCCACCACGCCGGCAAACGCCTCGTCGACGGCAGCCCGCACGCGCGGCAGGTCGTCGTCGGTAACCCGCCCGGTGAGCGTCATGTGGAAACGGAACGATTCGAACACATATGGATAACCCCATTGGAGCAGGTTCCGGAACTCCCCGGGGCTCAGCGCTTCCGGGTTGCGACGCTTGACCTCGGCGTCCGACAGCGGCGCCCGGAACCGGTCGAATACGCTGACGACTTCGCCGGCAAAGCGATCCAGGTCGGGGGCCGGCCCGCCTGGTACGAGAGCGAGAAACCCGTCCAGCCGGGCGGGCACGAACTTCGAGAGCAGGATCGGTTCCGCACCCGCGGCGAAACTGGCGATTGCGTGGTCAAGCTCGGCTTCGGTTGCATTGGCCGCCAGGTTGAAGGGCGCCTTGAGCGTTGCATGGAAGCCGTAACGGCGCGCGCTCGCCGTATGATAGGCGATCTCGGCCGGCGAGAGTTGCTTTACCGGCGGCAAGGGGGGCTGCGCGCCGGTGAAGGGATCGCGGCCGAGCCAGCTCGCCGCAAGGCGCGTGAGCGGGTCGTTCTGCCCCGGAGTGTAGTAAATAGCGTAGCGCATGGGAAATCCTCGTCGGCCTCGTCCCTTAGGCGATTAGCATGACGAAATGACGAAGCCGGCTGACGAAGTCGCAAATAGCAGAGCCGGGTGCGGAAGTCACCCGAGCCGCTTCGATGCAGCGGATTGTCTTTGCGGTACGGAAACAGTAGCAACGAAACGTGATCGAGCCTATTTCAGGCGGTGATCCAGTCAGGTGAAGGACGACCATGGCCGCCCGCGACGCGCTGACCCGCAACCAGGCTTTCGTTCTCGAGAGACTCGAGGCCGCGACTGGTCCGCTCAGCGCCTACACGCTGCTCGACCAGTTGCGCGACCAGGGCTTCCGGGCGCCGTTGCAGGTGTACCGCGCACTCGACACGTTGATCAAAGGCGGCCTGGTGCATCGTCTGGAAAGCCTGAATGCGTTCGTAGCCTGCGCCGAGCCGCACGACCACAGCCACGCCATGATCGCTTTCGCCATCTGCGACAGATGCGGACAGGTGGCTGAGCTGTCGGACCACGATGCGGGCGAACAGCTCGACCGCTGGGTTCGCTCGACCGGCTTCGCCGCCAAGAAAGCGGTGATCGAGTTTCGCGGCACCTGCGCGAAATGCCTGGCCGAGGCGGCCTGACAGCGCCAGCCTCGCGAGCGACAACCCCGACGGCGCTCAGCGGGCGGTCGACCAGGCGAACCAGATCGCAACACAGGCAAGCAGCGCCGACAGGACGCGCCGCGCCGCTTTCTCCCGCCGTGGGTTGTTCAGGATCGGCCGCAACGCGCCGGCGAGGACCACGATCGTGCCATGCACGAGGGTTGCGACAAGCACATAGATCGCGGTCAGCGAAACGGTTTGGGGCAGGATGGGCCTGGTTGCATCGATGAAGGTGGGCAACACGGCGATGTAGAACACCGCGGCCTTCGGATTGAGCAGATTGGTGATCAGACCCCGCAAGAAGTAGCGGAAGTCCGACTGCGCCTCGCCGGCCGCGGCTTCCGCGCTCATGGTCCAGCCTTCCCATGCAAGGTAGAGCAGAAACAGGACGCCTGCCCAGCGAAGGCCGTCATAGAGGAAACGCGACGACTGGATGAGCTCGGCAACCCCAAAGGCAGCGATGGCGCCCACGGTAGCGAGGCCGAGCGCAACGCCTGCGACGGTGGCGAAACCGGAACGCCGACCGTCGCGCGCGGCGACCAGCGCCAGATAGGTCATATTGGGACCTGGCGTCAGTTCGATCAGGAGCGACGTCAATGCGAAGGAGAGCAGGGTCGAGGCGGCAGAAAATTCCATCTACGGCTTCCTCGTTCAGTGCGCCTCGTCCCAGTTGGCGGCGGCGCGCGCGTCGACCTGCAGCGGCACCCTGAGCGCGACCGCTGGCATTGCCGCTCCTTCCATCACCGCCTTGATGACGGGGAGTGTCGCCGCGACCTCGTCCGCGTCGACCTCGAATATCAGTTCGTCATGCACCTGCAGCAGCATGCGGGCAGAAAGCTTTTCGGCGGCGAGCGCATCATCCATGCGGACCATGGCGCGCCGGATGATGTCGGCCGCCGAGCCCTGGATCGGCGCGTTGATCGAGGCGCGTTCGTTGAAGGAACGGACTGACGGGTTCGATGAGCGTATCTCGGGATAGTGGATTCGCCGGCCGAAGATGGTCTCGACATAGCCCCTGTCGCGCGCCATCTGCTTGCGGCTTTCCATGTAGTCGCGAATGCCTGGAAAGCGCTCGAAATACTTCTTGATGTAGTCGCCAGCTTCGGATCGTTCGATGGAAAGCTGGTTGGCGAGGCCGAAAGCCGAGATGCCGTAGATGATGCCGAAATTGATCGCCTTGGCGCGACGGCGCACGTCGGCCGGCATGCCGGCGACCGCCACGCCGAACATCTCGGACGCGGTCATGGCATGGATGTCGATGCCGTCGGCGAAGGCCTGTCGAAGCTGCGGGATTTCGGCGATGTGAGCAAGCACTCTGAGCTCGATCTGGCTGTAGTCGGCCGACACCAGCCGGTTGCCGGGATCGGCGATGAAGGCGGTGCGGATGCGCCGGCCCTCCGCGGTTCGGATCGGAATGTTCTGCAGATTGGGATCCGATGATGAGATGCGTCCCGTCGGCGTGGCGGCGAGCGCATAGGAGGTATGCAGGCGCTTCGTATCCGGATTGATGTATTCCGGCAGCGAGTCCGTGTAGGTCGACTTCAGCTTCGTAAGCTGGCGCCAGTCGACGATGCGGCGCGGCAGCTCGTGGCCCTCGGCGGCCAGTTCCTCCAGCAGTTGAGCCGTGGTCGACCATTGGCCGGATTTGGTCTTCGTTCCGCCGGGCAGTCCCATCTTGCCGAACAGGATGTCGCCGAGCTGTTTGGGCGATCCGATGGTGAAGCGCTCGCCGGCCGCCGCATAGACGTCCTCCTCGAGCGCCGCGGCGCGCTGCGCGAATTCGCCCGACAGCCGCGACAGCATCTGGCGGTCGACCGAAATGCCGCGTTCCTCCATACGCGCCAGCACCGGAACCAGCGGGCGTTCGAGCCGCTCATAGACGGATACCAGTCCTTCGGCGGCGAGGCGGGGCTTGAGAATATGCCAGAGGCGCAGCGCGATGTCGGCGCCCTCGGTAGCGTAGGTCGTCGCCCGCTCGATGGCGACGAGATCGAACGTCACGAGGTTCTTGCCCGAGCCGACGAGATCCTTGAACGGCAGCATCGCATGGCCGAGCCAGCGCTCGGCAAGCGTGGAGATGTCATGCGGGCCGGCACCGGCGCCGAGAACGTAGGAGATCAGCATCGTGTCGTCGAAGGGCCCGACGTCGATGCCGAACCGGTGCGCCGTCAGCCAGTCGTATTTGAGGTTGTGGCCGATCTTGAGCACCGACGGATCCGTCAGCAGCGGCTTCAGGACGCCCAGGACCTCGTTTAGCGCCAGCTGATTGTCGACGCGTCCGCCGCCCAGAAGATCCGCGGCGCTGGAACGGTGGCCGACCGGGATGTAGGCGGATTTCCCGGGCCTCACCGCCAAAGCGAAACCGACCGGTTCGGCCAGCATCGGATCGAGCGAGGTGGTTTCGGTGCGAAAGGCGACGACGCCTTGCTCGCGGGCCTCGGCAACCAGCGCCTGCAACTCCGCAAGATCATGGATCGCAGTATAGCCGCCGTGGTCGACCCTGACGCCGGCGGCGGCCTGCGCCCGCGCGGTGGCGAGCGCAGCAGGGGTGTAGCCGGCGCCCGACGCGGCGGTTGGTTGCGCATTCCCGGCGGCGCCGGCACCCTTGCGCGGCGGGCCTGCGCCGACATCTGGACCGTGAATGTCGGAGGCATCGACGGCCACGGCCGCCGGGACGATCGCCGCGACATCCGTTCCCGTAGCCTCCGCGACGCGACGGGTCAGCGTCGAGAACTCCATGGTCTTCAGGAACGCGACCAGTTTCGGCCCGTCCGGCTGGAGCAGCACCAGTTCGTCGAGACCCTCGGTGACCGGAACGTCGTCCTTCAACCTGACCAGTTCGCGCGATATGCGGGCCTTGTCGGCATTCTCGATAATTGTTAGCCGGCGTTTTTCTTGCTTTATTTCGCTGGCGCGCGCCAGGAGCGTGTCGAGATCGCCGTATTCCTCAAGCAATTGCGCCGCGGTCTTGGGGCCGATGCCGGGCACGCCCGGCACGTTGTCGACGGAATCCCCGGTCATTGCCTGCAGGTCGATCATCTTTTCGGGCGGAACGCCCCATTTCTCGATGACTTCGGCGACGCCGATCTGGCGATCCTTCATGGGGTCGTACATCGACACGGTCGGGCCGACGAGTTGCATCAGGTCCTTGTCCGACGAGATGATCGTCGTGTCCGCCCCGGCCTCGCGGGCGTGCCGTGCAAAGGTGGCGATCAGGTCGTCGGCCTCGAACCCCTCCATTTCGATGCAGGGAAGGTTGAAGGCGCGGGTGGCCTCGCGGATCAGCCCGAACTGCGGGATCAGGTCGTCGGGCGGCGCCGAACGGTTGGCCTTGTAGTCGGCATAGAGTTCATTGCGGAAGGTCTTGGACGAATAGTCGAAAATAACGGCAAAATGGGTAGGCGTGACGCCGACTTCGGTGTTGCGGGCGTCGAGCATCAGCTTCCACACCATGTTGCAGAAGCCGAGCACCGCGTTGGTGGGCAAACCGTCGGACTTGCGGTTGAGTGGCGGCAGGGCGTGGTAGGCGCGAAAGATGTAGCCGGAGCCGTCAACGAGGAAGAGATGGTCGCCCTGTTTCATGGCCGATGCGTAGCGCGCGGCCATCACGCTGTCCATCGCTAAGGCAGGCCGAAAAACGCACTCCTGACGTCGCCGGCCTGGGAACCGGAAGGCTCACGAGTTCGTTACGCAACTGTAATGTTGATGCCCTTGAATCGCCACGTTCAGGCATCCAAATACAACCCATCGGCGGTTTTCGCCGAAGTCCGGAGTATGGCCCGTCCCCCGCCTAGACCGGACATCGCGACAGCCCATCCCCATCTCCGGGCGGTCGCATTTTGTAGTAAAGCCGCCGTGGTTGTCCCCTCCGCCACGGCGGCATTTCTATGTCCGGCGGCATGCAAGGAGGAGCACTTGAAGAAGCTCACGAAACGGGCGCTGCTTCTGGTCAATCCGAAGGCGCGCAGGGGCGGCGAGGCCATCGATTCGGTCATCGGACGATTGCACAAGGGCGGCCTCGACATGACGACGGAGCCCTTCGATGCCCTGCCTGAGATCGCCCGGGATATCGTCAGGTTGCGTGAAAGTGCCGACCTCATCGTCCTTTGCGGCGGCGACGGCACGATCGCTTGCGGCGCGCTGGCCGTGGTGGAATGCGGGCTGCCGCTGGGGATAATCCCGATGGGCACGGCCAACGATCTTGCTCGTACCCTGGGCATTCCGACCGATCTCGGCGAAGCCGCCGATGTCATAATCGCCGGCAACACGCGCAAGATCGATCTTGGCAGCGTCAACGGCTACGCCTTCTTCAACGTTGCGAGCATCGGGCTGAGCGCCGATCTCGCGCAGGGGCTGCGTCCCGAGATGAAGAAGCGTTTCGGTCGCCTGGGCTATGCGATGGCGGCGGCGCGGGTGCTGACCGGGGCGCGGCCCTTCACGGCGACGATCCAGGCAGGGGAGAAAGTCACCCGTGTAGAGACCTTCCAGATAGCCGTCGGCAACGGCCGTCACTACGGCGGCGGCAACGTCATTGAAGCCAATGCCGAAATCGACGATGGCCATCTCGATCTGTACAGCCTGGAATTCGGCAGGGTCTGGAAACTTGCAGCTATGTTGCGCTCGTTTCGGGCCGGCACGCACGGCGCATGGGACGAGGTGCGGACAGATCGAGGCGTCGAATTCGACATCGCGACACGCCGGCCGATGCCGGTCAATACGGATGGCGAGATAGTCACCTCGACGCCGGCAAAGTTCCGCGTCCATCCCCAGGCGATCACCGTGCTGGCGCCACCGGCCATCCTGGTGGACGGGGCGAAGGAAGCGGGCCGGACGGCCTGAAAGCGCCGATTCCGGCGGTTTCCTTCGCCGCGCGCTTGTTGTAGGACGGCGTTTCAGGGCCGCAAGGAGTTCCCGACCGAGCATGACCGTGCTTTCCCCGGTTCTCGACCATATCGACAAGCATCTCGACGCGAGCCTGGAGCGCCTGTTCTCGCTGCTGCGGATACCCTCCATTTCCACCGATCCAGCCTATGCCGCAGACTGCCGCAAGGCCGCGGAATGGCTGGCGAGCGACCTGCGGACGGTAGGCTTCGACGCCGGCGTGCGGGCGACGTCGGGGCATCCGATGGTCGTTGCCCATCATCCCGGCCGCTCGCCCGACAGCCCGCATGTCCTGTTCTACGGCCACTACGACGTGCAGCCTGTCGACCCGGTCGACGTCTGGGAAACCGCGCCCTTCGCGCCTGGAATCAAGGAGATCGAGCCAGGCCGCAAGGTCATCACCGGCCGGGGCTCGTCGGACGACAAGGGGCAATTGATGCTCTTCGTCGAAGCTTGCCGCGCATGGAAAGCCGAACACGGCGCGCTGCCCTGCCGCGTCACCATTCTGTTCGAGGGCGAGGAGGAGAGCGGTTCGCCATCGCTGAAGCCGTTCCTTGAAGCCAATCGCGACGAACTGAAAGCTGATTTCGCCCTGGTGTGCGACACCGGCATGTTCGACCGGCAGACGCCCTCGATCTGCGCGTCGCTGCGCGGGCTCGTGGGCGAAGAGGTTGTCATCCGGGCGGCCAGCCGCGACCTGCATTCCGGCATGTATGGCGGGCCGGCGGCAAATCCGATCCGCATCCTGTCGAAGATTCTGGCCGACATTCACGATGAAAACGGCCAGGTCACTGTTCCCGGCTTCTATGATGGCGTGGACGAGACTCCGTCGCAGGTGCTGCAGTCCTGGGAGACGCTGGGCACCGATGCCGAAACCTTCCTCGGGCCTATCGGCCTGTCGATCCCGGCGGGCGAAAAGGGCCGCTCGGTGCTCGAGATGGTGTGGGCGCGGCCGACCGCCGAGTTCAACGGCATCACGGGTGGCTACACCGGGACAGGCTTCAAGACCGTGATCGCGGCGGAAGCCTCGGCCAAGCTTTCCTTCCGCCTCGTGCATCGGCAGAACCCGGACAAGATTCGCGAAGCCTTTCGCCGTTTCGTGCGCGACCGGCTGCCGGCCGACTGCAGCGTCGAGTTCCACCCGCATGGTGGTTCGCCCGCCGTCCAGCTTCCATACGACGCGCCGTTCCTGACCAAGGCAAGGCAGGCGCTTTCAGACGAATGGGCAAAGCCGGCGGTGACGACCGGAGGCGGCGGTTCCATCCCGATCGTCGGCGATTTCCGCACCTTCCTCGGCATGGAGTCGCTGCTGGTCGGCTTCGCCCTGGCCGACGACCGCATCCATTCGCCCAACGAGAAATACGACCTCAATTCCTTCCACAAGGGTCAGCGCTCCTGGGCGCGGATCCTCGACGCGCTGTCGCGCTGAGGAGCTTCGATGACGAACGTCCGCTTCCACAGGCACGACCTGCCAGACCTCGCGCACTACGCCGTTTCGGCTGTGGCGATCGACACCGAAACGCTCGGCCTTAACCCGCACCGCGACCGTCTCTGCGTGGTGCAGATTTCGCCGGGCGACGGCAGTGCCGACGTCATCCAGATCGCGCCCGGTCAGAAGGATGCGCCCAATCTCGTGAAACTCCTGACGGATGCCGCGATAACCAAGATCTTCCACTACGGCCGTTTCGACATAGCCGTGCTCTACCATGCTCTTGGCGCGATGGCCGAACCGGTATTCTGCACCAAGATTGCATCGCGCCTCACCCGCACATACACCGACCGGCACGGGCTGAAGGACATCTGCTCCGAACTGCTCGGTGTCCACCTGTCCAAGGTGCAGCAGTCATCGGACTGGGCTGCCGAGACGCTGAGCGCCGACCAGCTCGATTACGCGGCTTCCGATGTGCTTTACCTGCACCGGCTGCGCGAAGTGCTGTCGGGCAGACTGAGGCGGGACAATCGCGAAGCGGAAGCCGAAGCCTGCTTCCGGTTTCTTCCGACAAGGGCGAAACTGGACCTGATGGGCTGGGCCGAAGAAGATATCTTCGCCCACAGCTGAGGGTCAGCCGGCAGGCCGCGATGGCTTGCGTGCGGGCTGCGTCGGCCTGGCGGACGTGGCAGGATCTGCATCCTGGCTGGTCCACCAGCGGTAGAAGGCGTAACCCGCAAGGGCAAGCATAAGGCGCTTCATTTTGGTCCTCGTTGCTGGATCGAATTGCCCGTATAATTCCCGGCGATCGCAATCGTTCCGGATTGCGCGAAATTCGGTGAAACCAAAGTGGCGTACGCGCGTTGTGCCTTGCCGGCCGCCAGACTGCCGTTACTCGAGGGGATTTCATGGCCGGACCTCAACCCATCGACACAGCGCCCAAAGACGGGCGCAAGGTGACTGTGCTCTGGACCGATCGCGACGGTCAGGAAAACGAGACGATCGCGCACTATCGTTCGCTCGACCGGCTGAAGCTGTCGGGCGGCGAGTGGGACGCGGGCGATGCAGGCTGGTGGGCCTACATCGACGGCGATACGCAAAAACGTATAGATCCGCACGGCTGGAGACCGGCTGGCGCGGAAGACGAAGAATGAGATCGTTAGAAAACGCTTACGGCCCGGCCGCTCGCGGCAATGCCAATTCTCAACTATGATGGCGTCGATGCACGGTCGATTCGTGCGTTACGCCGTATCGGTTACATGCTTCATCCTGGAGGGAAATTGCCATGGGCATTGAAAGTCTTCTTGTATTCCTGATCGTCGGCGCCATAGCCGGCTGGCTCGCCGGACTGCTCGTCAAGGGTTACGGATTCGGCCTGCTCGGCAACATCGTGGTAGGTATCGTCGGCGCGTTCATTGCAGGCTGGCTGTTTCCGGCGCTTGGCATTTCGCTTGGAACCGGAATTGTCGCGGCGATCATTCACGCCACGATCGGCGCCGTGATCCTGCTGGTGCTTATCCGGCTCATCAAGCGGGCGTAGCGTCCGCCACACATCGATACGGGCAGCGCCGATGAAGCAGAACCAGCTCTACCTGATCATCGGCGCGCTCATCGTTGCGGTTGTCGTGCTCGGCATCTATGTCTGGCGCGAGGAGTCGAAACCGGACGGCATCGAACTCAAGATCGACGATTCCGGAATTTCCATCGAACAGAACTGACCGGCCGGCAACGGACCTGCGCAGCGCAATGGTTCGTTTGCCGAAGCTTAACCCCACCTTAAATCGCCTCATTTAGCGTCCACCCGAAGCCGTCTTCGGGACTGGAACTGCACATCTCATGGCAAAAAAGGGCGACCGGCGTATCGAGCCGACTTTCGACCGGCCGGCGAAGGGCAGGTCTTCGCGCGACCTCTCCGTCAGCGAGGAGGATCGGGTCGTGCCCGCCCGGCGCGCCGGTGCAGGACCTGCCAGGAAAGCCGCCGCCCCCCGCGGGCGCAAAAGCAAGACTGGAGGATCCGGCCTGTTTGGCATTCTGGGCAGGGTAGCCTACTGGGGTTTCGTGCTCGCCATCTGGTGCGGCATCGCGCTCACCGGTGTCGTCCTCTACTACGGCGCGAAGATGCCGGCAGCCACGACGTGGTCGATCCCCGACCGTTCGCCCAACATCAAGATCGTGTCCGTCGACGGGCGGTTGCTTGCCAACCGCGGCATGACCGGCGGTGAGGCGGTCGGGTTGCATGAGATGTCGCCCTATATTCCGCAGGCCGTGATGGCCATCGAGGACAGGCGGTTCTACGCGCATTTCGGCATCGATCCCGTCGGCCTGGCGCGCGCCATGGCTACCAACCTCATGCATGGCCGGTTCAGCCAGGGCGGCTCGACGCTGACACAGCAACTCGCCAAGAACCTGTTCCTGAAGCCGGACCGCACGCTTGAGCGCAAGGTGCAGGAGGTCCTGCTGGCGCTCTGGCTGGAGCAGAAGCACACCAAGGACCAGATCCTCGAAATGTACCTGAACAGGGTGTATTTCGGTTCTGGCGCCTATGGCGTGGAGGCCGCCTCTCGCCGCTATTTTGGCAAGTCGGCGCGCGACGTCACGCTTGCCGAGGCGGCGCTTCTGGCTGGCCTCCTCAAGGCGCCGTCCCGGCTGTCGCCGGCGCGCGACCCGAAGGCCGCCGAAGAGCGCGCGCAGCTCGTCCTTGCCGCCATGCGCGAGGAGAAGATGATCGGCGACAAGGAGTTGACCGTGGCGATGAGCGCGCCCGCGACGCGCGCCGCCGCCTATTGGACCGGCTCGGAAAACTATGTCGCCGACCGGATCCTGGAAGACTTGCCCGGCCTGATAGGCGAGGTCCGCAGCGACATCATCGTCGACGCGACCGTCGACCTGACGCTCCAGGAACTGGCGGAAAAGTCGATCCGCAGGCTGGTCGACGAAAACGGCAAGACGCTCAACGTCAGCCAGGGCGCCCTGGTGTCGATCGACAATTCTGGCGCGGTGCGTGCGATGGTCGGCGGCTACGACTACGCCAACAGCCAGTTCGACCGCGCTTCGGAAGCGCGCCGCCAGCCGGGCTCGGCCTTCAAGCCATTCGTCTTCATGGCGGCGCTCGAACAGGGCCGCACCCCAGACAGCGTGCGCAACGATGCACCCATCAAGATCGGTAAATGGACACCCGAAAACTACAACGGCAAGTATTACGGCAAGGTCACGCTGGCGACCGCGCTGGCGAAATCGCTGAACTCGGTCGCCGCGCAGCTCGCCATGGAGGTCGGCCCCGAAGCGGTTGTCGAGGCGGCGCACCGGATGGGCATCGAATCGGAACTGCAGGCCAACTCGTCGATTGCCCTCGGCACCTCGGAGGTGACGCCCCTTGAGCTGACGGCGGCCTACGTGCCCTTTGCCAACGGCGGCTACCGGCCCGACGTGCATTTCGTGCAGCGGGTCACGACGACAGACGGGGAGGTGCTCTACGAATTCACCGGAGGCAACAATCCGCGCGTGGTGCGTTCCGATGTCGTAGGCATGATGAATTCGATGATGACCGGCACCGTCGAGACCGGCACCGCCAAGAAGGCGGCTTTCGCCTGGCCTGCGGCCGGCAAGACCGGCACCAGCCAGAAATCGCGAGACGCCTGGTTCATAGGTTACACGGCGAACCTGACGACCGGCGTCTGGTTCGGCAACGACGACGGCGCGCCGATGAAGAAGGTCACCGGCGGCGCACTGCCGGCGCAGGCCTGGCATGAATTCATGGTGGCGGCCCACGAGGGCGTCCCCATAGCGGCTTTGCCGGGAACCTGGCGGTCAGGCGACGGCGGCGGAGTATCACGCCCTGACGCGCCGCTGGTCGACAATATTGACAGCTTTCCCGAAGCGCCGGCCGAGCAGGCGCAAGGCTCCGGCAACGGGCAGCAAATGCAGGACGAGGCGACCTCGTCGATCCGCCGCATGGTGCCGCCTGGCGATGTCGGCCAGCCGACGCAACGCCGCTCAACCTCCATCCTCGATATTCTGACAGGCGGCTGAGGGACTGCCCCAGCCGCCTGGAATAATTTTGCGCGCCAGCCGACTTTGGCGAAAAAGCGATTGTGCTGGTTTGCGGCGAGCGCGACTGCGTTCCTTCAGAATTGGGTGTCCTGCAGGTAGAAAAGCGGGCTAACTGCTGGAAATGCATCAATGTCGAAGAATGCGACCAAGCTGAACGCCTTCCCCATTTTCATGCGGGTTGCAGGCGAAGCCGTGGTCATCGTCGGCGACGGCGAAGAGGCGCTCGCCAAGGCGCGCCTGCTTGGCCAGTCGAGCGCGACGTTGCGGATCGTCGCTCCGGCCCCGGAGCCTGACCTGCGCGACTGGATGCGCGAGCATGGCGCGACCCATGTCGCCGAGGCTTACGACGCAGCGCACCTTGCGGGAGCTGTCCTCGTCTTCGCTGCGACCGCGGACGAAGCGCTGGACCGAAAGATTTCCGACGACGCGCGGGCCGCTGGAATACCGGTAAACGCGGTCGACCGCCCGGAGCTTTGCGACTTCTTCACGCCGGCCCTTGTCAACCGCGCGCCGCTTGCCGTTGCGATAGGCACAGAAGGCGCCGGGCCGGTGCTCGCCCAGATGGTGCGCGCGAGGATCGACCGCCTGTTGTCGCCATCTCTCGGGCCGCTTGCCCAGCTCGCAAATAGCTTGCGTGATGCCGCCGAGCGCGTTGTGCCCAGGGGAAGCGCGAGGCGGCGGTTCTGGAACGAGTTCTTCACCGGGGCGCCGGCGCGCGCAATAGAAGCGGGTGATGCGCTGGCCGCGCGCCGCGCCGCGACGCAACTCATGACGCATGCGGCCGCGGTCCATGGTCATATAGCCTTGGTCGGTGCGGGCCCGGGCGCGGAAGACCTGCTGACCTTGCGCGCACAGAGACTGCTGATGGAAGCCGACGTTATCGTGTTCGACGCGCTCGTGCCGGAGGCGGTGGTGGCGATGGGTCGGCGCGACGCCGAGCGTCTGCCCGTCGGCAAGCGAAAGGGTTGCCACTCAAAGAGCCAGGCGGAGATCAACGCGCTGCTGGTCGCGCTTGGCCGCGATGGCAAGCGCGTGGTGCGCCTGAAGTCTGGCGATCCGCTGGTTTTTGGCAGGGCCGGTGAAGAAATGGCGGCGCTGCGCGATGCGCGGATACCCTATGAGGTCGTGCCCGGCGTCACGGCGGCGTTCGCCGCCGCCGCCGACCTGGAGTTGCCGCTGACGCTGCGCGGCGTTTCCTCCTCCATTGTGTTCACAACCGGCCACGACCTCAAGGGCGCCACGTTGCCCGACTGGGCGAAGCTTGCGATTTCCGGCGCGACAGTCGCCGTTTACATGGGGCGGTCGGTGGCCGCGGACGTCGCGTCGCGGCTGATCGCCGCCGGACTTTCGCCCGACACGGCGGTGGCCGTCGTCGAGAACGCCAGCCTGACGGGCCGCCGGCGATTCCACGGAACGCTCGCCGACCTGCCTTCCCTGGAAGACCGCACCGATCTGACCGGTCCGGTCATGACGATAATCGGCGACGCCGTCGCGGGCGCGAACCTCGAACGTTCGCGTCCTCTTGCGACACAAAGGTTGGTCGCGGCATCCGAACCGCAGGACACCGACGCATGAAGATACTGACAGCAAACCGACTGGCCGACGGCGAGGCTGTATGGTTCGCCAAAGACGGTTCATGGGCCGAATCGATCGATGTTTCCGACGTGGTCGCCGACAAGGACAAGGACGGCGAAGCCAGGCTGGAAGCGATCGGCAAGGCAGCCTTCGAGAACAACGCGGTCGTCGACGTCAACCTGATCGACGTTGACGTGGTTGACGGCGTGATCGTGCCGCAGCGCCTGCGTGAGAAAATCCGCGCGGCGGGGCCCACCAACCGCACCGACCTTGGCAAGCAGGCACGCCCCGAAGCGAGCCACGCAGCATAGTTGCAGAACGGGCGGACGCGCCCTGAAAGACGAAGATGTACCGCTACGACGAGTTCGACCACGATTTTGTCAATGCCCGCGTCGCCGAGTTCACGGACCAGGTGGAACGGCGGCTGGCCGGTGAAATCACCGAGGACCAGTTCCGGCCGCTCAGGCTGATGAACGGCGTCTATCTGCAACTGCACGCCTACATGCTGCGTATCGCGGTGCCCTATGGAACGCTGAGTTCCCGGCAGCTTCGCATGCTCGGTCACATCGCACGCAAGTACGACAAGGGTTATGGCCACTTCACGACGCGCCAGAACATCCAGTTCAACTGGCCGGCGCTTTCCGACATGCCGGCTATCCTGGCAGATCTCGCCAGCGTCGAGATGCATGCCATCCAGACATCAGGCAACTGCATCCGCAACGTCACGGCTGATCATTTCGCGGGCGCCGCGGCCGACGAGGTCGCCGATCCCAGACCATATGCAGAGATCCTGCGCCAGTGGTCGTCCGTACATCCGGAGTTTTCCTACCTGCCGCGCAAGTTCAAGATCGCGGTGACCGGAGCGGAGCGCGACCGCGCGGCGATCCAGGTGCACGACATCGGACTGCATCTGAAGAAGAACGAAGCCGGCGAACTGGGCTTTGCCGTCTATGTCGGCGGCGGGCAGGGCCGCACCCCGATGATCGCCAAGAAGATCAAGGATTTCCTGCCCGAGCAGCATCTGCTGTCCTACACCACGGCCATCATGCGCGTTTACAATCTCTATGGACGCCGCGACAACAAGTACAAGGCGCGCATCAAGATCCTCGTGCACGAAACCGGCGCTGAGGAATTCGCGCGCCAGGTCGAGGCCGAATGGGCCGAACTGAAGGATGGCGAGCTCAGGCTGCCCGACGATGACATCCGCGCGATCGACGCCTATTTCGCGCCGCCGCCGCTTGTGCAGCGTCCGGACGGAGACGAGGCGGTGCGGCTTGCGCGACTCGATTCGAAGGGCTTCGGCGAGTGGCTCGACCAGAATGTCATCACGCACCAGCATCCCGACTACGCGGCAGTGACCATATCGCTGAAGGGTATCGGCGAGGTGCCGGGCGACGCCTCCGACAGCCAGATGGAAGCGGTCGCCGATATCGCCGAGAAGTACGCGTTCGATGAAATCCGGGTCAGCCACGAGCAGAACCTGATCCTGCCGCATGTTGCCCGCGCCGACCTGAAAGCGGTCTATGACGCGCTGGTCGAGATCGGCTTTGCGACCGCGAATTCCAACCTGATCAGCGACATCATCGCCTGCCCAGGGCTCGACTATTGCGCGCTGGCCAATGCCCGCTCGATCATCGTGGCGCAGAACATATCGAAGCGTTTCGCATCACATGAGCGGCAGCGCGAGATCGGCGAGCTCAAGCTGAAGATTTCCGGCTGCATCAACGCCTGCGGCCATCACCATGTCGGCCATATCGGTATCCTGGGCGTCGAGAAGAAGGGCGCCGAACTTTACCAGGTGACGCTTGGCGGCTCCGGCGACGAGAACACGTCGGTCGGCGAGATCATCGGTCGAGGCTTCGGCCCCGACGAGATCACCGACGCGATCGAGACGATTGTCGACACCTATCTGCGCATTCGCCTCGACCCAGGCGAAAAGTTCCTCGACGCCTACCGCAGGGCCGGCCCCGCTCCGTTCAAGGAGGCGCTCTATGCTGGCGAAATCAAAGCCGCGTGACGGCGAAGCCGAGGCTCTCGGCCGCGCCGCAAGCCTCGAGGCGCTTTACGGCCACCTGCCCGCCGAGAAAATCGTCGAGCTGTCGATCCGTGACGAGTTCGCCGGGCAACTCGCGGCGGTCTCCTCTTTCGGCGCCGACTCGGCTGTCCTTCTCGACATCATCGCCCGCGTCGACCGTAGCCTTCCGGTCCTGTTTCTCGACACCGCCAAGCACTTCGAGGAGACGCTTTCCTACCGCGATGCCCTGGCCGCCGACTTCGGCCTGACGGACCTGAGGGTCTTGACGCCCGACGAGGCTGCGCTCGAACGGGTCGATCCCGACGGCCGGCTGCACCAGTCGGACACCGACGCCTGCTGCAACGTGC
>JAPLOZ010000065.1 GCA_026400435.1 Hyphomicrobiales bacterium | reverse complement strand
GTCGGTGATCGAGAACCAGTATTTGATCAACACGATACCGGAACGGACGAGCATGCGCTCGAACTCCGGGACATAGCGGAAGAACACATCGAGCTCCTCCTAGGTGC
Source organism: Hyphomicrobiales bacterium (assembly GCA_026400435.1). Lineage (GTDB taxonomy): Bacteria > Pseudomonadota > Alphaproteobacteria > Rhizobiales > Rhizobiaceae > Mesorhizobium_K. The sequence goes on along the minus strand of JAPLOZ010000065.1, from coordinate 22,207 downwards.
AAAATCCCATGACGCGCTCGACGCCGGCGCGATTGTACCAGCTGCGGTCAAACAGGACTATTTCGCCGCCAGTGGGCAAATGCGGCACGTAGCGCTGGAAATACCATTGGCTCTTCTCCCGCTCTGTCGGAGCCGGCAGCGCCACAACGCGGCAATAGCGGGGATTCAGGCGTTGGGTCACACGCTTGATGGCGCCACCCTTGCCTGCCGAGTCGCGTCCCTCGAAGATCACCAGAACCTTCAGCTTCTTATATTGAACCCAGTCCTGAAGCCGGACCAACTCGTGCTGAAGGCGGAACAGTTCGCGGAAATATATTCTTCTGTCGAGCGTCGGCTTGGCTGGCCGTGTCATTCCCTCGACGACGAGATCGTCGAGCCGTTCCTCATCGATCTGCATTTCCAGTTCTTCATCAAAGCTGTCCGCTATGTCTGACTTGATGCGTTTTAGAGTGTCAGCTTCTGGCTGGCGCATAGGAATGATCCTTGTTGTCTCCGGCACTCGACACGCGGCCTGCAACAGGAATGTGACAACCGCCGAGACCTGCGTCGATGGGGCGGAACCTCGTCGGGGTTCGGGTGCGTCGCCCTCTATAGGCGTACAGTCCAACCTCTATCCCCGCGTACTCGACATCGCGCGTCCTTCCCCGTGGTCGGGGATCGCCGTCGCCTCGCGTTCATTTGCCGGCTTGGACAACTTGGCGAGATTGTAGGTGGCACGCTGAAACCGGTCGACGGCGTTCATAATGCGATGCCCGACTGCCTGCTTGCGACGTTGGACTCTCGCCGGTGCTACCGTTGACGCTTCAGTCTGGCCGCATTGACAGTCCTCTCGCACCGGTGCGAGGTTTAAGGGTGCGCGTTCTCGCGCCGCAAGATTTGGGCCATGCCCGGAAAAAGAACCGATGGACCGCAAGCTTGCTGCCATCCTTGCCGCCGATGTGGTCGGCTATTCCGCAATGATGGAGCGGGACGAAGCTGGGACGCATGAACGGTTGAGTTCAGGGCGACGAGATTTGTTCGAGCCCACAATCGCCCGGCATCATGGTACCATCTTCAAACTGATGGGCGATGGGATGCTCGCCGAGTTCTCGTCGGTTGTCGAAGCCGTGGAATGCGCCGTCGCCCTGCAAAGGGGATTGGCTGAAAGAAATGCCGAGGTGCCAGCAGACCAGCGCGTCCAGGTGCGCATCGGCGTCAATCTGGGCGAGGTCATCGTCGAGGGCGATGACAGATTCGGTGAGGGCGTAAACATTGCCGCCAGACTGGAGCAGCTTGCCGAGCCAGGAGGCATCTGGGTATCGGCCAAAGTCGCACGCGAAGTTGAAAAGAAGCTCGCATTCGGCTTCGAGTCGATGGGCAATCAGAAGGTCAAGAACATAGTCGAGCCTGTTGAAGCGTATCGAGTGACGCTTGACGGGCAAGCTGCACCACGGCGGCGTGCGTCGGCGCGACAGTTGTATCCGCTGACCGCAGCGATCCTCGTAATTATCGGGACAGCGGTCGGGGTCTGGACCTGGTGGCAGGGACACGGATCGCCAAGCGGAGAATTGTCGGAACGCAACCCGGCCGGAGTACCTCTTATCGCTGTTTTGCCCTTCAAGAACATGAGCGGCGATCCAAAGCTCGATTACTTTAGCGACGGCGTGACGGAGAATTTGATCTCCCTGCTGGCGGGCGTCACCGCGATCCAAGTTATCTCACGCAGTTCTACCCTTATCTACACAGACAAGCCTACCGACGTGCGTGAGATCGGCCGTGAGTTGAACGTCTCCTACGTGATCGAGGGAAGCGTCTGGAAAGAGCCCGAGCGAATACGCATCACCGCGCAGCTAACCGACGCAAAGACTGGCGAGAACCTATGGGCTGAGAAGTTCGACCGCAACGGAACAGACCCACTGGCATTGCAGGACGCGGTGATTGACCGCATCGCAGGTTCGCTAGGCGGGATGCGCGGCAAGATGTATGAAAACGAATACAGGAAGGTTTGGGAGAAGGACACGCCCGACCTCGAAGAGTACGACTTCTTTTTGCGTTCGAACTTCTTTTTTCAGCAATTCACGCCGGAGAGCCTTGTCAAAGCGACGGACATCATCCTGGAGGGGCTCAGGAAATTCCCGGACTCGTCGCTCCTGTCCTGCGGCTTAGCCTGGGACCATACTCTGGCAGCAACTCTAGGGTTTGACGACCAGGGCGCAGAACATTGGCGCCAGGCCTCCGAGATCCAGAACAAGATTCTGCCCAGAGCTAACCTTGGACCCGACGCCCGAAAGAGCTGCCTGTGGTCGTCGGTCTATGTTAGCGCGCACGAAGGCAAGTTCGATGTGGCACTGCAAAAGGCTGACGAGCTAATTGCGCTTTCTCCAGGCGATGCGTTCCTTCACGGTGACCTTTCCCAAGCCGCGCGTTGGGCCGGCAAGACCCAACTGGCCCTTGATCGGGCGGAGTATGGCATCAACAACGACCCAAATTACCGTGATTACTACATTTCCTTGAAGGCAAACGTCTTGACTGACCTCGAACGGTACGAGGAGTCAGCGGTGCTGATGGACGGCATCGCAGATGTACAGTTTAGCCTGCCCTTGTTGAGGGCTATCAATTACGTGAACTTGGGAAAACTCGATGCCGCGCGAGGCGAAATTGCGAAGGCACTTGCCGTATTCCCCGGCTACAAAGCCGAACGGTGGCGGGACATGACGTTCCACGTCGATCGCGCAGTGATCGACCGCCAGGTCGCCGACCTCATCGCGGCCGGACTGCCGGAAAAGTAGTCTTCGGACGCCGCTCAACGATCCGCCATGTAGCCGCCGGCGCAGAACGCTGTTCCTGGCTGTCTCCGCCGCAAAATCGGGGACAAGGATTTCGTCGGCAACGTTGTGCAGCGGTCGCCAAGCACGTTGATCTAAAATTCGACCTGCTTCAAACTGTGGGGGAAGCCGCGCGTCGGCCGCGGCAACGCCACGGGCGACTGGCGTCGCTGCCGGCTTTGCCACAAAGTCCTACCCGCCCTGCTCAAACGTGCTAGTCTGGCCACTCGATTGGGCAGGAGAAGGCTACGTGGCGGATATGAGGGCCTTCCAGCTGCTGTTGATCAAACCGTCTCACTATGACGACGACGGATACGTCATCCGGTGGTGGCGCGCCATGACGCCGTCCAATTCGCTTGCCGCCGTCTATGGCATTGCCGCCGATTGCGCCGAACGGCAGGTGCTCGGCCCCGATGTCGACATCGAGATCCGGGTCATCGACGAGACCAATACGCGCGTCGACATCCCGGCGCTGGTCTCCCGCTTCAGGCAAAACGGCAATTTCGGGTGCGTCGCCCTTATAGGCGTACAGTCCAACCAGTATCCTCGTGCGCTCGACATCGCGCGTCCGTTCCGGGCAGCGGGAATAGCCGTAGCGATGGGTGGATTCCACGTGTCGGGGTGCCTGTCGATGCTGGACGGCAAGGCGGTCGACCTCGACGCCTGCCGGGACATGGGGATTTCAATATTCGCCGGGGAAGCCGAGGGCCGGCTGGAAGCAGTCATCGCCGATGCAGCCGCGCAACGGCTGGCGCCCCTGTACAACTACATGAAGGACCTGCCGGGGATGGAGGGCACGCCAGTGCCGTTCCTGCCCAGGAAGCACGTCGAGCGGACGCTTGGCGCAAGTTCAAGCTTCGATGCCGGCCGCGGTTGCCCCTACCAGTGCTCCTTCTGCACCATCATCAACGTCCAGGGCCGCAAGTCGCGCTACCGCTCCGCCGACGACGTGGAGCGGATCGTACGTCTCAACTGGGCGCAGGGCATCCGGAAGTTCTTCATCACCGACGACAATTTCGCGCGCAACCGCGAATGGGAAGCAACCTTCGACAGGCTGATCGAACTGCGTGAAAAGGACGGCATCCCGCTTGGCCTGATGATCCAGGTCGACACGCTCTGCCACAAGATTCCAAACTTCATGGAGAAAGCCAAACGGGCCGGCGTCAACAAGGTCTTCATCGGGCTGGAAAACATCAACCCCGACAATCTTGCGGCAGCAAAGAAGCGGCAGAACAAGATCACCGAGTACCGCAAGATGCTGCTCGCCTGGAAGGCCCAGGGCATCCTCACCATCGCGGGGTACATTCTCGGATTTCCGGCCGACACGCCCGAGACGATCAGGCGCGATATCGAAATCATCAAGCACGAGTTGCCGATAGACCTGCTCGAGTTTTTCTGCCTGACGCCGCTTCCGGGCTCCGAGGATCACCAGACGCTGTGGAAGAATGGCGTCGCCATGGACTCCGATCTCAACAAATACGATGTCGAACACGTCTGCACCGCCCATGCGAAGATGAGCGCGGACGAATGGCAGGGAATCTACCACGAGGCGTGGTCGCTCTATTACACGCCCAGGCACATGCGCACGCTTCTGCGGCGCGCCTTCGCGACCGGAGTGCCGGTCGGTAATCTGGCAAAATACCTGCTGACGTTCTCGACCACGGACCGGCTCGAAAAGGTGCATCCGCTGCAGGGCGGGATTCTGCGGCTCAAGCATCCGTCCGAACGCAGGCCTGGCCTGGCGCGGGAGAACCCGTGGCTGTTCTGGCCCCGGTTCGGGTGGCAGACGTTTGCCAAGCATGCCGCCCTTGTCAGCGCGATATTGCAGCTCACGATCTGGCAAACGGCAATCAAGTATGCCCCCGGCGCCCGCAACTACATGGACCAGGCGCTGACGCCGGTCAGCGACGATGATGACGGGACGCTCGACTTGCTGACCAAGACGACCGGCGCACGCGACGCAGTCGCCCACATCAAGAAAGTGGCGGAGCTGACCGGACACGCGGCATGAGCGGGTGCCGCTCGAAGGACTGGGAGACCGCGGCGGTTGCGACCTGGCTACGCCGCCGGGCAACCGTTTCATAGCTGGCGGGCCAGCAAGTTCATCAGCGGCGCGGCGACAGCCTACCCTAACTGCAATTCCGTCACCAGAGCTCGGCCACGATGGCCCCGACCTCCCGCATCGCCGCGGACAGCCCTTTGGCACGCGTGGCGATCTGGATGCAGGTGCCCGGCAGTTCCGGAAGGGCGCGATCTTGCAGGATGTGAAGGTCGGGCGGGACGGTGCCCGCCGCCATGACCGTTATCGCAAGCTCCGCAGCCACGGCTGCGTGAATGACCTGCCCGCTCGCACTGACAAGTGCGAGGCGGTGAGGAACCCCGCCGACCGCTAACCTTTGCTCAGCCACCGCGCGGAAAGCGCACCCCTGCGGAAAGAAAGCTATGGGCCATGGGCCGTCCGTTGGCGGCACGAAATTCGGTGCAGCCACCCAGTGCAACGGCGGTTGCGCCAATGTTCTTGCTGCCCGCAGGGTGTCCACCAAAGTCACAACCGCCATGTCGAGCGCGCGGGCATCGACTTGGTGGCACAGGTGACGGCTCAATCCTGTCACGACCGAAAGTTCGACCGACGGGAGGCGATGCTTCATTGCGCGCAATAACCGCGGCAACAAGGGCAGGACGTAGTCCTCGGCTATTCCCAGCCGGACGCTGCCCTCCAACCGACCGCGCTGCGCGAACCCAACGAAACCGTCGTGAGCGTCGACAACCTGCTGGGCTTGCGCCACAAGGTCCTCGCCCGACGGCGCAAGCAACACATCGTGATAGCGGCGCTGAAAGAGCAACACACCGAGCTGAGACTCCAGCTGGCCAATGCGCTGCGACATCGTGGCCTGCGAACAACCCAGACGGGCAGCCGCCCGCGAAAAGCTGCGTTCGGCAGCCACTGTCAGGAATGATCGAAGCAGCTTGATGTCGAGATCGCTCATAACGCCATTGGATATTCAAATGCCAAGGATAGGTAAATGTCGTTTTACCGATGCCACCGGTTTTAGCTATGCTGCGTGGCAAAAGGACCTCCACATGAAAATCGGATTCATCGGGCTGGGCACAATGGGCGGAAACGCCGCCAAGAACCTGAAGCGCGCGGGGTTCGATCTGGCAGTCCACGACCTACGACCCGAAGCGGCAGACGAACTTGTTGCGATGGGCGCAACCTGGAGCGCTTCGCCGCGTGAGATGATCGAAACGGTCAATGTCGTCGTCTCGATGGTCTTCGGTCCTTCGCATTGCGAAGCCGTGCTCAAGGGACCAGAGGGCCTGATCCGCGGCGATTGCAGCGGCAAGATCTGGATCGACATGACCACGTCATCGCCTTTCGTGATGCGCAAGCTTGCCGCGGATTTCGAAGCCGCGGGCGGGCGTGCCGTCGACGCTCCCGTCACGGGATCGGTCGATGCCGCGATTCGTGGCGACATGCCGATGTTTGTCGGGGGCGACGACGCTGTGATCGAACGTGTCCGCCCGGTGATCGAGGCCATGGGTGAGTTGCGCAAGGTCGGCGCTTACGGAAACGGCTATGTCGCCAAGCTGGTGAACAACCAGCTTTGGAAGATACACGCGGCCGCCATTGGAGAGGCTATGGTTACGGCGAAATTGGCCGGTCTTGACCCGTTGACGTGGTGGGAGGCCATGAAGGGCGGCGCGGCCGACAGCTTTGTCCTGTCGCACGACGTGCCATCGATTTTTGCGGGCCACTACGACCCGTCGTTCCCGCTTGCGCTCTGCCTGAAGGATCTTGGCCTGATCAAGGAGTTGATGGATGATACCGGCACCACCAACACCTTGACCGCCGCCACCCATGAGCGTTTTCGGGAAGCCGAACGACGCTACGGCTCCCAGGCCGGTGAAATGACCGTCTGCAAGGTGATCGAAGACGATGCCGGTATCGACCTGCGGGTGCCGGGCGACTGGATCAAGCCGTGGGAGGTAGAGCGCGGCTGACGTGCCGCGTCGGTCGACAAGCGGTGACTTGGTGCGCGCCTGCACGGGGCTTTGAGAAACATCCTGTTAACGGCAATTGCGCGCGGCCTCCTTCGGCCCGGCGTCTTGGTGTAGAATGGACCGGCCGTTGAAGGAGCCTCAATTTGCGTTCGATTCGAACCGCCCTGCTTTTTGCCGCCCTCGCCGGCTTCAGCACCCCTGGCATTGCCGAGGATAGTGGGCAGGGCTGTGGCGCCGACGCCAATTGTGTTGCGCCCACTTATATCGATCCAAACCGGCCTGTCTGCGAAGGCGACGATTGTCCCACGGAACACCCGGCGATTGTCTGCGAAGGCGAAAACTGCCTGCCGGCGGAGGATAATCCCGTCGAGGCATGCGAGGGACAGGACTGTCCCCCGGCGGCGATAGAAGCGGGGCCGATGGAGGAGTGCGAGGGCGAGGGTTGCGAGCTGGCGCCGCCGCCCGAATAACTTCGCTTTGCCTCTTTCTCTCCCAAATCTGGACCCAGCCCCGCCGCGATTGACGATCACCTTTGTCCCATCCGCTTCGGAGGGACCGACATGATCAAGACAGCTCTTGTGGCGATGACCATCGTAGGCTGCGATTGCGACGCCAAGCTTTGCGAGTTCGTGTCGGAATCGCCGCCGCAATGGACGTCGGTTGCCGAATGCGAGGCCGCCGCCAAGTCTCGCGTAGTGCGCACCCCTGGCCTCGATTACCCGCTGGTCACCGCCATTTGCCGGTCAGCGCCGCAAAACGACGCGCCAGCCGCAGCGCCGGTCCAGCTTGCATCGCTGAAGCACGAAGACGGTCATTCGCTCTATGGCATGGTTCGCGACGGCGGCGGCTTCGTGCGGAACAAGACCGCTGGCGGCTACGCGCTGGCAAAGGCCGGCGTGTCGTGGACAGTCGACATGTTGACGCCGTCCGCCATGGCTGCCTGGGTTCCCCGTGTCGGCCGCTGAAGCCGGCGGGTTCTAGCAGAACCGAGTTCACTTCGCCGGCGCGCCTTTGCCCTATGCGCGGCCTTGCGGGCCGGACCCCAAGGTTGCCGTGAACCTTTTCACCTGTCGTCGCCACACAGTTGCGGGACGGATTTGCGTTCCGCCAAAACGACAGGAGATTCACATGACAACCGCCCAATTGCGCATCACAGCCGTCGTCCTGGTTACTGCCGTCGGAATGTTCGCCGTCTCGGCGCCTGGACTCGCCGCCGGCTCTACCAACAGCGGTTCGACCTCCAAGAAGGAGGGCGGCGGGCGCACCCTTGCCGACTACAATATCCAGAAGGAGTGAGCCGCCCGCCGGTTTGGCGGCATGTCGGCTGCCAGGGCTGGCCGCAGGGTACGTCGATGGCTTATCGTCGACGCCAAATCCAGCTTGCGGGACGACAGATGATCTTCAACGGACCCGAGACGGCCTCAGCCACGATACTGCTTGCCCATGGCGCCGGCGCGCCGATGGATTCACAATCGATGAACGCCGCCGTGCTTGCTCTGGCGTCGGTCGGTTTTCGCGTGGCGCGCTTCGAGTTCGGCTATATGGCGGCGCGGCGCCAAGGGTTGCGCAAGCCCCCGCCCCGCGCCGAGACGCTGCAGCCGGAATATTTCGCGGCGATCGACGCGCTCGCCGCTGCTGGCCCGCTGATCATCGGCGGCAAATCGATGGGCGGGCGCGTCGCAAGCATGATCGCCGACGAGGCTCATTCATTGGGCCGCATCGCCGGGCTGCTCTGCCTTGGCTACCCCTTCCATCCTCCCGGCAAGCCGACGCAGCTGAGGACAAGGCACCTCGCCGATCTGCAGACGCCAACCCTGATTTTCCAGGGAACGCGCGACGAGTTCGGCACGCGCGAGGAGGTTTCGGGCTATGCGCTATCGCCAGGGATCAAGGTGGTCTGGCTGGAGGACGGCGATCACGACCTGAAGCCGAGGAAGAGCATTTCCGGCTTGTCCGTCGCCGACCACCTGGGCACGATGGCCAGACGCACGCTCGAATGGAGCGGCAGCCTTGCGCGCTGACTTGCGGGACGCGATGCGGTAAGCTGTGGCGATGACATTTCACATTCTGTCCCGCAGCGCCGGTTTCGCAAGCTGCCTCCTGGCGCTCGCCGGCTGTTCATCGACGCTTGGCGGTGGTTCCGTCGAACCGTCGGCCTATGCGGACGCCAGCTGCAACGCGCTCAATTCCGAGGTCAATTCCGTATCGGCCGAAATTTCCCGGCTTGCAATCGTACGCGGCGAGGTCGCCGGAACGGACGTGCCGACTTGGGTACCGGGAGGCCAGCGCGTTGCAACGGCGCTCGTCGACCGCCAGACAGCACGCATCGACAGCCTGCACGAGCGTGAGCAGGCGGTCGTTTCAGCGCGCAACCGCAACTGCGGGGGCTGACGCCAGCAGTTCCGTTCCCGACAGGGTGGCGGATCAGACGGTGAGGTATTTCTTCACGTCGGCGCGGTCGAGGTCTTCAGCCGGGCCGGTGTGGACGATCAGGCCGCGATCCATGATGTTCACCTCGTCTGCGAGTTCGCGGCAGAAGTCGAGATATTGCTCGACCAAAAGGATGCCAATGCCGGCCGTGTCGCGCAGATAGCGGATGGCGCGGCCGATATCCTTGATGATCGACGGCTGGATGCCTTCGGTCGGCTCGTCGAGCACCAGGAGCTTTGGCCGCATCACAAGGGCACGGCCGATCGCCAGTTGCTGCTGTTGTCCGCCCGAAAGATCGCCGCCGCGCCGCGACAGCATCTGCTTCAGCACGGGGAAAAGCTCGAACACATGTTCCGGCACATGGCGTTCGGCGCGCTTCAGCGGCGCGTATCCGGATTCGAGATTTTCCTTTACCGACAGCAGCGGAAATATCTCCCGCCCCTGCGGCACGAATGCGATGCCCGACCGGGCGCGATCATACGCCGCGCTCCGGTCGAGCGCCTTCCCCTCGAAGGCTACGCTTCCCGATGTCAGCCGGTTATGGCCGACGATCGATCTCATCAAGCTCGTCTTGCCGACGCCGTTGCGGCCGAGCACGCAGGTGATCTTGGCCGCTTGCGCCGTGAGCGATACGCCGCGCAACGCCTGCGCCGCGCCGTAGTGGAGCTTGGCATCCCTGACCTCAAGCATGTCGGCGTCCCGCGTTGCGTCCAGATTCCTGGTACCCCTCTTCCCCCGCAAGAGGGGTGGCCGGCGCCCGCGTCGGCCAGAGGGGGTTCGTGAAATTCCTGATGGCCGCAGCAATCCGCAGAGCTCCGATCGGCTGCGCCGAAAGAGCAGGATCAAGCAGGTCGTCGATCGCGATACGCCAGAACATGATCAGCGCCCCAGATAGACTTCGACGACGCGCTCGTCGGCCGAAACGAAATCAAGCGAACCTTCGGACAGGACGGAACCTTCGTGGAGGCAGGTGACCTTGACGCCGAGTTCGCGCACGAAATGCATGTCGTGCTCGACCACGATGACGGAATGCGTCTCGTTGATGTCCTTGAGCAGCCTCGCCGTCTCCTCGGTCTCGGCGTCGGTCATGCCGGCCACCGGTTCGTCGACCAGCAGGAGCTTGGGATCCTGCGCGAGCAGCATGCCGATCTCCAGCCACTGCTTCTGGCCGTGCGAGAGGTTTGCCGCCAGCATGTTGCGCTTGTCACCGAGCCGGGTGACGCCGAGAATTTCATCCATGCGCCGGCTGTCGTCGGCAAGGCGGCTGTAGAACAGCGCCGGGAATATCGAGCGCGACCCCTTCAGCGCCAGCAAGAGATTGTCCTCGATCGTAAGGCTCTCGAAAACCGTAGGCTTCTGGAACTTGCGGCCGATGCCCATCATGGCGATCTCGGCCTCGTCGTGCTTGGTAAGGTCGACCAGTCCATCGAAGAAGACCTCGCCCTCGTCGGGCCGCGTCTTGCCGGTGACGATGTCCATCATGGTCGTCTTGCCGGCGCCGTTGGGGCCAATGATCGCCCGCATCTCGCCCTTGTCGAGCACCAGCGACAGATTGTTGATGGCGCGAAAGCCGTCAAAAGCCACGGAAACGCCGTCGAGATAGAGGATGGTGCCGGATTTCGACATTGGAAGCCCCCCTATTGCGCCGGCTGCGGCTCTGGACCGCTGCCTGTTTTGGGCCACTCGGTCGAACCCGTGCTTGCCGCCGGCAGCGCGGGCTCTTCGACCTCGGTCCCCTTTTCCGCCTCGGCCGACACCTCGCGTTCGGACTTGCCGCCGCTGCCGCGCCACTGGTTCCACAGCCCGACGATGCCCTTGGGCAGGAACAGCGTGACGGCGACGAACAGAGCGCCAAGCGCGAACAGCCACAGTTCCGGCAGCGCGCCGGTAAAGTAGGATTTTCCGACATTGACGAGGATAGCGCCGATGATCGGGCCGACAATCGTGCCGCGGCCGCCGACCGCCACCCAGATCACGGCTTCGATCGAGTTGCCGGGGTCAAACTCGCCGGGGTTGATGATGCCGACCTGCGGCACGTAGAGCGCGCCGGCAATGCCGGCCAGCACCGCCGATACGACGAAGGCGAACAGCTTCACGTTCTCCGGTCGCCAGCCGATGAAGCGCGTGCGGCTCTCGGCGTCCCGGGTCGCGACCATGATCTTGCCGAGCTTCGAATTGACGATGGCCGAGCAGATGATGACGGCCAGCGCCAACGCCATTGCCGACGCCGCGAACAAAGCCGCGCGGGTGCTCGCAGCCTGGACGTTGAAGCCGAGTATGTCCTTGAAATCCGTCAGGCCGTTGTTGCCCCCGAAACCAAGGTCGTTGCGGAAGAAGGCGAGCAACAGCGCATAGGTCATCGCCTGCGTAATGATCGACAGGTAAACGCCGGTGACGCGGCTGCGGAAGGCGAGAATGCCGAAGCAAAACGCCAAAAGCCCTGGCACCACCATCACCATAAGGAACGCGAACCACCAGTGATCGAACCCGTACCAGAACCAAGGCAGTTCCTTGTAGTTCAGGAACACCATGAAGTCCGGCAGTACAGGGTTGGCGTAAACGCCGCGCGCACCAATCTGCCTCATCAGGTACATGCCCATCGCATAGGCGCCGAGCGCGAAGAAGGCGGCGTGGCCGAGCGAGAGAATGCCGCAGTACCCCCAAACGAGATCGAGCGCGAGCGCCAGCATCGCGTAGTTCAGGTATTTGCCGAGCAGCGGCACGGCATAGTTCGGCAAGTGGAGGAAATTGCCTTCAGGGATGACCAGATTGCAGACCGGGACGGCTATCGCGACGAAGGCCAGCGCCAGCACCAGCCAGATGGCTCTTTTGTCCAGAGCCCTAAGCAGCATATGCGTGATCATGCTTCGATCGCCCTGCCCTTGAGCGCGAACAGGCCGCGTGGGCGGCGCTGGATGAAAAGGATGATGAGGACGAGGATCGCGATCTTGGCCAGCACCGCGCCCGCATAGGGCTCGAGAAACTTATTGGCGACGCCGAGCGTCACGGCACCGACCAGCGTGCCCCACAGATTGCCGACGCCGCCAAACACGACGACCATGAAACTGTCGATGATGTAGCCCTGGCCGAGATTGGGCGAGACGTTGTCGATCTGGCTGAGCGCGACGCCGGCCATCCCCGCGATGCCCGAGCCGAGACCGAAGGTCATCGCATCCACGAAGGGTGTGCGGATACCCATCGACGACGCCATCCGCCGGTTTGCCGTAACGGCGCGCATCTGCAGCCCCAGCGACGTGCGCTTCAGAATGATCTGCAGCGCTGCAAATACCGCGATGGCAAAGACGATGATCCAGAGCCGGTTCCAGGTGAAGCTGATGTTGCCGACGTCGAAGGTGCCGCTCATCCAGGCGGGCGGCGTCACCAGCTTGTTGGTCGGGCCGAAGACCGAGCGTACCGCCTGCTGCAGGATCAGCGAAATGCCCCATGTCGCCAGCAGTGTTTCGAGCGGCCGGCCGTAGAGCCAGCGGATGACCGAACGCTCGATGCCCACGCCGACCAGGCCTGTGAACAGGAAGGCCGCGGGCACCGCAAATACCAGCGAATATTCCATCAGCCCGGGCGCGAGTTGCTGCATCACGTTCTGCACGACATAGGTGGTGTAGGCGCCGAGCATGACCATCTCGCCGTGTGCCATGTTGATGACACCCATGACGCCGAAGGTGATCGCGAGCCCTATTGCCGCGAGAAGAAGCACCGAGGAAAGAGAGAGGCCGTACAACAGATTCTGGACGACATCCCAAAGCGCCAGCGAGTTTCCGATCGAAGAGATGCCGGACTGGATGAGCGGCTTCAGGTCTTCCGGCGCAGAAGGCAATGTGTTGACCAGCACGGTCTGCGCCGCACGGTTGCCATGCGAGACGATCGTGTCGACCGCCGCACGCTTGGCGTCGATCGGCGCGTCGGTCTTGAGCACGATGACCGCGCGGGCCAGTTCCATCGTCGTCTTGATCTGGGGGTCGGTTTCGGCGGCGAGCGCCTTGTCGAGCAATTCGAGCATCGACGGGTCGGCGTTTTTCAGGATGCTCTCTGCAGCCGACATGCGAATGTCGCGGTCAGGGCTGAGCAGCGTCATGGTGCCGATGGCCGTACGGATCTTGGTGCGCAGGCCGTTGTTGACCTTGATCTTCTCGATCTCGGCGCTCGGGAGAGAGCCCATGCTGGAACCGTCGAGCGGATCGGTCAGCGCAAAATCGCCGCCGGACTTGACCGACAAAATCACCTTGGAATCGGATTTGCGGACATAGAGCGTACCGTCGGACAGCGCCTCAAGGATGGGCGGTACGCGAAGGTCTCCTGTCGCCACCAGCGCGGCTATCGCCTTCTCGCGGTCCGGGAACCCCCCCTGCCCCAGTGCGTCGACCATGGCGGCGACGTCTCCCATCTGGGCATAGGCGGGCTGAACGGCAAACGCGATCAGGAAGGCGATCAGTCTGAAAAATCGTGAGGCCATCTGCTCGTTCAATCGCCTGTCGCATTGCATGCTGTGAAGTTGCCGGCGACGCATGCCGCCGCCGGCAAAGTCATCTCGACATTACGGGGCCGGAGCGGCGCCGCAGGTCTTGGTGGCGGTGTCATAGTGACCGCAACCCGTCATCGGATCGGTCCAGTCGGCTTCGATGCCCTTGTCTTCCGGGAGGACATCGGACCAGGCGTCGCCCGGAACCGGCTCGGTCTGCGAGACGATTTCGAACTGGCCATCGGCCTGGATTTCGCCGATCAGAACCGGCTTGGTCAGATGGTGGTTCGGCAGGACGGTTGCGGTGCCGCCGGTCAAGTTTGGCACGGAGAGGCCGATGATCGCCTTGAGGACGGCATCCGTATCCGTGGTGCCAGCCTTTTCGACTGCCTGCACCCAGAGGTTAAAGCCCAGATAGGCTGCTTCCATCGGGTCGTTGGTGGTGCGCTTGTCGTTCTTGATGTACTCGTGCCACGACTTGATGAACGCGGCATTTGCCGGGGTATCGACGGACTGGAAGTAGTTCCAGGCCGCGAGGTGCCCGACCAGCGGGGTGGTGTCGAAGCCGGCGAGTTCTTCTTCGCCGACCGAGAAGGCGACGACCGGGATGTCCTCGGCCTTGATGCCCTGGTTGCCGAGTTCCTTGTAGAACGGAACGTTGGCGTCGCCGTTGATGGTCGAGACCACCGCCGTCTTTTTACCGGCCGAACCGAATTCCTTGATGGCGGCCACTTCGGTCTGCCAGTCGGAGAAGCCGAACGGCGTGTAGTTGATCTTGATGTCTTCAGCGGCCACGCCCTTGTCCTTGAGATACTGCTCGAGGATCTTGTTGGTGGTGCGCGGATAGACGTAGTCGGTCGCTTCCAGCACCCAGCGCTTAACTGAGCCGCCTTCTTCGCTCATCAGGTAGTCGACCGCGGGAATGGCCTGCTGGTTGGGGGCCGCGCCGGTGTAGATCACGTTCTTTTCGGACTCTTCGCCCTCGTACTGAACGGGATAGAACAGGATCGAGTTCAGCTCCTTGAACACCGGGAGCACCGATTTGCGCGACGAGGATGTCCAGCAGCCGAACACGACCGCCACCTTGTCGACGGCGATCAGCTCACGCGCCTTTTCGGCGAACAGCGGCCAGTCCGAGGCCGGGTCGACGACGACGGCCTCGAGCTTCTTGCCGAGCAGACCACCCTTCTTGTTCTGCTCGTCGATGAGGAACAGCGTCGTGTCCTTCAACGTCGTCTCAGAGATCGCCATCGTCCCCGAGAGCGAATGCAGGACACCGACCTTGATCGTGTCCTCTGCGTTAGCCGGCGACGCGAGGCTGATACCTGCGGCGATGGCCCCAGCGGACAGAAACTTTGCTACTGACGAAAAACTACCCCTCATACGGAGATCTCCCATTGGGCGTTGCACCGCAACATCCGATGCAACGGCTGTGCCAGTTATGGAAGTGCGTCTGCTGGAGAGGCAATTATGACGTGATTACAGTGCAATGGAGGAGCCGGCTCACGATAACGCCAGGCCGCACGCAGATGGAATGCCTTGCTGCGTGAAGCAATTTTGCGCAGTGCACAAAACTCTGTCTAAGTTTTAAGCAGAAGTTAATTGATGCCTATTTTGTGGACGCAACCGTGTGCTCGGCCGCTACCTGTTGTCGCCGCCAAAGCGGTTCTCGTCCAGGCACTTGCTCACCCGGCACCGTTGCGTGTCGGCTGCGGGCACCGTTTCCTTGATGGTCGACTGGCCGGGCTGGCAGAACGACTGATCAGCCACGTAGCGATCGTAGATCGGAACCCCGGCTGCGCCAGCCTTGCGGTAAAGGATGGCGATGCCGTCACGCTGAACGGCGTCCTGTACTTCCGCGCACGTCATGTCCTGAACCATGTAGCGGACGATCGCCCAAGCTTCGACGGGCGCGATGCCGAACAAAACGGCCAAAACCAGTCTTTTCACCTGTCGGTCCCCTCTGCCGTAGCGGGGCGATGCTACCAGATGTTCGGCCGGTCGCCACTCCCCTCTCGTCACAGATCAAGCGGCCGTGATTCGTCGCGCTTGACGCAACGCCGGCAACGGTTGACACTTTGTGAACCTGCGGCGGCTACCCTGAAAAATTGGAACAATGCGCCCTGGGACGGGTTGAATTGTCTTGCGTCAGGAGTAACCCATGGCATTGCGCGCCGTCTGGAAGGGGTTTTTGAAGTTCGGTGCGGTGGCCTGCGCCATCAAGCTCACCAACGCCGCAAGCGATGCGGAGAAGGTGCAGTTCCGGATACTGAACCGCAAGGACCGCCTGCCGGTGAAATCCGCCTATATGGATGAGATCACAGGCGATCTGGTGACCGCCGAAGACCAGATAAAGGGGTATCAGCTCGACAACGGCCACTATCTCTTGATCGAACCGGACGAACTGAAGGCGCTCAAGCCCAGCAGCGAGCATACGCTTGAAATCGCAGAGACGATCGACCTCTCGTCAATCGACCAGCGTTATCTCGACAAGCCCTACTATGTGATGCCTGCCGACGCGATGGCGCGCGAACCGTTCGCCGTGATCCGCGACGCCTTGGCAAAGAAGAAGGCCGGGGCGCGCGCCAGCATCGTGCTCTACCAGCGCGGTCGAGAAGTGGTGCTTCGCGCTCACGGCGAGGGCCTGATGATGACCACGCTGCGCAACGCAAAGGACGTGGTTTCGGAAAAGGCGTTGTTCGATGGCATCAAGGTTCCGAAGACGGACCCGGATATGGTCGAGATCGCGACGTTGCTGATCGAAAAGAAGATTGGCAAGTTCGATCCCAGCGCCTTCGAGGATCGCTACGAGAACGCGCTGATTGCGATGATCGAGGCGAAAAAGGCCGGGAAAAAGCTGCCAAAACCGGCCGCGACGCCAAAGGAGAACGTCGTCAATCTCGCCGATGTTCTTCGCAAGAGCCTGCAAAAAGAAGGCATCAAGACCGAGAAGACGCGCAAACCGGCCGCGGCGAAGCGCAAGTCGGCGGCCTGATTCTTCGACTTTCAGGTGGAACTTACATCGGTTCCGTGAATTGCCTCGGTCATGAGCCGTTGCTAGCAATGCCCGCGTGACCACAAGAACGCCCGAACACGACCCGCTGGCGAACGCCCGTCTGGCGGCTATCGTCGATTCGTCTTACGACGCGATCATCGGAAAGGAACTGAACGGGATCATCACCAACTGGAACCGGGCAGCCGAGAGGCTCTTCGGATACACCGCCGAGGAGGCGATCGGCCAGTCGGTCCTGATGCTCATACCCGACAGCCTGCAGAGCGAAGAGGCCGACATCATCAGTCGTGTACGGCGTGGCGAGCAGGTGGCGAGCTTCGAAACGACCCGCCGCCGCAAGGACGGCACCTACGTTGCCGTGTCGCTTACGATTTCGCCAATCAGGGCGGCAGACGGCTCCATCATCGGCGCCTCCAAAATCGCGCGTGACATTTCGGTCGCCAAGGACAACGAGCGTCGCATCCGGCTTTTGATGCGCGAAGTGAACCACCGGGTGAAGAACCAATTCGCCGTTATTCTTTCGGTGATCCGGGAGACCAGCCGGCGTGCTACCGATCCCAATCAATTCGAGGAGCAGGTGCGCGACCGCATCATGGCGCTGTCGCGATCGCACGACCTGCTGGTCAACTCCGAGTGGGCCGGCGCCAGCCTGCTCGACCTCCTTCAGGAGCATCTCAAACCATTCGGACACGAGTCCCAGATTTCGCTCTCAGGACCGCTGGTGACGCTGCAGCCGACGGCCGTTCAGCACCTTGGCATGGCGTTCCACGAACTCGGCACCAACGCATCCAAATTCGGCGCACTCTCGACGGACGCTGGCCAGGTTCAGATCGAATGGCACATCGCAACATCGCCAGAAGGCCGCCGCGAATTCCATGTCGTCTGGAACGAGACGTCGGTTCCCGCCGCACTGGCCGACAGGGACGCCGTCGACACCAGACGGGGCTTTGGCAGTGTCGTCCTGCAGCGCGTGGCGCCGCAATCGCTGAGCGGAACAGCGGTACTCGACCGCTGGCCGGGGCATGTCCGCTGGTCGCTTACGGCGCCTGCGGAGACCACGTTGGTCCTGCCGCTTGGAGAGCAAAACCTGACTGTCTGAACGCCGCGATGGATCGCCACGCTTTGTCGTGCTTGCGATGGCTCTACCCAATATGCCGGAAATGGACCTGTTGATAGGACCTTTTTGTTGTAAGGTCCTGCCAAAATGACCCGCTTCTATGTATTTGACGGGTCCAGTGGGAGCATTTCGGCATGTCTGTCAGGATTGGCATCAATCCCATAACCTGGACCAACGACGACGTCCCTGAACTCGGTGGCGATACGCCTCTGGCAATCTGTCTCGCCGAAACCTCCCAGGCGGGCTATCGCGGCACCGAACTCGGCGGCAAATTTCCGCGCCAACCGGCGGTGCTCGGCCCAATCCTGGAAGCGTACGGACTGGACCTGGTCTCCGGGTGGTACGACGGCCGCATCCTGGAGCGGGGTGTCGAAGAGGAGTTCGATGCGACACTGCCGCATCTGACGCTCCTGCGTGCGCTTGGCGCAAAGCATGTCGTTTACGCCGACACGTCGCGCGGCCGCCACGACGCGATCCATGCGCCGATCTCGCAGCGCCCTCGCCTCGAGGACGGCGAATGGCAGGCCTACGGTCGCAAGATCACGAAGCTTGCCGAGCGCTTCGCCGATTTCGGCGTCGCCTTGGCCTTCCACCACCACATGGGCACGATCGTCGAAACCGACGCCGAGATCGACCGCTTCATGGCGGTGACGGGCGAGGCCGTGGGGCTGCTGTTCGACACAGGCCACTGCCTGTTTTCCGGCGGCGACCCCGTGGCGCTGTTGCGGCGCCACCTCGGTCGAGTCGTGCATTTCCATTGCAAGGACGTCCGGCGACCCATTCTTGAAAGGGCACGAGCGGAAGACATGAGCTTCATGGCGGCGGTGATGGATGGCATCTTCACCGTACCGGGCGACGGTTCGGTCGATTTCCTCGCCCTGCTGACGCCGCTTGCCGAGCGCGGCTACGATGGTTGGCTGGTCGTCGAGGCCGAGCAGGACCCGGCCAGGGCGCACCCGCTGACCTACGCGACGAAGGGCTACAGCGCGCTGCTCGCCACGGCCCGACTGGCCGGCTTCGACGTCAAGACGCGAGACGGCTGAGGAGGCAGGATTGGGCGACCAAATGCGCCTTTCGCTTGACATTCTGTCGGTGGACCGCGCCTCGGACGACCCGATGCACCGCCAGATCTACGACGCGCTGCGCCGCTTCATCCTCGACGGGCAGATTGCCCCGCACACACTGCTTCCTTCCACGCGTTCGCTCGCCGAAGATCTCAAAGTGGGCCGCAACACCGTCATCGCGGCCTACGACCAGTTGCTGGCCGAAGGCTTCATCGAAGCGCGCGCCGGTTCCGGAACGTGGGTTGCACCCATCAAGCAGGACCGGCCCGCCAACGCGCCGCGATCGCGCCTCGGCGGCACTGCCCGCCGGCTCTCAAAGCGCGGCCAGACCATCGTTGACGGGCCGCAACCGCCGCGCAACGCCGGCGTCATCAACTTCCACCCCGGGGTTCCCGAAACGGCCTCGTTCCCGTTCTCCATCTGGTCGAGCCTACTGGTGCGCAACTCGCGTTCGCGCGACGAAACGCTGCTCGGCTATCTCTCATTTGCCGGCCATCCCGGCCTGCGCGCGACCATCGCCAGCAACATCAGCGTCTCGCGCGGGATCGACTGTTCGCCCGAGCAGGTCATCGTGGTGACCGGCGCTCAGGCGGCGCTCGACCTTGTCTCGCGCATCCTGACCGACGAAGGCGATCACGTCTGGATGGAAGAGCCGGGCTACCTCGGCGCAAAGAGCGCCTTCCTGGCCGCCGGAGCCAAGCTCGCACCGCTCAAGGTCGACCGGCGCGGCTGGAACCTCTCCGATCCCGACCTGCCGCCGCCGCGTCTCATCTATGTTACGCCGTCGTGCCAATGGCCGTTCGGCACGATCATGCGCATCGAGGAACGCCTGCAACTGCTCGACACGGCCGAGCGCCACGGCGCATGGATCATCGAGGACGATTTTGACGGCGAGTACCGGTTTCGCGGCCGGCCGGTGCCGGCGCTGCGCGGGCTCGACCACGCCAACCACGTCGTCTACATCGGCAGCTTCGGCAAGACGCTGCTGCCGGCGCTGCGCATAGGCTATCTCATTGTCCCGCCGGAGCTGGTCGATTCCTTCGACAAGGCGGTGTCGATCACCGGCCAGTTCGCCCCGTTGATCCTGCAGGCCACCGTCAACGACTTCATCAAGCAAGGCTATTTCGCCACCCACCTCAAGCGGATGCGCAGGCTCTACGCGCGCCGGCAGGCCAATTTCGTAAAGCTGTGCCGCGAGCATCTCGGCGAATGGGTGACCGTTTCCGAAAACGATTCCGGCATGCAGCTTCTGGCTGGCTTCACGCGGCCGCTGAAGGATGTGGACGTGGTCGCCGCCGCCGTGAAGGAAGGCCTCGACGTGCAGGCGGTGTCGATCAACTACCATTCGTCCGAGCCCGAGCATGGCCTGCTGCTCGGCTACGCCGCCATGGACGAGCGCCAGATCCGGCGCGCGGTTCTGGCGCTGCGCGCGGCGTTCGTGCGGATCGATCCGCGTTAGCGAGGCGGCACGCGGCGGGCCGCCGCCGCCCGGTCAGGCGTCGAACTTCTGCAGATCCACCGCCTGCTGGTTCTTCAGAACCACATCCGCCATCGCGACGTCCTCGAGCGCAACGCGCGCCGCCTGGTCGATGTTGTGGATGATCGCCTCGATCTCGTCGTCGGAATGCTGGGGGTTTGTCGCAACCATCACGGTGCGGTCGAGGATTTCCAGCGAGCTCTTGCACATGCCTTCTTTGTATTCGGTGCGCAGACCCTTGTTTTCAGTCAGCTTGTAGGGGTTGAGCGCCTGATGGTGCGCGCCCTCGTGCATCAGCACCTGATCCCACTGCGTGAAGGTGTGGCGGCCCGTTTTGCCGGCGATGACAGCAGGCATCGTCTTGACGAAAGCCTGAGCGGCCGCCTCGTTCGGCAGGGTGAACATCACCTGCGTCGCGCAGTCGTGGTCGGCGCTGTTCATCGGGCTTGCGCGCAGGCCGAGATTGTCGAGGTGTTTCGTGCCGGAGAGGATCTTCTTCTTCTCGGCGCGCATTGCGCCGATCATGCCGTCAAGACGGTCGAGTTGCACGTTGAGCATGGCGCCCAGCAGTTCGGACGCGCGCGCGCCGACGCCGGCGAACGGCTTGGTTTCATCGTTGCGGCCCTGCCAGTAGAAGTGGCACGGGTCGATATAGCAGCGTGCGCGCTCCGCCACCTTGGGATCGCTGGTGGCGATGCCACCGCCCTCGCCGCCGCTCATATTCTTGAAGAAATTGAAGCTGAAGGCGCCGGCGTGGCCGATCGAACCGAGCTTGCGCCCGTTGTAGGACCCGCCGATGCCCTGGCAGACGTCCTCCAGCACGAGCAGCCCCTTGCTCTCGGCGATGTCCATGATCGCATCCATGTTGCAGGCAGCGCCCCACATGTGCACGGGAATGACGGCGCGGGTCTGCGGGCCGATGGCGGCCTCGATCGCCTGCGGGTCGATGGTGATGGTGTCGTCGACGTCGACGATCACCGGAATGGCGCCGGCGGCCAGCACGGCGGTGCCGGTTGCCATGTAGGTGTGCGCCGGGATCAGCACCTCGTCGCCCGGCCCGATGCCGAGCGCCACGAGGGCGGCCACCAGCGCGTTGCTGCCGCTGGCGGAGAGCGCGAAGTGCTTCACACCCAGGTGCGCCGCATAGCGCTCCTCGAAGCGGTCGCACTCATGGCCGACGCCATAGCGGAACAGCGCCTTCGAGCGGATGACCCGCGCCAGCGCCTCGATCTCTTCCTCACCCACGGTGTACATCTGATCGCTCCTCGCAAGCCATGGCCCAAGCGCCTGGCGCTGGCCCGGGCCAGCGCGCGCCATCCAATGTCCAACCTGGGGTGTCTGTCAATGCTGCCGCGGAGAATGCAGCGCGACCAAAAAATCGGCACCGTCCAGGTTTCTTGTTGCCGGGCAGGCTCTTCCCTTGCGTCGGGTACGATCAGGGGGTTAGAGTTTCAACGTCCAAGGGCAGAAATATGCGTTGCGCGGTCCCCGGTGGATCGGTGCCGGCACAGTGCGGTCGCGGGACCCGGGAATTCACCTGCACCGCAGCGGCAATGACGCAAAGTCCTGCACTCCGACGGCCTGGCGGGAAGACGGCCCGCAGCGTGCGCGCGCTGCCGGCGACGGAAAGATGAATTGAGACGGGCGGCGCCCGGAGGAGGTTTGCAGATGCACTTCACACCACGCGAAATCGACAAGCTGCTGATCTACACGCTGGCGCAGGTGGCGCAGCGCCGCAAGGACCAGGGGCTGAAGCTCAACCACCCCGAAACCGTGTCGCTGATCTCGGTCGCGGCCCTCGAGGGCGCGCGCGCCGGCAAGAC
>JAPLOZ010000022.1 GCA_026400435.1 Hyphomicrobiales bacterium | reverse complement strand
CGGCGTCACGCCGCCGTCGCCGTCGTCGATCTCAACCGTGTAGGTCAGCGTCAGCTTCTCGCCGACCGCCAGGTAGTCGAACGCCGTCGACGCCGCCGAGAATGCCAGCGTCACCGAGCCGTCGTCCGAGCCCGTCGCCTTGGTCACCGCGCCCGGCGTCACCAGCGCCTTCAGCGCCGTCTCGTCCAGCACAAGCCCGGTCGTCACGCCGCTCGCAACGGCATCCGTGATCGTCGCCGTGTGCCCGACATCGGTCAGGTCCACATCGGTGAACGTCACGTCGATGCTGGTCGTCAGCGCGTCCGTATCGGTCTGCTCGTTGAGGTCGGACTGCGCGATCGCATCGATCACCGGCGCATCGTTGGTGCCGGTGATGGTGATGGTGACAGTTTGGGTGTCAAACGCCAGCTCGTCATCGGTGGCCTTCACCGTGTAGGTGAGAATCAAAGTCTCGCCCACGGCGAGGTAGTCGAAATTCTGCGACCCCGAATCGAACGTCCAGGTAAACGTTCCGCTGGTAGCTACGTTGTCCGTCAGGATAGGGCTCGGCGACAGCGTCAACATGTCCAGAAGCGCCGCTTCGGTCGGCTGGCCGGTCAAAGGTCCGGTGCCGGCCATGTCAACGTCCACGACCGACGTAACGATCCGATCGGTCAGGTCGACCTCCGTCACAGTCAGCGTGCCGGATTTCGTCAGCGCAACGTTCGACTCGGTCAGGCCGAACAACGCCAAGTCGTTGCTCTCGACGGATATCACCGGCGCGTCGTTGTCGCCACTGCCTGCGGCATTGGCGCCCTTGATGGTGATGGTGACGTCCTGGGTGTCGGTGCCGCCGTGGTGATCATCGACCTGGATGGTGAAAACCGCAGTAACGACTTCGCCCGCACCGAGGAAGTCGACGTCGTTCTCGTCGATTTCGTAAGTCCAGTTCACGGTCCCGTTGTTGGTGTTGACGCCGCTGACGCCGTCTGGACTGATGCTGAAGGCGTCCGCGATGTCGTCGATCTGGTCCTGGGTCAGCGCCAGCGAGCCACCGCCTTGCGCTGTCGCCGTCACCGAAATCGCGCTGACGGTCGCCACCGGACGGTCCGTCAGGTCGACATCGCCAAATGTGATCGAGCCAGTTTCCGTCAGATCCGCGTTGCCTTGCGACGGGTCCTGCTCGGCTATGTCGTTGATGGTGCCCACAATGTCGCCGGGATCGGCAACCGTGATAATGGGCGTGTCGTTGCGGCCCTCGACCGTGATCGTCACCGTTGCCGTATCGGTGAAGCCGTTCTTGTCCGTCACCTGATAGGTGAAGGTTTCCACCCGCTGCTCGCCGACGGCGAGATAGTTGAAGGCGCTGCTTGGATCGTAGGTGATCCCGCCGGTCTTCGAGATCAGCAGGTTCGCGCCAACAGTCTGCTGGTCTGCGTTGGCCGGCAGGACAACCGACGCAGTTCCGCCTGCATTGAAGGTCAGCGCTTGTCCGTTGACCTGCGTGACCGTCAACGCAAAGCCGTCGGGATCGACATCGGCGCCGCCGCCCGAGGCATTGATGACATTGCCTCCGACGAGAACCGCGTCCTCGTTGGTGGCGAAGGAATCGTTTCCGGCGATCGGCGGGTCGTCCTTGTCGGGCGTCGGATCAGTGCCGCCAGTCGGCCCGCCGGGTGTATTGCCTTGGTTGTCGCCGCCCTGCTCGCTGTTTTGTCCGCTGCTCGACGCGGAGGCGTCGAAGGCGACCTGCTGGAAGGAACTTGCGCCGTTCAACTCGGTGCGCTGGCCGAGCGCATGCGACACCGCATCGCGAATGTCGGAAATCGCCGCCTCGTCCTCGAGCAGGTCGAGGCCGGACTTGGCGACCTTGACCGCCTCGTCGGACAGGCTCGTGATCACCCATTTGTCGCCGACGGATTCAACTGTGCCCAGGATTGCGCCGGTGGTCTTGTCGATCAGCACATAGCTGCCGACCTTGCCGCTGCCGGGATCGGGCAGGATGCTGAATTCGGTGACGCCAAGTTCGCTGCTGACAGTCACCTTGGGCGTCGTGCCGCGGATGCCCATGGTGGCGACGGGCGTCTCGACCTTCATGCTGCCCGACGGCGCAACCTGGCCGGTGACGAACACGAAGGAGCCCTGCACGAGGTTGACGACCATGGAGCTGTCGGCAACCTTGGCGGGGTCGAAGATCAGTTCGTTTAGCACCATGCGGGCGTCGGCCGACATGGAAAATACCGAATCGTCGATGAACGATATGCCGAGCTTGGAAGCGGCGCCGGTGCTCACCACGTCGCCCTGATAGACCGGATCGCCGTTGGCGAGGTTTCCGGCCACGCCATCGCTGTGGGTGACCGTTGCCGTGCCCTCGATCGAGACGACCTTGCCGATCTCGGTGAGCGCCGCGGCGCTGGGCGCACCGTCTTCGGCATACTGGCCAGGCGCGACGGGTCCTGCCAGCGCATGGACGACGGACGGCGTCAGGAACGCACCGTTCGGCCCGACAAGGTTGCCGCCGGCGCCGTCGAAGTATTTCTCGACGAGCAGCGACGCTCCGTTGTGTTCTATGAGAAGGTCGTGCCCTTGACGGGAATAGTCGCCGAGAAACAGCGCCTCGGCGTTCGCGACATGTACCGAACCGCTACCGTCACTGGACAGCGTTACCGGTGCAACGGCCAAACCGTCGCCGACTGCGCCTTTCGTTGCCATCGCTTTGTGCCATTCCCCAACGGCAAAGCCGTCAGCCCATTCGCACCCGCAGCATAGCGGCGAAAACCGCGAGAGTCCATAAAACTTGCCGCAAGGTAAATTTTGGACGCCTTTACAGGGAATTTCTGCTGCCGGCTTACAAACAGAGCGCTAGCGCGCCTCGCGCAGAGCCTGGTCGCGTATCTTCAGGACAGGCTTGAGCAGATATTCGAGAACGGTGCGGTCTCCGTTGGAGATATCTACTGTCGCCACCATGCCCGGTATGACCCGCATACCGCCCGGGACGTTGGTCCCGCTCATGTCCGCGCTGACGATCACCTGGTAGAAGGTCTCGCCTTTCTGGTCGGTAATCGTGTCGGCGCCAATGCGCTCGACGACGCCGTGAAGCGTTCCGAATTTCGTGTAGTCATAGGCACTTAGCCGGACCGTTGCCTTGGCGCCGGGATGGATGTAGGCGACATCCTGGGGACGAACGCGCGTCTCGATGAGCAACCGGTCGTCGACCGGCACGATCTCCACGACGTTGGCGCCGGCGGCGATCACTTCGCCGATGGTGGCGACGTTGAGCTTGTTGACGACGCCGGCGACGGGCGACCTCAGCATGGCGCGGCGCACGCGGTCGTCGGCTGCCCGCAGGCTTTCCTGCACCACCGACATCTCTGCATTGACCTTGGAAATGCGCGCCTGGACGTCGGCCAGGAAGGCCGACTTCTCGGTATCGAGCTGTGCTTCAGCTTCGGCGACCTCCGCCTCCAGCCGCAGCTTTGTGGCTTGCCAGATGTCGAGATCTCCACGCAGTTCCACCACCTGCCGCTCGATCTTGATGAATTCAAGTTCGGGCACCGCCTTGCGGTCGAAAAGCGCGCGCGTGAGGTCCAGCTCCTTTTCGCTGAGCTTCAGCGAATCCGCCTGCTTCCTGGCGGTCGCTTCCGCCTCGCGCAACGTCTGGCGGCGCTGCACGAGCTGTTGCTGGCGCACAAGCACTGCTTCATTGAGCTTGTGCATATCGGCGGCAAAGACCGCCTGCTGGTCCCGATAGAACGGGACGACGCCCGCATCCAGGCCGGCAGGGGGCTCATAGCTGTCGGCGCCCCGCGCCTGGGCATTGAGCCGGTCCAGTTCGGCGGCGAGCGCAATCTGCTGCTGGCGCAACTCGCCAAGCTTCGACGCGACCGTCGTGTCGTCAATCCGCACCAGATCCTGACCTGCCACCACGCGGTCGCCCGCCGACACAAGGATGTCGGCGACGATGCCAGGCTCCAGGCTCTGCACGACCTGAACCTGGCTTGACGGTATGACGCGGCCGGCGCCCGTCGCCATCTGATCGACGCGGGCAACCGCTGCCCACAGCAGGAGCAACGCGAAGAGGGTGGCGGTAACGAACAGAACGCGCCAGGCGCCGGGCGTAACCGAGGATTCGATGACTGCGCGCGGATCGTTGGCATAGTTGAGGTCGATGTCAGCCATCGCCGACACCGCCAGATGCAACGAGCTTGCCCTTCCTCAGCGAGGCCAGCACCTTGTCCCTCGGCCCATCGGCGGCAACGCGGCCATCTTCCAGCACGATCAGCCTGTCGACCAGTTCCAGCATGGATACCCGGTGCGTGGCGAGGATGAGGGTGGTGTCCGGCGTGAGCCAGTTACGGAAGCTGCGGATGAAGGCGGCCTCCGTCAGATTGTCCATCGCGCTGGTCGGTTCGTCGAGGTAAACCACGCGCGGCCTGCCAATCAGCGCCCGCGCGATAGCCACCGCCTGGCGCTGGCCGCCCGAGATTGCCCGGCCGCGCTCGCCGACCGGCAGCGCGTAGCCTAGCGGATGGCTCTGCGCCAGCAGCGCTATGCCAGACGCCTGCGCCGCCTCGTCGAAGATCGCCTCGCCTTCGTCCCTGCCGAAAGCGATGTTGTCCCTGAGCGACCCGGCAAACAGCTCCGGCTCCTGACTGACATAGGCGACCGCCTTGCGGAGATCGGCCATCCAGCGGTGCTTCACGTCGGTGCCGTCGATGATCACTACGCCGGTATCGGCAGAATAGAGCCCGCACAGCAGCTTGCCGAGCGTCGACTTGCCGGAAGCAACCTTGCCGACGATGCCTACCCTTTCGCCCGCTTCGATCTTGAGCGACAGCCCGTCCAGGGCCTTGGTCTGGTGGCCGGGATAGGCAAAACTCACGTCGCGAACTTCCAGGCGGCCCGCGGCAATCGGCGCTCCGCCGGCGGGCACGTTCTTGTGGTCGCGGTCCAGTCGCATCATACGGTTGAGCTGCTTGAGGGCGGAGAAGGACGACTGCGCCCGCGCCAGAGTCGTTGCTATGCCGCTGAGCGGCGCCAGCACGCGACCGGCAAGCAGGTTGGACGCTATCAACGCACCGATGGTGATGTCGCCGGCAGCCACCAGATAGACACCCCAGACGATCAGCACGACGCTGACGCCCTGCTGCACCGTCAGGCTCAGATACATGGCGAGCGACGACCAGAAGCGCATCGACGAACTGGCGCGGACGGAGCCGGCGACGGCATCCTCCCACCGCTTCTGCAGCACGCCTTCTCCCGCAACAGCCTTGACCGTCTCGATGCTGACCATCGATTCCACGAGGATGGTGTGCCGGTTTGTCTTGGTGATCTGTGCCTGGTTTACCGAGCGGGCTAGCGGAACCTGGATGATGAGCGTTGCAAGCAGCACCACGGGAACCGCAAACAGCGGCACCAGCGCCAGTTGGCCGACGATCACATAGAGAAGGCCGAGAAAAACGCCGATGAACAGAAGGTCGATCGCCGACATGATGCTGGAGGAGGTAAAGAAGTCGCGCACGGCCTCGAATTCGCGAATGTGGTTGGCGAATTCCCCGGCCCGCGCCGACCGGCTTGCCATTGTTGCGTCGAGCGCCTGTTCGAACAGTACGGCAGACACCTTCATGTCGACGCGACGCCCCGAACTTTCGATGACGCCCGCCCGCAGCATGCGAAGGATGAAATCGCCTGCGAGCGCGATGACCACGCCGGCCGCCAGCGCCCAGAGCGTCGGCACCGAATTGTTCGGGATCACCCGGTCATACACATTCATGACGAAGAGCGGCAGCGCGATGCCGAGCAGGTTGATGACCAGAGCGGCAATGACGACGTAGATCCAGGTCGGCCACAGCCTGAGGACAACCGACCACAGCCAGTGGCCGCGCATGCGCCGGATCATCGCAGCATCGGACGCCACGGCCTCCTGCTGCCTCCGATCGGCGACATAGATGACGGCGTCGAGGGACTCCCGGTCGAGTTCGGAAAGGCGTTTTGTCTTCAGCGCCGAGACACCGGGAACGATGACCCTTGCGCTGCGCGCGCGGTGACGCTTTTCCACGACCACCGCAACATCGCCGCTCTTGAGCGGAACCACGAAAGGACAGACCAGCCCGGAGACTTCGGAGGGCCGCCGTTCGACGACCTTCGCGTCGAAGCCAAGCCGCTCCGCCGCACGCGCAAAAAGGCCGATCGGAAGCAGACCGCCTTCGAGCGGCAGCCCTTGCAGCACGGCGGCCTTCGAGAAGGACTTGTCGTGATGTCCGGCGAGAAATTCGAGCGCCGCCAGCATCGGATCATGCACGGCGAAGGCCTCGGGCTCTATGCCCGGACGTTCATCGGAGGATACGCGCCGTTGGTCCAACTCTCACCCGCATTGTCCGACCAGATTGCGGACAACGTCCGCACTGCATTCATTCCTGGCTGAGCGCGGGAATGTCAAATTCATCCTGCGAAGGGCCGCGGAGTATGGCCGGCAAGGGGTTTGTCGGGACATCTGGAATTGTCTGCGCCTTGACGCCAAGCGTCTTGAGAAGAACACCCATCTGCGCAAGCAGCTCGTAGCTGGAGAAGATGTGCGCCGAGATCACGTTCGACAGCTCGAACTGGCTTGAAAAACGCGCATTCTCGGCATCGAGCACGTCTAGAAGGCTGCGCTTGTTGGCATTGTATTCGTCGCGGTAACTGGCGACGACCTTGGTGTTCTGGGCAACTTCGGTCTTGATCGCGGTAACCTCGGCACGTCCGTCGACGAGCCTTGCCCACGCGGTCTCGGCTTCTTCGGTGAGCTGACGAACGAGGACCATCTGCTCGGCGAGTTTTTCGGAGTGGCGCTCGCCGAGTTCGGCGGTGCGGTTGCGCCGCACGCCGCCATCGAACAGCTTCCAGCGCAGAACGACCATCGCTTCCAGTTCGTCGCTGCGGCCGGGTGTTCCTTCGAGGTCCTCGCCGCGCGTGGCGTTGCCTTCAAGAAAGAGCTGGGGATAGAGCGTCGAGCGGTACTGCTGCTGGTCGAAATAGGCAACCTGCGCTTCGGCGACCGCTTCCTTGACGCGTGGGTTGTTGCGGATCGCCCGGTCGGTGACTTCGGCCACGGTCTTCGGTATGCCGGTCGCATATTTGACCTGCTTCAGGTTTGAAGCTTCGACGCCGACTGCGTTCTTGTATTTCGCCTTCGCGGTCTCCCGTGCGACCTTGATGCGGGCCACCAGCGCCTTCGCCGACTCGACGCGCTCGACCGTCTGTTCGAGGTCGCCGATCGGCGAGCGGCCACCGTTGTAGCGCTCCTGGATAATCTTCAGCAGCGCCTGGTGGCGGCGTACATTGTCCTCGGCGAGCGCCAGAAGATCGTTATGACGAACGACGTCGATGTAGGCTTCGACGCTGTTCAGTCCGACGGCTTCGGAACGTACCATCACCTTGAAGGACGCAGCCGAAATGTTTGCCTGGGAGCGATAGATGTCGTTGGCGCGGTCCCATCCGTCAAACAGCACCTGGCGGATGTTGACGGTCGCCTCCCTGCGATCCTGCCACTCGTCATTGACATCGGGGCCGAGGCCGTTGGGACGGTCGATCTTCTGCATGCCGATGTCGGCGCCAATTTCCACTTCGGGCAGGAAGCGCCCTTTGGCCTGCTTGAAGCTGTATTCAGTGGCACGGCGGTTGGCCTGGGCCGCGTCGATCTTGGGGTTGGTCAGGACCGCCTGCTGGACAGCTTCGCCAAGGGTCGTTGCTTGCGAATCGAGCGTCATCGCCGCCAGAGCAACGGCGATCGACAGCAATACGACGCGCACCCCCGACATACGCCCACCCCTCGAAACACAAAACTTGCATACACTACTGTGCCCGAAAAGGACACATGCGACGCTGCAATGCACGAAAACTAAAACCAAATCCCCGAATTTCGGGCGATTTGACCCTACGTGAGGCAACCGCGCAACAGTTCTACTTCGATGTCGCCACGTAAACTCCATCCCATCCCGCGTCGGGCGGGTTGGCGCGGAAGTCGGCAATCCTTGCCTCGTAGAGCTCAACATAGTGCTCCAGGTCGGCGCCCAACCGCTCGGCAAGCGGCCCGATTTCGGCCAGCGCGGCGGCAGCCGCATCCCATTGCTGACTGCGGTAATGTTGAAGCATGCTGAGATTGGCCTGCTTGAGCGACTGAAACGCCGCGTCGCCCATCATCTCCTCAAGGCCGAGCAGGGTGTGGATGCGCTCCGGTTCGTTCTTGCCCTTCACGCGCAGGAGATCGATCTCGATGACGGCAAGCGCGTCGGCAACCACGGCGGCTGTGGTGTCGCCAAGAATGACCCCGACGCCATAGGGCTTGGACTGGCCTTCAAGGCGTGACGCCAGGTTCACGGTGTCGCCGAGGGCGGTGTAGTCGAACCGCATGTCGCTGCCCATGTTGCCGACCACGCACTGGCCGGAATTGATGCCGACGCCGATCTTGATCTCATGCACGCGCTCGCCGGGGTTTTGCGCGGCGTCCTGCCTGCTCTGCGCGTTGAGGTTCTCGACGGTTTTTAGCATATCGAGCGCGGCGCGACAGGCGCGCATGGCGTGATCGGGAAGATCGACCGGGGCATTCCAGAACGCCATGATCGCGTCGCCCATGTACTTGTCGATCGTGCCGTCGCGATCGAGAATGGCCTTGGAGAGCGCGGTCAGGAAGCGGTTCATGAGCCTGGTCAGGCCCTGCGGATTGGTCTTGAAGCTTTCGGAAATCGTGGTGAACCCGCGCACGTCGGTGAACAGCAGCGTCAGTTCGCGGGTCTCGCCGCCGAGCACGAGCTGCTCGGGGTGGTCGGCCAGCCGATCGACAAGCGCGGGCGAAAGGTACTGGCCGAACGCGCTGCGGATCTGACGCTTCTGCTGCTCCTCGCGAATGTAGTTGGCGGTCGCCATCAGCATGAACAAGGCGGCAAGCGCCCCGATCGGGAAAGTCGGGTCGATCAGCATGCGCTGCGCGTAAAACGCCCAGAGCGTTGCGATCGCGACGACGCCGAGAACGCAAAACGCGGCAAAGAACGCGTAGAGCGCGCCGATCTTGGGCACCAGCCAGATTATGAAAAGCCCCGCAAGGAAGGTGAAGACGAGTTCCATGCCGATCGCATAGCCCGGCCTGGACAGGAACTGCTGCGTCAGGATGTTCTCGATGATCTGGGCGTGGATTTCCACGCCCGGCATGAAGTTCGCAACCGGCGTGGCCCGAAAATCCTCGAGGCCGACTGCCGACGTACCCACCACGACCATGTGCCCAGCGATCCTGTCGGGCTTTGCCTCGCCCGAAAGGACGCTGCCCGCCGAAACGTAGCGGTCGCGCGACGAAGCGTTGAACCAGGGAAAGACGCGTCCGTTGCCGTCGGTCGGCACGAAGACGCCGCCGACGACGATGCCCTCCAACCCGGCGCCGCCGGTACGCGTTGCGAAGGCCTGGCCTCCGGTTGCCACACGCAGCATCTCGGCCGAGAGCCCAAGCCGGATGTGGTCTTCGACCATCATCACCAGCGGCACGCGGCGGAAGATGCCGTCCGGGTCAGGCTCGACCGTGAAAAGTCCGTGGCCGGCCGCGGCCTGCGAGATGACCGGAAGATTTTGCACCAGTCGCGGAAATTTGAGCAGGTACGGCAACGGGTCGCCGCCAAGCGCGGCATGGGGGATTTCCGGGATCGCCCTGTCACCGGCCGCGAGCGTGGCATCGGTGAGCCGCACGCTGGTTTCTCCGACCACGACGCGCGACTTCTGGATCGCATCCGCCAGCACTTTCTCGTTCGACGGGAGCTTGAGAAGATCGGCCTTCACCGAGGCCGGAAGGTTGGGGTTGTCGGCCGCGACACGATCGGGCGAAAGCCGGTCCGGCTCGGCAAACACCACGTCGAAACCGACCACGATGGCGCCCATCGCCGTAAGCTTGTCGATCAGACGCGCAACTTCGGATCTCGGCCATGGCCACTGGCCGACCTGCTCAAGGCTTTTCTCGTCGATATCGACGATCGTGATCGGTTGCGTCGAAACCGGGCGCGGGTGAAAGCGCTGAAAGAAATCGAAGCTCTGGTTGCGG
Organism: Hyphomicrobiales bacterium; assembly: GCA_026400435.1. Lineage (GTDB taxonomy): Bacteria > Pseudomonadota > Alphaproteobacteria > Rhizobiales > Rhizobiaceae > Mesorhizobium_K. The sequence continues at coordinate 52,730 of JAPLOZ010000022.1, read as the reverse complement.
ATCGCGGAAAGGAACAGCGGGTCCGCTACGCGCAATCCAAGCAGCAGCAGCAACAGCACTATGCCAGCAAGGCGGGACAAGGCGATGCCCATCGAACCGGCCGATTTGAACAAACGCATGCGCTGTGACGCCCCCTGCCTGCGCGCCATTGAACGGCGGCGGGAACAAAGCTGTCAATGCGCGTTTCAGCAACTTGACCCGACGGAACGATTTTTCTATTTTTCGCCAAATAGAAATTGAGTTGCGCGACATGAACCTTTCCCTTGCCGGCTCCGTCCTCGTCGTCACAGGCGCCACCCAGGGCGTCGGCCGCGCTGTCGCGCTTGAAGCCGCGACCAACGGCGCCGACGCAATCTTGCTGACCGGGCGCGACGCTGGCCGCGGCGCAGCCGTGGCCGCCGAGGTCGAGGCGCATGGAACAAAGGCACACTTTACGGCTGCGGATTTTGCAGAACCGGGAGCGAGCGACGCCGTGGCAGACGCCGCGCTGGCGCATTTCGGCCGCATCGACGCGCTGGTCAACGCCGCCGGCCTCACCGACCGGGGCTCGATGATCTCGGCCACCCCCGCCCTCTGGGACAAGCTCCATGCCGTCAACGCGAGGACGCCATTCTTTTTGATGCAACGCGCCATCGCCGACATGCGCGCGCGCGAAAAACCCGGCGCCATCGTCAACATCCTGTCCATCAACGTGCATGGCGGCGCGACCGACCTGACGGTTTATTCGGCTAGCAAGGCGGCCCTGGCCCTGATCACCAAGAACGCCGCCCACGCCCACCGCTTCGACCGCATCCGCATCAACGGCATCAACATGGGCTGGGCAGATACCCCCGCCGAGCGGGTGATGCACGGCGACACGCTTGGCAAGGGCCCGGGCTGGCTTGCCGAGCAGGCCGCGCAACAACCCTTCGGCCGGCTTCTGTCTCCGGAGGATGTTGCACGGCTTGCCATCTTCCTGCTCTCGCCTGCGTCCGAGCCGATGACCGGCGCGCTCATCGACCAGGAGCAATCGGTCGTCGGGCCGAGAGACTGACATGAAGCGCCTGAGCAGCGAGACCATTCAGTCCTCGCACAAACGCGTCAGGGCTCCTGCATTCGATCGTGCAGCCACGCGGATCGGCCTGGCGCACATTGGCGTTGGCGCTTTCCATCGCTGCCATCAGGCCGAATATACGGAAGACGCGCTGGAAGCCGGCGCGGATGACAGGGCCGAGATCGGCGTCAACCTGCGGCCACCATCGATCGAGGGGCAGCTCGCCGCCCAGGACGGGCTCTATACGCGTCTGCTGGTCGAGGGCGACAAGGTCGAAGCGCGCGTCGTCGGCTCAATCAGGCAGGTGCTGGATGCCGAACGTGATCGCGGACGGGCGCTCGCAGCTCTGGCCGACCCCGGCATCGACGTCATCACCATGACGGTCACGGAAAAGGGATACTGCCACGTTCCGGCAAGCGGCGAGATCGATTGGGGACGGACGGAAATCGTCGACGATCTCGCACGCAAGTCTGGCAGGCAGTCGCTGCCGGGTTTCCTCGCGGACCTGCTCTCGCGTAGAATGGCGGCAGACGCGCCGGTGACCCTAGTCTCCTGCGACAACATCCCCGGCAACGGGCGCATTCTCCAGACCGTCGTTGCCAGTTTTGCCGAGGCAGCCGACAAGCATCTGGCAGGCTGGATCGCAGACAATGTGCGCTTTCCTTCCACCATGGTGGACCGCATCGTGCCGGCGACCCGCCCGCAGGATATCGAGCGCGCGCAAGAGCTGACCGGCTTTCACGACGAAGGCGTCGTTGTCGGCGAACCGTTCCGGCAATGGGTTCTGGAAGACGACTTCAACCGCCCCCGCCCCCGATGGGACGTCGCCGGCGCCGAGTTCGTCAGCGATGTCGAGCCCTATGAATTCATCAAGATGCGGGTGCTGAACGCCTGCCAGAGCGCGCTCTCGTATCTGGGCGCGCTGTCGCGACTGGGCACCACCTGCGATGACGTTGCGGACCCGCTGCTGAAGAGCTTCGTGAGCCGCATGATACTCGCGGAGTCTGCGACCGTGCTGCCGCATGTTCCGGGCATGGAGGTCGAACCCTACCTGGCGCTCACGCTCTCGCGGCTTGCCAACCCCGCGATACGCCATTCCAACCACCAGATCGCGACGGACGGCTCACAGAAGATCAACCAGCGTATTCTCCAGCCGCTGCGCGAACGCATGGCGAAGGGGCTCGCCTCCCCAACGCTCGAAATGGCAGTCGCCGGCTGGGTCGCGTATCTCGCAAAGTCGCAGCCAACTTTCGGCGACGCGTGGCAGGCGAGCGATCCGCTGATGCCTTTTGTCGCCGACATCGCGCGGCGGTCGTCCGGCGGCATCGAGGCCTTCACCAGGCTGTTCGTCGCCAACCGCGCCGTCTTCGGCGACGCGCTTGGCGGTGATGCCGCCTTTGCCGTACGCATCGCTTCAGGCGCGCACGCGCTGCTTTCGGGAGGAGTGGCGACGACGTTGCACGGCGCAATGGCCGAACCGATTGCGGCGCGTTAACATGACCGCGCAGCAAGGGAGAACTGCGTGACCGAGGACGCCGACAGCACACGCGACTATGGCGAGTTCGTCGCCACGCTGATGGCGCAAAAGCCGTCGCTCAGCCGCCGCCTCCAGCAGGTCGCCCAGTATCTGCTCAACAACCCCGAGGACGCGGCGATCTTCACCATTGTGGAGATCGCGCGGCGCGCGGGCGTGCCGCCCTCGGCGATCACGCGCTTCTCCAAGGAACTCGGCTTCGAGGGTTTTGCTTCGCTGCAGGCAATGTTCAAGCAGCGGCTGCTCGGTCCGCGCATGTCCTATGCCGACCGCCTCCGGGCGGTGAACCGCGAACTCGCTCCTGCCGCGACGAGCGACCTCGGCAATCCTCACCAGGTTGCAGAAACTTTCATCCAGGCTGCGTTCGACGCCCTGCTGCGGCTTCGAGAGGACGTCGCCGGCGCGGCTCTTGAGCCGTTCATCGATGCGCTTCAGGCAGCGAAGGCCGTGCACATCGCCGCCGCGCGCGGTGCTTTCGGCGTCGGGAGCTACACCTACTACGGCCTGTCGCGGATCGGGAAGCGCGCCTTCCTGCTCGATAACCTCGGCGCGATGCGTGCCGAGCAACTTGCTGCAATGGATGCAGACGATGCACTGCTGGTCATTACCTTCGACGACTATACGCCGGAAACCGTGGAACTCGCGCGCAAGGCTCACGCGGCCGGCCGCACCGTCCTTGCCATCACCGACAACGAACTCAGCCCGGTGGCGTCGCTGGCAAGCCACGTCCTCTACGTGAAGGAAGGGCGGCTCGGGCATTTCCGCAGCCAGGTGCCTGCGATGGTGCTCTGCCAGACCCTGGTGATGAGCCTCGGCTATCGCAATCCTCAGGCTGGATCGAAGAAGCGCTGAACAATGGTCGCCAACGCTGCCCTAGGCTCAGCGTCACCCTCGGGCTTGTCCCGAGGGTCTGCCGCGCAAGCAAGGTGGATAGCATGACACTCGCGACCGTCAGCAGATCCTCGGGACAAGCCCGCAGATGACGGCGTCCGCGTAGCACCTACCCACTACGAAACGACTACCGGTCTTCAATAATCCTGAGATAGGCCGCCGTGACGAGCAGCACGATAGCGCCGAAAAGGATGCGCCGCGCCCCTTCCGGCATCTGCAGGATGGTCAGCAACGTTGTCAGCACCGTGAGGATCAGCGCGCCGACGATCGTGCCGGTGTAGCCGCCCCGGCCTCCGAAGATCGACGTGCCGCCGATGACGGCCGCTGCAACCGAGGGCAGCACCAGCGGCTCGGCCAACGAAAGCGAGGCCGCCTTGATAAGCCCGACGTAGAGCAGCCCCATGATGCCGGCAAGCACGCTGGAGAGCATGTAGAGCGCCAGGATGACCTGCCAGTACTTCACGCCGGCAAGCCGCGTCGCGCGTTCATTGTCGCCGATGGCATAGAGCAGACGGCCAAAGCCGGTGCGGCGCTGGATGAAGATGAGCAGCACGGCCACCGGAACGAACAGCACGAGCGCGTTGGGGAAACCCCAGGTGATCCCCGTGCCGAGCCAGACAAGAAAGTCCGGATATTTCGTGCCGGCGGAAATGACGGTGCGCTGGTAGACCTGCAGGAAGCCCACGCCGATCAGGCTTGTGCCAAGCGTCATGATGAGGGGATGGACACGGAAGACGCCGACGCCGATGCCGTTGGTGAAGCCGATGATCAGGGCGGGAACGAGCGCAATCGCCATCGCCAAGCCAGCAGGGTGGTCGACCGTCTGCGTGGCGACGATGAAGCCCGCCATGGTAGCCACTGTTCCCACGGAGAGATCGATGCCGCCGGTCAGCATGACCATCGTCTGCGCCCCGGCAAGCAGGGCAAGCGGTATCGCGAACTTCACGGTGTTGGCGATCCAGCGCTGGTTGACGATGCCTGGGCTCAGGATCTGCAGCACCAGCACCAAAAGGATCAGCAGCACCAGCAACGGCACGATGGGATAGTCGCTCATGAACCGCTTGATGCGCCGTCCCAGCGGCGCGGCTTCGGGCGTCGTGGTGGCGAGCGTCATGACGAACGGCTCCGCATGGTGATGAACGCACCGAACATGACGACCACGACCATGATCGTCCCTTCGACGATGGCGGTGACGTTGGGATCGATGGCAAGCAACGTCAGATCGGTCCTGAGCAGTCTGAGCACGAACACGGCGATGATCGGGCCGAGCAGCCCACCCTTGCCGCCGCCAAGCGCAACACCCCCCAGCACCACCGCAGCGACGCTGGCGAGCAGGTACGGGCCGGGGATGGGCGCGCCGATGCCCGTGCTCATGGTCAGCGAAATGCCGCCCATGGCCGCGAACAGCCCGGCGATTGCATATGCCATGATCTTGGTGCGTGCGACGGGAACGCCGCTGCGGAAGGCCGCGAGCTGGTTTGAACCGATCGCGTAGATCGAAAGGCCGAGCCGCGAGCGTCTGAGCGGTATCCAGACAATGCAGAGAAGCACGCCCAGAAGCAGCAGCGCCTTCGGGATCCATGCGTCGATGGTGTCAGGAATGCCGGATATCGGCACGGTGCCGACGATGAGGTTTTTCAGCCATTCCGCGATGCCGCCGCCGGGTGCATCCAGCACCAGCAATGCCGCGCCCTGCAGAATGAAAAGCGTCGCCAGCGTCACGACGATGTCGGGCACGCGGGTCACCACGATCAGCAGGCCGTTGACCGCGCCGAGCGTAAAACCCATCGCCAGCACGAAGGGAACGACGAACAGCGCGTATTCCTCGCTGGCCCCAGCCATCATCGATGCAGCCGTCACGCTTGTCAGCGCCATCATGGCGGCGACCGACAGGTCGATGCCGCCGGCGATCACCACGACGGTCTGCGCGGCCACCGCGAATGCGTAGGGGAGCACCGCGCGCACCAGCGAGCCGAAGTCGCCGGCACCGTATTGCGGCTGAATGATCCGGGTCGCGACGAAAAGCACGACCAGCAGTATCGAGAGGCCGACAACCCAGCCGTTGTTTCGCAACAGACGGGTCATGGCGTCACCGCCCTGTCCGAAGCCGCATGATGCGCGAGTATCCCGACGTCGGCACTGGCGTCTCGGGGCAAGCCGTAGGCAGCGCGCGTCAGCGCCGCCTCGTCGGCGATGCCGACCGGCAGGACATCGACGACACGCCCGCCGAAAATGACGATGGCGCGGTCGCAGACCAGCTGAATTTCCTCGAGTTCGGAGGTGTAGAAGAGGATCGACTTGCCCTGATCGGCAAGCTGGCGCAGCAGCTTATAGATTTCCTGCTTGGTGCCGACATCGATGCCGCGCGTCGGATCGAAGCACAAAAGCGTGCGCGCATCCGCGGCGATCCAGCGCGCTATCGTGACCTTCTGCTGGTTGCCGCCCGACAGGCGCTGCACCTCGCGCTGTGCGCGCGTGTCGATCTGCAGCCGCTCGATAGCGCTTTGCACCGCCGCGTCTTCGCGCCGGCGGTTTATTGGCCCCCAGTTCCGGAAAACGGCGGAAAACGGCAATGCGATGTTCTCGCGGACCGACTGCTGCATCGCCAGCGCCTCGGTGCGGTCGCCAGGCACATAAGCGATGCCGGCTTCGATCGCATCGGCGGGGTGCGTGAACCTGACGGCCTGCCCATCGACTTCAATGATCCCGCCGTCGGGCTTGATCGATCCGGCCAGCGCTGCAAAGAGTTCGTCCTGCCCCTGTCCTTCCAGCGCGACGACGCCGGCCACCTCGCCGTCCCTGAGGTCGAAGGAAACGTCATGCAGCTTGGCGCCTACCCTGAGGCTGCGCACTGCAATGCGCGTGCGCCCTTCGGGCCGGGCTTCGGGGCCGGAGCGCGTTTGCGCGGCACGCCGCTTGTCGACCTTGGCGCCGAGCATCAGCTCGACAATGCGCTCCTCCACGCCCGGCGCTATGTCGACAACGCCGACCGTCTCGCCATCGCGCAGCACGGTCGCGCGGTCGCAGAGCGCGGCGATCTCGACAAAGCGATGTGAAATGAAAATGACCGAACGGCCGGTCTTGCTCTGCCGCCTGACGACATCGAGCACCCGCTCGGCAAGGTTGGCCGGCAGCGCGGCGGTCATCTCGTCGAGCAACAGGACGTCCGGCTCGACCGCCAGCGCGCGCGCCAGGTCGAGCACGCGCTGGATGGCCAGCGGCACGTCGCGGGCGGTCTCGCGAAGGTCGAGGTCGGGAACGCCAAGTTCGCGGACCCATTCCCTGAAAGGCTCGACCGGCGTCCGCGTCAGGCGAAGGTTGGACAAGATGTCGAGATCGGGGATCAGCGACGGTTCCTGGTAGACCGGCACCAGGCCGGCCCGCCGCGCGTTGGCCGGCGAACGGATGTCGCGCTCCTCGCCACGCAGCAGAATGCGGCCAGAGTTTGCCGAGATGGCGCCGGTCAAAATCTTGACGAGCGTCGACTTGCCGGCGCCGTTGGCGCCCATCAAGGCGTGCACCTCGCCGGGCAGCAGGGAGAGTGACGCGTTCTTCAGCGCGGCCACGGCGCCGTATCGCTTGGCCACGCCGGTAGCATCGAGGAGCGGTTGTTTCGTCACTTCAAGCTTGTCTCATTCAAGGAACGGGGACGGCAGGCAATGCCCGTCGCCCCCGCGCTCAAGTTCAGGTTGGACGACTTACTCGCCAGGGCCCTTGCAGGCGACGATCTGATCCTTGGTGTAGGAAGTCCAATCATTGATCGAGATCGACACGGGCCATTCAGGCGACAGCGAAGGGTCGGCAGCCGCCTTCAACTGCTCCTTGCCGGCGTCGGTGACGTTCTCCCACAACGCAGGCTCCACCAGCACGGTCTGCTGCGCAGGCTTCTTGCCTTCGAGGATCTGCAGCGCCAGCGTCACGCCCGCACCGCCGATCGAGCCGGGGTTCGTCACCGCCGCGCCCTTGAGGCCCGCGACCGAGTTCAACTGGCCGACGAAGCCGGCATTGTCGGCGCCGACGACCGGCACCAGCTTCGCCTGGCTCTCGACCAGCGCATCGACGATCACGTTGTCGATGCCAGAAGTCCAGATGCCGTCGAACGGAACGCCGGTTGCGATGTAGTCGAGGATCTGCTGCTTGCCCTGGTCCTGCTGCCAGCCGGTGAACACTTCCTGCGCCACCTTCACGTCAGGAAATTCGGCGAGCGCCTTCTTGAAGCCTTTGTCGCGATCGCTGTCGGCAGATGCGCCGGCTGCGCCGCGCATGTAGACGACGCTGCCCTTGCCGCCCATCGTTTCGAACAGCCACTTGGCGCCAAGATAGGCGTACTGTTCCTGGTTGTTCGAGATGATGTAGGCCGACGGCTCGGTGACTGCCTGGTCGACGGCCACGACAACGATGCCAGCGTCGGTGGCTTCCTTGAGCGCCGCCTGAATGCCGGCCGGATCGGCCGGATTGACGACGATGGCGTTGACCTTGGCGCTGATGAGGTTGCGCAGGTCCTCGAGCTGGCCCGCGGCGTCGGTGTTGCGATGTGCGATGTTGAGCTTGGCGACCTTGCCCGATGCCAATGCCTGCGCCTTGATTGCGCAGATCATCTCTTCGCGCCAGCCGTTGCCCTGAACGGTGTTGGATACGCCGATGGTGTATTCCTGCGCGTAACCCGCGCTCGCGAGCATGGTGGCGCCAATCGCCGCCAGCCCGATCCTCGTCAACTTCTTCATAGCCTTCTCCCTGTTTGAACGTTTCACGCCTGGTCCTCTGCACGAGCCGTCAGGCGCACCGGTTTTGGAAAAAAGTTCTAGCGTCGCGTCGCGACAGGTGTCCAGATGCCTCCTGCCTCGTGGCTGTCCACGGAGGCCTCTATAAAGCGCATCCCGAGCAGCCCGTCCTCGATGGATGGCACCTGCGACGAAACGCTGGCCCCGGCCGGCTGCCCGCCACGGCGCGCGGAAATCAGCGCAATCGCATCGCGGTAAAGGTTTGCGAACCCCTCGACATAGCCTTCCGGGTGCTCGGCCGGCATGCGCGACACCCTCGCCGCCTCGCCGCCTACCTCCGCCCCGCCCCTGGTCAAGATTACGTGAGGTTTGCCCAATTCGCAGAAGCGCAGATATTCCGGCTCGTGACCGTGCCACTCCAATCCGGCCTTTTCGCCATAGACCTTGACCGACAGGCGGTTGTAGTTGCCCGGCGAGACCTGGCTCGCGACCAGCACGCCCCTGGCTCCCGAGGCGTAGCGCATCAACACATGGGCGTTGTCGTCGAGCCTGCGGCCGGGAACAAATGTGGTGAGGTCGGCGGCCACTTCGGACGGCGCTATTCCCGACACGAAATGCGCCAGGCTGAATGCATGGACGCCAATGTCGGCAAGGCACGCGGAGCGGCCCGCGCGCGCCGGGTCGGTGCGCCACTCGGCCTGCTTCTGGCCGTCGGCGTCGATCGGCAGCGTCAGCCAGTCCTGGATGTATTCGGCCCGCACGATGCGGATAGCGCCGAGCGCTCCCGACGCCACCAGTTCGCGCGCGTGCCGCACCATCGCATAGCCGGTGTTGTTCAGCGTGACAGCGAAAACGAGGCCGGACGCCTTTGCCAGCGCGGCAAGTTCTTCCGCCTCCCGCAGCGTCGCGGACAGCGGCTTGTCGCAGATGACATCGATGCCGGCTTCGAGGAAGGCGCGCGCGACGGGCGCGTGCATGTGGTTGGGTGTGACAATCACGATCGCTTCGATGCCGTCGGCGCGGCTGGCCTCGGCCTTCGCCATCTCGCGAAAATCGGAATAGGCACGTTCCCCGGCGATGCCGATGTCGATGCCCGACAGTCGCGCGTTTTCCGGGTCCGAGGACAGCGCCCCGGCCACAAGGTCGGCACGGTCGTCTAGCCGTATCGCCATCCTGTGGACGGCGCCAATGAATGCGTTGCGTCCGCCTCCCACCATGCCAACCCGCAGGCGGCGGGGACCGATCTTGTCGCCGGTTGCGTAAACCATATCAGGCCTTCGATTTCAGCAGATGCGCGACCGGGTTCCACCGCAACCAGACTGCGCGCATGAAGCCCTCCCGCATTCCATGAGACCAAATACTGCACTTAAATTTCCAATAGTCAATAAATGAAATTTTCGTTCCAAATTCCGCGCAGGTCCTTTCATTCAGCCGCTTGGGCGCGCTAAACATCGTGACTTTCCAGAACGGGAATCGCTTGGTCAGGAGCTTTCGGCAATGACATATGTCGATATCAGCGCACACGGCATCAGCGCACGTCTCGAACTTCTGCACGGGATGATTTCGCAACTCGTCGTCGAGCGCGACGGGCGGCGCGTATCGATGCTTCACAAGGCTCCGTGGCTCGGCGAGACGATGCCTGCGGACGCTGCCCCTCACCTGGCCGGACTTGCCGGAGATTTCTTCTGCGCGCCCTTCGGCGATGCATCGGCGGACAATGCGCCGGGCCATGGCTGGCCGTCGAACAGCCCCTGGACGCATCTGGAAACCAGCCGCAAGGACAGCGAGACGATCGCGCGCTTCCGCCTCGACCGCGAGGTCATGGGCGCCGAACTGATCAAGGAACTGCGGCTGGTCGACGATCACCCCTTTCTCTACCAGCGCCACGTCTTCACCGGCGGCCACGCCGTTGGCATCGCCGTCGCCAACCACGCGATGATTTCGGTGCCCCATGGCGGGCAGCTGAGCTTTTCGCCGAAGCGCTGGTGGGAGACGCCTGCGACCCCGCTCGAAACCGACCCATCGCGAGGCCGGTCGCTGCTGGCGTCCCCGACCAAAGCGACGGACCCCAGGCACTTTCCGCTCGCCGCCGGCGGCGATGCCGACATCACGCGCTATCCCTTCGCATCGCGCCACGAGGACTTCGCCGTGGGCATCGAAGCCGAAGGCAGCCGGCTCGGCTGGACGACCGTGGCGCGCCAGGCCGAGGGCGATCTTTTCATCAGCCTGCGCAATCCCGCGCGCCTGCCGATGACCATGCTCTGGTTCTCCAATGGCGGCCGCGACTATGCGCCGTGGAACGGACGCCATGTCGGCTGCCTGGGCGTCGAGGAGGGTGCGATCCGCTCTCTTCTCGGCGATTCCGCAGGCCGTACGCCAAACCCGCTAGACGTCGCCGGCGTGCCGACCGGGCTGACGCTCGACAGGAATGGAGCGGTCGAGGTCCGCCACGTCATCGGAGAGATACGGTGGAACGGGGTGGTGACCAACGTCACTGCCGTCGATGGCGGCATTGCGATCAAAGACGCGGGCGGCGAGACGCAGACGGTGGCTTGCGATCTGGCATTTCTGGGGGTGTAGCTCCACCCTTTCTTATCCCCCTTGAGGGAGAAGATGGATCGGCTCGCAGCGCCAAGACGGATGACGGGTAAGGTCGGGAGAGACGCCCCTCACCCGACCGAAACTAAATCCCCGGCACCTTGCGCACCGTGCCAGGCTTCACCGCCTGGCCGGTATGCGCCGACTGGATCGCCGCAAAGACCAGCGCCAGGCTGTCGAGGTTGCCCCGCGCGCCGTTGAGCGGTTCGCGTTTTTCCTCGACCGCCACAAGCAACTCGCCCATCGTGCCGGCAAAACCATCGTTGAACCACGCGCCCTCGAGCTTCGGCCGCGCCACGCCGTCGGTCGTCGTCAGAGTCACCGACTGCTCGCCGAGGTTCGGCCCGGTGCTGGCCAGGCTGCCTTTCGTGCCTCCGACGAAGGTCGTGTCGAGCGGTCCGTGCTTGATCGCCGCATCGAACACCAGCGAGGCCTGGCCGCCTTCGAAGGCGACAAGCGCCTGCGCAAGCAGCGGCGGCTTTGCCTGCTGCCCAGCAGCGCGGTTGCGCGTCGCATAGACGCTCGTCCCCTTCGCGCCGATCAGGCTCGCCAGGAAGTCGAACCAGTGGACCGCGAAGTCGAAGAAGATCAGGTCGTCGATCTTCTCGAACGGCGTGCCGACGATCCAGCTATGGTCCCAGTGGACTGCCGTATGCGACGCCACCACGTCGCCGATAAGCCCCGCGCGCACGGCCTCGCGGATATAGGCGAAATGCGGCGCCCAGCGGCCGTTCTGGTTGACGGCGAGCTTCACGCCATGCCGGTCAGCGAGTTCGACGAGCCGCTCGCCGGTGTCGAGGTCGGTGACGAACGGCTTTTGCGACAGCACATGCTTGCCGGCCTTGAGCGCAGCCTCGACCAGCGCCACGCGTTCGGCGGGATGCGGCGTGATGTCGAACACCTCGATATCATCGCGCCTGAGCAGGCTCTCGAAATCGTCGGTTGCGATGGCGTCGGGATAAAATTCCTTCTGCCGCGTCTGGGCGCGAGCCAGTGTGCGCGACATGATCGCGGCAACGTCGAGTCCGGCTTTGCGGTAGGCGTCGAGATGGGCGAACGAGATGCCCCCTGCCCCGACGAGCGCAATCCTGGGCCGGTAGCCCTTCGGCATCGGCGGCTTGTAGGGCAATTCGGGCGCCGCGATTTCCGGCACGGCCTTGCCGACCAGCGCGTAGTCGGTCTCGGAAGGAAGGTCGTCCTTGCTCATGGCAGTAGCCCCACGGTGCGCTTCTCGCGCGCCGAAAGCACGGCGCTGTCGGTGATCTGCTGACCGATGCGCGACAGCTTCGGATCGAGCGGCCCGGAAATCTTTTCGCCGGTGGCGATCAGGTGCAGCATGTATTCGACCGGCGCGCGGCGCGGTGCAGCCAGCTTGTCGCAGGGCACGGCGTGCTGCTCGCGCTTCGACCGAGTCTGCACCGTGACGTGGTCGTCATAGTCGTAGCTGGCGATCGTGCCGGCGGTGCCGACGATGACGAACCCGCACTTGGGCTGCGGCTGCAGCGTCCACGGATCCGTGAAGGTGCCCCAGCGCGTCTCGAACTTCGACAGGCCGCTCTCGTAGCGGCATACGGTCACCGAATGCTCGTCGACTTCCAGCCCCTGCGGCTCGTCCATCACGCAGGTCACCTCGACCGGCTTTTCGCCGTTCATGAACCAGCTTCCCAGCGTCACGCCGTAGCCGACATAGTCGAGCAGGCTGCCGCCGCCAGCCTCCTTCTTGTAGAACCACGAATGCGGCTTGCCCTTGCGGACCTCTTCGTCCGTCACCTCGACCTTGTCGGCCAGATGGTAGAGCGGTCCCCGGTTGCCATCGTAGAAATGCACCTCGACCACGTCTCCGATCGTGCCCTCGTCGATCAGCCGCTTGGTCGTGTTGTGCGATGGGTACCAGGCGAGCGGCCAGTTGATGGCAAGCAACTTTCCCGTCTTGTTGACCGCCGAGATCATGCGGTCGGCGTCTGCGATCGAGGCCGCGAAAGGCTTCTCCATAAGGATGTTGACGCCTGCCGGTGCAACCCGCTCGACCCACGCGGCATGGTCGCCCGTCGCCGGGCACAGGATGACGAGGTCGGGCTTGGTTTCGGCCAGGCACTCGCCGGGGTCTGAATAGACGCGGGTCTCGGCGATGCCAAAATTGTCGATCGCCCCCTGCATGCGCTTTCGGTCCGCGTCGCAGATGCCGACGATTTCGGCGTCCGGATGGTTGAACGCTTCCCTGAGCAGATCGCCCATGTGGAAGTGATCGAAATTGATCCCGGCCACTCTCCATTTCGCCATGCGTCTTCCTCCCTGAAATCCTTTTTCCGAGCGATAGCCGAAACAAGGTCGATGCGCCACGGCAATGGCGCATTCGAAAAGTTGATCGTGGAGAAGACGCTGTGGCGAACTACCCGGCGGCTGCCATGTATTGGCGCCAGCCACCATAGGCAGAGATTTCGGCGGCGCCGGCGAGGCCGGCTGGCTCGACGAGAAAACCTTTCGGCGCCGTGCCGTCGGCGAGTTCCACCGTGCCGATGCTGAGCGGCGGCGGTATTGCCGCCACGAACCGGCCAAAGCCATCCGGCGAGACGCGCCAGACCTCGACCTCGATCCCGCAGCCGTCGCCGGCATCGACCCGCAGCAGCCCTGGCTTGGGGACCTGCTGTCCCGCGAGCGCGTAAAGCTTGTAGTGCGGCGCCGTCCGTAGTGACCGCGCGAACTCGGCACCCAGTTTCTTCAACTGCCTGTTCAACGGCATTCCAGACAGATGCGCTCCGACAACGACAAGTTCGATGACATCGTCAGGGCAGGACGGTTGCGCCACGGTGATCGCGGCTTGCGGCCAATCCGTCGCGCCGAGCGGCAACCCGCTGGCCGCATGGAGGTCGCGCCCTAGCGCCGCGGCGAGAGCATCCTTGCCTGATGGCGCCAGCAGCGTCACGCTCATCGGCAGGCCGTCCGGCCGTTTGCCCGTAGGCACCGCGATGCCGCAGAGGTCGAGCAGATTGACGAAGTTCGTATAGGTGCCAAGCCGGCTGTTTGTGACGATGGGGTCGGCAAGCACCGCTTCGAGCGTGTAGTGGGTCGGCGCGGTCGGCACGCAGATCAGGTCGACCGAAGCGACGACCGCGGCGAGCTTGGACTTGTAGGCCTGCAGGGCGTAAAGCCCCCGAAAGGCATCGGCCGCCGAGAGTTTTCGGGCGCCGCCGATGATCCTTGCGGTCACCGGATGCATCGACGCTTCATGGGCCTCCATGAAGCCGGCGATCGCGGCGTAGCGCTCGGCCACCCACGCGCCTTCGTAGAGCAGATCGGCGGTGGCGTAGAAATCCGCGAACGGCAGTTCGACCAGTCTGCAGCCAAGGGCGGTCAGTTGTGCGAGCGCTGCCTCGTAGCCGGCTGCCATGTCGGCGTCGCCGAAGAATTTGAGGTCCGACCCTGCCGGCACGCCGACGGTCAGAACCGGCGGGCGCGACGACAGCGCCGCCACCGGCACTGCCCTTGAATAGGCATCGGCCGCATCGGGTTTCGCCGCCACCGACAGCACGCGATGCGCGTCCTCGACCGTGAGCGCAAAGATCGACACGCAGTCGAGCGTGCGGCAGGCGGGCACCACGCCAGCCGTCGAAAGCGCTCCGACGGTAGGCTTGAGGCCGACGATGTTGTTGAGACCGGCGGGAATGCGGCCCGAACCAGCCGTGTCGGTGCCAAGCGCGAAGGAGACAATGCCCTGCGCCACCGATACCGCCGACCCAGACGACGAGCCGCCCGGTACAAGCGTCTCGTCGATCGCATTCCTGGGAATAGGATAGGGTGTACGCACACCGACCAGGCCGGTGGCGAACTGGTCGAGATTGGTCTTGCCGACGACCAGCGCGCCAGCCGCCTTGAGCAGCGCGACGACTGTCGCGTCCTTGTCGGGAACATAGGCGAAATCGGGGCAGGCGGCGGTGGTCGGCAGACCTGCAACGTCGATGTTGTCCTTGACCGCGAAGGGCACGCCCCACAGCGGCTTTGTCGCGTCGAAGGCGCCCAGCGCCTCGGCGTCGGCGAGAAGGTCCGTTTCGGAACGCAGGGCAATGAAAATGCCCGGATCGGCGACGGCGTTGATCCGGCCGAAGATCTCCGAGACGACCTTGCCCGGCCGGGTGCCGGCTGCATAGGCTTGATGCAGGCTTCTGATGTCGAGACGCGTCATTGCCCTTCCTCAAGGATGACAACCGGCAGGTCCCACTGGATCAGCACGACGCACCCCTCCTGCGTCCACACCGAATGTTCCGTCCCGACCGCGTTGATCACCACGCAACCGGCAGCATAGTCGCCGTTCTCGTCGCTCTGCGTACCCTCCAGAACCACAATCGTCTCCAGTCCCGCATGGCGGTGCCGTGGCACCCCCGCGCCCGGACCATAGCGAAGGAGTGCAACAGAGGGATCGCCTGATCCGCCCTTCGCCAGCCAGTGCGCCTCGATGCCGTCTCTGAATGGCTCGAACGCCAGATCATGCCAACCCCCGTCGAGGAGACCGGCATAGGAAATGTTAGGCATTCCTGAGACCCTCGAGCACCTGGTCGGTCGTCGCGGTCCAGCCGACGATCGCGCCCTGGGCGCGGATCATGGCAAGGGCGACCGCCTTGAACTCGGGAAAGTAGCTCTCGGTCGCGTCTTCCGCGAGCAGGCATTCGTAGCCGCGGTCGTTCGCCTCGCGCATCGTCGTCTGCACACACACCTCCGTGGTGACGCCGGCAAACACCAACTGCCGCGCGCCGAGCTTCTTCAGCTCGTCCCCGAACGGCGTGGCGTAGAACGCGCCCTTGCCGGGCTTTTCGATGACGATCTCGCCTGCAACGGGCGCGAGTTCGGCGAGGATCGCCGTTCCCGGTTCGCCTGAGATCAGCACCCGGCCCATCGGACCCTCGTCGCCGATGCGGATCGACGGGTTGCCGCGGTTGCGCTTGGCCGGCGGGAGATCGGAGAGATCACGCTTGTGGCATTCCATCGTGTGGATGACCGGGAGGCCGGCGGTGCGAAATCCCTCGATCAGCTTTTTCACCGTCGGAACGATGGCCTGCACGCGGCTGACGTCGTTGCCGAGGCTTGCGCCAAAGCCGCCCGGTTCGGCGAAATCGCGTTGCATGTCGATGACGACCAGCGCGATCGTGTCCGGCAGAAAGGTGAAATCGAACGGCTGTGCTGCGATTTCGGCCATCAGTGGTGGCCTGCCATATGTTCGCCGATGGTCTGAACGCTGGCGGTCGCAATAGGCGTCTCGTAGACCAGCGCCCCGTCGGACATGACCAGGATCCGGTCGGAAAGTTCCAGCAGTTCGTCGAGGTCTTCCGACATCAACAGCACGGCCGCGCCGCTGTTGCGCGCTTTCATGATGCGGGCGCGTATCTCGGCGACGGCCGAAAAGTCGAGACCGAAGCATGGATTGGAGACGATCAGCAGGTCGACCTCGCCGGTCAGTTCCCTGGCCAGCACGGCGCGTTGCACATTGCCACCCGACAGCGCCGCGATCGGCGAGGCGAGCGACGCCGTCTTGACCTTGAATTGTTCGACGAGACGCGCCGCGAAGGACCTGATCGCGCCGGAACTGATCCAGGCGACCGGCTTGCCTTTCGCGTCGAGATCGAAGGTCCGGAAGGCCATGTTCTCGGCGACCGTCATCCTGGGTGCGCAGGCATTGCGGAGCGGCTCTTCCGGGATGAACCGCACGTTGAGCGTGCGCGCCTCGGTCCGGGTCGCATTGTAAGGCAGATCCTTGACCACCACCTCGCCGCGATCGCGCTGGCGCTGGCCGGCCAGAACCTCGAGAAACTCCTTCTGCCCGTTGCCGGAAATGCCGGCTATGCCGACGATTTCACCCGACTTTACCGCCAGACCGTCTATATCGATCGACTTCAGCCCGGTCCGGTCCGGCGCCTTCAGCGACTTCACGACCAGAATGGGCTTTGCGTCGGATTGGACCGGCGAGCGGCTGTCCAGCGTGGCGATCGGCTGGTCGCCGATCATCATGGCCGCCATAGCCTTGCGGTCGTTCTCCGACACCTTGCCGGCGCCGGTCTGCTTGCCCTTGCGCAGCACGGTGAAGTCGTCGGCGAAGGCTGTCACCTCGTGGAACTTGTGGCTGATCATCAAGACGGTCAGGTCACCGCTTCTCGTCATGGCACGCACCAGGCCCAGCACCTCCTGCGCCTCGCCGGGGGTGAGCACAGATGTCGGCTCGTCGAGCACCAGGAAGTGCCTGCCGAGATAAAGCTGCTTGATGATCTCCAGCTTCTGTTTCTCGCCGGCAGCCATGGTTGCAACCGGCGCATCGAGCGGCAACTTGAAGGGCATGCGTTCCATGAAGGTCGCAAGCGCCTTCTTCTCCGCGCCCCAGTCGATGATCCCAGGCACATGCTGGCGCGAAATGACCAGGTTCTCCGCACCGGTCAGCGACGGCACCAGCGTGAAGTGCTGGTAGACCATGCCCAGACCGAGCGCCGAGGCGTCTTTCGGACTCGCAATGTTGACTTCCCTGCCGTCGACCATGATCTGGCCGGATGTCGGGTGGTAGAAGCCCATCATGCATTTCACCAGCGTCGACTTGCCCGCGCCGTTTTCGCCAAGCAGCGCATGGAACGATCCGGCGGGCACCTTGATCGAGACGTCGTCGAGCGCGGTGAAGCCGCCGAAACGCATTGTCATGCCGTAAGTCTCGACGCCGACAGCCTTGTCGGTCGGCGGCGGGGGTGGAGGAATGATCATGGCAACTGCTCCACCAATGCCCTTGAATTCGAGACGGCGCCGAACACGCCGCCCTGCATCTTCACCATCTTGATCGCCGCAAGATGGTTGCCGTAGTCGGTCGCGCCGCAGCAATCCTCAAGCATCACGCATTCGAAGCCGCGATCGTTTGCCTCGCGCATCGTGGTGGAGACGCAGACATCGGTGGTGATGCCGGTGAGAACTATGTTCTGGATGCGTTTCTGGTTGAGGATCAGTTCGAGGTCGGTGGCGCAGAACGAGCCCTTGCCCGGCTTGTCGATGACGACTTCCCCCTCGATCGGATAGAGTTCGGGGATGATGTCCCAGCCGGGTTCGCCGCGCGTGAGGATGCGGCCGCACGGCCCCGCATCGCCGATGCCTGCGCCGATGCGCTGCGAGCGCCAGCGCTTGTTGGCGGGCAGGTCGGCGAGATCGGGCCTATGGCCTTCGCGCGTGTGGATGATGTGGTAGCCCTTGGCGCGCATGGCGGCCAGCACCGACTTGATCGGCCCGATGGGCGCCTGCACCAGCGACAGGTCGTAACCCATCGAGTCGACATAGCCGCCATTGCCGCAGAAGTCTGTCTGCATGTCGATGATGATCAGCGCCGTGTTGTCCGGTCTGAGGTCGCCGTTGTACGGCCACGGATACGGGTCGGCTTCGATGTAGCGTTGCGCGATGTCTGGGCGGGCATTCATGGAGCGGCTGTTCCTATTTGGTGATCGACAGTTCGCCTGGCGCGCCGGCGAGCGATCGGCCCGGTGAGGATGTCATGATCATGATGACGAGCGTGAGGATGTAGGGAGCCGCATAAAACAGGTAGTAGCCCTGCGTGACGCCGACCGACTGCAACGCCGGGCCGAGCGCGCCGGCGCCGCCGAACAGGAGCGCCGCCGCGAAGCAACCAAGCGGGTTCCAGCGTGCGAAAATAACCAGCGCCACAGCCATCAGGCCCTGCCCCGACGAAACGCCTTCGCTCCAGCTCCCGGGATAGTAGAGCGACAGATAGGCCCCGCCGATCGCCGCAAGCGCGCCGCCGACGCCGGTCGACAGCAGCCGCACCGTGTCAGGGTTCAGGCCCATGGCGCGCGCAGCGTCCGAGCTGTCGCCGACGACGCGCACGATGAGGCCGGCGCGGGTATTCTTGAACGCCCACCACAGAAACACCGCCAATGCCGCGCCGATGATGAACAGCACGTTGATGTTGAGCGCGGCCTGCACCTGGGGGATATTGGACCACCCTCCCAGCGGAATGGCCGGCAGGTCAGGCGCCGACGGCTGGATGAACGGCTTGCCGAAGAAGAAGGCCAGCCCCGAGCCGAACAGCATCAGCGCGATGCCGATGGCGATGTCGTTGACCTTCGGAAACTTGCAGATCCAGCCATGGAAAAGGCCGAAGGCCGCGCCGGTGGCGGACGCCGCCAAAACGCCGAGCCACGGAGATCCGGTCATAACCGCCACCGCATAGGCCGTCATCGCACCGAAAACGAGAATCCCTTCGAGGCCCAGGTTGATGCGGCCGGAGCGTTCCGTGATCGTCTCGCCGAGGCTGACGAAGATGAACGGCGTCGATACACGGATGGCGCCGCCGAGGATCGCGAGTGGTACACCCCACAGGCCGATGTCGGTGCTTTCCATCTCAGCCTCTTTTCCACAGGTCGGGATTGAATATCCTGAAGCGGCCATAAAAGGTCTCGCTGAACAGGATAACGATGAACAGCACGCCCTGCAGCACCAGAACGGTGGCGTCGGGCATATCCATGCGGCGCTGGATCAGACCGCCTGACGCGTCGATGCCACCGAGCAGCACCGCCACCGGAATGATGGCCAGCGGATTCTGCCTGGCGAGGAACGCCACCAGGATGCCGGCATAGCCGTATCCGGCGACCAGCGAGCCGTTGGCGTTGCCCTGAACGGCGGCAACCTCGATCATGCCTGCGAGACCGGCGAAGGCGCCGGCCAGCGCGCAGAAGCCGACGATCAGCGGGCCAACCGCAAGCCCCTGCACCTGTGCTGCGCGCACGTTGCCGCCGGCAATGCGGGCCGCAAAGCCCCAGCGGGTCTTCTCGATCAGGATCCAGGATACGATGCAAGCGACAATGCCCACAACCAGCCCCCAATGCACGTCCATGCCCGGTATGGAACCTATGCGGTAAGCTTCTGCAAGCGGATGGGTCGAGGGCTTGTTGAGCGAGGCGGGATCGCGCAGCGGACCTTCCACGAGCTGGTTCATCAGCGCAATCGCGATATAGGCCATCAGCAGGCTGGAGATCGTCTCGTTGACGGCGCGGTAGTGGCGCAGTGCGCCTACGGCACCTATCCAGATGCCGCCGGCGACCATGCCCCCCGCCCCCATCAGCAGGATCACGAGAAAGGAAGGCGCTCCGTCGAGCCAGACACCGATCGCCGCCGCTGCAACGCCGCCGAGCACGATAGCCCCTTCGCCGCCGATGACGACGAGGCCAAGACGCGCCGGCAACGCCACGCACAGCGCCGCAAGCAGCAGCGGCGCTGCCCGCGACAGCGTGTTCTGGATCGAGAACCAGGACCCGAAGCCGCCTCGCCACATGAGGTCGAAGAGCTGCGCCGGCGACTTGCCGAGCAACGCTACGAACACGCTGAAGATCGCCATCCCGACGATGATGGCGGCGACCGGGATGACGAAACCTTCAGCCCGGCGCGCGACCCATTCGAGCGCCGGGGAAAGTTTGGGCGACAAGGCGGAGGGGGTGGCTGCGATGTCGGTCATGAGCCTACGACGTCGAACCGACTACGCCCTCGACCAGATAGTCCATGCTTTCGAGCTCGACAGCCGTTTCCGGGAAAGCCTGGCCGTCGGCGGCCACGACATCGCCCTTGTTGTTCTTGAGCGGGCCCTTGAAGACCGAGAAGCCGCCCTTCATGATTTCAGCCAGCGTCGCGTCGAACTGCGTACGCGCCGCCTCGGACATGCCAGGCCCGAACGGGCTCATCTTGACGAAGCCGTCGGCAAGGCCGCCGCGCGTGAAGTTGGGCAGCGGTTCACCGGCCACCAGCTTGTCGACATACATCTTGTAGACGTTTGCCCAGTTCCATTCCGCGCCGGTGAGATATTTCTCGGGCGCGAGCGGCGACTGGTTCGCATGATAGCCGCAGACGAAGGCGCCACGGCCGGCGGCCGTCTCGACGACCACTTTCGGGCTGTCGACATGGCATGTGATGACGTCGACGCTCTGGTCGACCAGCGCGTTGGTCGCTTCGGCCTCCTTGACGGCCAGCGACCACTCTCCCGTGAAGATGACCTGACATGTGATGGTGGGATCGACCGAGCGCGCGCCAAGCAGGAACGAGTTGATGTTGATCAGCACCTGCGGGATCGGCTTTGCGGCAACGAAGCCGATCTTTTTGGTCTTGGTCGCATGGCCGGCAGCGATGCCGTTGAGATACTGGCCCTGGCCGATATAACCGAAATAGGAGCCGGTATTCATGGGATGCTTGCCTTCGGTCCACATGCCGCCGCAGTGGCGGAACTGGACGTCGGGGAATTTCGCGGCCATGGCCAGCATGTGGGGGTCGAAATAGCCGAACGAGGTCGGGAAGACGAGCGATGCGCCATCGAGGTTGATCATCGATTCCATCGTCTTCTGGACATCGACGGTCTCGGGGACGTTTTCTTCCTCGACGACCGTAATACCGTCCATGGCCTTGAGAACGGCTGCGCCTTCGGCGTGTGCCTGATTGTAGCCATAGTCATCTTTCGGGCCGACGTATATGAAGCCGACCGTGGCCGACGCCGCGCGGGCTGCACTGAACGGAAGTATCGACGTAGCGGCGCCGATGGCGGCCCCGGCCGCGGAGGTCTTGAGAAGCTGGCGGCGGGTGAGGACGAAACGGTCAGTCATGGAACGCTCCTGGATGGTTGGCTCGGAAAACGTGGTTCTGACAAAGTGTATGCAATCGTCGTGCCAGCCTGAAAAACGGAAATAAATCAACGATTTCCGGTCTCTCTTCGTTGTGCACTGCACAAACAAGCCGCAAATGCCCTTTCTGAATGATTAATACATGATCAATTTGACAGTGCGATCAATTTATAGGCATACACGCCAGCGCGACATGCGCGCGGCGCTGGTGCGGGGGGCGATTTGAGCGTCAAGCGGCAATTGATCAGGACCGGAACTACGGTCGACCAGATGGCGCGGGCGATCGCCGACAGGATCGTCACCGGCTCTTTTCGTCCCGGTGACAAGCTCGACGAGGTCTCACTCGCGGCAGACTTCCACGTTTCGCGTACTCCGGTGCGCGAGGCGCTCGGGCAATTGAGCGCGATGGGCCTTGTCGAGCGGCGACCCAACCGCGGCGCCATCGTCGCGACCGTCACCCTGGAGCACCTCGCCTCGATGTTCGAGAGCATGGCAGAACTCGAGGGCATCTGCGCGCGCTTTTCAGCCGAGCGCATGTCTCCCGAGGAACGCGGCACACTCGAGCGCGAGCACCAGGATTCGGCCGGATACGTCCGCCTGGGCTCCGAAGAGGACTACGAGGCGTACAATACCGAGTTTCACTCGCGGCTCTATGTCGGAGCCCACAACAGCCACGTTTTCGAATTGGTCTCGCTCACCCGCAGCCGGCTGGCGCCGTTCCGCCGCGCGCAGTTCCGGTTGGCTGGCCGCCTCTCGAAATCCTGGCAGGAACACGACCTGATCGTCACCGCCATCATGCGCGGCGACGCCGCCGCAGCCGGCGCCGCGGCGCGGGCGCATGTTTCGATCGTCAGCGAAGCGAGCGCGGTTTTTGCGACCGGGGAATAGCTACGCCCTCTCCAAGGCAAGCGCGATACCCTGGCCGACGCCGATGCACATCGTGGCAAGCGCGAATTTTGCGCCACGCCCATGCAGCTCCAGCGCCGCCGTTCCGGTGATGCGCGCGCCGGACATGCCTAGCGGATGACCGAGCGCGATGGCGCCGCCATTCGCATTGACGTGGTCGGCGTCCTCGGCGATGCCAAGCTGGCGCAGCACAGCGATGCCTTGAGAGGCGAATGCCTCATTGAGTTCAACGACCCCGAAATCCTGTGGCTCCAGCCCGAGCCGGGCGCAGAGTTTGCGCGTCGCGGGAGCCGGCCCGATGCCCATGATCCGTGGCGCGACGCCGGCAGCTGCACCGCCAAGAATGCGCGCGATCGGCGTCAGGCCATATTTCTTCACGGCGGCCTCGGATGCCACGATCAGCGCCGCCGCGCCGTCGTTGACGCCCGAAGCGTTGCCGGCCGTCACTGTGCCGCCCTGGCGAAAAGGCGTCGGTAGCTTGGCCAGCGCCTCGACGTTGGTCGCGCGGGGATGTTCGTCGCGGTCGACAACCAGCGCATCGCCCTTGCGCTGCGGGATCGTCACCGGGGTGATTTCCCTGGCCAACCTGCCGTTTTCCTGCGCGGCTGCGGCCCTGGCCTGGCTGCGGACAGCAAAGGCGTCCTGGTCGGCGCGCGAGATGGAAAACTCCTCCGCCACGTTCTCGCCGGTCTCGGGCATCGAATCGACGCCGTACTGCGCCTTCATCAGCGGGTTGACGAAGCGCCAGCCGATGGTGGTGTCGTAGATCTCCGCATTGCGCGAAAAGGCGCTGTCGGCCTTGGGCAGTACGAAGGGCGCGCGGCTCATGGACTCGACGCCGCCGGCGATCATCAACTCGGCCTCGCCGGCCTTGATCGCGCGCGCCGCGATCGTCACGGCATCCATGCCCGAACCGCACAGACGGTTGACGGTCGAGCCCGGCACTTCCTTGGGCAGGCCGGCGAGCAGCAGCGCCATGCGCGCTACGTTGCGGTTGTCCTCTCCGGCCTGGTTGGCGCAGCCAAAGACGAGGTCATCCACGGCAGCCCAGTCGACACCGGTATTTCGCGCCATCAGCGCCTTGAGGGGAACGGCGCCGAGGTCGTCAGGCCGGACCGAAGACAGGGCGCCTGCGAACCGGCCGATCGGGGTGCGGATGTAGTCGCAGATGAATGCTTCGGACATCTCGGTCAAATCTCCGGTACGATCAAGTCGGCAACCCCGCCGGCAATCAGCTCGGCTCCGGTCAGGAACTGCAATTCCTCAAAGCTCATCCCTGGCAGCTTCTCGCGCAGCACGAACCGCCGCTCGACGATGTCTATGACGGCAAGGCTCGTGTAGACGGTGGTGACGCAGCCAACGCCTGTGAGCGGCAGGCTGCAGTGCTTCAACAGCTTGGGCTCGCCCTTTCTGGTCACATGATCGGTCACAACCCAGACCTGCCTTGCTCCGTGGACCAAGTCCATCGCGCCGCCGACTGCCGGCACCGAGCCCGGTCCGGTACTCCAGTTGGCGAGGTCGCCATTCTCCGCGACCTCGTAAGCGCCCAGCACTGCCACGTCGAGATGGCCGCCGCGCACCATGGCGAAGCTGTCGGCATGGTGAAAGAATGCGGCGCCGGGGTTCAGCGTCACCGCCTTCTTGCCGGCGTTGATGAGGTCCCAGTCCTCCTCGCCTGCGGGTGGCGCCTCGCCGAAGTCGAGGATGCCGTTCTCGGTGTGGTAGACGACCTCGCGCCCCTCGGGCTTGAACTTCGCGATCATCTCGGGAAAGCCTATGCCGAGATTGACATAGGCGCCGTCGGGCAGGTCCTGCGCGGCGCGCCAGGCGATCTGGGCGTTGGTCAGTTTTGTCGACATCAACGTGACCCTTCGCGCAGCAACGCCTCTTCCTGCCTAGGATCAGGCACTTCGACGACGCGGTTCACGAAGATCCCGGGCGTGACGACGTGCTCGGGGTCGATAGCACCTGGCTCCACCACGCGGCTTGCCTGGACGATCGTCGTCTCCGCCGCCATAGCCATCAGCGGCGAGAAATTCCGCGCAGCCTTGCGATAGGTGAGGTTGCCCTTGCGGTCGGCAAGCTCGGCCTTGATAAGCGCCACGTCGGCCTTGAGCCAGCGCTCCTGGACGTACATGCGTCCCTCGAATTCGGCGACGGGCTTTCCTTCGGCAAGCTGCGTGCCGAAGCTGGTGGGCGTGTAGAACGCGGGGATTCCTGCGCCGCCGGCGCGGATACGTTCGGCGAGTGTGCCCTGCGGCACGAGTTCCAACGCGATCCGGCCGGCAAGATACCGTTCGGTGAAGGCACGCGGATCGGACGAGCGAGGAAAGGAGCAGACCATCTTCGCGACCATGCCCGCGTCGATCATCGCGGCGATGCCGATGGCGCCATTGCCGGCATTGTTGTTGATGACGGTCAGCGCGCCTGGAGACCCCGTCCTGCCATAGCGCTCGACCAGCGCGTGGATCAGCTCGATGGGAGCTCCGGCGCCGCCGAAGCCGCCGATCATGACCGACACGCCGTCGGCGATGTCCGCTACCGCGCTATCAAGGTCAGCGATGATCTTGCCCACCGATTTTCTCCGAGCCCTGAACCGGTTCGATGTCCGAAGCGCTTTGTGCGCATTGCGAACATATGTTTTGTATGCGATACTCGCTTAATCTTGGGCGAGGCGTGAGTCAATCCCGCCGGGAGAATGTCACGGGGCGCGACCGCATGAAGGATGAGACGCATTCGCGCGATCATGTCGGCTCGCTGGAGAGGGGCCTGCAGGTTATGGAGGCGCTGGCGCGCCATCCCGAGGGGATGACGCTGACCGACATGGCGGCCGAGGCCGGGTTGACGCGCGCCGGGGCCCGCCGCTTTCTTCTGACGCTGACCGCCACCGGCTACGCGATACAGACAGGGCGGCTTTTCACGCTGTCGCCGCGTCTGCTCTCGGTTGCCCGCACGTGGCTGCAAGGCGCCTCGCTGTGGACGCGCGCCGAGCCGCTTTTGCGGGAAGTTTCCACCGCGCTGAACGAATCCTGCTCTGCCGCCGTTCTCTCGGGCGAAGACGTCGTCTACGTCGCGCGCGTTGCCGGACGCCGCATTCTGAGCGTCGCGCTCAACGTCGGCACGCGCCTGCCCGCCTGGTGCACCTCGATGGGCCGGGTGCTGTTATCCGACCTGCCCACGCCGGAACTCGAAGCCTTCCTCGCTCGCTCGACGATCGAAAGGCGCACGGCCAAGAGCATCACCAGCCGAAAACGCATCGCCACCGAGATCGCCACGGCGGCCCGACAAGGATTTGCCATCGTCAACGAGGAGCTGGAGCTCGGCCTGCTTTCGATCGCAGTGCCGATACGCGATCGCACGGGACGGATCGTCGCTGCGATCAACGTCTCCACGCAGTCGGCCCGCTTTTCGAACGCCGAACTGGAAAGCCGGGCCTTGCCGAAGCTCCGGAAGGCAGCATCGGCAATCGAGGATTTCCTGGCGGTTCAGTAGCGTTGAGGTTCAGGGCTTGCCCCGCGCCAGCACGAAATCGTGCTCCACGTCCCAGAAAGGCGACGCGAACTCCAGTTCCTTTGCGCGGGCCGGGTCGCCGTTGCGCCGGAACTCGGCGAGCAGGCTTGCCTTCACGCCGAACACCGCGTCCGACTGAATGTAGGGATCATCGGGATCGAAGATGTGGGTCGTCAGCGGCTCGAACCCGTCCGCCTTGACGATGTAGTGCAGGTGCGCCGGCCGGTAGGGATGGCGGCCCAGCGCGCCCAGCAGCTTGCCGACCGTGCCATCGTCGGGGATAGGGTAAAATTTCGGCTTGACGGCGCGGAACCAGTAGCTGCCGCCCGCGCCGGTCCTGAACACGCCGCGCAGGTTGAAATCCGGCTGGATGCCCTTCTGCTGCACGTCGTAAAAGCCTTCGTCATTGGCCTGCCAGACGTCGATGACGGCATTGGCGATCGGCTTGCCTTCTGTGTCGAGGATCCGGCCCGAAACCACCATGTCCTCGCCCTTGTGGTCGAGGCAGATGTTGGCGCCCATCGGCAACTCCGGCGCATCGGCGACGTGGAACGGGCCAAGCACCGTCGACTCCGAAGCCCCTGAAGGCTTGCGGTTATTGATCGCGTCGACGAGCATCGAAACGCCGAGCACGTCAGACAGCAGGATGAACTCCTGGCGCCATTCGTTGCACAGGTGACCGGTCCTGGTCAGGAACATGATGGTCTCGAACCACTCGTCCTGCGTCGGCTCGGTCTCCTTGACCGCTTCGTGCAGCTTGCGCGTGATCACCTCGATAGCGAACTTGAGGCGTTCGCTTTTCGCGTTGGCGTTGCGGCCGGTCACGACCTCGACCGAGTTTTCCTCGGTAAAGAACCCCTTTTCGTGCGATTGGGTCATGGCGCTCACCTGTCCAGTATGGATTTGAAGACGCGTCTCAGTTCCGCGACCGGGTCTGCCACCTTGGCCTCGGCCCGCCAGGCGACATGCTGGTCCGGCCGCACGAGGATCGCGCCGGTGTCACTGACTTCGCGAGCCCGCGCCCAGTCGCCGGTGAAGTCCTGCCAGTGCTGGCGCGGCCCAATCGTGTGGCATGCGATGTCGATGCCCAGTTCACTGCCGACTGTCCTGGCGGCGTCAATCCAGCCCTGTCCGCCAATGCCGGTGAGGATCGTGAACCGCCCTTTGCCGGTCAGGTCCAGCGTCGAGACTTTCTCGCCAGCGTCCGAGAAGACCCAGGCATGCGGTACGCGCGCGCCAGGCCATGACGTCGGGTGGTAGTGAAGCTCGTGGTCCTTCTCGAAGGCAGGTTCCGGCTGTCCGTCCGTGACCACCGCGCCGGACTTGTATCGCTGGTTCATCTCGACGCCGTGCGCATCGAATTCATAGACCTTGAAGGCAATCGCCTTGCGGATCTCTTCGCGCTGCCGCTCCGCCTCGCCAGTGTCGTTGCAGCGCGCGTCCATGTTCTGCTGCATCTTCACCGGATCGATCGAATCGAGCAGTCCGAGCGCCTTGAAGATCGGGCCGAACTCCTCGATCGACTTATTGGCGCGCGTCACGATCTGCTTGGCGATCGGCACGCGCTCGGCATCGTAGCTGTCGAGCAGCTTCGCGCCGGCCTGGCCCTTGACGACCATCGCCAGCTTCCAGGCGAGATTGAAGCCGTCCTGGATCGAGGTGTTGGAGCCAAGCCCGTTGGACGGCGGGTGGCGATGCGTCGCATCGCCCATGCAGAACACACGTCCGCTGGACGCGCGCGTTGCGTAAAGGTTGTTGACCGTCCATGTCGAGACCGACGTGATGTCGACCGCCAGTTTGTCGTCGCCGACAAGGTCGCGTACGACCTTTTTGGCAAAGGCATCATCAACCTTGGGCTCGGGGCCGTTGATGTCGTAGCCCCAGACGACCAGCCATTCGTTCCAGGGCCGCACCATGCGCACCAGCCCCATGCCGATGCCGCCGACATTGGAACCGGGCTGCAGCACCCAGTAGAGCACCGACGGTCGGTGGGCGACGTATTTTGACAGATCCGCCTTGAACTCCGCGACCTTCGAGTTTCCACCGTCGGCGCCGACGAGATATTTCGACCGGACCGTCAGCTCCTTGCCGGTCAGCCGGTCCAGGCAGGTCGTGGTGACGCCGTCCGCGTCCTGCACATGGCTCAGATATTCGGTCGACATGCGCGCCTGCGTGCCGCGCGAGCATGCGGTCTTGAACAGAAGCGGCTCCATGAAGGTCTGCGGCAGGTCGTTCATGTGTGACGGCGAGGACAACTGGTGTGCGGCGCGCGACAGCGGATGCTTGCCCCATGTCTTGAGCCGGCCGATCTCCTCGCCCGCAAGCGACGTGCAGAACACGTTCTCGCCCATCAAGTCCTGCTCGGTGGCGTACATGTACGCCTCGTCCTCGACCTCGCGACCGAGATCGCGCAGCACCTCCATGGTGCGCTGGTTGGTGATGTGCGCGCGGGGGGTGTTCGCCAACCATCGGTAGCGGTTGATCACCATGTTCTCGACGCCGTAGCTGGAAAGCAGCGCCGCGGTCGACGATCCCGCAGGTCCAGTGCCAATGATCAGTATGTCTGTAGTGATGTCAGCCATCGCGGCCTCCCTGCAAAGCGTCTGTCGAAGCGTCTTCCTGCCTTTTGACGAGCCGGCGGCGAACCGGAAAGAACTGAATTCCCGTGCGATCGGTGAACAGGCCCCAGAGGCCGCGCGGCGCGAACAGCATCACGCCGATGCCGATCAGCCCAAGCACGAGCAGATACCAGGAACCATAGTCGGCGAGCGTGTTCTGCAGCAGGAAGAAGACGATGACGCCGACGATAGGCCCTTCCAGGGTGCCGATGCCGCCGATGACCACGATGAAGATCACATAGGCCGTCCAGTCGATGACGGAAAAAGCAGCGTCGGGGGAGATGCGCGCCTTCTGGACGTAGATCAGCGCACCGCACACGCCCGTCACGAATGCGACGGACACATAGACCGCCCATTTCAGGCTGGCCGCGTCCACGCCGACCGAGCGGGCCGCTTCCTGGTTGTCGCGGATCGCCGCGAGCCCCAGCCCCTGGCGGGTGCGCAGCAGCCAGTAGATGAAACCCATCGTCAGGCAGGCGAGAAGCAGCGCCAGCCAATAGGTCAATATGTCGAGCGCCTGCGCCGAGCGCACACCGAGCAGGTCGGCAACCAGCCGGGCGGCCCACATGTCGCGCGTGGCGGTATTGGGCAGCGATGTTCCGGTGCCGCCGCCGAGCGCCCGCCATTGCGCGAGAAGCAGCCTGACTACCTCCGCGACCACCCATGTTCCGATGGCGAAATAGGCACCCTGCAGACGAAAGACAAAGAAGCCGAGCGGCAACGACAGCAGCGTGGCCGCAACTCCGCCAAGCACGATGGCGATGAGTGGATCGAACCCGGCAAGGCTGACGCAGGCAAACATCGCGTAGGCGCCGAAACCGACGAAAGCCTGCTGGCCGACGGAGACAAGCCCGGCGTACCCGGCGAGCAGGTTCCAGCACTGCGCCAGCACCAGCATCGTCAGGATGAAAAAGAGGTCCTGGATCGTGCTGCGCGAAAGAAACAGCGGCGCTGCAATGCCGGCCGCCACGACGATCGCTGCCACGGAAAGAAATGCCCGCGAAGCTCGGGTTTTCGTCTCGATGCCCCATTGCGGCATGGTGGGCGTTCTCTGATCCATCAGTCGATGGCCCTCGGAAACAGCCCGCGCGGGCGCACCAGAAGCACGATCAGGAAAGCGAGATGGCCGGCAAGTATCTGCCACTCCGGATTGACGGCGGCGCCGACGGTCTGGGCAACGCCGATGATGATGCCGCCCAGAAGCGTGCCCCACAGCGAGCCGAGGCCACCGATGATGACAGCCTCGAAGGCATAGATCAGCCGGGCCGGACCGATCGTCGGATCGAAGTTGGCGCGCGTGCCGAGATAGAGCGCGGCGATCGTCACCACGACCATCGCGATGCCGGTCGCGGTCGCGAAGATGCGCTTCGGCTCTACGCCCATCAGGCCCGCGGTCACCATGTCGTCGGAGGTCGCGCGGAAGGCCCGCCCAAGCGCGGTGCGATAGAATATCTGGTTGAGCACCACGATCACGGCAATGGCCGACAGGAACGTGAGCAGCGGCATCACGCCGACGGTGACGGGTCCGAGCGGCAGCGACATCGTCTCGAGAGAACCGGCGGGCACGCGGCGGCTGTCTGCGGAGAACCCTTCCAGCAGCGCGTTCTGGATGACGATCGACAGGCCGAACGTCACCAGCAGCGGCGGCAGGATATCGTCTCCAAGCGTCCGGTTGAGGATGAAATACTGCAGTGCCCAACCCGCCGCGAACATGACCGGCAGCGCAACGAGCGCCGCCAGGAACGGATTGAGCCCGAGCCCAGTCACGAGAACGAGGATCAGGAATGCGGCGACCACGATCAGGTCGCCGTGCGCGAGGTTCACCAGCCGCATGATGCCGAAGACGAGGCTGAGCCCAGCCGCAAAAAGGGCATAGAGCCCGCCGAGCAGCACACCCTGCAAGATGGTGTCCAGCCAGTTCATGCATGCACCCCGAAATACGCCGCATGGATGGCGTCGCGGCTGAGGTCGCCGGCCCTCCCCTCCAGCGTGACCTTGCCTTCCATCATGCAATAGACGCGGTCGGCCACCTTCATTGCCTGGCCGATGTCCTGCTCGACGATGATGATCGAGGCGCCGCTGGCCTTGATGCGCGGGAAAGCCGCATAGATGTCGCGGATGACGACGGGCGCAAGCCCGAGGCTTATCTCGTCGCACAAAAGCACGCGCGGATTGGACATCAGCGCGCGGCCGATCGCCACCATCTGCTGCTGGCCACCTGACAGCGACGTACTCGACTGGTCGCGACGTTCCTTCAGGATCGGAAAGAGGTCGTAGACCGAGCCAAGCGTCCAGGGCCCGTCGACCTTGCGGCCATAGTTCCCCATCAGGAGGTTTTCCTCCACGCTCAACGAGGCAAAGAGCCTGCGCCCCTCGGGAACCATGGCGATGCCCCTGGCGACCACCTTGGCAGCCGGCAGGTCGCCTATGGCTTCGCCCTCGAAGCGGATGGCGGCGCGCCCGTTTGCAATCACGCCGGAAATCGAACGCATCAGCGTCGACTTGCCGGCGCCGTTGGCGCCAATGATCGCCACGGTTTCACCAACGCGCAGCGAGAGATCTACGCCAAACAGCGCCTGGAAGTCGCCGTAGAACGCCGTCAGCCCAACGGTTTCGAGCAAAGCCGTCACACCTCGATCCCCAGGTAGATCTCGCGCACATCCTTCGAGGCCATGATCTCGTCGGGAGCGCCGATGCCGATCACCTTGCCGAAATCGAGCACGAGCAGCCGCTCGACCACCGAGTTGAGCGCGTGAAGCACGTGCTCGATCCAGATGATCGAGACGCCGCGCGCGTGGATGGCCCTAATGGTGTTGACGAGCGCTGCGCATTCGCCTTGCGTCAGCCCGCCGGCGATTTCGTCGAGCAGAAGCAGCTTCGGGTCGGTAGCCAGCGCGCGAGCCAGTTCAAGCCGCTTGCGCTGCAGCAGCGAAAGACTGCCCGCGGTCGCATTTGCCTTCTCGACAAGTCCTGTCTCGACCAGGATGTCGGCGCAACGCCCGACCGCTTCCGTCTCGGTCGCCGATGAACCGAACCCGGCGGCAACAAGCAGATTCTCGAACACGGTCAACTTCGAGAAGGGCTGCGGGATCTGGAAGGTACGCCCCAGGCCGGCCGCGCAACGCTTCATTGGCGCGGCGCGGGTCACGTCGTTGCCGTCGAACGTTATCGACCCAGCGTCCAGCGTCACGTTTCCGGTGATCAGGTTGAACAGCGTCGACTTGCCGGCGCCGTTCGGCCCAATGATGCCGAGCGCCTCGCCGTTCTCGACGGCAAAAGAAATCCCCTGCGCCACCTTCAGGGCGCCGAAGCTCTTCGACACGTCGCGGAGTTCGAGGACAGGCATTAGCGGGCCTCTCCTCCCCCCGCGAACGGGGAGAGGAAACAAGTCGGCAACATCACGCGATCGGCTCCATCTTGCCGCCGGTCGGGATGTTTGGCGCCGTCTTGTTGTCGGTGATGACGAGGTCGTAGCCGCCGCCGTCCTTCAAGCGCCACTGACCGCCGACGAGCGGGGTCTTGCTGACGTTCTTCTGCGCGAAAGGAGGCAGGTTTGCCCCGTCCCAGGCGACCGGACCGACGATCGTATCCATCTTGGTGGCGGCAATCGCTGCTGCCACCGCTGCCCCGTCGGTCGGATCGTTCGACCGCTTGACCACGTCCAGCGCCACCTCGAACAGCGCGTGGATGAAGCCGATCGGCTGCGTCCACGGCCGCTTGGTCGCCACTGTGAAACCGGCAGCCAGATCCGCGGAGCTCATGCCGGTCATCGACGACTTGAACGGATGGCTCGGCGACCACCAGACTTCGGACGACAGGTTGTTGCCCGAATTGCCGAGCGCCTCGACCGCCTGTGGGAACAGGATCGCCTTGCCCATCGAGGCGACTTTCTGGGTGAAGCCCTGCTGCTTGGCCTGGTTCCAGAAGGTGGTGAAGTCCGGCGGGATCATCACGCCGGTGATGATTTCTACGTTTGCCTGACGGAATGCGTTGATCTGCGCGGAAAAATCGTCCGTCAGGTTCTGGTAGCGGCCCGGATCGGTGAGCGTGTAGCCCTGCTTGGTCAGCACCGGCGGGAAGCCGACATTCGGGTCGCCCCATGCGTTGCCGTCGCCGTCGTTGGGGAACAGCCCGCCGACCTTCTTGTTGGTCTCCACCTGGGCCCACATGTTGGTGAACACCGCGATGACGTCCTCAAGGCCCCAGAAGAAGTGGTACGCGTATGCGAACGGCTTCCAGCTGTCGGGGGCGCCTGGATTGGCCTGCTGGCCGATGAACCAAGGTTGCCATGGCGCCATCGTCGAGATGCACGGCACCTGCTCGGCTTCGCATGTCGTCGTCACCGGGTTGGTGGTCTCTGGCGTCGAGGCCACCACCATAAGATTGATGCTGTCATCGACGATCAGTTCACGCGCCACGTCGGCGGCCCGGTTGGGATTGGACTGGCTGTCCTTGACGATGACCTCGATGTCGAGACCGAGCTTGCCGGTCACCTCGCGAAACATGTCGATCGTGAACGCGTCCGCTTCCGCGAATGCTGCGAGCGGCCCGGTCTGCGGGCTGACGTAGCCGATCTTGACGGCGCGTCCCTGGGCGATGGCCGGCATTGGCAATGGACCTGCTGCGGCCACCAGGCCAGATGCGGCTGCTGTCTTGAGTAATTTCCTTCGGGTAATCATCGCTTTCCTCCCTGCGAAAGTTGGATTGATCGGCACTGTCAGTAAGGCGGGGTAGTTCCGGCAAAGGCATTCTCGAGAATGGCGACGATATCGTCGCGCGAGAACGGCCTGGGATTTGAGTATGGATTGCGCATTGCAATGTCGGCGACCGTCGCGATGTCCTCGCGCCGCAGCCCGATGTCGGTAAGCCGGGAGGGCGCGCCGAGTCCGGCTGCCAAACGATGGAGCGCGATGCCCGCGCTGGCGCCAAGCGCCTGTTCGATCGGCGCCATCAGTTCCGGAACGGCAAAGGCATTGAAGCCGACCGTATGCGGGAGCATGACGGAATGGGTCTCGGCATGTGGAAGGTTGAAGCTGCCGCCAAGCACATGGCAGAGCTTATGGTGCAGCGCCATCGAGGAACTGCCAAGGCAGGCGCCGCAGAGCCATGCGCCGTATTGCGCCTGCGAACGCGCCCCGCGGTCCAGGGGGGCAGCGATCACGCCCGGCAGGCCGACGGCGAGCGAGCGAACCGCCTCGGCGGCCATCAGCGTTATGATCGGATTGCGGTCCACCGCATAGAGCGCCTCGACGGCATGGGCCATCGCGTTCAGGCCCGACGTCGCGGACATGCCGGCGGGCAATCCTAGCGTCAGGTCGACGTCATAGATGACTGTCTCGGGCAGGATGGCCGGATCGCGGCGGGTCGTCTTCTCGCCGCCCTTGGTCTCGCCCAGTATGTCGGTCATTTCCGACCCGGCGTACGTGGTGGGAATGGCGATCTGGTCGGCGCCGGTCCTGACAGCGATCGCCTTGCCGAGGCCGATCGTGGAGCCGCCGCCGAACGAGACGACGCAGTCGGCACCAAGATCGCCAAAGACCGCAAGCGCCGTCTCCGTCACCTCGAGCGGCGTATGCATGGTGGCTCCGGTGAAGACGCCCGCGGCGCGGTCCCCCAACCGGTCGGCCAGCGCCTTGGCGTCGCTGGCCTGCGCCGGGGTGGAAAGCACGAGCGCACGCGACCGGCCGAGCCTTGCGACTTCCTCGCCGATGCGTTCAACCGCGCCTGGCGCAAAGACCACGCGCGATCGTAGCCCGCCAAAGACGAACGGCGCGATTGCGCTCATGGTTGGCTCCCTATTGCCATTTGAACTCTTCGAGCCCCGCGACCATCTCGGCCTTGCGATCCTCGAACCATGGCGGGAAGACCAGCGTCCTGCCGGTCTGCCCGGCCGGCTCGTCCACCGTCCAGCCCGCAGGCACGGACCAGGCGATCTCGAACAGCGCGCCGCCCGGCGAGCGGACGTAGCAGGACTTGAAATAGTTGCGGTCCTTCTGGTCGGACACGTCCGTGAAGCCCATGCCCTCGAGATGCGCCTTCAGCTTCAGCTGGTTGTCCTCGTTGCCCGTATTGAGCGCGAGATGGTGGATCGTTCCGCCGGCAAGCGTCCATGTGCCCTGCGGACGGTTGGGCTCGTGCAGCACCTCGACCGATGCGTGTGGACCGCCGCCGGGAAGGCGGAACGACATGGCGTCCTTGTCGTCGCCGACCTTCTCGAGCCCCATGCCGACAACCAGGAAATCGTCCATCGAGGTCTTGTCGAACACCGCAACCGCGACGCCGAAAATGCCCTTGATCCCGTTCTCCGAGGAGATGCCATCCGCCACGATCGGCCGCCGGTCGTCATTCTCGGCGGCAACGAGTTCGTGCGAAATGCCGCTCGGATGCTCGAAGGCGACGCGCTTCAGGCCGAGGCGCTCGATCTGCCTGGCCTGCCTGCCGTTTGCATTGAGCCGGTCTTCCCAGAAGGCAAGGCTGCCGGCGGGCACCGCCAACTGGATGACCTTGCTCTGGTTGGTGCCGCGGCGGCCGTAGATTCCCGGCTTGCGGAACGGAAATGTCGTCACGATGGTCGAGGCGTCGCCGGTCTCGTTGCCGTAGTAAAGGTGATAGACGGGCGTCGTTCCATCGAACAGAACCGTCTTCTTGACGGACTTCATGCCGAGCAGCTTTGTGAAGAAGTCATAGTCTTCCTGGGCGCCATCGACGCTCATGGTCACGTGGTGGTAGCCGTTCACGAATGCCATCTGTTTCCTCCTCCAGTGGTTCGCCTGACTGAAGCGCGGCTGGGCCGCCGCCGCAATCCGATCTCGATTTTACGATCCGTTTCCACGGTTACGACTTTCCCCGGCGAGACGGACCGGACTGTCGCGATCGAGCCAGAACGAAAGTAAACTCCAGCGTCCACTCGAACCGGACCCCGCCGCTGCCGCCGTGCCGGAAATCCGCCACCAGTTCCGGCTTGACGCCAAGCAGCGCGTCCTCGCCAAGCCTGGGATCGGCACCGTCATAGACGTGCGTGGTCACCGTTTCGAAGCCGGGCGCCCGCACGATGAAGTGGAGGTGCGCAGGCCGATGCAGCGGGTAGCCCAGGCGACCAAGCAATTGTCCGACCGGGCCATCGTCGGGCACCTTGTAGCCTGCGGGCTTGACGGTCAGATAGTGCATGTCGCCCGCTGCGTCGGCCGCGAAGATACCCCGCAGGTTGAACTCCGGCTGGAGATCCGGCTGCTGGTTCTCGTAGTAACCTTGCCCGTTGGCCTGCCACGTCTCGACCACCGCGCCGGTCACCGGCCGACCATCCAGGTCGCGAACATGGCAGGTGACTGCGAGCCTCTCGCCTGCGCCGTCAAGCGATATGTTGGCGCCCAGCGGAAGCTCGGGTGCATCGTGCCGGTAGAAAGGTCCGCGGGCGGTGTTCGGCGTGGCACCGGCCGGACGCAGCGTGTTGACGTCTTCGACGAGTTGAGTGATGCCAAGGAGGTCGGACAGCAATACCCATTCCTGCCGCCGTTCGTCGCTCGCGTGACCGACCTCTGTCAGAAAATCGACTGCCGCGCGCCACTGAGCGGTCGTCGGGCGGACTTCGCTCACTGCGGCATGGAGCGCGCGAACGATCTTTGCGACCGCCGCCCCGAATTCGGGATCGCTGCCCGCAACAATGCGCTTCTCGACCTTGTCAGCCAGATTTTCCTGCTGGCTCGCGCCAAGCACGGCCTGCATCATCATCCTCCCGAGACGAATGCACAGGTTCTAGCAGGAGCTGAACCTCAGCTTGATGATTTCTTTCCTGCTTAATATAACGATTTGTTATGAAGCTGGACGAACGCCACCTGATACAACTCGCGGCCGTTGTGCAGGCCGGCGGCGTCACCGAAGGCGCCGCCTCGATCGGCATGGCGCAATCTGCCGTCTCGCGAACCTTATCTCAGATGGAGCAACGCCTCGGCGAGCCGCTGTTCGTCAAGGGCCGCCGCCCCTTGCAGCCTACCCCGCTCGGACGCTCTCTTGCGGAACTGGGCACGACGATGCTGCTGGCCTCGCGCCGGGCGTCGGAACTGGTCGACGGCTTCCATAAAGGCCGCAGCGGCATCGTTCGGATCGCCGGCACCCCGTTTTTCATGGATGCGCTGATCTCAGGCATGATCGCGGAGTTCCAGACGCTGAACCCCGACATCCGCATCGACCAGAGCTATGCCTATCTGCCGGAGATCCAGGCTGCCCTCTATGCCGGGCGGATCGACCTTGCCATCTGCCCGATCGACATCCTCGACGAAGGATCAACCCTGACCTTCGAGGAAATCCTGCCAGGCCGCAATGTCGTGGCGTGCCGCACCACGCACCCTCTCCTGATGCGGCGAAAGCTCCGCACCCAGGAACTACTCGACTATCCGTGGATAGCGCCGCCGCCCGGCAGTCCGCTGCTGGCTGACCTTCGCAGCCTGATGCTTTCGCTGGGCGCGATGGAAATCAAGGTGCGCTATTCCGGCGGTTCGCTGACCAGCACCAATACCTATCTCAAGGGAACGGACGCGCTGACGATCCTGCCGCATGGCGTGGTTTTCGCGTTCCGCAAGGAGAACGCCATTACCGCGCTGCCGGTGAAAATTCCTCACCCGGAACGAGCGCTCGGTCTGTTGCGCCTCGCTTCGGCCCCGCGTTCGCCCGCAGTCGAAGAGTTTGCGCAGCATGTCAGCGGCGCATTCCGCAACCTCAGGCACCTGATCAGGCGGCACGAACGCGCCGTTGTCTGGGGCGCCTAGAGCCGCCCCTTTATTGCGGTGCGGAGCCGCTAGTCGCTGGCCGGAACGTTGTTTGGCCGCTCAGGGCGCTGCGCTCCGCTCCGCTCCGTGCGCTGTCCCGATGACGCCGACAGTCCGCAACTGCCGCTGGCGAAGCCGTAGAAGCCGTTGGACAGTTGCTGGCGTCCGGAAAGGAATGGAAAGGCCTGGTCGGTGCCGACTTCCTGATAGATGTTGCGGTTTACGGGCGCAGCGTCGCTCACACCGCCGCCTGGCGTGGCTACCACCACATCGCAGCGCCGCCGCAGATCCTTGCAGCCGTCCGACGTGCAGAACTGCGCGCCGCCTTCCAGCAGCACAACCGACGTGATGCCGCCGGGCCCAACGAAGATGTCGAGCCGCGTGCCCCGCACGCCTATGACGCCCGCCGGCGTCACGATCTGGTACGCCTCGGACTTCGACTTGCCGCTTATCCAGCGGAACGAACCCCGCGCGGCGTTCAGCGTAAGCTGGTTGAAGGTCTTGGAACTGTCGTAGACGAAGCGGTCGATGACGACCGAGGAGTTTCCGCCGACAGCGAATTTGGTGCCGTCTGCGAACATGAACTCGCCGAGCCCGCTCTTAGACGTGCTGATCCGCTCGTCGCGGAAGACCGGCGACTTGACGGCCAGCGGGCCGGAGACGCCGGTAACAGCAGTGCGGATGAGGGTCGCCTGACCGACCTGCTCCTGCGCGCACACGGCAGAGGCCGATGCCACCAGCGCGGCCACCAGCGCAGACTTCACGAAAATCAGTGACTTCACGGACATGTTCCCCTTGGTCCCGGTCACCATATCAACCGCCGAAATTCGCCTGGGCACGCACGAAGAAGCCCCAGTTCTCGAGTGGGTAATCGACCGAATAGACATAGTCGTCCATTTCACTGTCGAAATTGTCCATGTAGGCGATTTCGGGAGTGACCACGAAGTTCGGTACAACTTCATAGGCAATGTTGGCGACCAACGCGAAGTCCTCGACCTTGTCGTAGGATGCCTGCACGTTGAACGTCGCCTTGTCGGTAAGTTTCAGGGAAGCGCCTGCCCAGACCGCCCATTCGCCGCCCCAGGGGGCATAGAAGTTTGGACTGTCCTGCTTTTGAACGGGCGAATAATTGTACCAGAACAGGTCCTCGTCGACCGACGCCCAGCCGGCCATGACGAAAAGCGCCAGCGCGTCGGTCGGATAGATATCCAGCCTGCCCTTGACCGCACCCTGGTCCCAGACGGAATCATACCCGGCCACCAGCGAAACACCGCCCCAGGCGCCGTTCCAGCCTACGCCGCCGGCCACATGCGGCGTGTAGCTGTCGAGCGTGTAGAGATCGCCGTAGGAAGAAAAGTAGTTGTAGTTGGGCTGAAACGGCATGATGGCATTGCCCGAGCCCTCTTCAAGCGCGACCGCCGCCGAAAACCCGTTCCCGCCGCTCCATGAATAGGCGATCTGGTGCGTGTCGTAGGGCCCATAGCCGATGATGTCGTCGTTGATCACGCCGCCAGCATAGCCGGTGAACGTCGTGAACAGGGAGTCTGTCTTGCCGACGCGGAACCCCGCCAACTCGACATAGATGTGCTCAGGAGACCAACTCTCCACCGTGTCGGTAAAGCCGTTGTTGTAGTAGGGCAAATTGCTGTCGGTGGTGTCCGTGGCAAACTGGAAATTGATAGCTGCATAGGCACGAAGGGTGCCGAGCTCGGTCTCTGAGCGGGCATCGAGGCGCAACTGAAACCGCGCGAGCGCGTCATATGTATCGTTGGTCTTACGGTCGAAGGCAAAAGGATCCTCGGCGAAGTCCTTCTTGTCGATGACTTTATATAGGCCAAGAGCGCCGGCCCCCAGGTCGTATCGTACGTAGCCACTCACCTTCAGGCAGGTTTCGGTCCCGGGAATGAAATAAAAGCCGACCCCATAGGTGTCGCAGACCTGCATGTAGTCAACGGCTTCGGGCTCTGGCTCGACGACCGCATCCGCGGCAAACGCGCCCGAAACGGCAACCGATGCCACGATCGAGCCCAGCATCAGGCTGCATATCTTCATATGGCATCTCCGGGAGCGACCGAGAATCTATCGTAGCGGCACCCTAGCAACCTCAGCGGGAATGTCCGTTGCAAGAACGCCACACCTGTCACGTTTCGACATGAGAGACTGTCTTCATGAAGCTTTATGAAGCCT
The DNA here is from genome assembly GCA_026400435.1 of Hyphomicrobiales bacterium. Classification (GTDB taxonomy): domain Bacteria; phylum Pseudomonadota; class Alphaproteobacteria; order Rhizobiales; family Rhizobiaceae; genus Mesorhizobium_K. The sequence continues at coordinate 13,339 of JAPLOZ010000022.1, read as the reverse complement.
GACGGCGAATGCGTGCGCCGCCGGCCCGCTAACCCTGATCCTGGACAAGCGCCTCGGTCAGGACGCGCTCCAAAGTCTTTGGGTTGAAATAAGCTTCCACCTCGTTGCCTTTCCGATCGACGACGTATGCGTCATAACAGCCGTCCTCCGTCTGGATCGATCGGACCTCCCACCCTTGCGCCATAAGTTTTTCCCGCAATGCCTCGCGGGGTTTCCAGTCGGCCAAGGGCACATCGCACCTCTCGCCCGCGGTGGCCGGCCAGATGGCAGCCAGGACAGCGATTGCAAGCGATGCGCCAAGCACTCTCATCGAACGCGCTCCCCTCATGGCGACAGAGAGAGGCAGTTTCTGCGCCGGCAAGCTGACAGTCACCTGAACACGCGGTATGGAAGGCACAGGATTGCGACAATAGCGCTGCCGGTCGTAGCGTCCCGTTGCCATGGAGAGCGCGGAAATTGCGAATACTGCTCGTTGAGGACGACGAAGTGATTGGCGACGCCGTGCGCGATCACGTGCGGGAATCCGGTCACGCGGTCGACTGGGCTCAGGACTTGGCCACCGCTCGCGATCTCGCCGCGGTCGCCGACTACGGTCTTGTCCTGCTCGACCTCAGCCTGCCGGACGGAAACGGAAACGCGTTTCTCAGGGAGTTCCGTGCCGGCGGGAAGCAAGCCCCTGTCATCATGCTGACCGCCAGGGACCAGATTTCGCACCGCATCGAGGGTCTGAACAACGGCGCCGACGATTACCTGGTGAAGCCTTTCGACCTCGGTGAACTGACTGCCCGCATTGGCGCGGTCGCACGCAGATACTCCGGCCGCCCGGATCCAACCGTGATTGTCGGCGACATCCGCGTCGATCTTGCCGCAAGGCGTGTCGCCCGAGGCGAAGGGGATATCACCCTGACGGCCCGCGAATGGGCCGTCCTCGACCGGCTGATGGCAAGGCCCGGCGCCATCGTTTCGAAAGGCCAGATCGAGGATGCCCTCTATGCATTCGGCGCCGAAGTCGAAAGCAACACCGTTGAGGTTTACGTGAGCAGGCTTCGGCGCAAAATCGGCACGGACCTGATCCTTACGGTGCGTGGCGTAGGCTATCGCCTGCAGACGCCATGACCCGGCAGCTCATCTTGTGGCTGACCATAATGACGTCCGCCCTCTGGCTGACGGCGGCACTCCTTGGCGCGCTCGTCATGCGCGACGAACTCGATGAAATTTTCGACAGCGCGTTGCAGGAGACCGCTCAGCGGCTTACGCCGCTCGTCGTCAAGGAAATATTCGCTGCGGACTATGATGGCCCCAGGCGTCTGGACCGAACCGTCGACAAAGGAGAAGAGTACCTGACATATCAGGTGCGCGACGCCTCTGGCGCTATCCTGCTGCGTTCGCACGACGCCCCTGCCAACCCTTTCGAGGCGCCTGTCACGCCCGGTTTCTTCGACACGCCATCGCACCGCGTCTACACCGCCGCGACTGTCAGCGGTACGATCATAATCCAGGTTGCGGACCCGCTTGCGCACCGTCGCGAAGCAATACTCGAAGGCACCCTGGCTTTGCTGCTGCCTCTTCTGTTCCTTGTTCCGGTCAGCGTGGCCGCAATCTGGCTGATCGTCAGTCGGGCAATGCGTCCGATCGAAACGCTGAGCGGCGCAATCGCCGAGCGCTCGGGTACAAACCTCGCGCCGCTCGAAGGGTTTGCCGTGCCGACCGAACTCGAACGGATCCGCGGCTCCGTCGACGGTTTGCTGTCAAGGCTGCAGCAGGCGATCGACTCGGAACGCAGCTTCAGCGCCAACAGCGCGCACGAATTGAGAACGCCGCTTGCCGGCGCGCTGGCGCAGACGCAGAGGCTGCTTGCCGAGCTTGACGGCGGCGCGGCGCGTGAGCGCGCCCGGCAGATAGAACATGCGCTGCACCGGCTGACACGTCTCACCGAAAAGCTGCTTCAGCTAGCCCGAGCAGAGGCGGGCATCGGCAAGGCGACCGATGTCGCCGCCCTGGAACCGGTCGTGGACCTTGTCGCAAATGAGGTACAGCGGGGATTTGGGGATCTGGCGATCAGAATCGAGCATGGCGATCCCGGGACGCTGCGGCGCGCCGTCGACGTGGACGCCTTCGCCATTGCGTTGCGAAACCTGATGGAGAATGCCGTCAAGTATCGCGACAGCGACACCGCCGTCACGGTGTCAACGGACTGCGACGGCGTCTCGGTTGTCAACTCCTGCCGGCCGATGGCCGCAGGCATCCTGAAGGATATCCGCCAGCCGTTCAGGCGCGCATCGGGAAGAGGCGAAGGCAGCGGGCTTGGACTGGCCATAGCCGACGCGCTGGCAAAACAGATGGGAGCAAGTCTCGAACTGCTGTCTCCCGCGCCCGGACGGGTCGATGGATTCTGTGCGAGAATAGCCTTCGGGAACGCGGCTTGACGCGGCGACAAGGCCCCGTTCAGGCTGCTGTCAGCTTCGTCTGACATACTTGCCCGCAAAAATCGAATATCTGGGTCGCCCATTGATCTCGGTAGTCGTTCCTGTCTTCAACGAGTGGGCCAACATTTCGGCGCTCGTCGGGGAGATCGTCGCTGCCGGGGCAAACCCCTGTGCGGGAGATTGTCTATGTCGACGACGGCAGTACTGACGGCAAGTTTTTCAAAATTTGCGACAGGATCTCTCATGGGAGCGGCGATCGACTATGTGGTGACGCTGGCTGCAAGTCGATGGATGAACCTGGAACCGGCTGTTGCGCTGGGATTGTCGATGGTCATCAGCGCATCGGCGGTTTTTCTGTTTCACAGCCACATCACATTCGATGAATCCAAAGACAAGCTACTTCGGCGATATGTTCTGTTCATGGGCTGGAGCGGTTTGATATTCATTCTGCGAGCCCTGCTGCTAAAGGCTTCCCTGATTGCCGGCCTACCGTTGGCCTTGGGGCTGCTTGTCGCGATCGGCCTTGCCTCAATTATCAATTTCGCTGTTTCGTCAGCAGTAATTTTCGCGAAGAAGCCATTATGACTGGAAAGACCCTGTGTATTGTCATTCCATTTCGTGATGAGGCCGAGGTCTTGCCCGATCTGCTTGAACATCTTGAGCCGGTTGCCGCCAGCATCTCGGAAGAATTCAAGGTTACGGTCAACTACATTTTTGTGGATGATGGTAGCATTGATGGCAGCTTCGACATTTTGAAGGCCCATAATTTTGGTCCACGATCGGTGCGCCTCCTGCAGTTTTCACGCAATTTCGGCAAGGAGGCCGCTCTATCCGCAGGAATAGACGTCGCCGGGACAGCTGATGCAGCCGTTCTAATGGACGCGGATTTGCAGCATCCACCGGAAATGATCCCCGAATTCGTTCGTATCTGGCAAACGGTGGGCGCCGATAGCGTCTATGCCTACAAACCCAGCCGTCTCACTTCGGAAGGGTTTGTAAGGGCTGCCGGTTCAAAGCTGTTTTTTTGGGTCATAAATCACAACCTCCGGTATCAGATCCCCCCGGGTGCCGGGGATTTTCGTCTGATCAACAGCCGGTTCATAAAGGCCTTGCGCAGTCTTCCGGAGAGCGATCGATTCATGAAGGGACTCTACGGGTGGGTAGGCTTCCGTCAAATTGGCCTGCCCCTCGATCCACCCCCGCGCAAGCGCGGAAAGAGCAGCTTCAATCCGCTCCACCTGTTGTCAATGACGCTTGACGCGATCACAAGCTTCAGCACCACGCCCCTACACCTAATGGCTATGGCAGGCATTGCTATTGCCATGTTCAGCGCGTGTTACGGGTTTTATGTCATAGTGGAGCATTTCCTTTTTCCCGGAGTTTCGAACGGCATTGCATCTGTTCTTGCGCTGATCGCCTTCTTCGGCGGAGTGCAGATGATATTTTTGGGCCTTTTGGGCCAATATATCGGCAAGTCCGTATTGGAGGCCAAGAAGCGCCCAATCTATATCCTGGCCGAAGACATCAGCCGCGAGGGGGATGTCGTTGCGGATAGCTGATGATTTCGGACTTGGACGCAAGCATGACCAAGTAATCCTGTCGCTGATCGAGGCTAGACGGCTCGATGGGACCTCCGTGATGGTCAACACTGCGATCGCAACTGCCGATATAGCGCAACTGCGGGCATTGAGGAACGCGGGCGCGCATGTCGGTCTGCATCTTAATCTGACACAGGCGCTGCCCGGGCGCGCGCCCGTATGGCCTTTGTCGACACTAATTCAACCCTTGCCAGGTGTTCGCCTGCCCGAAGCCGTGGCGGCTTCCCTTGATCGGCAGGTTGAAGAGTTTGTCGCACTTTTCGGCAGCCTGCCAGACCACTACGATGGTCATCAGCACTGCCACTGCTTTCCGAAAATTGCGCCACTCGTAGCACGTTTGCCATTTGGATCGCAAACATGGGTGCGGGCGCCGATACCCGCCACTTGGACAGGCCGATGGCGCAATCTGCAGGCGGCCGGTGCGAAGGGATTGGTAATAATGACGCTTGCCGCACGCGCGCGAGCGATCTTCATGAATGCGGAACTGCGCGCAAACAGCGATTTCTCGGGTTTGCTCCGCCTCAATGACCCGGCCAATGTTCGTCGATGGCTTCCGCTGCTATTGTCCGAGGCGGGGCCAGATTGCCTGGTAATGCTGCATCCCGGTGATGCCGCCGACGTCATGCAATGCGCCGGTCATGCCCCCGAGAGTCGCAGTTGCGAAACCGAAATCCTTCTTGAACGCGCAGTAACTTGACCCGAATTCGTGCCATCCTCAGCGGCTTGTTGCTGCTGCTCATCGTGCGGTTGCTGGCCATGGTTTGGGTGCCTCTCACGGATCCAACCGAAGCGCGCTACGCCGAAATCGCGCGCAAGATGGTCGAAACCGGAAACTGGATCACTCCGCAGTTTGACTACGGAGTACCGTTTTGGGCAAAGCCGCCATTGCATACATGGCTGTCGGCACTTGGTATCGAAGCCTTCGGCGCGACACCATTTGCCGCGCGGCTGGGAGTGCTGGCGACAACCTTGGCTACGCTGACGATATTGTGGCTTTGGGGATGCACCGCAACCGACCGCCGAACAGCAAGTGCAGCAGTGCTGGTCGCCGCCAGTTCCGGACTTTTCTTCGTCGCCGCGGCCTTCGTCCAGACCGACATGGCGCTCACGCTTGGCGTCACCGCCTGTATGGCCGGGTTTTACGGCGGCCTGCAAGGAAGTCGGCGCTGGGGATGGCTGTTCTTTCTCGGCCTCGCCGTCGGGCTCTTGGCAAAAGGTCCCGTTGCGACGGTTCTTTCCATGATGCCGATCACCGCCTGGATGATATGGCGCGGAAATTGGAAGGACCTCGGCCGCCTGCCCTGGGTCGGGGGCGTCGCCGTGACTATGGCATTGGTCATACCCTGGTACGCGGCGGCGGAAATCGCGACTCCCGGCTTTCTTCGCTATTTCATAGTAGGCGAGCATATCCAGCGCTTCCTGCAGCCTGGCTGGTCGGGTGACCTGTACGGCTCGGGGCGCGAGCATGCGAAGGGGACAATCTGGCTATATTGGGTTGCAGCAACGCTGCCCTGGAGTCCACTTTTGCCGGCTCTGATCTGGCGGTTGCGACGAGGCGCACCGGATGGTGGAGGCCTCTATGCGTACCTGTTCATGTTCGCGCTCGCGCCACTGATATTGTTCACTCCAGCGGCGAATGTTATCATCACCTATGTTTTGCCGGGCGTGCCGGCGGCGGCGCTATTGGCAACAATATTGTGGGTCCGGACGGGACCAGCCAGCCCGAAATGGCTGATCCTAGGCGTGGCAGAAATCCTGCTGGTTTTCGGCGGCATCACCGTCGCTTCATTCCTGGGCCTGGACTTCCCGCCGTTACCTTCAGAAGCACGCCTGATTGCAGCCTTCCCAGGAACCGGTCGCCTTGGCATGCTTAATGCGCGCAGCTTTTCAGCCGAGTTTTACACCCAAGGCAAGATTACCCGGCTGAATACGACCGAAGAACTGGCCGCGTGGCTTGCCTCCGGTGATGGCGCAATTGTGCCACAGCGCGATCACGATGCATTCGTCGACCGGTTCGGAGGAGCGCTCAAACCCATAGCCGAGGATCGAAAATTCCTGCTGTATATACCTGTTCCGGCATCTGATCCGACGAAACCTGGGCCTGTCGAAAGGCCGGAATGAGGCCAGTTCGCCTATTCTGGCGGCAATTGAACTACGGTCGAAAAGCGGGCCTATTCCTCGATGACGGGCTCCGAGCCGACGCCGGCCAAGTTGTCACACAAACGGAGGATCGAGCGCTTCAGGGTCAGATTGAAGCATTCTGCCGGAAGCGATCCGTCCCGTATCCGGCTGGCGAAAATCCGCATCACCACCGTCACCATGCTGGCCCTGTGCGCGACTGGGCAACTGGTCGCGTCGGGCGTGTTCTTCAGCCATTATGACCTGGCCCCTGTTGCCCGATTCCTCGACCGCAACAGGCAGGCCGACCTGGCTTTCGTCGGATCCTACCAGGGCGAGCTGACCTTCCTTGCCCGGCTGGAAAGGCCGCTTGAAATCGTCGACCGGACGAAGATCTCCGAGTGGCTGAGGCAGCATCCGAACGGCTACCTGATCGCCAGGGCGCCGCGCAATACCGACGAAACCGTCGGATACAGTCAACTCGTCGAAAACAGCTACTTCGTTGTTCTGAACGAAAGCAAACAGGCTGCCGTTGAAACCCCTGCGCAATGACGCCTGAAGGCCGCCGCGTTCCGGCGCGGCTGACTGGCTATGTCTTCAACAGGAGGTGCTCGCGTTCCCACGGCGTTACAATCCGCTCGAACGCATCGAGTTCCTGCTGCTTCACGCGCGCGAATGTCTGGAAGAACTCCTCGCCCAGCAGTGAACGCATCGGCGCGCAAGCGGCAAGCCGCTCCAGCGCCTGGGCAAGGTTGCGCGGCAATGTGCTCTTGGCCAGATAGGCGTTGCCAAGAGCCTCGGGCGCGCGTTGCAGGCGTTCCGCGACGCCGAGATATCCACACAGCAGCGTCGCGGCTATCGCGAGATAGGGATTTGCGTCGGCGCCGGGCAGTCGATTCTCCACCCTGCGTGCATCGCGTCCGGCTTTCGGCACGCGCAAGCCGCACGAGCGGTTGTCGTGCGACCACTCGACGTTCGCGGGAGCGCTGAGCGTCGGCCCTATGCGACGATACGAATTCACGTTCGGCGCGATCAGCGGCATGGTCTCGGGCACATATTTCTGCAGGCCGCCCATGAAATGCCTGAACATCGGCGTGTCGTCGCCCTGCCTGTCGGCAAACAGCGTCTCCCCGGCCATGTCGACGACCGAGACGTGAAGATGCATCGAACTGCCGGCCTGATCGTCGATCGGCTTGGCCATGAACGTCGCGTGCGCCCCGCTCCGGGCTGCCGCCTTGCGCGCAATCCGCTTGAACATGACGACATTGTCGGCAAGTTTGAGCGGATCGCCGTGGATCAGGTTTATCTCCAGCTGCGCGGTTCCGGTTTCGTGCGTCAGCGTGTCGACCGGCACGCCGGCGATGGCGCAATGATCGTAGATTTTGCGGAGCACCGGCTCGAACCATTCGAGCGCCTCGATATCGTAAGGATGCTGGGAATTCTCGCGGCGACCATTCGTGGCGACCGGCGCAGTGAGGGCATCCCTCGGATCGGGGTTCGGGGCGGTCAGGTAGAATTCGAGTTCAGGCGCCACCACTGCGCGCCAGCCTTTTTGCGAGTAGAGCGCCAGCACGGATTTCAGCAGAATACGGGGTAACGCGCTCCACGGTTGGTCCGCCGGGTAGCATGCGTCGGCCAGGACGAAAGCCCGCGGCGGCGTGATGTCGGGGGCGGCGCACAACGTGTCGAGATCGGGGACCAGCAGCATGTCCGGATCGGAAGTGGCGAACCCCTCGTCGACCGCGCCTGAATAGCGCCCGTCCGCGCAGACAAGCAACGCGCTGGTCGGAATATAGAGGGCAGCCCCGTCAAGCGCCTTGAGGAACTTCTCGACCGGCAGCACCTTGCCGCGCAAGACGCCATTCATGTCGTGGATCAGGCATTCGACCTCGACGATCTCGTTCTTCCTGATCCAGTCGGTCGCCTCACTCATGTCGTGCGGCCATCGTATCAGACATGCTTGCGCCCTCCCGTCTTGCGAAACCATTCGTCGGGATAAGGGTACCACCAATCCTGCACAACAGGCTTGTGGTCGATGATCACCATCTTCGAACGCCGGAATGCATCGAGCCCCTGCCGTCCAAGCTCACGGCCGATGCCCGATGCCTTCCACCCGCCGAACGGCAGCGCATCGTTGTCGATCAGCGGATTGTTGACCCAGACCATGCCGGCCTCCAGCCGTTCGGAGGCTTCCATGGCTTCGGCGAGATCGGTGGTGAAGATCGACGCACCGAGGCCGAACGGACTGTCGTTGGCAAGCCTGATCGCCTCGTCGAAATCGCTGACGCGGCAGATCGCCGCGACCGGCCCGAAACATTCCTCGCGGCAGATTGCCATATCGGGCGTCACGCCAGTAAGGATAGTCGGCTCGTAGAACCAGCCGACGTTGCGGCCCGGAGGCACGCGCCCTCCTGTCACGGCCTTCGCGCCATGCGCGATCGCGTCGTCCACAAGCCGCATCACCTTGGCGCGTGCGGCCTCGCTTACCAGCGGCCCGATTTCCGTCTCGTCCATGCCATTGCCGATGCGTAGCGCCCGGGTCTTCTCGGCGAACAGTTCGACGAACCGGTCGTGGATGGAATCCACCACGAAGAACCGCTCGGCCGAGGTGCAGACCTGCCCGGTCAGGTGAAAGGCGGCGGTCACGCTGCCGGCAGACGCGACTTCGAGCGGAGCATGCGCGCTGACGATCAGCGGATCGCTTCCGCCGGCCTCGATCACGCAGGGCTTCATGCGCTCCGCGCAGGCGACCGCGACGCGCCTTCCGGCAGAGACCGAACCCGTGAACGCCACGGCGTGTGTGCGGTCGGACTCGACCAGCGCCCTGCCCGTTTCCGCGCCGCCCGGCAGGCAGGAGACTAACCCCGCAGGCAGAGACCGGAACACCTGCATGTAGTCGAGCGTCGAGAGCGTCGTCGCCTCCGCCGGCTTGATGATGCAGGCGTTGCCGGCCGCAAGCGAGGCGGCGACGGTCCAGCACATCAGCAGGATCGGAAAATTGTAGGGCATGATGTGCACGGACACGCCGTATGGCTCATAGCGCGCGTACTGGAAGGAGCCCGCCTGCGTGGTGCCAGCGATCTTGCCGGCCTCGTCGCGCGCCATCTCGGCATAATAGCGGAAGATCGGCGCGCAGTTGGCGATCTCGCCGATCGCTTCCGGATAGGGCTTGCCCATCTCGCGCACCATCAATTCGGCGCAGCGCGTCAAGTCGGCCACCTCGATGGCGTTGGCGACGCCATGAAGATATTTCGCACGCGTCTTGGCGTCGAACGCTTTCCACGCCTTCTGCGCGGTGGCCGCCGCCGTGAGCGCCGTGTCGATCTCCGCATCCGTCGCTGCGGCGATCGCGCCGACGGTTTCAAGTGTCGCCGGGTCGATCACCGGACGTGGTTGCGCGCTCATCGGCCGGTAGTCCGGGTTGATGAACAGACACGGTTGGGCGGGCGAAAAGGTCATTGTAGCCACCCTCCAATACTCCCCTCAGGCGAGCCAGCGGGGGATGTCAAGAAAGCACTCATTGGGTCATCAGCCATCAGCGGATCATGTAGATCTTCTTGATCGTTTCATGGACGGTGCAGACGCCTTTCCAGTCCTGCGGAAAGAAAGCCAGCGTGTCCGGCACGATCTCGATTACCTCACCGCTCTCATGCACATAGGTCGAGCGCCCCTCTAGGAAGTGGCAGTATTCGTCGCGCGTGACATGGCAGTTCCAGGTGCCCGCAGTGCAGACCCAGAGCCCGCATTCCGAGCGGCCACCGGGACCCTTGTGCAGCAGCTTGCCGGAGGTGCATGACTCACCCTTGATCATGGTTGGTATGACGCCCCAGTCGACCAGGTCGGTCAGCTTCAGCGGCGACTGCATCACCGGCGTGGCAATCTTCGGCTCGCTGCCTTCCGAGTCGTCCGCGGCCAGGATGTAGGTGTTGCGGATGGCCTCGTGCACCGTGCATTCGCCGGTCCAGCCGGCCGGGAACATCACAGCCGTGCCCTCGCGGACTTCGACGGTCTCGCCCGAGTCGGAACGGTAGGTCGCGCGTCCGGCTACGAAGTAGCAGAGTTCGTCGCGCGGGATGGACAGCCGCCAGCGCCCCTCGCTGCACACCCATATGCCGGTCTCAGGCCGGTTATCAGGACCCTTGTGCACGAGGAGGCCGGTCGAGCGGGAGACGCCCTCGATGGCGTCGCTCTGGACACCCCAGTCGAGCAGGTCGGTGCGTGTCGACGCCTCGTAGAGGTGCGGCGCGGACGACGTCACAGCAATTTCTCCAGCAAGCCAGCGGCTTTCTCGGGGCCGTTCTGCGCCTGCATGTACCTGGATGTCGTGGCGAGCTTCGCTTTCATCGCGGGATCGGTCAGGCATGAGTGCAGCTTCGCCAGCAACTCGATTTCCTTCCAGTCGTAGCGAGGCATCTTGAAGCCGTGGCCGGTTTCCTGGACGCGGGTCGCGTTGTCGTGTCCGTCCCAGACATAGGGCATGATGATCGCCGGCTTGGCGAAGAACAGGCATTCCGTGAACGAGTTGTTGCCGCCGTGGTGGATCACGGCGTCAACCTGAGGAATGACCGAAGGCTGCGGGAACCAGTTGTCGATGATGACGTTGGGCGGAACGCTTGTGTACTCGGCCTTGTAGCCGCCGACGTTGACGAGCGCCCGATAGGGCGAATTGCCGATCGCGGCGATGACGCGCTTCAGCAGTTCCGTGTCGCCGGCGCCGAGCGAGCCGAACGAGACGTAGATCAGCGGCCCGTCATTGTTCCGGGCGAAGGTCGGCACCTGGTAGGGTGCTTCCTTGCGCACGCATCCTTCGAGGTACTGGAACTGCTGCGGGTCCAGCGCATGTTTGCGCTTGAACTTCACCGCTTCGGGATAGAGCAGCAGGTTCAGGTGGGGCGATGCCTCGAAGAACTGCCCGATCGGATACGGCGCTTCGCCTGATGCCTTCAGGAAATCGTTAAAGTCGTCATGGATCGGCTTGATGACTGCGTTGAAGTGATCTCGATAGGCCTGGTGGCAGGCGTGGTCATACTCGCCGCAGCCCGAAAGATGCGGCGGGATTTCTTCGTCCTCGATCTCGTTCTCCGAGCAGGAGATCACGCGGACCCAGGGCACGCCGAACTGCTTGATCGCCGGGAACAGGATCACGTTGTCGACGCAGATGACGTCCGGCTTGATCCTGGCCAGCACGCCCGGCAGGTCCTTCTGCGCCCATTTGGCGCTGTCAACGATCGCCGTCCAGCAATCCTTCACGTAGTTGTCGACCTGATCGTAGGGCGACTTGCGGAAGTTGGGTATGTGCCCGTTGATGAAATCCTCCCAGAACTTCGCCATCTTCTCGGGCGGCATCGGCTCCGACAGGTTTACCGGGTGCGCCTCGAATCCATAACCCTTGTAGACATCCACGAAGCCTGGATCCGACAGGAATACCGCCTTGTGTCCGCGCGCCTCGACGGCCTGGGCGATGCCTACCGAATTGAGCGCCGGCCCATAGGCGGCCTCCGGGAAGAATGCGATCGTCTTTTTGGTCATGGGTCTCTCCGGTATCTCAATTCCTGAATATGCGCGTGTCGCCCGCGGTCCAGCCGATTTCCACGCTGTCGCCTATCTTCAGTGGCCTGCGGTCAGCCCTGTCCGCCGTCACCCGAACGAGGAAAGGCTTTTCGGCAAGCGGCGTTCTGAGGTGAAGCTGCAGGTCGAGGCCATGGTAGGCTAGCGCCTCGATCGTGCCGGTCGTGCGGTTGGCGATTTCGGGTGACGGATACAGCGCGATCCTTTCGGGCCGAACGGCGGCCAGCGCTGCGCTCCCGTCAGTCATCCCCTCAGGCAGGTCGCCAGCAATCGCCAATCCGCCGCCGGCTTTCACGCCCCCTGAGAACGCCCAGCCCGCACAGAAATTCATGACGCCGATAAAGCCCGCGACAAAGGCGTCCGCCGGATGCTCATAGACGGCGTGCGGCGTGTCGCATTGCAGCAGGCGGCCATCCTTCAGCACCGCCATGCGGTCGGCCATGACAAGCGCCTCCTCCTGGTCATGCGTGACCACGACGAAGGTGATGCCCACCTCGTGCTGCAGGCGCTTGAGCTCGATCTGCATCTCGCCGCGCAGCTTCTTGTCGAGCGCGCCGAGCGGCTCGTCGAGCAACAGCACGCGGGGCCGTTTGATCAGCGCGCGGGCGAGCGCCACGCGTTGCTTCTGCCCGCCCGAAAGCTGCTCCGGCTTGCGGTCGGCAAGCGCCGCAAGCTGCGTCGTCGCCAGCATCTCGTCGACGCGTGCGCGGATTTCAGCCGCCGGCCTGCGCTCCATCTCGAGGCCATAGGCGATGTTGGCACGCACGCTCATGTGCGGAAACAGCGCGTACGACTGGAACATCAGGTTTACCGGGCGCCGGTTCGGCGGCACCCGCGACACGTCGGCGCCGTCGAGCATGATCCGGCCGCCGTTCGGCGTCTCGAACCCCGCGAGCATTCTCAGCAGCGTAGTCTTGCCGCAGCCCGACGGACCAAGCAGCGCGAAAAACTCGTTCTCGCGGATCGACAGCGAGACGCCATCGACGGCCGTCAGCGTGCCAAATCTCTTGACCACGTCTTCGATGTCGAGAACCGGGCGCGTGGTCATTGGCCGACCATCCCCCGGTTAAGCCGCTGCGAGATCGCCAGCGCTATGACACTGATAGCCATGACGATGGTCGCCAGCGCGTTGATCTCCGGCGTGATGCCGAAACGGATCATCGAATAGATCTGCATCGGCAGCGTTGTCGACGAGCGTCCGGCGCCGGCAGTGAAGAAGGCGATGATGAATTCGTCAACCGACAGCGTGAAGGCGAGCAGCGCACCGGCGACAACGGCCGGCAGGATTACCGGCAGCGTCACCCGCCGGAATGTCGTGAAGGCGGATGCGCCGAGGTCGGCGGAAGCTTCCGTGATCGACCAGTCGAACGACTTCAGCCGCGCGCGCACCACCGCGCAGACGAAAGCGAGATTGAACACGACATGCGCCAGCACGATCGTATGCAGCCCCATCGTCAGGTCGAGCATGGAGAAGAACGAGAGCAGCGCCACGGCAAGGACGATGTCGGGAATGATCATCGGCGCAAACACCAGCGCTTCCAAAGCCCCTCCCCTGCGCCGCCGGATCTCGACGCCGATGGCGAGCAGCGTTCCGAGCAGCGTGGCGATGGCGGTCGAGGCGACGGCGAC
>JAPLOZ010000076.1 GCA_026400435.1 Hyphomicrobiales bacterium | reverse complement strand
GCTGAAGCCGCCGTTCCCGGCCAATGTCGGTCTCTATGGCTGCCCGACGACCGTCAACAATGTCGAGTCCATCGCGGTTGCGCCGACCATCCTGCGCCGTGGCGCCGCGTGGTTCTCCTCCTTCGGACGGCCGAACAATGTCGGCACCAAGCTGTTCTGCATCTCCGGCCACGTCAACAATCCGTGCACCGTCGAAGAGGCGATGTCGATCCCGTTCCGCGAACTGATCGAGACGCATTGCGGCGGCATTCGCGGCGGCTGGGATAACCTGCTTTGCGTGATCCCCGGCGGCGCGTCCGTCCCCCTCGTGCCGGCCGATCAGATCATCGACGCGCCGATGGATTTCGATGCGTTGCGCGACCTGAAGTCGGGCCTCGGCACGGCGGCGGTGATCGTCATGGACAAGTCGACCGACGTGGTAAAGGCCATCGCGCGGCTCTCCTATTTCTACAAGCACGAGAGCTGCGGCCAGTGCACGCCGTGCCGCGAGGGCACCGGCTGGATGTGGCGCGTGATGGAGCGGCTGGTGCGGGGCGAGGCGCAGAAGCGCGAGATCGATATGCTGCTCGACGTCACCAAGCAGGTCGAGGGACACACCATCTGTGCGCTTGGCGACGCGGCGGCGTGGCCGATCCAGGGCCTCATGCGGCATTTCCGCGGCGAGGTGGAGCGCCGCATCGACGAATTTTCACGCAACGCGCACCGGGCGGAGCCCGTGCTGGCGGCGGCGGAGTAGGGGAGATGGTCGAAGCAAAGCGCCCTGAGACGTTGGCAAACGGGATGTTGACGGTGCTGCCGCGCGAAATGGCCGGCGCGGCCAGCCTGCTCGTTCATCCGTTCGCTGCCGTCGCCGCGGCGTCTGCCGCAAACATTCGATTTGCGAGCCATGCGTTCGGCCTGTGGATGGGCGCAATGTCAGGCATGGCGCAAGCATCGCAACGCATATTCGATCAGCCTTACGAGAAACGGGCCAATGAAACGTCGCCGCCCGCGGAAAAACCGCGCTCAGCGTCGACCAAGGCAAGGTCCGCCACCAAGGTGCTGATCGAGGATGCGCAGTCGACTGCGCTCGAAATCGCAGGTGGGGCTGGATTGCCTGCTACAGCGACCGCGAAAGCCGCAGCGACCGCGAAAGCCGCCAATGTCGAGCTTCTGCCGGAGGATTTCCGCCAGCCGAAGTCCGTCAGCAAGCCCAGAAAGGTCGACGACCTGAAGGCGATCTCGGGTGTCGGGCCGAAGCTGGAAGCGGTTCTCATCGGGCTCGGCGTATGGACCTTCGCGCAGATCGCCGGGTGGAGCGAGCCGGAGATCGCCTGGGTTGAAGATTATCTGTCTTTCAAGGGCCGGATCGGCCGCGACGACTGGATCGGGCAGGCGGCGCGGCTGTCGAAAACGAAGAAGCGCTGAGTTTTCCGGACATGGTCCGGGCAAGAATTGCGGTTCTGGCCGCTGGGGTTTGAGGCGATATGGCTAAGCTCAAGGTCGACGGGAAAGAGATCGAGGTACCCGACCACTACACGCTGCTGCAGGCGGCGGAGGAGGCTGGCGCCGAAGTGCCGCGCTTCTGCTTCCACGAGCGGCTGTCGATCGCCGGCAACTGCCGCATGTGCCTGGTCGAGGTCAAGGGCGGCCCGCCCAAGCCGCAGGCGTCCTGCGCGATGGGCGTGCGTGACCTCAGGCCCGGCCCGAACGGCGAAGTGCCCGAGATGTTCACCAACACGCCGATGGTCAAGAAGGCCCGCGAAGGCGTGATGGAATTTTTGCTGATCAACCATCCGCTCGACTGCCCGATCTGCGACCAGGGCGGCGAGTGCGACCTGCAGGACCAGGCGATGGCGTTCGGCGTCGATTCCTCGCGCTACAAGGAAAACAAGCGCGCGGTCGAGGACAAGTACATCGGCCCGCTGGTCAAGACGGTCATGAATCGCTGCATTCATTGCACGCGGTGCGTTCGCTTCACCACCGAGGTCGCGGGCATCTCCGAGCTTGGCCTGATCGGCCGCGGCGAGGACGCCGAAATCACCACCTATCTCGAACAGGCGATGACCTCCGAACTGCAGGGCAACGTCATCGACTTGTGCCCGGTCGGCGCGCTCACATCGAAGCCGTTCGCCTTTACGGCGCGGCCGTGGGAACTGACCAAGACGGAGTCCATCGACGTGATGGACGCGGTCGGCTCGGCGATTCGCGTCGACTCCAGAGGGCGCGAGGTGATGCGCATCATGCCGCGCGTCAACGATCAGGTGAACGAGGAGTGGATCTCCGACAAGAGCCGCTTCATCTGGGACGGGCTGCGCTCGCAGCGGCTCGACCGGCCGTATGTGCGCAAGGGCGCGAAGCTCGTTCCCGCGACATGGCCCGAGGCATTCGATGCGATCAAGCAGGCCATCGCCAAGGCACAGCCTGAGCGGATCGGCGCGATCGCGGGCGATCTCGCGACCGTCGAGGAGATGTATGCGCTGAAGCTCCTGATGCAGTCGCTGGGCTCCGCAAACATCGACTGCCGGCAGGACGGCGCAGCGCTCGACCCTTCGCTCGGCCGGGCGAGCTACCTCTTCAACGCGACGATCGAAGGCATCGAACGGGCCGATGCGGTGCTGATCGTCGGCGCCAATCCGCGCTTCGAGGCGTCGGTGCTCAACGCACGCATCCGCAAGCGCTGGCGCCAGGGCAAGCTGCCGGTCGGCGTGATCGGCGATTTGGGCGACATGCGCTACGACTACGAGCAGCTCGGCGCCGGCCCGGAAACGCTGAAGGCGCTTGCCGACGGTTCGGGCAGCTTCTTCGAGACGCTCAAGGCGGCGACGCATCCGCTGATCATTGTCGGGCAGGGCGCGATTGCGCGCTCCGACGGTGCGGCAATCCTCGGCCAGGCGGCGAAGCTCGCTCTGGCGGTCAACGCGTCGCGCGAGGACTGGAACGGTTTCTGCGTGCTCCACAATGCGGCCGCCCGCGTGGGCGGCCTCGATGTCGGCTTCGTGCCCGGCCAGGGCGGCAAGGACGCCGCCGCCATGCTCGGCGACAGCGACGTGCTGTTCCTGCTCGGCGCCGACGAACTCGACATGACAGCTACCGGCGGGGCTTTCGTCGTCTATATCGGCACGCATGGTGACGCGGGCGCGCACCGCGCCAACGTCATCCTGCCGGGCGCCGCCTACACCGAGAAGTCGGGCACCTACGTCAACACCGAGGGGCGCGTGCAGCAGACCAGCCGCGCCGGTTTCGCGCCGGGCGAGGCCAAGGAAGAGTGGGCCATCCTGCGCGCTCTGTCGGACGTTCTCGGCAAGAAGCTGCCCTTCGATTCGCTGGCGGCACTGCGCCGCACGCTTTACGGCGCGTATCCGCATCTTGCCCGCGTGGATGAGATCGCTGCGGGAAGCGTTGCCGACCTCGACCGGGTCGCCCGGCTGGGCGGCAAGCTAAACAAGGGCGTCTTCACCTCGCCGGTAAAGGATTTCTATCTCACCAACCCGATCGCGCGCGCCTCCGCCGTCATGGCGGAATGTTCGGCGCTTGCGAAAAACGGCTTCAGGCAGGCGGCGGAATAGTCGATGGAAGATTTCTTCTTCACGTATGTCCTGCCGGCGCTGATCATCGTCCTGAAGTCGGTCGTCCTGATCGTCGTGCTGCTGGTCGGCGTCGCTTACCTGCTCTACGCCGACCGCAAGATCTGGGCTGCCGTGCAGCTTCGTCGCGGCCCCAATGTCGTCGGGCCTTGGGGCACTTTGCAGGCGTTCGCCGACCTGCTGAAATTCGTGTTCAAGGAGCCGGTCATCCCGTCAGGCGCGAACAAGGGCGTGTTCCTGCTCGCGCCGGTGGTTTCCGCGGTGCTCGCCATCTCGGCGTGGGCGGTCATTCCGGTCGCGGAAGGCTGGGCCATCGCGACGATCAATGTCGGCATTCTCTACGTCTTCGCCATCTCTTCGCTTGAAGTCTATGGCGTCATCATGGGCGGCTGGGCATCGAACTCGAAGTATCCCTTCCTCGGCGCGCTGCGTTCCGCCGCGCAGATGGTGTCCTACGAGGTTTCGATCGGCTTCGTCATCGTCTGCGTGCTGCTGTGCGTCGGCTCGCTCAACCTGACCGACATCGTGCTGGCGCAGCGCGACGGGCTCGGCACCATGCTCGGCCTGCCCAACAGCTTCCTCGACTGGCATTGGCTGCCGCTGTTCCCGATGTTCGTCGTGTTCTTCATCTCGGCGCTTGCCGAGACCAACCGCCCGCCCTTCGACCTCGTCGAGGCCGAGTCGGAGCTGGTCGCCGGCCACATGGTCGAATACTCGTCGACGCCGTTCCTGCTGTTCTTCCTCGGCGAGTACGTCGCGATCGTCCTGATGTGCGCGCTGACGACGATCCTGTTCCTCGGCGGATGGCTGCCGCCGTTCGATTTCGCACCGTTCACCTGGGTGCCCGGCGTCATCTGGTTCGTGCTGAAGCTCTGCTTCGTGTTCTTCATGTTCGCGATGGTGAAGGCCTTCGTTCCGCGCTACCGCTACGACCAGCTCATGCGCCTCGGCTGGAAGGTCTTCCTGCCGCTGTCGCTGTTCATGGTCGTCGCGACCGCCGCCTTCCTCAAGATCATGGGGTTTGCGTGATGGGATCGAGCATGATCGGCGCACTGGTTGGGCTGGCAATCGCGGCGGCGGACTATCTGCTGCTGCGGCTGCTCGCCTCGCGCGTCGATCTGGACGATACCAAGCGCGTCCTGAGGATCACCGGGCTCAGCCAGTTCGTGCTGCTGCCGATCGTCGGCTGGTTCGCCGGTCCGTTTTTAGCTGGAGATTGAGATGTCAGCGCTAGCCCAGGCTGCCAAGTCGCTGCTTTTGCAAGACTTCGTCGGTGCGTTCTTCCTGTCGATGCGACAGTTGGTGGCGCCGAAGGAGACCGTCAACTATCCGAACGAGAAGGGGCCGCTGTCGCCGCGCTTCCGGGGCGAGCATGCGTTGCGCCGTTATCCGAACGGCGAGGAACGCTGCATCGCCTGCAAGCTTTGCGAGGCGATCTGCCCGGCGCAGGCGATCACCATCGAGGCCGGCCCGCGCCGCAACGATGGAACCCGCCGCACCGTGCGTTACGACATCGACATGGTGAAGTGCATCTATTGCGGCTTCTGCCAGGAAGCCTGCCCGGTCGACGCCATCGTCGAGGGGCCGAATTTCGAGTTCGCTACGGAGACGCGCGAGGAGCTCTACTACGACAAGGAAAAGCTGCTCGCCAACGGCGATCGGTGGGAGCGGGAAATCGCCCGCAACCTGTCGATCGACGCGCCTTTCCGCTGAGCTTTGGTTTTGCTCTCCCGGTTTGACGGGAGGCGGACGAGGGAAGACATGGACGCGCCCGCAAGGCTCGTCTAAGGCACATGCGGTCTCGCGGCCAAGGAGGTCGCGCGACCAGGACTTAACCGGGGACTACCCATGCTCAACGGACTGGAAGCGGTATTTTTCTACCTCTTCGCCTTTGTCGCCGTCGGATCGGCCTTCATGGTCATTTCCGCGCGCAATCCCGTGCATTCGGTCCTGTTCCTGATCCTGACCTTCGTCAACGCGGCCGGGCTGTTCTTGCTTGCTGGCGCCGAGTTCCTGGCGATGATCCTGCTCGTCGTCTATGTCGGCGCCGTCGCGGTTCTGTTCCTGTTCGTGGTCATGATGCTCGATGTCGACTTCGCCGAGTTGAAGACTGGCGCGCTGCAATACGCGCCCATCGGCGCAATTGTCGGACTGGTCCTTGCCGCCGAACTGATTGTCGTGGTTGGCGGCTACAGCTTTGCACCGAAGCTTGCCGGAACGGTGTCGCAGCCGACGCCCGATATCGCCACGCGCCACAATACGGCGGCGCTCGGCGACATCCTCTACACCGACTACGTCTTCTACTTCCAGATCGCCGGCCTTGTGCTGCTGGTCGCCATGATCGGAGCGATCGTGCTGACGCTGCGCCACAAGCCGGGCGTGAAGCGGCAGTCGATCGCCGCCCAGGTCGCTCGCACGCCGGCCACCGCGATCGAAATCAAAAAAGTCGAGACGGGCAAGGGCATCTGACATGCAGGTTGGCATTTCCCATTTTCTCACGGTTTCGGCGGTCCTGTTCACGCTCGGCGTGTTCGGCATCTTCCTCAACCGCAAGAACGTCATCGTCATCCTGATGTCGGTCGAGCTGATCCTGCTCGCCGTTAACATCAACTTCGTGGCGTTCTCAGCCGCGCTGGGCGACCTCGTCGGTCAGGTTTTTGCGCTGTTCGTACTCACCGTCGCGGCCGCAGAAGCCGCGATCGGCCTTGCGATCCTCGTCGTCTTCTTCCGCAACCGTGGTTCGATTGCGGTCGAAGACGTCAACATGATGAAGGGCTGAGACGCTCCCGATGTACCAGGCAATCGTCTTCCTTCCCCTGCTGGGTTTCCTGATCGTCGGCCTGTTCGGCGGTTCGCTCGGCGCCAAGGCGTCCGAATACATCACCTGCAGCTTCATGGTGGTCGTGGCGGCGCTGTCCTGGGTCACCTTCTTCACCGTGGCGCTTGGCGACACCACGGTGTTCACCGTTCCGGTGCTGCGCTTCCTGGAAGCCGGCAACCTGCAAGCCGACTGGGCGCTGCGCATCGACACGCTGACGGCAGTCATGCTGGTCGTCGTCAACACCGTGTCGTGCCTGGTGCACATCTATTCCATCGGCTACATGCACCACGACCCGAACCGGCCGCGCTTCTTCGCCTATCTCAGCCTGTTCACCTTCGCCATGCTGATGCTGGTGACGTCGGACAATCTGGTGCAGATGTTCTTCGGCTGGGAGGGCGTCGGCCTGGCGTCCTACTTGCTGATCGGCTTCTGGTACAAGAAGCCGTCCGCCAATGCCGCCGCCATCAAGGCGTTCGTCGTCAACCGGGTTGGCGACTTCGGCTTCCTGCTCGGCCTGTTCGGCGTCTTCGTGCTGTTCGGCTCGGTCAATTTAGGCACGATCTTCGCAAACGCGGCGTCGTTCATCCCGGCCGAAGCGCATGGCGCGGAGGGAGCGGCGGGCGACGCCGTTGCGCATGGCGAGGCCGTGTTCACGTTCCTTGGGTACCATCTCGACAAGGCCGGCGCGCTGACGGTCATCTGCCTGTTGCTGTTCATGGGCGCGATGGGCAAGTCGGCCCAGGTGCCGCTGCACACATGGCTGCCGGACGCCATGGAAGGCCCGACGCCTGTGTCGGCCCTTATTCATGCAGCGACCATGGTGACGGCCGGCGTCTTCATGCTGGCGCGCCTCTCGCCGCTTTTCGAGTTGTCGCACACGGCGCTGATCGTCGTGACCTGCATCGGGGCGCTTACCGCGTTCTTCGCCGCGACGGTCGGCCTCGTGCAGAACGACATCAAGCGCGTCATCGCCTATTCGACCTGTTCGCAGCTCGGCTACATGTTCGTGGCGCTCGGCCTCGGCTTCTACTCGGCGGCGATCTTCCACCTGTTCACGCATGCCTTCTTCAAGGCGCTGCTGTTCCTCGGATCCGGCTCGGTCATCCATGCGGTCTCCGACGAGCAGGATATGCGCAAGATGGGCGGCCTTCGGAAGCTGATCCCGAAGACATACTGGATGATGATCGTCGGCACGCTGGCGCTGACCGGCGTCGGCATTCCCTTCACCATCATCGGCACTGCCGGCTTCTTCTCCAAGGACGCCATCATCGAGGGATCGTTCGCAGCGCACAGCCCCGTCGCGTTCTACGCATTCTGGGCCCTGGTGATCGCCGCCGCCTTCACCAGCTTCTATTCGTGGCGGCTGATTTTCATGACCTTCCACGGCGAGGCGCGCGCCAGCCACGAGGTCATGCACCACGTCCACGAGTCGCCGCCGGTCATGCTGGTGCCGCTGTTTATCCTGGCAGCCGGGGCGCTTTTCGCAGGGTTTCTCTTCGAGGGGTATTTCGTCGGCGAGCACTATCAGGAGTTCTGGAAGGGAGCGCTGTTCACACTCCCCGACAACCACATCCTGCACGCCTTCCACGAGGTGCCGGTATGGGTGAAGCTCGCGCCGTTCGTCGCCATGATCCTCGGTTTCCTGGTCGCCTACCAGTTCTACATCCGCTCGCCGGAGACGCCGAAGCGGCTCGCCGCGCAGCATCGCGGGCTCTACGCCTTCCTGCTGAACAAGTGGTACTTCGACGAACTCTACGACTTCCTGTTCGTCAGACCGGCCAAACGCCTCGGCACCTTCCTCTGGAAGACCGGCGACGGCCGCATCATCGACGGGTTCGGGCCTGACGGCGTGTCGGCGCGGGTGGTCGACGTTACCAGCCGCGTGGTCAAGCTGCAGACGGGTTACCTCTATCATTACGCATTCGCCATGCTCATCGGCGTCGCTGCCCTGGTCACCTGGATGATGTTCGGGAGCTCCATCTGATGTCGGGTGTTCCCATTCTTTCGCTGGTCACGTTCCTGCCGCTGGTCGGCGTCCTGCTCATCCTGTTCATCCGGGACGAGGGGCCAAGCGCGCGTCGCAACATCCGCGCGATCGCGCTCTGGACGACGATCTTCACGTTCCTTGTATCGTTGGTGGTCTGGAAGAACTTCGACAATTCCGTGCCCGGCTTCCAGATGGTCGAGAAGGTCGACTGGCTGGATTCCGGCATCTCCTACAGCGTTGGCGTCGACGGCATTTCGATGCTGTTCGTCATCCTGACGACCTTTCTGATGCCGCTGTCTATTCTGGCGAGCTGGGAAGCGATCGAGAAGCGCGTCAAGGCCTACATGATTGCCTTCCTGCTGCTCGAAACTATGATGATCGGCACCTTCTGCGCGCTCGACGTTGTCCTCTTTTACGTCTTCTTCGAAGGCGGCCTGATCCCGATGTTCATCATCATCGGCGTGTGGGGCGGCAAGCGGCGCGTCTATGCGGCGTTCAAGTTCTTCCTCTATACGCTCGCCGGCTCGGTGCTGATGCTGCTGGCCATCATGGCGATGTTCTTCCAGGCGGGCACGACCGACATCCCGACGCTGCTGACGCACAACTTCCCCGCCAACATGCAGACGTGGCTGTGGCTTGCCTTCTTTGCATCGTTCGCGGTCAAGATACCGATGTGGCCGGTCCACACATGGTTGCCCGACGCTCACGTCGAGGCGCCGACAGCCGGTTCAGTGATCCTGGCCGGCATCATGTTGAAGCTCGGCGGCTACGGCTTGCTGCGCTTCTCTCTGCCGATGTTCCCTCTGGCGTCGGCCGATTTCGCGCCGCTGGTCTTCACGCTTTCCGTCATCGCCATCATCTACACCTCGCTGGTCGCGCTGATGCAGGAGGACATGAAGAAGCTGATCGCCTATTCGTCGGTCGCCCATATGGGCTTCGTGACGATGGGCATCTTCACGATGAACGAGGTGGGCATCCAGGGCGCCATGTTCCAGATGCTGTCGCACGGCCTGGTGTCGGGCGCGCTGTTCCTGTGCGTCGGCGTGGTCTACGACCGCATGCACACGCGCGAGATCGCTGCCTATGGCGGTCTCGTCAACAACATGCCGAAATACGCGGTGGCGTTCCTGATCTTTACGATGGCGAATGTCGGCTTGCCGGGCACCAGCGGTTTCGTCGGCGAATTTCTGACGCTGCTCGGCGCTTTCGAGGTCAACACCTGGGTGGCCGCGTTCGCGGCGACGGGAGTGATCCTGTCGGCGTGCTATGCGCTTTGGCTCTATCGCAAAGTGATCTTCGGCGCGCTCACCAAGGAGAGCCTGGAAGGCCTGCTCGATCTCTCTGCGCGCGAAAAGACCATCCTCTATCCGCTCATCGTGCTGGTCATATTCTTCGGCGTCTATCCGTCGCCGATCCTCGATGCGACCGCGACTTCGGTCGAAGCGCTCGTCAATACAATCACTATTTCGCTCGACGCCGCGCATGTCGCGGCGGCTAACTGAGGGGCGCGACCATGACGCCGGAACTTATCTCTAGCCTCTCACTGCTGACGCCGGAGCTCATTGTCGCCGGCGGCGCGATGGTGCTTCTCATGGTCGGCGTGTTCGCCGGCGAGCGGTCCTACGGCCTGGTCAACGCGCTGGCGGTTCTGCTCATCGTGGCTGCGGGCGGCTGGATGCTTCTCTACACCGGCGACGGCGAGGCCTTCGGCGGCGCGTTTGTCTCCGACGCCTTCGCACGCTTCATGAAGCTCCTCACTCTGGTCGGTTCCGCAGTCACGCTTGTCATGTCGACGGGCTTCGCGCGGGAGCAGAATTTCAACAAGTTCGAATATCCGGTGCTCATCCTGCTCGCCACGCTCGGCATGCTTTTGATGATCTCGGCCAACGACATGATCGCGCTCTACCTCGGCCTGGAACTGCAGTCGCTCGCGCTTTACGTCGTGGCGGCGATCAACCGTGACACGCTGCGGGCCACGGAGGCCGGCCTGCAGTCGTTCGTGCTCGGCGCGCTGTCGTCGGGCATGCTGCTCTACGGCGTCAGTCTCGTCTATGGCTATACGGGTGGCACCGGTTTCACCCAGATCGCGGCGGCGCTGACCGGCGGCGAACGCAGCCTTGGCCTCGTGTTCGGTCTGGTGTTCGTGCTGGCTGGCCTGTCTTTCAAGATATCCGCCGTGCCGTTCCACATGTGGACGCCCGACGTCTATGAGGGTGCGCCGACGCCTGTCACCGCGTTCTTCGCCGCGGCGCCCAAGATGGCGGCCATGGCGCTGACCGTGCGCGTCGTCATGAGCGCGTTCGAGCCGGTCGCGGCCGACTGGCAGCAGATCATCTCCTTCATTTCCATTGCATCGATGGTGCTCGGCTCGTTCGCCGCCATCGGCCAGAAGAACATCAAGCGGCTGATGGCCTATTCGTCGATCGGCCATATCGGCTTCGCGCTGGTCGGGCTGGCCGCCAACAGCGAGGCCGGCGTGCGCGGCGTCGCCATCTACATGCTGATTTATCTGGTCATGACGCTCGGCACGTTTGCGTTCATCCTTTCGATGCGCCGCAAGGAGGGCAACGTCGAGGAGATCAGCGATCTCGCGGGTCTGTCCAGCACCAACCCAGTGATGGCGACAATCCTCACCATCCTGATGTTCTCGCTTGCCGGCATCCCGCCGATGGCCGGCTTCTGGGCCAAGTGGTACGTGTTCCTCGC
This sequence comes from Hyphomicrobiales bacterium, assembly GCA_026400435.1. Classification (GTDB taxonomy): domain Bacteria; phylum Pseudomonadota; class Alphaproteobacteria; order Rhizobiales; family Rhizobiaceae; genus Mesorhizobium_K. The sequence goes on along the minus strand of JAPLOZ010000076.1, from coordinate 17,904 downwards.
CGCCATCAATTCCGGGCTCTATGCGCTGGCAATCATCGGCGTGCTCGCCTCGGTCGTCGGCGCCTACTACTACCTGCGCATCATCAAGATCATGTGGTTCGACGACCCGGTCGGCGGGTTCCTGCCGATGGCCGGTTCGCTTCGCGCGGTGCTCGGCTTGTCGGGCGCCTTCGTCCTGTTCTACGTGCTGTTTGGCGGACCGGTCAGCAGCTACGCTGGGGCAGCGGCCCGGAGTTTCTTCTAGGAATGGCTTTTGTCCTGGCTCCGACGGCAATCACGGCGGACTACCGGCTCGAAGCACACGACAGCGTTGGTTCCACCAACGCACTTGCGCTGGAACGCGCCGCTGCGGGCGACGCGGGCAGGTTGTGGATTGTCTCGAAGCGGCAGGACAGCGGACGTGGACGGCGCGGACGCGCCTGGGCGACCCCCGACGGCAACCTTGCCGCCACGCTTCTTCTCGTCGAACGCTATGAGCTGAAGCTTGCCGCGACGCTCGGTTTTGTCGCGGGACTGGCGCTGGCCGACGCGCTGGATGCGGTGGTGCCTGACCGGCGCATCTCCATCGCGGCCGACGGCGGGGGCAAGGCTGGCAGGGGCGACCGTTTCGAACTGAAATGGCCGAACGACGTGCTGGCGCATGGCGCGAAGCTTGCCGGCATCCTGCTCGAATCCTCGCTGCTTGCCGGCAACCGGGTGGCGCTTGCCGTCGGCATCGGCGTCAACGTTGTGGCACATCCCGACGACGTTCCCTATCCGGCGGTTTCGTTGAAGGCGCTCGGCTATTCGGGCGATGCGGAGACCCTCTTCCTGGCGCTTTCCGATGCCTGGGCCGAAAACATTCGGATCTGGAATGGCGGCGCCGGCCTGACCGCCATCCGCCAGCGCTGGTTGTCCCGCGCCGCCGGGCTTGGATCGGAGGTCGCGGTGCGCGTCGACGGCAATGTCGTGCGCGGCGTATTCGAAACCATCGACGAGGATTGCCGCTTCGTCATTCGCGCCGGGGGTGGAGTGGTCAAGATCGCCGCCGGCGACGTGCATTTTGGCGCGGTCGCTTCGGCCGGCGCGGCGTAAGGACAGTGTCGACATGGTGAAGTATTCGGGACCCGAACTCGTCTTCGTGCCGCTCGGGGGCGTCGGCGAGATCGGCATGAATTTCGCGCTCTACGGATTTGGTCCGGCCAGCGCGCGCGAATGGATCGTCGTCGATGTCGGCGTGACATTCCCGGACGCCTCGCTGCCCGGCGTGGACCTCGTGCTGCCCGACACGCGTTTCATCGAGCAGCAGCTCAAGTCGCTTCGCGGGATCGTCATCACGCATGCCCACGAGGACCACTACGGCGCGCTGCTCGACATATGGCCGCGCCTGAAGGCGCCGGTCTGGATGACGCCGTTCGCGGCCGGGCTGCTCGAAGCCAAGCGGCAGGGCGAATACAACGCACCAAAAATCCCGGTCACGATCTATCGTGCCGGCGAAACCTTCGAGATCGGACCCTTCAAGATCGAGGCGGTTCCGGTCAGCCACTCCATTCCCGAACCAGTTTCTCTCGCCATCACCACGCCGCTCGGCACTGTCATCCACACGGGCGACTGGAAGCTCGACCCCGCGCCCGAGATCGGGCCGATGACGGACGAGGCGCGGTTCCGCGCGCTCGGCGACGCCGGCGTGCTGGCGCTGATCTGCGATTCGACCAATGCGATGCGCGAAGGCGAATCGCCGTCCGAGCAGGCGGTCGGCGTCGGCTTGCGCGGCGTCATCGAAAAGGCGCCGGGCCGCGTCGCCGTCACCACATTCTCCTCCAATGTCGGACGCATCCGCTCGATCGCCGAAGCTGCCCGCGACACCGGCCGGCAGGTGCTGGTGCTCGGGCGCTCGCTGAAGCGGATGATCAGCGTGGCCGGCGAACTCGGCTACATGGAAGGGATACCGGAGTTCATCGGCGAGGAGGACTACGGCTTCATCCCGCGCGAAAACCTCGTCATCATCTGCACCGGCAGCCAGGGCGAAGCCCGCGCGGCTCTCGCCAAGCTGGCGCGTGACGAAATGAAGACCGTCGCGCTGTCGCCCGGCGACATCGTCGTGTTTTCCTCGCGCACCATTCCGGGCAACGAGAAGGCGATCCTCGAGATCAAGAACCAGCTGATCGACCAGGGCATCAAGATCATCGAGGACAGCGACGCGCTGGTCCACGTCTCCGGACACCCGCGCCGCAGCGAGTTGCGCAAGATGTACGAGTGGACACGGCCGCGCATCGGCATCCCGGTCCATGGGGAGGCCGCGCATCTGGTTGCCCAGGGCGCGCTTATGGCGCAATCCGGCATTCCGGAGGTTGCGCAGGTGCGCGACGGCGACATGATCCGGCTTGCGCCTGGCGCCGCCGAGATCCTCGAGAAGGTGCCCTTCGGTCGTATCTACAAAGACGGCAGGCTCATCGGCGACGACGAGGTCATGGGCATACGCGAGCGACGCAAGCTCTCGTTCGCGGGACATGTGGCGGTCAACGTGGTTCTCGACGAGAAGTACGAGATGGCAGGCGACCCCGATATCGTGGCGATCGGCGTAGCCAAGATCGACGGGCGCGGCGAGGACATCGAAGGGCTCATGCTGGACGCGGCGGTCGGCGCCATTGACAGCATTCCGCGCCAGCGCCGCAAGGATCTCGATCTTGTGCAGGAGGCTGTCCGGCGCGCGGTGCGTGGTTCGGCCAACGAGATCTGGGGCAAGAAGCCGCTGGTGACGGTGTTCGTGACGCGGTGAATGGTCACGGGTGAATGGTGAATGGTGAATGGTGAATGGTAAAATGGTAGTTGGTCATGCATCGCTTGACCACGTCGATGAGTAGCGGTCCCGAACCACTCACCATTCACCCTTACGGTATTCCAATGCTCGGACGCCTCAACCATGTCGCCATCGCTGTGCCGGATCTTGCCGCGGCGAGCGCGATATACCGCGATACGCTGGGTGCAACGGTGAGCGCACCACTCGCGCTGCCGGAGCATGGCGTGACGGTCGTTTTCATCGACACTGGCAACGCAAAGATCGAGTTGCTGGAGCCGCTGGGCGAGGGCTCGCCCATCGCCTCGTTCCTAGAAAAGAACCCGTCGGGCGGGATGCACCATATCTGCTACGAGGTGGACGACATCCTCGCGGCGCGCGATCGTCTCAGGGAAACGGGCGCGCGGGTCCTTGGCGACGGAACGCCGAAGGTCGGTGCGCACGGCAAACCCGTCCTGTTTCTCCATCCGAAGGATTTTTCGGGCACGCTTGTGGAGCTTGAACAGGCATGACCTGGATCTCGGTCGCGGCGCTCTATTTCGTGCTCTGGTGGCTCGTGCTTTTCGCGATGTTGCCCTTCGGGTTGACGACGCAGGACGAAGACAGCGACGTCACGCTCGGCACCGAACCCAGCGCACCCAGGGGACCGCATGTCATGCGCGCGTTTGTGCGCACCACCATCGTATCTGCGGTGATCCTCGGTGGCTTTTATCTGGTGACGCGGGGCCTCGGTCTCAGCCTTGACGACCTCCCGAAAATCGTACCGGAATTTGGCAGCGGCGCAAAACCCGCCGTTTGAATCCGGACCGCACGGTGAACGCGAAACATCGGCAATTCAGCCGGTCGAGCCGCTGGTTTTGCCGGCAAATATTTTGATTGCACAAAAAAAATGCAAGGCACAAGGCCTTGCAATTAAACGCGTCCGATCTGTTTCCGGTGTCCGGCGGCAGCGAATTTCGCGCCTAGATCGCATCCTCCCAAGACTTTGACCGCGTAGGAAGGCGAATTATTCTCCGCCCTCTCGGTTATGGGGGCACACTATCCCAACGCCGGACAAATTGTCACGCGGAATTTTGCGTCCGAAGCACCGCATTTGTGCTGCACTGCACAATTCGTCGGCAGGGTCTGCCTGCCGAACGGACAGCAGCGAAGTTGGTCAAGATGACACCCCGCCTGCGGGTTTTCATTCGGCGCTGAAATCGTTATGAAGCGCAGGCATTCGTTTCGCATGGCTTGCCGATTCCGGCGCAAAGACCATCGCCTTTTTCACGGACCCCAAATGCGGCTGTCACGCTACTTCCTGCCTATACTCAAAGAGAACCCGCGCGAGGCCGAGATTGTCTCCCACAGGCTGATGCTTCGGGCCGGCATGATCCGCCAGCAGGGGCAGGGATCGTTCTCCATGCTGCCGCTTGGCAAGCGCGTGCTGGACAAGGTCTGCCAGATTGTTCGCGAGGAGCAGAACCGCGCCGGCGCGCTCGAAATTCTCATGCCTACCATCCAGTCGGCGGAGCTGTGGCGCGAGAGCGGGCGCTACGACGACTACGGCAAGGAGATGCTGCGCATCAAGGACCGTCAGGAGCGCGACATGCTCTACGGGCCGACCAACGAAGAGATGGTGACGGACATCTTCCGCACCTACGTCAAGTCCTACAAGGATCTGCCGCTCAACCTCTATCATATCCAGTGGAAGTTCCGCGACGAGGTGCGTCCCCGCTTCGGCGTGATGCGCGGCCGCGAGTTCCTGATGAAGGACGCCTATTCGTTCGACCTTGACTATGAGGGCGCGAAAGCAGCCTACAATAGGATGTTCGTCTCCTATCTCCGCACCTTTACGCGCATGGGGCTGAAGGCAATTCCAATGCGCGCCGACACCGGCCCGATCGGCGGCGATCTTTCGCACGAATTCATCATCCTTGCCGACACCGGCGAAAGCCAGGTGTTCTGCGACAAGCAGTTCCTTAGCCTGCCAGTGCCCGGGGAGGCTACCGACTTCACCGACGACACCGAGATCGGCGGTATCGTCCAGGAGTGGACGACGCCATACGCGGCGACCGATGAGATGCATGACGAGGCGGCATGGGGCAAACTCCCGGAAGGCGAGAGGCTTTCAGCGCGCGGGATCGAGGTCGGCCATATTTTCCACTTCGGCGAGAAGTATTCCAAGCCGATGAACGCAAAGGTGCAGGGTCCCGACGGCAAGGAGCATTTCGTTTCGATGGGCTCCTACGGCATCGGGCCGACGCGCCTGATCGCCGCAATCATCGAGGCGAGCCATGACGAAAACGGCATCATCTGGCCTGAATCGGTGGCCCCGTTCGACATCGGCCTGATCAACATGAAGGTCGGCGACGCCGACTGCGACCGTATCTGCGATATGCTCCTTGACCAACTTTCGGCTGCCGGAAGGGACGTGCTCTACGACGATACCGACCAGCGGCCGGGCGGCAAGTTTGCCACCGCCGACCTGATCGGCCTGCCGTGGCAGGTCATCATCGGGCCGTGCGGTGCCGCCGCGGGTGAAGCCGAAATCAAGAACCGCAAGACGGGCGAGCGCGAGACGTTGCCGATATCGGCGGTCGTTGCGCGGTTTGGCGCCGCGGAATGAGCACGCCAGCCGCCACGAAGCCTGCCGGCGCCGGGCCGTTCTCGGTGTTCGAGCGCATGGTCGCCTGGCGCTACCTGCGCTCGCGGCGCAAGGAGACGGTGATCTCGGTGATCGCCTCGATCTCCTTCCTCGGCATCATGCTCGGCGTAGCGACGCTGATCGTCGTGATGGCCGTGATGAACGGGTTCCGCGCCGAGCTGCTAACGCGGATCCTCGGTATCAACGGGCATCTCATCGTGCAGCCGATCGACCAGCCGCTCGACGACTACGATGTCGTCGCCCAGCGCATCAACGGCGTTGCCGGCGTCAAATACGCCATTCCGCTGATTGACGGACAGGTGCTGGCCTCGGGCTCGGTCGGGGCCGGCACCGGCGCCCTCGTTCGCGGCATAAGCGGTGCGAATGTCAGCAAGCTGACCGTGGTGTCCAACAACGTCAAGCACGGCTCGCTTGTCGGCTTCGATCAGTCCGAAGGCGTCGCCATCGGCCAGCGCATGGCCAACAATCTCGGCCTTGTGCTCGGCGACACGATCACGCTGGTTTCGCCCGACGGCGACGTGACGCCGTTCGGGACCACCCCGCGCGTCAAGGCCTATCCGGTGGTAGCGATCTTCGAGGTCGGCATGTCCGAGTTCGATTCGTCGGTCATCTTCATGCCGTTCGAGGAAGCGCAACTCTACTTCAACATGGAAGGCCGCGCGGCGACGATCGAAGTGTTTGTCGACAATCCCGACGATGTCGATTCGCTGCGCGATCTGGTCGAGATAGCGGCCGCCCGCCAGGTCTTCATCTCCGACTGGCGGCAGCGCAACGAAACCTTCTTCTCGGCGCTGCAGGTGGAACGCAATGTCATGTTCATGATCCTGACGCTGATCGTGCTGGTTGCCGCCCTCAACATCATCTCCGGCCTCATCATGCTGGTGAAGGACAAGGGTCGCGACATCGCGATCCTGCGCACCATGGGTGCGACGCGTGGCGCCGTGATGCGGATATTCCTGATGACGGGCGCTGCGATCGGCGTCACAGGCACCCTCGCTGGCGTCCTGCTCGGTGTCGTGCTCTGCCTTAACGTCGAGCGCATCCGCGAGTTCTTCTCGTGGCTTTCTGGAACCATCCTTTTCAATCCCGAGCTGTATTTTCTCAGCCAGCTGCCGGCCAAGATGGAAGTCAGCGAAACGCTCTCCGTCATCCTGATGGCGCTGGGGCTATCGTTCCTCGCCACGCTGTTCCCGGCCTGGCGCGCCGCAAAGCTCGATCCGGTCGAAGCGCTGAGGTACGAGTGAACGCGCCGGTCATCGAACTCAGGAGCGTCGAGCGGCACTATGTCCAGGGCTCGCGCAAGCTGACCATCCTCAGCGGCGCCGACTTCTCGCTGGTTCCCGGCGAGATGGTGGCGCTGGTTGCGCCCTCGGGCGCCGGCAAGTCGACGCTGCTGCACACCGCCGGCCTGCTCGAGCGGCCCGACGCCGGGGACGTCATTCTCGGCGCGCGCGCCTGTGGCCGGCTGTCGGATGACGAACGCACCGCGATCCGCCGCAACGACATCGGTTTCGTCTATCAGTTCCACCATCTACTGCCCGAGTTCTCGGCGCTCGAGAATATCATGATGCCGCAGATCATCAAGGGACTGCCGCGGGCCGAAGCCGCCAAGCGCGCCGAGCAGTTGCTCGACTACATGCAGATCGGCAAGCGGGCGCAACACCGTCCCTCGGAGCTTTCCGGCGGCGAGCAGCAGCGCGTTGCCATCGCGCGTGCGGTCGCCAACGCCCCGCTGGTTCTGCTTGCCGACGAGCCGACCGGCAACCTCGATCCGCACACGGCATCCTACGTTTTCGACGCCCTGGCGGCGCTGGTGAAACAGTCCGGCCTTGCCGCGCTCATCGCCACGCACAACCACGAACTGGCGGGACGCATGGACCGCCGCGTCACGCTGGCGGAAGGCAAGGTCGTCCCGCTCTGATTGGGCAGGCGCGCCCATGCGCTAGGCCGCAAGTGCGTGGGCGCTGGCCGCGTAACCATCCTTTAACCCTTTTGGCGGGGGCTGGCAGGAGCATGCATCGGGAGCGTTGACTTCGAACAAAAATAGAACAAAATGGAAACACACCAACAACAGGAGGCAGAAATGGCCGATATGTTCCAGGATGTCGTTTCTCTGGTTTGCATGAGCACCTTCCTCGTCGTCACGGCTATGTGGATCGGCGCGCTTTAGGTCGGCCACCGCCTCTGCGTCATTCGATTTCGAGGGAGCAAGCGTTAAGCTTTTCTTCTGGCCATACCGGCTAGGCTCCGCCGAAATCGAATGGTGAGCGCCTGTCCCGACTCGTCCCGGGCCAGGCGCTCCCTAGGAGTGACGCCCTTGTCGCCCATTCTGGCGGTGGTTCTCGTAACGCTCAATCTCGGGCTGATCTTCATTTTCTTCGCGCTGCCGCTCGGCGTGAGGACAGTGAGGCTGAGCCGGGTGATAGCCGCAGATAGGGACCGTGTCTGGAGCGCCTTATGGCCGTTCGGCGAAAACGCCGCCTGGTCGGGGCAGCAACTGTCAGGCGAGCAGATGGACGATCCCGCGCTTGCGCGTGTCCAGCTGAGCTGGGAAGGGCGCGACGGCAAGCCGATCGAGCGCACCGTCAGGTTGGAGGATGCGGTCGAGGGCGAGCGCTTTTCGGCGACGGTGATCGACGACAGTTCGCTTGATGTTTCCTTTTTCGCCGACTACCGCGAAACTGCAGAATTGTCGGTCGAAGCCGGCAAGACCCGTGTGACGCTGGCGCGCACCGATCGCTATCGCGGCGGCGCTTTCCTGCTGTTCCGATATTTCGCGTTGCGGCGCGAACTGCGCAAACTGAAGATCTGGGCCGAGACCGGAAGATATCGCGCGGGCGGCATCTTCGAGCATCCCGCGAGCCAGGTTGGCTTCGCTCTCCTCTCGGTCCTCATCCTGTGGCCGATCTTTGGCCTCAACATCGGCGGGCTGGTGCTCGCAATGGTGCTCACCACGGTCGTTGCGCTGCACGAACTTGGCCACATGGCGGCATTCAGGGTCATGGGGCACCGCAAGGTGCGCATGATCTTCGTGCCGCTGCTCGGCGGCATAGCCATCGGCGGCAGGCCCTATGACAGCCGCTTCGAAGTGGCTTTCGTGGCGTTGATGGGCACCGGCTTCTCCGCGTTCCTGGTGCCGCTGGCGATTGCCGCCTGCAACTATTCTGTCGGCGAGGGCTGGCGGTTCACCGCAACCGTTTGCGCAACGCTTGCGGGCATCGCCGCGCTGTTCAACGTCGCCAACCTCGTGCCGGTATGGAAGTTCGACGGCGGCCAGGTGCTCCGGCAGATTTGCCCCGGCCCGGTTTCGCTGGCGCTCGCGTCTTTCACCCTGCTGTCCGCCTTCATGGCGGTCGGCTACGCGGCTGGCTTTCCGGTGATGCTGCTCGTCCTGGCGGGCGCCATCTTCGCCATCCTCAGCCTGATCACGGCCGGCAGTGGAATAAAGCCGCGCCATGAACTGCGGCGGCTGCAGGGTTTCGAGAGGGTGGCGATTGCCGCAGCCCTGCTGGCGGTCTTCGCGATCCATGCATCGGGTCTCATGTGGGCATCGGCACGCATGAACGACTGGCGCGAGTTCGAGCAGCAGCGGCGAGAGAAGGTGCACCAGGCTTCCGAGCGGATCGCTTCGCTGCCCCGGACATAGCGGTGCTGCGGCGGTAGTCAGTCGCCCAGAGCGAGGCCCTCGCGGCGCGGGTCTGCACCGCCGGTCAGCCCGCCCCCGCTTATCGCAATGCCGTGTAGCCCGGAATTCTGGTCGCCGATCTTGGTCTTGAACCCAAGCGCCTCGAGATCGCCGGCGAAATCCTCGGCCTTCGTGCCCGCCTCGAGTTCATAGACGCCAAAGCGGTCCAGCATGTGCGGCAGGGCAATCGCCGCCTGCATGTCGAGCTTCCAGTCGACCAGGGCAATCAGCGCCGTTGCCACATAGGGGATGATGCTGGAGCCGCCCGGCGAGCCAAGGGCATAGACCGGCTTGCCATCCTTCAGGACGATGGTCGGCGCCATCGAGGAGCGGGGCCGCTTGCCCGGTTCGACGCGGTTGGCGACCGCCTTGCCGTCCTTCTCCGGGGCGAAGGAAAAATCCGTCAGCTGGTTGTTCAGGATGAAGCCGCCGACCATCTGCCGCGAGCCGAAGGCGTTCTCGACGGAAGTCGTCATCGACAGCACGTTGCCTTCGGAATCGACGATGACGAAGTGGCTGGTCGCCGGCATGTCGAACGCCTTCCCGTCGAGCCGCAGTTCGGCCTTGTCCCAAGGAGGGTCGCCCGCGGTGACCTGGTCGTCGGGCAGGGCGGTTGGGCGGCGGATCAGTTGCGCGCGCCCCTTGAGGTAGTCGGCATTCAGCAAGCCTTTGGGAATGCTGACGAAATCGCTGTCGGCGATATAGCGCTCGCGATCGGCGAAGGCGAGGCGAGTGGCGTCGCCGATGATCCGCCAGCTTTCGGGATCGTCAGGCCCCAGCGTCGCCAGATCGAACGGCTCGACCATGCCTAGGATCTGCCCGGTTGTCAGCGCGCCGGATGAAGGCGGACCCATGCCGCATACCGAAAGCCCGCGATAGGCCGCGCAGACAGCCGGGCGTTCCTTCACCTTGTAGTTCGCGAGATCGTCGAGGCTGAGGCTTCCGGGATTGGTCGGATGGCCATTGACCGCAGCGACGATCTTGCCGGCGATCGGGCCTTTGTAGAAGGCGTCCGCGCCGCCTTCGGCGATCGTGCGCAGGCTCGCCGCATAGTCAGGATTGCGCAGCACGGCCCCGGTCGCCTGGGGTGCGCCGAGCGCATCGAAGAAATAGTCTCGCGTGACCGGCTGCTTGTCGAGCCGACCGATGTCTCCGGCGATCATCGTGTGCAGTCGCGGCGATACCGGAAAGCCGCTTTCGGCCAAGGCGATCGCTGGCTGCATCAATTGCGGCCACGGCAGCTTGCCGTATTTTGCGTGGACGGTTTCAAGCAGCCGGGGGACGCCCGGCGCGCCGACGGAGCGGCCGCCAATTACCGCCTGGAAGAACTCCAGCGGCTTGCCGTCAGGGCCGAGGAAGAGTTCTGGCGTCGCCGCGGCAGGGGCGGTCTCGCGGCCGTCGAAGGTGGTGACCGTGCCGGCCTTCGCATCATACCAGGCCAGGAACGCGCCGCCGCCGAGCCCCGAGGATTGCGGCTCGACCAGCCCTAGCACTGTCTGAATGACGACGAGCGCATCGGCGGCGTTGCCGCCGGCGCGCAGCACGTCCAGACCGGCCTGCGCGGCAAGCGGATTGGCGGCGACGACCATCTGTCGGGTCGCCTGAACGGCTTGCCTTTCGGTGATCGCCGAGCGCGATTCCGGCGCCACCGTGTCAGCCGCCTGCTGTGCTGCGGCGGGGAACGCCAGCAAGCCGGCTAGCGGCAATGCCAGAAGTGTGAGCAACCGGTTCATCAGCTTGCCTTCCTTGCGATTTGCCGGACCTCTTCGACTGCGCCGAACACCTCGCCGAAGGCAGCCTTCAACGCGACGTCGAGGTCAGCCATCGTGACCGGCAGGCCGAGATCGACCAGGCTCGTGACGCCGTGATCGGAAACGCCGCACGGCACGATGCCCGAGAAGTGCCCGAGGTTCGGCTCAACGTTGATGGAGATGCCATGAAAGCTGACCCATCGCCGGAGCCTGATGCCGATCGCCGCGATCTTGTCCTCCGCCGGCGACCCGTCCGGCATGGGCGGGCGATCCGGCCTGACGACCCAGACGCCCACACGGTCCTCGCGCCGCTCGCCCTTCACGTTGAAGTGGCCGAGCGTGCCAATGATCCATTCCTCCAGCGCCGCCACGAAGGCTCGTACGTCCTCGCGCCGGCGCTTCAGGTCGAGCATCACATAGGCAACCCGCTGGCCGGGGCCGTGATAGGTGTATTCGCCGCCGCGGCCGGCCGCGAAGACCGGAAAGCGGTCGGGTTCGACAAGGTCTTCCTGTTTCGCGCTGGTGCCCGCCGTGTAGAGGGGAGGGTGCTCGACCAGCCACACCAACTCAGGTGCGCCGTCACGCCGGATGGCGTCGGCGCGCGCCTCCATGAAGGCCAGCGCGTTGTCATACCCCGTCAAACCCGGCTCGATCCGCCATTCCACCGGCACCGACCCCGGCATCGGCAGAAAGGAAAGCGCGATATGGCTGCGTTCTGGCATCAGGCCTCCGGTGCTGCCGCATCATATGGCGACAGAGGGGGCTGAGGTCCAGAGATCGCATGACACCGCTATACAACAGCACTGGAAGCGCCGTGTCATCGACAATGTCGGAGAGCGACTGGTGCGGTCGAGAAGACTCGAACTTCCACGGGTTGCCCCACAGCGACCTCAACGCTGCGCGTCTACCAATTCCGCCACGACCGCCCGTGGTAGGAGCCGGAACGAACCGGCACGCGGCGTGTAGCAAATCGCCTCCAGCGAAACAAGTGCGCCGCCCGTTTTATTCCCTGCCGTTGCGACAGCCGCAATCGGCTCGCTGCCCGGCGCATTTCGTTTGATATTCCGGCGCTTTGCAGGCTAGACCTGACCCGTATCGTCCACCCGGCCGCAAGGACCGTTCGAGCGGGAGGCGCCGTTGGAAAACCAGCACGAAACGACGCCCGCTGACGGGTCGCCCGAAGCCCACGCCGACATCTACGGCGAGGACGGCGTCATTCGTGCGTCTTTCCTCGCCCATATCGGCGCGGCGATCGCCGATCGCGACACCATCACGCTGAAGCACGAGGTCGGCGACCTCCATCAGTCGGAGCTCGGCGACCTGCTCGAAGCGCTGCTGCCCGAGCAGCGCCGCGCGCTGGTTGGCCTGCTCGGCGCGGATTTCGACTTCTCATCGCTGACCGAGGTCGACGAGGCGATCCGTCTCGACATCGTCGACAACCTGCCGAATGCGCAGATTGCCCAGGCGGTGCAGGAACTCGATTCCGACGACGCCGTCTACATCCTCGAGGATCTCGACCAGGAAGACCAGGACGAGATCCTGGCGCAGCTGCCGTTCACGGAACGCATCAGGCTGCGCCGTTCGCTCGACTATCCGGAAGAGAGCGCCGGCCGGCGCATGCAGACCGAGTTCGTCGCGGTGCCGCCGTTCTGGACCGTCGGCCAGACGATCGACTACATGCGCGAAGACCAGAACCTGCCCGACCGCTTCAGCCAGGTCTTTGTCATCGACCCGACGTTCAAGCTGCTCGGCGCCATCGACCTCGACCAGATCCTGCGCGCCAAACGTGGAGTCAAGATCGAAGACATCATGCACGAGACGCGCCACGCCATCCCGGCCACGATGGACCAGGAAGAGGCTGCGCGCGAGTTCGAGCAATACGACCTTCTGTCGGCCGCCGTCGTCGACGAGAACGAGCGGCTTGTCGGCGTGCTGACCATCGACGACGTGGTCGACGTCATCCAGCAGGAGGCCGAGGAAGATCTGATGCGCATGGGCGGCGTCGGCGACGAGGAGCTGTCCGACACGGTGCTCGCAACATCCCGCTCGCGCGTGCCGTGGCTGCTGGTGAACCTCGCCACGGCCTTCGTGTCGGCGTCTGTCATCAGCCAGTTCGGCGCGACGATCGAACAGATGGTGGCGCTGGCGGCCCTGATGCCCATCGTCGCCTCGCTCGGCGGCAATGCCGGCACGCAGACCATGACCGTCACCGTGCGCGCACTCGCCACCAAGGACCTCGACATCTACAATGCCGGCCGCGTCATCCGCCGCGAAGTCATGGTCGGCCTTCTGAACGGCATCCTGATCGCTGCTGTTATTGGAGTGATCGCCGCGGCGTGGTTCCAGAACGTCGATCTCGGCTATGTCATCGCAGCCGCGATGATCGTCAACATGCTGGCGGCCGCACTCGGCGGCATACTGATACCGCTCCTGCTCGATCGCTTGGGCGCCGATCCCGCCATCGCCTCATCCGTGTTCACCACCATGATCACCGATGTCATCGGGTTCCTGGCATTCCTCAGCCTTGCCAGCTGGTGGCTGCATCTCGGGTAGCGGCAAGCTCGACGCGGTGACGCGGAAGCTTCGTTGCCGTCGATCCGCGAGGGGTGATGACCTCCAGCGGGCTCAACGACCAGGATTTGCGCCGATTGAGCGCATGCGAAGCAACTCTTGAAGTCTTCAGGGGGCAACCATCATTCAACCGGTATTAATTCTTGGACTCTATCTTGCAACGGCCGCTGCGGAGGAGGGTGTATCGCGGGCGGTATCGACCCTCGTCGCAAACCACGCAAGCATAGCATGACAAAGCCAACGCTCCTTGAGATCGACAAGAATGAAGCCTGTGTCGGGATGTTCATCCATGGCTTCGGCAAGCAGTGGCTGAGCAGTCCCTTCGCGCACAGCCAGTTCAAGCTGTCCACCGCGGCGGAACTGATAACACTGCGCGACAGCGCTGTGACTACACTCATCATAGACCTGTCCAAAGGCGTCGGGCCACGCGGTTCGACGGTGGCGCCGTCGCCAGCACATCGAATTCCGGCTTCGGAAAATGGCGCAGCGGCGATAGCTCAAGCGACCGCGATGGTCCGTTCGATCTTCAGCAGCGCCGCCTCGCCGAAAGGCGTCGACCGCAAGCAGGCCGAGGCAGTTATCGATGTGGTTAACCGGCTCATCTGCACGCGACCGACAACCGTCCTAAGCCTCACCAAGCTGAAGACGAAGGACGAGACCAGTTTTCAGCATTCGATCGCGGTCTGTGCGCTTGTCGGCTTGTTCGCTCGACACCTCAAGCTTGATGGGCCATTGGTCAAAATGCTGTCCCTCAGCGCGCTTCTGCACGACATCGGCAAGGTTCGTGTCCCGACAGCGATCCTCACCAAGAACGGAATGCTGACTGCCGAAGAGGTAGCGGTCATGCAGACCCACACTCACAGGGGCTTTGAGATATTGGCTAAAGGCAGCGGCCTGCCCGATGTCGTTGCGAAGGTCGCCTTACATCATCACGAAAAGCTGGATGGTTCGGGCTACCCGTCCGGGTTGACCGGTGACGAGATCAGCGCCGCGGCTCGAATTGTCGCGATTTGCGATGTTTTCGACGCGTTGACGTCAGTCCGACCATACAAGCAAGGGGCCACACCGGAAGCCGCTGCGGCGACCATGGCCACGTGGAAGGGGCATTTCGACCAGATGCTTCTGAACAAGTTCTTCAAGTTTATGGGCCTTCGGCATCCTGACGGCGGAATAGGGACCAGCGGCTCGACGCAAACCAGCAACACGAGCTTGGGGCCGTCTCACGCAGATCTGGACGATTTCCACTTCACTGCATGCACCCCGCGCCTTGGCGCATAGCGTTTGCATGTTGCTCCCCGAAAGAGAATGACCCGCTCGCTTCAATGGGCTCCGCCGGAGCTGCTCGGTTCTACAAAATTGACTTTTACGTAACTGCCATGCTGACTGGTTGGCGACAGGACTCAGCCGGCGCGAAAATCGATGCGGGAATACTACACGATCACTGAACTGACCCGCGAGTTCGACGTCTCGACGCGCACGCTGCGCTTCTACGAGGACGAGGGGCTCATCCAGCCGGTCAGGCGCGGCCGTACCCGGTTGTTCCGCCCATCCGACCGGCACCTCATTCGCCAGATCATGCGCGGCAAACGGCTTGGCTTCTCGATCAACGAGATCCGCGAAGTCATCCAGATGTACAGGGAGCCGCCGGGCGAGGTGGGCCAGCTCAAGCTCATGATCAAGCGGATCGAGGAGAAGCGCGAGGACCTTCGCCAGAAGCGCCGCGATCTCGAAGAGACGCTGACCGAACTCGACCACGCCGAGGAAGCCTGCGTGGAACGGCTTGTAGAACTCGGCGTCAACACCTGACCTGTCGGTACCTGACCTTCAGATCCAGCGCCGGACCCGTTTTGCGTAGTCGCGGTAGCGCTTGCCGAATTTCTCCGCCAGCCAGCGCTCTTCCTTTTCGATCGCAATCTTCCGGGTGATGAAGGCGGCAACCAGCGCGAGCGGCACAAACCACGTGATCCCCGACACGAAGCCGACGCCCAGCAACAGCAGCGTGTTGGCGAGATACATGGGATTGCGCGTAATGCCGAACGGGCCGTCCGTCACCAGATGATCGGGCATCGCCGTGGGGTTTATGGTCGTCTTGTGGCGCCGCATCGTCCTGATCGCGCTGAAGATGAGTGCCGCTACCGCCAGCAGCGCCAGCCAACCGACAGGGGCCAGAATGAACGACATCGGCGGGCCTAGCCACGGCAGGGGATAAAGCAAATGCAGGATGATGCTGATCGCGATTGCCGAGACATAGATCAGCGGAGGCCAGGGTAAGCCTCCCGTTTTCGGCGTGGGTGTCACCGGCGCGACGACGTGCGGATGCGCCGGCTGATGCTTGACCTGTCTTTTCTTCGCGTCGCTCATTGGTCTCCCCCTTCGAGCATCGCATCGTCTGTCTCGATCGTACAGCGGCCGGCGATGTCCTCCACCTGGCTCTGCAACGCCTCGTTACGCTCGCTGGAGAAGATGCCGTCCAGGGCGCCTTCCCGCTGCAGCGTGTCGAGCATGCAGCCACAATAGCGCGAGCAGAACGCCGTGTCGCGTTGCTCCGCGCACGTCACCTCGCAGGATCGGATGAACTGCGTCTCGCGCGGCATTTCGGCTGCCGGAAAGACCTGCGAAAACAGCCACACGGAGGCGATCAGCACCGGCTGGTGGATCAGGTAGAAGGCGAGGCTGTGTCGGCCGCCAAGGCCGAGCGGCTGCGTCCAGCTTGGCGTCCGCAAGGCGGCAAGCCTTGCGAACAAACTGGTGCGATCCGCGATCTTCGATACCGCGATGCCGATCAGCACCGCCGCGAACCATGGAAAGACCGGCACGAAATCGTTGGAGCGCAGGCGGCTTTCCGACAGCCCCGTCCACCACCACCAGGGATCGTCGAAGAACGGTGAGCGCAGGTAATGCGGCGCGGCGATCACGGCTGCGGCGACGATCAGCGTGACGACAGCCGGCAGGCGCAGGAAAAGCAGCCCAAGCACGCTCGCCACGGCGATCTGATGCAGGATGCCGAAGAAGATCAAGCCGCTCGGCACCGCGAACCAGGTGACGACCGTGATCGCCAGCGCCGCGCCCGCGACCATCGCCAGCCGTTTGCCAAAACCGCGCCAGTTTATGCCCCTGGCGTGTCCCAGGAACAGGCTGACGCCGACCAGGAACAGAAAGCTTGAGGCGATGCAACGGGCGAACAGCTTCCAGCCGCCGATCGCGGTCATTCCGGGCGGGAGATAGCCAAAGAATTCGAGATCCCAGGTGAAGTGATAGACGGCCATGGCGACGAGCGCCACGCCGCGCGCCACGTCGATGGCGTCGATTCGCCCCGGCGTCTTCGTTCCGGTCGGAAGGTTCACATTCGCCACATTCAGTCTGCCGGATAGGGAAAAGTCACGGGGCGCCGTCGTCGCCCGATGGCGCTGGGGCGAAGGCTTCGCGCTGACGGCGCACCCAGCCATGGAACCGGGCCAGTTCGTACTCCTCGGGCATCAGCACGCCGGACTTGTGGCGGCGCGAGTGCAGGCCGCGCTGGTTGAGTTCGCAGACGGTGGCATCCTCCTCCATGACCTGCTTGCCGAAGCCGACGATGTTGTCGAGGCCTGCCGGCGGCATGGCCTGTGCCGGGAAAAGCCATTCGGCCGTCAGCTTCGTCTGCTCTGGACCAAGCGGCAAGAGCCGCACCGTCCTGACGTAGTCGACATGCCCGACGACGAACATCGAGGGGAGATGCATGGCGTAGGTCTGGCCGGCAGTACGCTCGGCGTCCGTCAGGCCCTGGAATTGCGGGCCGTGCGAGCGGCCGTCCTCGGACCAGGTTTCGGCCCCGTCGCGCAGCTTGCCGGAGAACTCGGGCGCGTCGTTGTCGGCATGGCGCTCCCAATCCGGATCGTCGTGGCGCGCCATCAGGCCGCGCCCGAAGATGGGCACGAGGTTCGACAGGTGCTTGTGCACGCCGGGGCAGTGGAGGCACTCGTTGAAGTTCTCCCAGAAAATCTTCCAGTTGCAGTTCATCACCTTGGTGAAGACGTGGCCGCTGACCAGATCTTCCAGAGGCCAGTTCGCAAGACTCACGGAACCCTCGTCGAAGGTTACGGCTGCCGTGTCCTTCGTGTTTTCGTCAAGGTTGACGAAGATGAAGCCGCGCCACTCTTCCAGTTTGACGGAGTAGAGCGGATAGTCCGATTTCAGGAACCCCTCCGGCAGCGACTTGGAAGGCACGCGCACAAGATCGCCGCGCAGCGAATAGGACCATGAATGGTAGGGGCAGGTGATCAGCCGCGCCTTGAGTTTTCCGCTTTCGGCCTGGCAAAGTTGCGAGCCGCGGTGGCGGCAGGTGTTGTGGAAGGCGCGCAACACGCCAGTCTCGTCGCGCACGACCAGCACTTCCTGCGAGCCGATGGTGAAGACCTTGTAGGCCAGCGGCTCGGCAATATCGGCCGTCCGGCAGACCATGATCCAGCGTCTGTACCAGATCGCCTCCAGATCC
>JAPLOZ010000047.1 GCA_026400435.1 Hyphomicrobiales bacterium | reverse complement strand
CCAACGATCCCGGCCTGGCCGCGCTCGTACAGTCGAAGTCGGACGCGATCTGCTATGTCGCCAAGAGCTGGGACTACCATGTCCGCGTCGCGCTCGGCTGCACCAACGAGGAAAACCTCGACGCCATCCGCGCCTCGGTCGAGGCAGCGGCCGACGCCGGCAAGGAGCCGCTGGTCGACTGCGAACATTTCTTCGACGGCTACAAGGCGAACCCGGAATACGCGCTTGCCTGCGCCAAAGCTGCCTATGACGCCGGCGCGCGCTGGGTGGTGCTCTGCGACACCAATGGCGGCACGCAGCCGTCCGAAATCCGCGCCATCGTGCAAGCGGTCATCGCGTCAGGCATCCCCGGCGATCACCTCGGCATTCACGCCCATGACGACACCGGCCAGGCGGTCGCCAATTCGCTGGCCGCCGTAGAGGCGGGCGTGCGCCAGATCCAGGGCACCTTGAACGGCATCGGTGAGCGTTGCGGCAACGCCAACCTCATCTCGATCATCCCGACGCTGCTCCTGAAGCCGGCTTTCGCGGAAAAATTCGAGACCGGCATCACGGCGGAAGCGCTCTCCGGCATCTCGCGGCTGTCGCGCAATTTCGACGAGCTGCTTAACCGCGCGCCGGAAGCGCAGGCGCCTTATGTCGGCCAGTCGGCCTTCGCCACCAAGGCCGGCATCCATGCCTCGGCGCTGGTCAAGGAGCCGGCCACCTACGAACACGTGCCGCCCGAAACGGTGGGCAACCGCCGCCGCGTCATGGTGTCGGACCAGGGTGGTCGCGCGAATTTCGTCTCCGAACTGAAGCGCCGCGGCATTGAGGTGTCTGCGCGCAGCGAGCGGCTGGACACGCTGATCGCCATCGTCAAGGAGCGCGAAGCGCAGGGCTATGCCTACGAAGGCGCAGACGCGAGCTTCGAGCTGCTGGCCCGCCGCACGCTGCACACCGTGCCGGAATTCTTCGCCGTCACATCGTTCCGCTGCATGGTCGAGCGCCGGTTCGACGCGATCGGCAACCTCAAGACCGTCTCGGAAGCGATCGTGAAGGTCGAGATCGACGGCGAGGAGAAGATGTCGGTCGCCGAGGGCAACGGCCCCGTCAACGCGCTGGACATTGCGCTGCGCAAGGACCTCGGCAAGTTCCAGAACGAGATCGCCGACCTCGAACTGTCGGACTTCAAGGTGCGTATCCTCAACGGCGGCACCGAGGCGATCACCCGCGTGCTGATCGAATCGCGCGACCAGACCGGTGCGCGCTGGTGGACCGTCGGCGTGTCGGACAACATCATCGACGCCTCGTTCCAGGCGCTGATGGATTCGATCGTCTACAAGCTGATGAAGAACCGCGACATGGCTGGGCTGGTCGCCGCCGAGTAGGTGATTCAAGCACTGATCCATCAGCCGGAAGTGCTTGATCCATCACAAGTTTGCGTTGGTCATCCTGCTGCTGAAGGACCATATCGGACGGCATGAACGCCGAGCCAGCCGGGACCGCGCCAGCGCAACAGGAAGCCGACAGGGCCGCGACGCGCGGATTTCTGTTCGCCTTTTCGGCCTACAGCCTGTGGGGATTTCTGCCCCTGTTCCTCAAGCTGGTCGACCACATACCGGCTGCCGAGGTCGTCGCACACCGCATCATCTGGTCGATACCGATTGCCGCCGCCGTGCTGCTCGCTCTCGGCCGCACCGCCGACATCAAGGCGGCGATCCGTTCGCCGCGAACGCTGGCGCTAGCCGCGCTCACCGCCACGCTGATCTCGGTCAACTGGGGCATCTATGTCTGGGCTATTGCCGCCGGACGCACCGTCGAAGGCGCGCTCGGCTATTACATCAACCCGCTGATGTCCATCGCGCTGGGCGCGATTTTCCTCGGTGAAAGGCTGAAGCCAGTGCAGCTTGTCGCGGTGGCGCTTGCGGTTGTGGCGGTGCTGGTCTTGACCGTCGAGGCGGGCGGTATGCCGTGGATATCGCTGGCGTTGGCGACTTCCTTCGCGATCTACGGCTTCCTGCGCAAGACGCTGCCGATCGGGCCGAGCCAGGGGTTTTTCCTCGAAGTGTCCATCCTTGGCATCCCGTCGCTGGCGTATGTGCTCTGGCTCCAGATGCACGGAACCAGCCACTTCGTCTGGTCTCAACCCGAAAACATGCTGCTTCTCGTTCTGTGCGGTCCCGCCACCGCAGTGCCGCTGATGCTCTACGGGTTCGGCGCCCGGCTGCTCAAGTTCTCCACCATCGGCATCATGCAATACATGGCGCCGACCATGGTTTTCCTGATCGCGGTGTTCGTCTTCCACGAGCCGTTCAGCGTCTGGAAGATGGTTGCGTTTCTGCTGATCTGGGTAGGGCTGGCGCTCTATTCCTGGTCGGTGTTTCGTCCGGCGCCGCGCGAAAGCACAAGTTCGGGCATCGCCGGATGAAATCGTCGCGCGGATGCGTTAGCATCTCGAAGGGCTTGATTTCAGGAGGTCAGCGACATGCGAAATCACATTGTTAACATCGTGGCGTCGGCGCTACTCGCGCTGCCGCTCCTCGCCGCTCCAGCGTTCACCGCTGGCGATGGCGGCGGGGGTGGTGGCGGCGGTGGCGGCAGCGACCAGAACCAGTGCAGGAACGGCAAGGTCTGGGACAAAAAGACACAGAAATGCGTCGATGCGCAGCGCGGCGCGGTTGACGACGACAGCCTTTACGAGGCGGGCCGCTTCCTCGCCATGAACGGCCGTTACGGCGAGGCGATCACCATACTCAGCCTCGCCGCCGACAAGACCGACCCGCGCATCCTCAACTATCTCGGCTACTCGCACCGCAAGGCAGGCCGCGTGGTCGTCGGTCTCGGCTACTACCAGGAAGCGCTGCGCAACAACCCTGACTACACGCTGGTGCGCGAATACATGGGCGAGGCCTATCTGCAGCAGGGCAATGTCGATGCGGCGCGCGGGCAGCTCGTCGAAATCGAGAAGCGCTGCGGCAAGGGCTGCCGCGAATACGCGCTGCTCGCAGAGCAGATCGACGCCTACCTGAAAGGCTAGGCAGCTTTCGACTGATCCGGCCGCTCGATGGCGGCCGGAACAGGCTTCGGTTCATTCCGCGCGCCCGAGTTGATGTTGCGTAAGCGCTCGCCCTCGCGGATGGCGCAACATCCGACCTCAGAAATCACCTCAAACCGTTTGACGAGGGCTTTCGGCCGCCGTTTTCTTCCCTGTTGCCGGCCAAACCGGCCGTTCCCGCGCCAAAACCGCTGCCAAATCCCGCGCGCCGTGCTTTTTTTCGTGAAAATCCGCTGCGGATCACTATAATCCCCGGGATTGAGTTGAAGTGGTTCCGTTGGCCGACGCTGCCGGGCCGCTTTTATTTTATGCCCCGCCCATACCCACAAGAAGGCTGGCGGTAAAAGAGGTCGAGTGAAATGAACAAGGTTCCCATGACGTCCGGCGGCTTCGAGACTCTCAAGGAGGAGTTGCGCTGGCGTCAGCAGGAAGAGCGTCCGCGCATCATCGAGGCGATTTCCGAGGCGCGCTCGCATGGCGACCTGTCCGAGAATGCGGAATATCACGCCGCCAAGGAACAGCAGAGCCTCAATGAGGGTCGCGTCAACGAACTGGAGGATTTCATCGCGCGCGCCGAGGTGATCGATGTCTCGAAGCTGTCCGGCGACAAGGTCAAGTTCGGCGCCACTGTCGTGCTGATCGACGAGGACACCGAAGAGAAGAAAACCTACCAGATCGTCGGCGACCAGGAAGCGGACGTGAAGTCGGGCCGGATCTCCATTTCCTCGCCCATCGCGCGCGCACTGATCGGCAAGGCGGTTGGCGACGCGATCGAAGTGAACGCGCCAGGCGGCGCGCGCGGCTACGAGGTCGTCAAGGTCAAGTACGTCTAGGGGCGGCTGCGCTTGGCCGAAGGTGGTCGATTGGCCTCAGCTCCGGGAAATCGCGACCAGGAAACTGCACGGCGGCCGGATGGACTGGACATGGCCCGGATCGAGGTTGTCGCGCCGAATCTGAAGTTCAGGCTCTCCGGCGTCACGAGCACCATCATCCAGCTTGTCCCGGTCCAGGCGCGCACTCTGGGCATCGCGACGCTTGGCCCTGGCTTGCCCGACAGCCTGCCGAAAATCGGCTGGCGGCAGCTGCCAGGCCTGCTCAAGCGTCCGGCCTCTGGCAAGCGACGTATCTGGCACGCCCGTCGCAACACCGAGATGGCGGCTGGTCTTTTGCTGAAATGGCTGTTGCGCAGCCCGCTGCACCTCCTCTTCACCTCGGCGGCCCAGCGCAACCACCAGCCTCTTACCAAATGGCTGATACGGCAGATGGATGCGGTGATCGCCACCAGCGCGCGCTCGGGTTCGTATCTCGATGTGCCGCACACCGTCGTGATGCACGGCGTCGATCTCGATGCGTTCCACCCGCCGCGCGCAAGCGACGACGCTTTTGCCGCGTCAGGCCTGCCGGGGCGATTCGCCATCGGCTGCTTTGGCCGAATCCGCGAACAGAAGGGCACTGATCTGTTCGTGGACGCGATGGTCGAACTGTTGCCGCATTGTCCGGATTGGACTGCCGTGATCGCCGGTCGCGTGACGGCGGAGAACAGTTCGTTTGCGCGCGAGCTTCGGGGCAAGATTGAGGAGGCCGGCCTGTCGGATCGAATCGTCTTCCTCGGCGAGGTGCCGGACATCAAGGTCTGGTTCCGCCGCCTGTCGCTCTATGTCGCGCCTTCGCGCAACGAGGGGTTCGGGTTGACTCCCCTGGAGGCCATGGCGTCGCAGACGCCGGTCGTGGCGAGTGATGCGGGAGCCTATTCCGAGATGGTCGTTGCGGGGTTTACCGGCGCTGTCGTTCCGGCTGGCGACGGCAAGGCGCTTGCCGCGGCAATCGGGGACTATCTTGCCGACCCGCACCTGGCGCGCGTTCATGGTGAGAATGCGCTGGCCCATGTGCGCAACCGGTTCCCGCTTTCTCGCGAGGCAGCGGGCATCGCCGAGGTGTACGACAGGGTGTGGGCTGGCCGATGATCGACACGCTGATCGTCGTCAAGAGCAACCACTACGGGCTGACGCGCGACGCCGAACTGCTGGCTGCCGCGATGCGCGGAGCGGGCGTGGACGTCGATATCGCCGGCATCTCCGACCGTCCGTTCATCGATCGCATAAGGAGCGTCCGGCACGCCCGCCGGATCATTCACATCGAACGGGTATTTCCGCAGTGGATCAGCGCCGCTGAAACAAACCTGCTGGTGCCCAATCAGGAACGGTTCCCGCGCCGACAGATCGGCCGGCTGCGCAGCATCGATCTGATCCTTGCCAAGACGGAAGAGGCTCGCATTGCATTTGCCAAGACCGGAGTGCCGGTCGAGCATCTCGGCTTTACCTCCGACGATCGTTTCGATGCGACCGTGCCCCGGGACTGGAACAGATTTCTGCATCTGGCCGGCGGCAGCACGCTCAAGGGGACGGAGGACGTTCTCGCGCTGTGGGCGCGTCATCCCGAATGGCCTGAAATGGTGCTGGTTCAGAAACAGGAGAACGCTCCCGCCAGCGCCGCGGGAAACGTTCGCCTCGTCGCCGGCTACGCCGACGACGCCGAACTCGCCAGGCTGCAGAACGAGTGCGGCATCCATCTGTGCCCCTCGCGCTCCGAAGGCTGGGGCCACAATCTCGTCGAGGGCCTGTCCTGCGGCGCGCTGGTGCTGACCACCGACGCGGCCCCGATGAATGAACACGTCCGCGCCGACCACGGCGTTCTCGTCCGGCCCGATCGCGCCGAACGGCGCCACATGGGCACGAACCATTTTGTCGGCATGCAGCAACTCGAGGCCGCGATCGTCGATCTGATTGCCATGCCCCTGGAAGAAAAGCTTCGCAGGGGTGCGCTCGCACGCCAGCGCTACCTTGAGATAGACCGGGATTTCCAGAAGAAGGTGGCGGAATTGCTGGCTCCCGAGCCGGCTTGACGCAAGCTTACCCGGGCCGCTTTAGTCCTCGCCGGGCGCCGCGTGCCTGTGGCCGGCAAGGGTCTCTTCCGGAGCGTCCTTGCCCAGCGAAAGCCGATAGAGCCGTGCTTCCGTCAGGAACACATACTGCGCCAGCATCGCCGAATAGATGAAGCCCGCCTTGCCACAGCAGAAGTAGCGCTGGAACAGGTAGCTCTTTATGAAGCGCATCGCCGGAGCGAGCATCAGCCGAGCAAGGCTGGTCTTGCGACCACTCCTGAATTTCTGCTCGGCCTTCAGCGCGGCGTAGGTGCTGGTCCTGGCGACATCGTCGCTGATCGACAGTGCGCGATGATGCAGGATAACGCCGCCGCGAAGCTTGCGCACCGGACCGTCGATGGCGAAGGATTCGTGGATCAGGGCCGTGTCGTCGATCCGCGACTTGCCCTTCCTGACCAGCCGGACGTTGAAGCGGGCATGCACATACCATGGCGCATAGCCGTAGCCGACGATGTATTCGCGTTCCTGAATGGAGAAAGCGGCCACGCCGTCGACCTCGGCTGGCAATGCGCCGATCACGCGCTTCAGGTCGGCGTCGAGCCGCTCGTCGGCATCGAGCATCAGGCACCAGGGCCCTTTGCACTGGTCCAGCGCAAATTGTTTCTGGCGCGCGAAACCCGGCCATTCCCGCTCGATGAGGCTTATCGGATAGCCCCTTGCGCGGTAGGATTGGATGAGTTCGATGGTCCCGTCCGTCGATCCGGAATCGACGATGACGATCTCGCGGCAAAAATCGACGCTTTCGATGCAGGGGCCGATCGCTTCGCGTTCGTTCTTGCAGATGATGAATACGGAGACCGGAACCGCCGCCGTCGGCTGGCCAGGTCGTGCGTCCATATCCAAAGTCCGGGACATATTCGGCCAGTTCCCTATCGACCCCGCAGCGGCGCCCTCAGCGGCTTTACAATAGAACGCCGCGATGCTCTAGGGTCGGCCTTGGATGTGCCTATGAAGGTCTATTTCATCAACCTGGACAGGTCGACGGACCGGCTGGCTTGGTTTCTGAGCCGGGGCCGGGCGCTCGGCCTCGATCTGGTCCGCGTAACGGCTGTCGATGCCCGTGGGCTCGACGAGGCCGAAATGGAGCGCATGCGTGCGCTGTCTTCTGGCAACAGCGAGCTTTCCGCAGGCGAGTTCGCCTGTCTGCTCAGCCATCGCCTCGCCTGGCGGCTCATTGCCGGGAACAGTGATCCATGGGCGTTCGTCGCCGAGGACGACATTCATTTCTCGGCCGACGTCGCGAAATTCCTGGAGTCACCGCGGTGGATTCCCGCCGGCACGGAATTGATCAAGGCCGAAACCAACCTGAGGCCGCAGGAACTCTCCCGCAAGGTCTGGGCCCGGCCGTTTGGCCATGAACTGCGGCAGCTTTTGTCGAACCACTATTGTTCAGGCGGGTATTTCGTCTCGCGGGAAGGCGCGGCGCGCCTGCTCGATTTCACCGATCGTCATGTCGAGCAGGCCGACGTCATTCTGTTTTCGCCCGAGTTCGGAATATTGCGGGAGGTGCCTGTTTTACAGATCGTGCCTGGCCTCTGTCTGCAGGACATGTACATCGAGGAAGCCAGGCAGGATCGCCGACTGGCCAGCCTGATCGACGCTCCCCGCGTATCCCGCCGCAAGTCGAGAAGCATGTCGCGGGCGGCGAAAATCCGGCGCGAAGCCAGAAGAGTTGCAAGACAGGCAGCCGAGCCGTTCAGGCGCGCCTTTCTGATCGCAACGGGGCGCTCTGTCTTCCGCAAGGTGCCATTCGGCGGCAATCGCCCGGTCTGACCGAGGCGGTCAAGCGCGCGTCGCGCCCTCGCGCCGGATGATTTCGGCGGCATTGCCTTCGTAGTCGACGTAGGCGAGCGCCTTCTGGCGGTTTGCCGGCATGAAGGCCATGTATCGCTCGTAGTCCGCGTCCGTCACGCTCTCCACGGCGGCGCGCAGTTCTGCCTCGCTCTGACAGACGACCATGCCTGCCGTGTCGAAATATCTGCCTATGTCGGGCGCTCCCCAGTAGATAGGCACGCAATCGCAAAACAGCGCGTCGAGCAGTTTTTCGGTGAAATATCCCGGCTCGCGCGAATTTTCGACGATCAGCGAAAAGCGGTAGGGGATCAGCCCGTCGGCCTTCCTTTCCAGCGGCTGGAAGGCATAGCCGAGCAGATCGGCGTCCTGTCCCGACGCCTTGATCCAGTCGGCGAGCCGGTGCCTCAGCCGGTGGCCGGGCAGCTTCCGCAGCGTGGACGCGATCAGCGACACGCGCCGCGTCTTGGCGCTCCGATGGTCCATGTCCGTTTCGACCCAGGTCGTCCCGAAGGGAAGGCGCCGGCCGTTGGGCAGCTTGCCGAGGAGGCGCGGCTCGTGCGCAAAAACCCGGAAGAAACGCCACCATACAAAGGGAAGCGTCCGGTAGAACTGTGTATGGCCGCCGCGCGGCTCTGAGAGAAGAACCGATACGTTGCAGGACATCTTCCAGTGCGGCCGATAGAGTATTCTTGACGACGGAAACGTGAGGACGTGGTCGTCACGCCCGAGATTGGCGACTGTTTCGCCTTCGCGCGTTTCGCCGTGATGCTGCCGCAATGCATCGAGCGGCTGCTTCCAGAGATCGCCTGCCTGTCTCAGGGAGTAGGGGACGGAAAATATCCGCATGTTCCGCACCTATTCGATCGCAACCGGACCCTCGTCCTTCACCTGCCGGATGGTCAGCGCTGTGCGAACCGTTTCGACATTCGGCGCGGAAGTCAGTTCCTCGATGACGAACCCCTGAAATGTCGCCAGATCGCTCGCTATGCAGTGAAGCAGGAAATCCGATTCGCCCGAAACCATCCACGCGGCCCGGACGATCGGCCAGTTGCGCGTCAAATCGGCGAACGACTTCAGCTCGACCTCCGACTGGTGATGCAGTCCAACCAGGCAGAACGCCACCACGTCGAGGCCGAGCGCGGGAGCGTTGAGGAGCGCACGGTAGCTGCGGATGATGCCTGCCTGTTCGAGACGTTTGACGCGCCGCAGGCACGGCGGCGCTGAGATGCCCACGCGGCTGGACAATTCGACATTGGTGATGCGACCCTCCCGCTGCAGCTCGCGAAGGATCTTCCAGTCGATGGCGTCTAGGTCGGCTTTGAGCGGCATTGGGGCTTTCTGGCGCAAGAATCTGTCGCGTTCGTGTAATTAAACTACTTTAGCTGTACCGCCAGTCATTTATCGCCGCTGCCTGGCTCGAGTTTCCGGGGATGGGCGGCAGCCGATGCTTGCTGGGCGCGAGGGCAACACCTAAATTAGGACCAGTCGCGCGACACGGCGCGAAACATCCCGATCACCTGAAAGCAGTCAGCTCGATGACCGTGAAACACGCGCCAGTCCTCATCATCGGCTCCGGTCCCGCCGGCTACACCGCGGCAGTCTATGCCGCCCGCGCCATGCTCAAGCCTGTCCTCGTTGCCGGCCTGCAGCAGGGCGGCCAGCTGATGATCACCTCCGATGTGGAGAACTATCCAGGCTTCGCCGATCCTATCCAAGGCCCGTGGCTGATGGAGCAGATGCTGAAGCAGTCGCAACATGTCGGCACCGAAATCATCAACGATCTTGTCACCGAGGTGAATATCGACGTGCGGCCATTTCGCCTTAAAGGCGATTCCGGTACGGAGTACACGTGTGATGCTCTCATCGTTGCGACCGGAGCGCAGGCGAAATGGCTGGGCATTCCGAGCGAGCGCATCTACCAGGGTTTTGGCGTCTCGGCCTGCGCCACATGCGACGGCTTCTTCTACCGCAACAAGGATGTTGCGGTCGTCGGCGGAGGGAATTCCGCGGTCGAGGAGGCGCTGTACCTGTCGAACATTGCCAGAAGCGTCACCGTCATCCACCGGCGCAACGAATTCCGAGCCGAACGCATCTTGCAGGAGCGGCTGTTCCAGAAAGAGAACGTCAAGATCGTCTGGGACACCGCCGTCGACGAAATCACCGGCGTTCCCGGCAAAGCGCCGCTGCCGCCATCGGCCAGCGGTCTCGTCCTGCGCAATACGCGGACCGGGGCTGTCTCGCGGCTGCCGATCGACGGCATCTTTGTCGCCATCGGGCACGCGCCGGCTGTCGAACTTTTTGTCGGAAAGCTGAAACAGAAGCCCAACGGTTACTTGTGGACAGAGCCCGGTTCCACACGTACTGACGTCCCTGGCGTATTCGCCGCCGGCGACGTTGCCGACGATGTTTACCGGCAGGCCGTCACTGCGGCCGGGTTGGGCTGCATGGCTGCTCTGGAGGCGGAAAAATATCTCGCCGGCATGGAATCGCATCGCCAGGCCGCCGAATAGCCGCGCCAGCAAGCCGGCCGATCGAGGGGAAGTAATGAGTCTGGACTGGGACAAGCTACGCGTGTTTCACGCTGCGGCGGAGGCCGGCTCTTTCACCCATGCCGCGGAGACGCTGCGGCTGTCCCAATCGGCGATCTCGCGCCAGGTGAGCGCGCTGGAACATGATGTCGGAGTGCCGCTTTTCCACCGTCATGCACGAGGCCTTGTGCTGACCGAGCAGGGCGAAATGCTTTTCCGCACCGCCCACGACGTGCTGATGAAGCTCGAAGCGATCAAGACGCGGCTGACCGAGACCAAGGACCGGCCTTCCGGCGTCCTGAGGGTCACCACCACGGTCGGTCTCGGCGCGGGGTGGCTGACGCAGCGCCTGCACGAGTTCACCGAGTTGTATCCCGAAATCAACCTTCAGCTTATCCTCGCCAACGAGGAGCTCGATTTGACCATGCGGCAGGCCGACTGCGCGATCAGGCTTCGCCAGCCGCAGCAGCCGGACCTGATCCAGCGCCGTCTCTTCACGGTGCACTTCCACTTGTACGCCTCGCCGGCGTATCTGGTGAAACACGGCAAGCCCAGCTCGGTCGCCGACTTGAAGAACCACCGCATCGTCACCTTTGGCCTGCCCGTCCCGTCTCATCTGAGCGAGTTGAACTGGCTGGAGACGGTTGGCGACTTCGATGACGGCCAGCGCATCCCGACGCTGCAGATAAACGACCTGTTGTCGATCAGGAGGGCGGTCCGCACCGGCGTCGGCATCGCTATGCTGCCTGACTATCTCATCGAGAAGGATTCAGGCCTCGTCCAGCTCCTGCCGGAGACCGAGGTGCCGTCCTTCGACACCTATTTCACCTACCCCGAAGCGATGAAGGATCAGGCAAAACTGCACGCCTTCAGGGACTTTGTGATCGCCAAGGCACGTAGCTGGTCCTACTGAACCCACGCAAACTGGGCCACAGATGGCGACTTTTTGCATGGGAGCTTTGCAGGATGTCTGCTTGTTTGTTGAGCAAGGAAAGCACATATATTGGACATCTTTCGGGTGCGTTCTCCTCCCATTAGCACCCGGGAGTGTTCCCCTCTGGAGGTTCTGCCTTTACTGGCAACTCCAATCAAACTCAGCCGGATCTTTCTTGGATCCGGCTTTTTTGTTGCCTGCGGGCAGCCAGACTGCTCACATATACAGCGTTGAGGGGTCCATTCCGGCGTAGAGCCCGGACACTTCCGCTGCATAGCCGTTGAAAAGCTGGGTCGGCACCATCTCGCCGGTCGCAAGCACGCGCTCCATCGCCTGGCTCCAGCGCGGATGGGGCACTTCCGGGTTCACATTTGCCCAGAAACCGTATTCGCTCGGCTGCAGCGCCTCCCACAGGCCAACGGGACGTTCCTCGACGAACGAGATCTTGCGGATCGACTTGATCGACTTGAAGCCGTACTTCCAGGGCAGGTGAAGCCTGAGCGGCGCGCCATGCTGCTTGGCCACCGGCTTGTCGTAGGCGCCGGTCACCATGAAGGCGAGATCGTTGCCCGCCTCTTCGATCGTCACGCCTTCGATATAGGGCCACGGATAGAGAAAATTGTTCTGGCCATCGGCCATCGCGGGATCGAGGAACGTCTCGAACCGGACAAACTTCGCCGAAGCCTGCGGCTTTGCCATCGCGACCAGCGCCTTCAGAGGAAAGCCGGCCCAAGGCACCGTCATCGACCATGCCTCGACGCAACGGTGGCGATAAAGCCGCGTCTCCAGCGGAATCTTTCGCACCAGGTCGTCGAAGGCAATCGTGAACGGCTTTTCGACAAGGCCGTCGATGGCGATTTCCCACGGACGAACGATCAGGTTCTGCGCGTTGGCGGCGATGTCCTTGCTGGTGCCGAACTCGTAGAAATTGTTGTAGTTGCCGTTGATCTCTTCCGGGGTGACCGGTCGGTCGAGCTTGTAGGCATCGTTCTTCTTTGCAGGGTAGAGATCGGCGGTCGGATCGGCCGCCTCCTGCGCCATCGACATCCGGGCCGCGGCGGAAAGTGCCGCCGCCGTGGTTACGCCCAGCCCGAACCCTTTCAGGATCGAGCGCCGGTTCAGGTAGGCGGATTCGGGCGTTGCGAACCGCTCGGCGATTTCCCAGGAACGACGGCGATGAATGGAAACCATGACTTGCTCCGTGGCGGCACGATCCGCTGAGATCGAGGCGGATGTCCATCCCCCTCGCATCACGTTCGCTTGACAGCCTTCAACTGTTACGCTGGAGAGTTGCTATTTGTTTCAGGCGGCCTTTCCGCCGGCATGTTGGTTCATCACCTGGTCTGCCAACCGCCCGGTCAACTCCGCCATGTGGTCGAACGTTGCGGTATAGCTGGCGACACCAGATGTGGCCGAACGCAACTCGACGATCAGGTCGCCGATTTCCGACTGCGGCATGGTCGCCTCGACCACGTCCCAACCAGGCCATCCGGGGCGCGCGTCGAAGCCGAGGATCTGCCCCCGCCGCTGCGGCACGAGAGCAGTTATGCGGGCGGTGGCTTCCGACGGAGTTGCTATCT
The DNA here is from genome assembly GCA_026400435.1 of Hyphomicrobiales bacterium. Taxonomy (GTDB): domain Bacteria; phylum Pseudomonadota; class Alphaproteobacteria; order Rhizobiales; family Rhizobiaceae; genus Mesorhizobium_K. The sequence goes on along the minus strand of JAPLOZ010000047.1, from coordinate 12,314 downwards.
CGACCCGCATGATCGGCTCCAGCAGCACCGGCGAACACTGCGCCATTCCTTCCTTCATGCCTGCCCGCGCCGCCATCTGGAACGCCATGTCCGAGGAATCGACGTTGTGGTAGGAGCCGTCCGACAGGTTTACCGCGATATCGACCACCGGAAAGCCGAGCGGCCCAGACTTCAGGTATTCGCGAATGCCCGCTTCGACGGACTGGATGTACTGTTTGGGCACCACGCCGCCGGTGATCGTGTCGGTGAACTGGAAGCCAGAACCGCGCGGCAGCGGCTTGATGTCGATGACGACGTCGCCAAACTGGCCATGCCCTCCGGACTGCTTCTTGTGACGCCCCCGCTGTGTGACGCCCTTGCGGATCGTTTCGCGGTAGGGAATGGCCGGTTGGCGCACGTCGATCAGGATCTGGTTCTTGCCCTCCAGCCGTTCCACCGTGACGCGCAGGTGCATCTCGCCATGCCCGGACAGGATGGTTTCTCCGGTATCCTGATTGTGGCGCAGCGTCAGCGAAGGGTCCTCCTCGGCAAGGCGCTGGATGGCGGCCGACATGCGTACGTCGTCCTTGCGCTCGCGGGTCCGCAGCGAGAAGGCGTAGACAGGCTGGGGCGGTTCGAGCGCGGCCAGCTGCGCGATGCCGCCCTTGTCCGGCGACAGGGTATGCCCTGTCCGTACCCCCTCGAGCTTGCCGAGCGCCACCGTGTCGCCGACCCTCGCGGACGCCAGCTTTGCCTGGTCCTTGCCAAGCATCCGATAAATGCCCGACACCTTCGCGCTCTCGGTTGGCGAAAGCCACAGTTCGGCGCCGTCCGCGACCTTTCCCGACAGGACGCGGGAAATCGACAATTTGCCGCCATGCGCGGTGTGGATCGTCTTCAAGACCTGCACAACAGTGCGGTCGCCACCCGACACGCCGAGCCGCCTGGCGGTCCTCTCGACGTCGGGAGCGTCGTGGCGGATCGCCTTGAGCAGCCGCAGCACTCCGTTGCCCTTCTCAGCGGCGCCGATCAGCACCGGCGTCACCGAGCCGTCGCGCAGGTCGGCTGCGAGGTCGTCGAACACCTCGTCGCACGGCGGCTCCTTCTCGTCGAGCAACTGCTCCATCAAAAGATCGTCGTGGTCGGCGAGCGTTTCGAGCATCGAAAACCGCGCCTCGATCTCGCGCGCCTTTTCGTCGCCCGGTATGGCGGCGATTTCGCTTTCTGCATGTTCGCGCCAGATATACGCGCGTTCGAGCGCCAGATCGATCGAACCGATCACCGCGCCGCCCTTGCGCAGGGGGATCTGCCTGAGCAGCAACGGCGCCGAGCTCGCCGGCTGCAGCAGCTTGAGCGTGTCGCGCACGCCGGCCGTGGCCTTGTCAATCTTGTTGAGGAACAGGATGCGTGGCACGCCGAAATCGTCCAGCTTGCGCATGATGAGCTGAAGGGCGGGAATTTTCTTTTCGTCGGCTTCCGCGACCACCACAGCGATGTCGCAGCCTGCAAGCACCGCGTCGGCCTCGAACGCGAACTCGACCGAACCGGGACAGTCCACGAAGGTCAGGCTCTCGCCCATGAAATCGATCGTCGCGACAGAGGCCTCGACGCTCATCGCGTGGGCTTTCGCTTCAGGCGAATGGTCCGACACGGTGTTGCCGGACGATACCGGATTCTGGCGGGGAATGGCGCCCGTTCGGGCGAGAATTGCTTCAAGAAGCGTGGTTTTTCCGCTTGCAAAGGGACCGACGATGGCAATGCATTTCGGTCCCGTACGTCTTCCTCCGGCGCGACTTCCCATGGTGCTGGCCTCCACTCTGGCGTTTGCCAATAAGCGGCGGCCGGCCTTCGGCCGTCGCGGGGCGGGGTCTTTCGCCACCTGCCCGCAAACATCGTCACACGGGTTGGGGCCGAGGGCAAGTGCGGCGCGCGCCGGCAATGGCGGGACTTGTCGCGGTGGCCGTAAAATACCGCTAGAAGTCGGACCGGCTACAATTCCAAAGGAGCATCCCGTGAAGATAATTCCCTGCGGCAGCGTCGCGACCGTCTACCCTCCTGAAGCATACTTCACGGGCAGGGTCCTGCAGACGCCGGCCATCGAGGCCGATGCGCCGGCCCGCGTGCGCGCTGCGATGGTAAGCTTCGAGCCCGGCGCACGGACAGCGTGGCACACCCATCCGCTCGGGCAGACGCTTTACGTCGTATCGGGAGCAGGCCTCGCCCAGGTATGGGGCGGGCCGGTCCGCGAAATCCGGGCCGGCGACGTCGTATTCTTCCCGGCTGGCGAGAAACACTGGCACGGCGGCGGCCCTAAGACCGCCATGAGCCACCTCGCCATTCACGAAGCGCTGGACGGTGTCCATGTGGACTGGCTCGAGAAAGTATCAGACGAGCAATACGAACAGTGAATCCTGTTCTGGTCGCCGTCTGGGCCGGACGCTAGGTGAGCAGGCGGGCAAGCACCCGTCGGGCGACCGCGGTCGAGCTTATTTGTTTGACTGCCGCCACGAAGACTCCGGAGTAAACGTTACGGATCATCGCGTTTCGCGCGCCGATGCTTTCATCCAGCGCAACGGCAAAGTCTTCGTCCGAGCGGCGCACGATCGTTCCATCGAACCGCGAGTGGCCGACGTCCACGGAAATCGGCGAGCCCAGGGGCGCGTCGACCTTTCCGAGCAGCCGCATGCCTCCGACAGACACGTCGGCAGTCATGAAAATGCGCGACACGTTGCCGATTGTAACCGTTACCGGTTGCGCTCCGCGCAGTCTGTCTGATTTTCGCTTTCGCGGGCGTTCCACGCAGACCGCGATGGCCGACAGCAGGATCATCATATTGTACCACGACCAGTAGAGCGCGACGGCGCTGGAATCCTGGAACGAATGGTTGCCGCCGAAGTGCATGACAACGCCGATTACGGTCAGCGCCAGCAGCACTGCGAACCATGACATCATGCGCCACTGGATGACCGTCTTGCTGCGGTCGCCGCCCTTGGCCGTCACTTTGAACTTCTGCCCCTTGGGGCGAAAAAGGCCGATGCCGACCGCGGTCAGGATCTCCCGCGCCGCCAGAATTTGCGAGAGATCGGTCATGACGGGCAATACACGCTGGTTCGACAGCCAGGCCATCACCATGATCTGCGCAAGATAGTAGGGCAGGAAGTGGGCGATGCCGTCGGCGGTGTCGATGTTGACCGCATGAATGTTGAACAGCAGGTAGAGTATCGGGATCAGCAGGCCGGAGACGCGGAACAGATAGGCGGCGGACCAGTATAGAGTTGTTTCCGCAAGAGCCAGCCGGTCGACCAATTGCAGCCCGTTGTTCGGCTTGAACGGCCCGTCCGCGCCGCGGACGATCTGCATGAAGCCGAGGCACCAGCGGCTGCGCTGCGTGATGTATTCGCGCAGTCCTTCGGGCGCGAGGCCAAGAGACAATTGCTCGTTCAGATAGACGGTGCGGTATCCCGAGCGCTTGAGCCGCAGCGTGAGCAGGTAGTCCTCCGTCACGGATTCGGTCGGAAAGCCGCCGCCCGCCGCGTCAAGCGCCGTCTTGCGTATCACGGAAGATGTCCCGCAGCAGAACGCAGTGCCCCACGCGTCCTTGGCTGGCATCAGGACTTCGAAGAAGTATCGCTGTTCGTCCGGCCAGGCATCGGATGCCTGAAGGTTGGCCTGAATGGGATCGGGGTTGATGAAGTGCTGCGGGGTCTGGACAATCCCAACATCACCCTCACGAAACAACGTCAGCGCGCGCGACAGGAATTCCGGTGCGGTCACGAAGTCGGCATCGAGGATCGAGATGAAGTCAGGCGGATCGGGCAGGGCCGTCACGTGGCGGAGGGCATTGTTGATGTTGCCGGCCTTGGCATGGCTGTTGTCGTGTCGCGCCAGGTAGCGACAACCAAGCGTCGTGGCCAGTTCCGCCAGCCATGGCCTTGCGCCGTCGTCGAGCACCCAGACCCGGTAGTTCGGGTAATTCATGCCTGTCGCACCAATCATCGTGCGCTCAAGAATGTCGCGGTCCTCGTTGAAGGTGCAGATGAAAACGTCGACCAGAGGCATCTGCTCATGGCTGAACAGCCATTTGGTGTTTGCGTCGACGTCGGCTGTGCGTTGCCGCGTCCGGGTAAGCGTGATGTAGGAAATGACCGATCCGGCGACGGCGGAGCATTCAATGGCGAAGAACAGCCAGCCGGCGGCAAAGTCGACAGGGCTGTCCAGCGTCGGAATGGTCACCGTCGCGCGCCAGAACATGTAGCGGATCGTCAACACCAGCACGAGGGCGACCGGCAGTATGCGCCAGTTCGAGTCCCGGTTGAGCCACGGCATGATCACCAGCAACGCGCCGCCAACCAGCAGGCCGGGAACCATCCCCTCCGCGAGAACCGAGACGATCGGGTTCATGATCTGCGCTGCCGCTACAACGTCGGCTTCTGGAAGACCACGCGACCGGTACGGCCGACCGCGCACGCACCGTCTTTGGAAGCACCCTGGACGGCTATTGCGACGCGGTAGGACTCTTTGGTCAAAGCCGCGGGCATGATCGCGAAATTGGATGAGGCAGGCGAGACGCCGCTGAGCTGGACCACTTTGCCCGGCAAAGCCGCGCCCCCTTCGCTGAAGGTGAAAGTGGCCGGCATCCCCAGCGTCAGTCCATTGTAAACGGATTCGCTGACCGCCGCCGTCACGATCGCTTCATCGCAATCGAGCAACCGCGCCAGGTCCTGTCCCTGTACGACCTGTTCGCCGGGCGCCGTCAGGATTTCCCAGAGCTGACCGTTCACGGGGGAAGCAAGGTTGGCCTCGCTGGCGATCGAGAACGCTTCCTGCGCGCGTTGCAGCGCCGCATAGGCACTGGCGATGCGCTGGTCCTGCAGCGCGATTTGGCCGTTGAGCGTCGAGAGCGACTGGTTGACCTCGTCGAGCCTGTGCGCCGACTGTGGTTCGTCATTGTAGCTGTCGCCGAAGAAGTGGCCGTCGCGCAGCGCATTTGCCTCGACAAGAAGCGCGGCCTTGCGGGCACGCGCCTCGTTGGCGGCGGCTTGCGCGACGTCCATGTCGCGTCGGGCATCGTCGACTGCCGAGGTCGCCATGTAGCCTTGGCCGGTCAGGGTGGTGTGGCGCTGGAGGTTGACCTCGGCGCGGCTCACTATCGCCAACGCGGATGTCAGTCGGGCGTCGGCCTCCCTGATCTGGGCGTCGATCAGCCTGACCCTGTTGCTCCGAAACTGACCTATCCGCGCCTGGAGATCTCTCTGCAGCTTCTTCTGCCCATCGAGCTCGATCATCAGCGCGCCACGATCATCTTTCGCGCGCTGTAGTGCATCCGTCGCCGCGTTGATTGCCGTGCGGTCGATGCGCTCGTTCCTGATTGCCAGAAGCGAGCCGCCCGGCGAGACGGTATCGCCTACCTGCAGGGGATTTGCTCCGCCGCCAACGATGCCGTCGATCGGCGACCGGACGGTCACAAGCCTGGCATTGATCACAGCCTCGACGCTTGAAACCTGGAACAGCCGTTGCGCGGGCATCCAGCCGACCGCTGCGACCAGGGCCAGGCCGAGCGCGCTCTTTATCAGCCGGGGCTTGATATTGGACGGTGCCCGGAGGCTCGCTGCGGCTTCTCGAGGATCCGGCGCTTTGGGCTTTTCAGGATCGAGAATGTCTTCAAAGCGCTCTCTCAGGAGCGATTGAAGTGCAGATGCGTGCTGGGGCGAGGGATCCCTCTGGGCGCTGGGCAGCGCTGCGGGGTTCGCGTTCGCGGCCGTTGAGTCCGGTTGCAGACTTTCGACTGCGAGCGGGTGCGCCGGTTGAGCGGCCTTTGAGTGGGCGTTCATCTTTGCCTGCCGCTGGAGCGGACCTCTGTTGTTTGCGTTCCGATCCGCCGTCATGCGCTGCCGGAAGGGATAGGGCTCATCCCCATCCCTAGGTCATTTGAATTGATGTTGATTAAATCAATCGGGGAATTATCCGACATGACTAAGCAATCATGAACGCGGCAGCCCATAAAAAAACCCGGCGTGAGCCGGGTCATTTTGCTTCAGGATGAGCAGTGGATATCAGCTCAGCGAGCCGGTGAAGCGCTGGATGCGCGTGCAGGCCTCCTCCAGCAGCTTCTCCGACGTCGCGTAGGAGATGCGGAAGTTGGGGCCGAGCCCGAAGGCCGAGCCGAACACCACCGCCACGCCTTCGGCTTCGAGAAGCTCGGACGAGAACGTCTCGTCGCCGTCGATCACCTTGCCGCCCGGCGTCTTCTTGCCGATCAGCCCGGCGCAGGACGGATAGACATAGAACGCGCCTTCCGGCGAGGGGCAGGTGATGCCGCGCGCCTGGTTGAGCATCGACACGACGAGGTCGCGGCGGTTCTGGAAGATCGCCTTGTTCTTCGTGATGAAGTCCTGCGGTCCGTTCAGTGCTTCCACCGAGGCCCACTGGGCGATCGTGCAGGCGCCGGATGTCTGCTGGCCCTGGATCATGTCCATCGCCTTGATGAGCTTCACGTCGCCGGCCGCGTAGCCGATCCGCCAGCCGGTCATAGCGTAGGCTTTCGAGACGCCGTTCATGGTCAGCGTGCGCTCGTAAAGGTTCGGCTCAACCGCGGCGATCGTCTTGAATACGCAGTCGCCATAGGTCCGGTGCTCGTACATGTCGTCGGTCAGCACCCAGACATGCGGATGCTTGAGGAGCACGTCGGCAAGCGCCCTGAGCTCAGCCTCGCTATAGGCCGCGCCCGACGGGTTGGACGGAGAGTTCATCAAAAGCCACTTGGTCTTGGGCGTGATCGCCTTCTCCAGCGCCGGCGCCGTCAGCTTGAAGCCGTTGTCGATGGTGGTAGGGGCAAACACCGAGGTGCCGCCGCAGATCGCCACCATTTCCGGATAGCTGACCCAGTACGGCGTCGGGATGATGACCTCGTCGCCGGGGTTAAGCGTCGCCATGAAGGCGTTGAAAAGAATCTGCTTTCCTCCGGTGCCGACAATCGTCTGCTCCGGCTTGTAGTCGAGATTGTTCTCGCGCTTGAACTTGGCCGCGATCGCCTCGCGCAGCGGCGCGATGCCCGAGACCGGCGGATATTTGGTCTCGCCGCGCCGGATCGCGTCGATGGCTGCGTTCTTGATATTGTCTGGCGTGTCGAAATCCGGCTCGCCGGCGCCCAGCCCGATCACGTCGCGGCCGGCGTTTTTCAGCTCGCGCGCTTTCTGCGTGACCGCGATCGTCGCGGAAGGCTTAACGCGCGAAAGGGCATCGGCAAGAAAGGCCATGACGAGTACAGACTCCGTTTCGAGATGAGGCGGCCAGCCGACCGCGGGCCTTCTTTGTCCCATTCGTTACGGAATCGCAAGGGTTTCGCGCGATGTCTGGAGCGTGCGTTCGGCCCGCCTGCGAGGTGTTAACGGACGGTAAACAATGCGCGCCCAGACTGGCGAGAGGTGGAGTGTAGCGTAGCGTGCCCGGCATCAGCGGTCCCCATCTCGTCCTCGAAGACGACGGCGCCTGGACGGCGACGTGGGCTCCGTTTGTGCTGAAGAGCGCCTTCCAGCCGATCTTCCGGTTTTCGCACGGCAAGCTGGTGCCGCACGCCTTCGAGGCCCTGCTGCGCCCTTTCCGCGACGGCGAACTGGTATCGCCTTCGGCGTTTCTGAATGGGTTGCCCGCCTCGGAGAGGCAGCATGTCGAGACGCTTGCCCGTTCCCTCCACCTTGTCAACGCGGCGGCTTGCCTGCCGCATAGCGCCGCGATTTTCGTCAATTTCGACCCCTCGGTCTTCTCAGAAGCCGCCCTGGCCGATGCGGCTCTGCGTGAAACGAGGCGTGCCGTCGCGGCTGCAGGAATCGACCCCGGCCGGCTGGTTTGCGAGGTCACTGAAAAGGAAACGGTCTCCGAAGAGGTACTCTTCAATTTCGTCGCCGCCCTAAGGCGCAGCGGGTTCCGCATAGCCATCGACGACTACGGCGTCGACGCCTCCGACATGAACCGCATCCACGAACTGCGTCCCGACATCGTCAAGTTCGATGCCGACTGGATCCGGCGGCTGATGGATTCAAGCGCGGGCTACGCGCTGCTGACGACGATGGTGTCGACATTCGCCGGGCACGGCATCCAGACAGTTTTTGAAGGCATCGAGACCAGCCAGCAGCTTGAAATGGCCGAAGCATCCGGCGTCGACATGGTTCAGGGTTTTGGCCTGGCGCAGCCCGAACTTGCACCAACCGGCTTTGCCGCCTTTGCGCAATCCGCATCGGCGCAGGATCCGCATCTGCATCAACCGGCGTTCGGCGAGCCACCCGCTCTGCGCGCCGCCGGCGAGCTGCGTCACGCCAGGGCATTCGGCAAGAGGACGCTGCCGCAATGAAGCCGGATGAGACGGAGCCGCTCCGGCTCGACGACGCCATCATCGTCGACGAGATCGGCCTGAAGAGCGGCGGCTACGGTCTCTACCGGCTGCGCAGCCAGTACCAGCCCATCTTCGAAGGACGTGGCAGGAACCTGCACATGGTTGCGGTCGAAGGCACGGTGACGCCCTTCGTCGCCGGAGAGGTCGCGCCGCCCGAGATGTTCAGGATCGCCGTAACCGAAGACGACCGCGATTTCGTCGCCCGCATGGGCATTGCGCTGGCCCTGCGTAACCAGCACAATCTGGAAGTCGAGGGACTAGACCTGATCGTGTCCGCGCGGTTCGACGAAAACGATCATGGCGCGCCCGGCGACCGGGTTGCCTTCATCGCCGGTGAACTCGCCGAACACGAGCCCGAGCTGGAATTCGAAGCCGGCCAGGTGTTCTGTGCTTTCGCGCATACAGGAATACCAGAAGGACTGGAACTCGCAGGGCTTGCCCGGCAGTGCCGCGAACTCGGGCTTCGCATCGCCATCGGCGACTTTGGCGCCGGTCACTGGACCGATGAGCAGATAGGCATGCTCGATCCCGACATCGTCAGGATCGACGGTGGCTGGTTCCATCAGGTCTGCCGCGACGCAACCACGGTCAGGCTATTTGATTCCGTCGTTTCCAGGTTGCGCGACCGACGGTGCAAGGTGCTCGTCTCCGGCATCGCGACCGAGCAGCAGTTGGGAGTGGCCTTGCGTGCCGGAGGGCATCTCTTCCAGGGCGATCATCTTGCGCTCCCGGCGCATGCCGGCGTCGCGGTGGACGACAATCCGTTGTCGATCGCGCAACGGCTGGGCGATGCGCGCAAGATCGTTCCGCTTTTCGGATGATCCATCGTTCGCGTTGATCGATGCGCAAACAAAAATCGCTGGATGCCTGCGCCATGGCGGGCAATGATCCCCGTCCCTGAAAGCAAGGAGCGGGCATGGTCACCATCTACGGAATGATCGACAGCGGCAATTGCTACAAGCCGCGTCTGCTGATGGCCAAGCTCGGCCGGTCCTTCCGCCATGTCGAGATCAGTTCGCATGACGGCGGCACGCGGGCCGACGCGTTCACCGCCAAGAATCCCAACGCGATGGTGCCGCTGCTTGAATTCGACGACGGTCGGGTGCTTGCCGAATCCAACGCCATGCTGCTGCACCTGGCGGAGGGGACGCGCTTCGTCCCACAGGACGCCTATGCGCGCGCGCTCACATATCAATGGCTCTTCTTCGAGCAATACAGCCACGAACCCTACATCGCCGTGCGGCGCGCTTTGCTCACTTTCCCCAGCCGGAAAAAGGATGCCACGCCGGAGCGGTTGGCGCAGACGCTCGAACGTGGCGAAAAGGCGCTTCGGGTCATGGAGAGGCGTCTCGACGAGACCCCGTTTTTCGCCGGGAGCGCAATCAGCGTCGCCGATATGGCGCTTTTCGCATACACCCATGTCGCGGGCGAGGGCGGTTTCGATCTCTCCGCCTATCCGGCCGTGGCCGCCTGGATAGCAAGGGTCGAAAACGATCCCGGCCACGTGCCGATGAACTGGCTGCCGGCCGCATAAGCGTACCAGCCGAAAAACAAAAAGGCGGGGCCAAAACCCCGCCTTCCGCTTCCAAGGTAAACTGACCGGAGCATCCGGTCCGGGCTGCAGCTATCTGCTGCTTAGCCGATGGACCATTGTGCTGCCTCGCGCGCCTCTGGCACGGCCGTCAGTACATCCGTGACTTGCCGCGCGCTCCAATTAGATCGTCTTTAGTGCGTCCGGGAGGACGCGGGGGCGATCTGCCCGGGAACGCGCTTTTGCAGGTCAGCCTGCCTTGGATATGGATCCCGCAGCCGACTTGCCGGTGCGACGATCCTGTTCGATCTCGAAATTGACCTTCTGGCCTTCGGCCAGGCTGGTCATGCCAGCCCGCTCGACAGCGGAGATGTGAACGAACACGTCCGGTCCGCCCGCGTCAGGCTGAATGAAGCCGTAGCCCTTGGTCCCGTTGAACCACTTTACAGTTCCGGTCGCCATCTTTGGTATTCCTTCGTTGCGACGTTGTGTTTGGTGAGCAAACATGCTGCACCGTTTAGTATCGAGATTTTGGAGATAGACGTCAGCAAACGCGGAAGCGCGGCCTCTGGTTCAATCGGCCCAAATTTCAATATGCGCATATAGGCACGCCTGTGGAAAAACACAAGCCTCCGCTTGAATCGGTTACTCCGCAGTCAACCTCACGCCGTTCATTTCGGCGACCGCGTCCGACAGCATCGGCACGAAATCACCGGCGCGACCGGCGCCTGCCGCGAACGCGAAGGAATTGCGCACTGCCGCCCCGAGGGGGTTCGCAACGTCGGCCGAGTTCGCGTAACCGGAAAGATAGGTCAGGTCCTTCAGCGCATTGGCGATCGAAAAGCGGTGCGCGTTCGGGTCGCGTTCGAGGACCCAGGTGAAGAATGTCTGGTAGAATGGGCAATCCATCCGGCCGCCGCGGATCACGCTGTCGAAGACCTGCGGCGTAAGGCCAGCCTTCGCGCCGAGCGTCAGGGCCTCCGAGTAGAGTGCGGCATAGCCCAGCGAGACAAAATTGTTGAGCAGTTTCATGGTGTGGCCGCTTCCCACCGGCCCGGTTCGCACAATCCGCCCGGCGAACTTCTCCAGCACCGGTCGCACCTTTTCGAACGCGGCGTCGTCGCCGCCCGCCATCACGTCGAGCGTACCGGCCTGCGCGTCCTTTGGCGTGCGCGACAGCGGCGCATCGACCAGTGTGATGCCCTGCTGCGCCAGGGATGCCGCAAGCTTGACTGTCGAGGAGGGGTCGGACGTCGAGCAGTCGCATACCAGCAAGGGCTTGCCGGCCGAGGCGAGGCCGCCCGGGCCGGTCACGATCGCCTCGACCTGCGGGCTGCCGGTCACGCACAGCACCACGATGTCGCTCCGTTCAGCGAGTTCGTGCAGGGTCACCGCCTCGCTGGCGCCGCGGCTCTTCAGATCCTCGATCGGTTCGCGGTTGCGGTGCGCCATGACGGTGAGCGGGTGGCCCTTTTCGACGATATTCTTGGCCATCCCGTGACCCATCAGTCCGACGCCTACGAAACCCACGCGATCCAGAGCCATGCAATTCTCCTCCTTGATGGCGCGGACAATAGGCGGTTTCGCAGCCTGCGTCACGGGCCCGATAGCGCCCAATCTCGGCCAAATTTTTCGGCCCAAATGAAACTTGCGCGCAGCCGGCGGCGTTTCAAAGGCGGGCGGTGCAACGGAGGCTACAATGAAGAAACTCTTGCTGGTCACGGCGGGTCTTGCGCTGCTGGCGACCGAGGCGCAGGCGATATCGCGCTACAATTCCACCTCGATGAGCTGCGACCGCATCAAGGCCACCGTTCGTGCGCAAGGCGCGGTCATTCTACGCTGGCGCGGCAACAGCGGCATCCAGCGTTACGCCCGTTTCGTGCAGGACGGACGCTTCTGCAGCGGCAGCGAGCGGGCGGAATGGTCCTACGTGCCATCGGCCGATCGCAAGTCCTGCATGGTGCGCGAGTGCAAGTACTGGAGCCCCGACGACGATATCATCTTGCGGTTCGGCTCGCGCGACTGACCGCGGCCGTTGCTAGAACGCGAACGACTGTTGCGGGGCCGGCGGTTCGCTGAGCCGCACGCCCTCGAGCGCCAGCATTCTTTGCTTGGCGGCCGCCCCGCCCGGCGCGGAGAATCCGCCGATCCTGCCACCGGCCGCCAGGATGCGGTGGCAGGGAACGACCAGCGGGATGGGATTGGAGCCGAGCGCCTGCCCGGTTTCGCGCGGCATCCCTGCGTAGCCGGACCGCCTTGCCAGTTCGCCATAGGTGGTGATCTCGCCATAGGCCAGCTGGCGCGCTGCGGCATAGATGGCGAGGCGAAAGTCGTCGACGCCGGCCAGATCAAGCGGCACGGATGAAAAATCGACCCACTCGCCCAGAGCATAGGCGCATGTCTCGGCCGTCAGTG
>JAPLOZ010000067.1 GCA_026400435.1 Hyphomicrobiales bacterium | reverse complement strand
CTCGGCCAGAACCTGACATTTCACGCCCGGCGCGAGGCCGTCGGCGTATTGCGATAGGAATGTGGCTGCCGCCAGGGCAGTCCTCACAGCAAGAAGGAAAGATACCGTGACTGGGACTGCCCGCCTGAAGCCGATTGCACTCCCCGACTACGGAGTTCCCCGCAAGATCCCGAAGATTGCCGCCGAGACTTATCTTGCGCGATTTGGACGCTTCATGGACCGCTTCGCCGAGAAGGGCTTCGATGCCGCGGTCGTCTATGCCGATCGGGAACATTGCGCCAACATTTCCTGGCTTACCGGCTTCGATCCTCGTTTCGAGGAAGCGCTTCTGGTCGCCGTACCCGGCAAGGACCCTGTGATCATCACCGGGCCGGAGAATGTTGGCCCCGCCGCCGCCTCGCCGGTTGCCTCGTCCCTGCTGTGGCCGGGGTTCGGCCTTCTTGGCCAAGACAGAACCAAGGCCATTCCGTTGCAGGACCTGCTCGCGCAGGCTGGACTCCGGAAGGGGCACAAAATCGGCGCGGTGGGCTGGAAATACTTCCTGCCCACCGAGATTGCAGACACCGATGGCGCGGTGGACCTGCCTGCCTATGTCACGGCGCTGCTCGCCGAGATCGGGCCGCTCGCCAATGCGACCGGCATCATGGTCAATCCGCTCGACGGTTTGCGCGCGGAGATCGAGATCGAGGAACTGGCACGTTTCGAGTTCCTCGCAACCCATGGCTCCGAATCGGTCAAGCGCGTCATCTTCGGTCTCAAGCCTGGCATGACCGAGTTCGAAGCCGCCAGCCTGATGCGTCCGCTCGGATACCCGCTATGCTGCCATCCGATGCTTTCGACAGGCGAGCGCGCGCGCTTCGGACTTGGAAGCCCCTCCGATGTCGAGATCGAAAAGGGCGCGATGTTCACGACCGCTTTCGGCTACCAGGGGTCGCTGACGGCGCGGGCGGGCTTTGTTGTTGAAAGCGCCGACGAACTGCCGGTGGCCGCCCGCGATTATGCCGACAACTTCGTCGCCGGCTATTGGGAGGCGGCCGCTGACTGGTACGAGACAATCGGCATCGGCGTCACCGGCGGCGAGATCGACGCCAGGATGCGCGCGCGGCTGGACAATGACGTTTTCAAGCTGGCGCTCAATCCCGGCCACCTGATCCACATCGACGAATGGATGGACTCTCCGATCCGCCCGGGCAGCACCGAGACATTCCGTTCGGGCCAGGCAGTCCAGCTCGATATGATACCTGCGCCGGGCAACGCCTACTTCACCACCAACATCGAGGACGGCATTGCACTGCTGGATGAACGGGGCAGGGCGCGGTTCGCCGAGCGGTTTCCCGAAGCCTGGGGCCGGATAGAGGCCCGGCGCGCATTTATGGCTGACGCCCTCGGCATCCATATGAAACCTGAAGTGCTGCCGTTCAGCAATCTGGCCGGCTGGCTGCCTGCCTATCTGCTCAATCCCGGTCTCGCGATGTCGCGGGTCTGAGACAAGCGGGCGGGGAGTACCCGCCCCATTCAGTGATGTGGAGGACGCAATGCGGCCTACTTTCGAGACGCTTTTTCCAGCGGGCAAACCTGTCTTCGGCATGTTGCACCTCGGTGGCGACACGCCGCGGGAGCGGCTTGACCGCGCGATCACGGAGACCCGCGACATGATCGCGGGCGGGGTCGATGCGGTGCTGGTCGAGAACTATTTCGGCAAGCCCGACGATGTCGTCCGGGTCCTTGAAGCGTTCGCGGCTGACCCGCCTGGCGTAGTGGTAGGACTCAACCTGTTGCGCGACTTCAGGCTCGGCTTCGAGCTTCTCGGCGTGTTCGACGTTGCCTTCCTGCAGATCGATTCCGTTTGCGGTCACCTGCCACCCGACGAGGATGCCGACTACGCCGCCGAGCTTGAGGAGCTTCGCGCCGCCGCAGACGCGCTGGTCTTCGGCGGCGTTCGCTTTAAATATCAGCCGATTAAATCGGGGCGCAGCGACGATGAGGACATTGGCCTTGGCATGGAGCGTGTCGACGCGCTGGTCGTGACTGGCGAGGCGACGGGGCAGGGAACGGACAACGCCAAGATACAGCGCTTCCGCGATGTCGTGGGTCCGCAATATCCGCTTATCGTCGGCGCTGGAATGACTGCGGCGACGGCTGCCGATCAGATGCGGATCGCCGATGGCGCCGTCGTCGGTTCCTATTTCAAGGATACCCACAAGGACACCGGTATCGTCGACGTCGCGCACGTCCGCGAACTGATGGCCGAAGTCCGCAAGGTCCGCTTGGAACGCGCATGACGACCATCCCCGTTGAACCGATCGCTGCCGAAGTTTTTGCTCCATTCGGCAGGCTGTTCGAGATGCGCCAGTCCGCCTCTCCGGATGCGAGCAAGGACGTAAGTGTCGTGCGCACCGACGGGCCCGACTGGACGGATGCCTACACGCACGACCCGCTGGTTGCTACCAATGCGAGCCTCGGCATGACCCATTCGGGCGGCACGCCTTTCGAGGTGATACAGATGGAGCGTCACCCGAATACGCAGGAAGCGCTGTTTTGCGCGCAAGGATCGATCGTGCTTGTCGTTGCACCGGCTGGCGCGGGTGCGAGACCCGACGCAAGCGGGGTGCGTGCCTTTTCGATCTCGCCCGGAACCGTCGCGGTGATGAACCCCGGCGTATGGCATGACGCCTGCCGGGGGCTGCATGGACCGACGAGCTACTACTGGATGGCGACGGTTCGCACCGGAACCGAATGGCAGGAGGTTGTCGGCGGGCCGGTTTCGGTCGCGGCGGAGACTGCGACATGACCCTCGCGCCGGCCTTCTTCATCGGCGACGTTTCCCTCGACGAATACTATTCCTGCGACCGCTGGCCGCGTTTGGCCGACAAGGGTTTCGTCAACCTGTTGGGCAGCTATGTAGGTGGTAGCATTGCAAACGCCGCCTCGGTCCATGCTGCGCTGGGCTCGCCGACGGAATTTGTTTCCCTGCTCAACTTCAGCGCGATTTCCGATCGGCTGGTCGCGGAACTGGAGGCGCGCAGCGTTTCCGTGCGGCACATGCTGCGCCAGGAGGGAATTGCAGAGTCCCGCAACCTCATCTTCCTCGCCGACGGCGAGCACGTCGTTCTCACCGTTGACATGGGGTTCCAGCCGATGGACCTGTCCCGCACGCTCATGCAGGATCTCCGCAAGCCCGGCTACCTCTATACGACGCTTTATCGCAGCAGGCGCCTCCGCCACGAAGGTCTAGCCCAGGCAGATCTCCTGAGCGACGCCCGGGCGCATGGCAGGCGCACCGTCTTCGACCTTGATGTTGGCGGCTTTGGAGAGGCGGACCTGCCGTATCTGCGCGGCGCCGCGATTCTTATTCTGAACCAGCTTGGCTATGCCGCGGCTTTCGGCGATAGGCCGGTCGACAGCGTCGGCCAGTGGATGGACGAGAACGAGGTCGCAACGATCGTCCGGACGCGTGCTGCTGATGGAGCCGAGGCTTTCGACGGCAACCGGCGATACGACGTCCCCGGCTACGCCGTTCGCGTCGAGGACGTGACCGGCGCAGGCGATACGTTCGGTGGCGCGCTGGTCCATGTTCTGGGCATGGGCGGAGGCCTCGATGAGGCCCTCGATCTGGCGGTAGCCGCATCCGCACGTGCGGTCACCATTCGCGGACCTGCAAGCGGCATCGCTAGTCGCGCGGAACTGGACGCCTTTCGAGCGTCCCTGCGCGACGAGAATTTTCGTTCACGCTGAACGGCAGGTGCAAAGGCGACGGGCGTTCTACGGATGTCTACACCCGGTCTGGTCGCGATTCGTTCCGCCAGAGCCCCGGCGACGTGCCGCTCCACCGGCGAAAGGCGTGCACGAAGGAACTCGGGTTCGAATAGTCGAGCGTCGCGGAGATGTCCGCGATGGTAAGATCGCCTAGCCTCAGCAGCTCTTTCGCCGCGACCTGGCGCACCTCGTCCCTGATCGCCTCGAATGTGGTCTCCTCGGCGCGGAGCCGTCGCCTCAAAGCGCGCGGGTGCATGCCCAGCCGCTCGGCAACGTTCGCCATCTTCGCGTGCCCCATCAACAGGAAGGGGCGCAGCAGATGGCGAACATGCGCGGACAGGGGAGCCGGCGTCCCATGACGAACCGAAAGCAGCTTGGCCAGAGCGAGATCATGCTGTCCCTTGTCGGCTGCTGGAAGCGGGAAGTTCAGGACTGACGCCCGCAGGAGCACACCCGTCTGGTGCTGGCCGAAGCGGACTGGGCAATTCGCGAGTCGTATGTAGCGGGTCGGGTCCGCCGGTACCGCCATGGACAGCACGATCTCCTCAGGAGCCACCTGCCCGCCGGTCAGTTCGGCAATCAGATTGCATCCTACCGCAAGGACGAGATCGTAAATCTGGTTCGTGACCGGTGCTGTCGCGTCGTACACGCCATACCCCAGTATGACGTCCCTGTCGGCCTGCATGAGATAGACCGCCCCGCCCGTTGAATTGTGCCTCTGGAAGGCGGCAAAGTCGCCGATCGCCTCTGCCAGGGTAGCGGCATGGCGCAGAACGCCACTCAGAGGGCCGAGCGCGGCCAGGGTCTGGCGCTTGCCAAGCTGCATCCCGATATCGTCGCGGCCGGTCAGTCGACACGCATTGTCGAGCACCGAAAGAAAAGCCGCATACGGAACAAAGGCATCATGACGGACCTCATGGGGAGAAACGTCGGTCCCCTCCAGCACAGATGCCAAGCTGACGCCATGCTCTTCCAGCACGAGCGCCAAAGGCACCAGAGCGGCTGCGCGCTGCATCGCCATGGGCCTCTTCGTCTCCGTCATCGGTGTCCTCGAATCACAACGGCCCCACGTGGAAGTTCCTCTATGGTGCGATCCAGACCCGAGTGGAGGACCTTATCATGTCGAACAAACTGCTGACCATCGCCGCAAGCGCGGTGCTCTCCCTGTCCTTGGGTGCGTTCGCGGTGCCTGCCGGTGCCGACACCTACAAGATGACGACCGAGATCGCGCCGGGGGTGGAGACGCCCAACACGCTTCAGACCTCGATCGGCACGCTGAAGCTGAAGAGCGGCGTACCCACGCCGGAAACTAGTGAGAAGCTGTGGGATAACCTGGACCGGTCGCGCGCCTTACAGGCCTATCTTCTGACGATCCCGATCGTGAACCAGGCGGGGATGCGGGACAGCCTTCTGAAGTTCGGACCCGTGAACCAGACAGATGTGATCTGGGAAGACCTTGTCGATCCCAAGACCGTCGAACTGACAGCAAATGACAACACGATCTACAGCTTCATCTGGATCGACACCAAGGCTGGCCCGATCGTGGTGGAGATTCCGCCCAAGGTGCTGGGGACCATCAACGATTTCTGGTACAAGTGGGTGGTGGACGTGGGCATCACCGGCCCCGACAAAGGCGAGGGCGGCAAGTACCTGATCCTGCCGCCTGGATACACCGGCGATGTGCCGGAGGGCTACATCGTGGTGCGGCCCACCACCTATGGCATGTGGACGGTGTTCCGGTCCTTCCTCGTGGACGGCAAGACCGGCCCGGGCGTGCAGGGGGTGAAAGACCATCTGAAGATCTATCCGCTGGCCGCTAAGGACAATCCGGTGTCAGCGACGCTCGTCAACGCCTCGGGCATTGCGGCCAATTTCGTGATGCCAACGGACTATTCCTTCTGGGAACTGCTCAACAAGGTCATCCAGGAGGAGCCGTCCGAGGGGTCGGACCCGACGACACTGGGCCTGTTTGCCTCGATCGGGATCGAGAAGGGCAAGACCTTTGCTCCGGATGCCCGGATGAAGGAAATCCTGACTGATGCGTCCAACATCGGGGCAGCGACGGCCCGGGCCCTGGCCTACAGCGCGCGTAACCGCGACGCATTCTTCTATCCCGACAGCAAGAGCCAGTGGCGCCTGCCGTTCTTCGGCGGCTACAAGTTCCAGTCGCAGCCCGGCGTGTCGAATCTGGACGGCGCGGCTTTCTATTACTTTTTTGCGACCGGCGTGACGCCTGCGATGGAAGAGAAGATGGTCGGCAGGGGATCGCAGTATCCCTGGACTGCGCTTGATGCCGACGGCAATCCGTTCGAAGGCGGAAAGACCTACCGGCTGACGCTGCCGCCCGGCGTGCCGGTCGCGGATTTCTGGTCGGTCATCGTCTACGACAACCAGACCCGGTCGATGATCCAGTCCGACCAGAAGGCGCCGAGCGTCAGCAGCCAGAACCCCGCTGTGAAGAAGAACCCCGATGGCTCGATCAACGTGTTCTTCGGGCCGAAAGCGCCGGAGGGCATGGAGAGCAACTGGGTGCAGACCATCCCCGGCAAGGGCTGGTTCATGATCCTGCGGCTGTATGGACCGCTGGAGCCCTGGTTCGACGGCAGCTGGAAGCCGGGCGAAATCACGCTTGTCCAATAGGGACCGGCGTCTTTCGACACCGGGGTGCGGGGACGTCTGTTCTTGGCCCCGGGAAAAGGGCGAGAAAGGCGGGCTCGGGTGTCAGGTTGGCGATGAGCCCTCGCATCCCATGGGTGCAGTGCGAGGCGAGGCCGCAGACGCCCGGCAAGCCGGTAGCGAGCGCATGGCCGCTCGAACCCGAGACGGAGACGAGTTCGCGGACAACGGCTCCGATCGGCCGGGAGGAACCGTCGGCATTGAAGATGCCGGACGGCCCGGCCGGAGCGCCCAGAGTGACGGTCACCGCGCCTGAAGCCAGCGCCTGCGGCAACGTTGGCCGCGCCGAACAAGGCAGGGTGGCGCGGGTCGAGCGTTGCCGACGCGACGCGGCCCTGTCGGTATAGATTTCGCAGAGAAAGACCTCGTGTTTGCGGGCACCACTCGTAGCAATCGGCACGTCGAAACGCTGGCACCCCGGTTCCAGGGCCACTGACTGGCGCGCGTTCTCCACAACGAAGCGGCGGAACTGCTCGACAGCCCCATCATCCGTTCGAACGCCACCGTGATCGCGTATTCCTGCGCTGCCTGGCCGTCTGCAGAAGAGTCCATCGCCGTCACCGACCGCCTCCCGGGCAACGCATCGTCAGTTCCGCCTCACGGGAGCAACAGCTCGATGCTCGACGGCCGCCCTATAGGCGGCATCGACAAGCGCGTAGGTCCTGAGATTGTCTTCGCCGCTGGTCTCAGCGGCCACGCCGCGCTGCAGGCAGTCCAGGAAATGGCGGCAAGCGCCCATGGCGCCCTCCTGGCTGACGTGCCAGGGGTGCGAGGTCCACGACAGCAGTGGCGCACCGATATCACGTTCGGTTGCCGAGCCATCGCTGGTAACCTTCATGCGGCACCCGGCTGAGACGATGATGGAGCCGCGCGGCCCCTCGATTTCCAGAAGCGTCTCGGGGAACCAGTCGTCGGCGCGCCTCGCCTCATATGTCACTTCGACGATGCTGACGGCGCCGGTCTCGTGCCTGAGCAGCATGGTCGCGGTGTCATCCTCGGCCTTGACCCTCGGGTTGCGGCGCTGGATCTCGCACGAGATGCGCGAGACGTCGCCGAGCAGGAACCGCGAAAGATCAAGCACGTGCACGCCGACATCGGCGATGACAAGCCTGTCTTCCTCGAGGAAATAGGGCTGCGTCTTGTAGACGTCGAAGCCGGTGCGGAAGGTGATGCGCGCCCAGCTTGGCTGGCCGATGGCGCCGCTGTCTATGACATTGCGCACAGCGCGCAGCGGAGCCTGAAAGCGGAAGTTCTCATGCACGGCAAGCCAGACACCGGCTTTCTCGGCGGCATCGACGATTGCTGTGGCGTCGTCCCATGTTGGGGCAAACGGCTTCTGGACGATGGTGGAGATGCCGTGCGCGATGGTTGTCTCCGCGATCGGCCGGTGTGTGTCCTGCCGGGTCACGATATCGACTGCATCCAGGTCTTCCGCTGCGAGCATCTTTTCGACATCGGTGTACCACGGCAGGCTGAATGTCTCGCCCGCGGCCTTCGCCTTTGCGGGGTCCACGTCGCATACGGCTGTCAGCACCGCGCCTTGAGGCGCAAGATCGCGCCATGCATTGAGGTGGTTCTGGGCGTAGAAGCCGCAGCCGATGACGCCGATGCGGACATTCCTTGCCATGGTCACCCTGCCACGATCGCAGTGCGCAGGAGGCCGATGCCATCGGCCTCGATCTCCACTGCGTCACCCGCCTTCATGAAGATCTGTGGGTTCTGGAAGGCGCCGACGCCTGCTGGCGTTCCAGTGGTGACGATGTCGGCCGGTTCGAGTGGCATGAACCTGGACAGGAACGAGATCAGGCGCGGCAGCGAAAACCGCCAGCCTGACGTGCTGCCGTCCTGCAGCGTGCTGACAGCGGCGAACTCCACCTCATAGTCCATCTGTTGGGTACGGTCCGTCTTTTCGACCGGCGTATCCGGGCCGCCGATGGAACTCGGTAGCTTGGCAAAGAAGAACGGCTCCGTCGGCAACTTTGCGTTAGGGTTCTCCAGCGCGTGGCCCTTGTAGTTGATGCCCGAGCACAGCACCTTGCCTGGCCGTATCGGCGCGTCGAGCTTCACATCGGCAAGCGCACGGCGCGGCGCCATGGCGAGGCCGGCGCGGACCTTGGCGAGTGCAGATGCGTCGCCGCCAACAACCTCAAGCATGCTCGTTGCGTGGCCGGCTTCGGTGAGGCAGGCCACTTGATCGCCCTCCAGGATGCCGACGTGGTGGGTGTGGTTGCCCGAGCAATGTGACAACGTGACGAATTTCATTCTGCCTCCGGTATGAAGACGGCCTTGTGCAGGGCCGTCGGATTTTCTGCGAGTTGGGCGAAGACTTCCGGCGTCTCGCCAAGAGCGAAGGTACTGGCCATCATCGGATAGTGGATTTTACCGGACGCCAGCAGGCCGAGCGCTTCCGGGAAGCAATCGACCGAAGCGCGGCCTGAAAGTACGCCAGCTCCCCCCCTCCCGAGTCTATTGCCGACCTCAACCGGCATTTCAAGTTGAAGTAGCAAGGCGGAAATTTCGCCGCCAATCTATGGCGACTTGCGCGCGATATCGCGCGGCGAAGTCCCGTATTTGCGCCGGAACATCGTGCTGAAATGCGCCGAACTGTTGAAGCCATGATCGAAGGCGATGGAGGTGATCGATCGGCCATCGCCGCAAGTCAGGCTGTCATAGGCCAGTTGCAACCGCCGGTTCCAGATCCATTCCGACGCCGACATTTCGTGTGTTTCGAAAAGAATGTGCAGGTAGCGCAGCGACATTCCGTTGGCTGTGGCGACCCTGTCGAGGGACAGGTCTAAATCGGCGATGTGGGCCTCTATCCACTGTTGCACCGATCTCAGGCGGGCCTTTTTGACCGAGCCTTCGGCGCCGGGAATGTCGCCTTCCGAGGTCAGCAGCGTGAAAGCCAACATATCCATCAACTGATTGCCGAGGCCGGCACGAACGCCATCGTCCAGGAGCGAGCCTTCGGTCGCCAGCGAGGCGCAGAATTCGGTCGCGATGCGTCCCAACCCCTGCGTCGTGTTGAGCGCCGCCAGCACCGGAATCTTCTCGCGCGGAAAACGCTGCGCAAACTCGTCGTGCGGAATTTCGAGGTAGAACGAGCGCACGTCGCCATGGCCGTAGAGCTCATATTGCTCGGTCGCTGAAAAAATTGCGCCACGCGCTGCGTTCGACCGATGCATCTCTCCGCGCTGTACGACGCTGATGTTTCCCTTGTGCACGAGTTGCAGATAGTAACAGTCCTTGTCGAGCTTCGAGATGTGCTGGTTGTTGCGGCGAATGCGCTGCTCAGACAGCAAGATGTCGGTCAGCACGACCTCGCCGAACTTGGCCTCTCGGATGAAGCCACGATATTGCTCCGGGTTGGTCGCTTTGACGTCGACATGGACATAGACGTCACAGATCGCGTCGCGCCACGCGGCATAGCGCTTGGCCTGTGGCAGGCTGTCGGTGTCAAAGACAACGTCCATGGGTTCCTCCACCCCTGGCCATGCATCCGATATTGGCCAACTAAACTCCCCCCGAGCGTCAGGCCGTGAATGCAGGGCCAAGCTTAATGCCTGCTTCTTCGGCCGTCCAGCACGAGTCGGGCGAGTGCGCTCTCAGGCAAAAGTCCTGCATTCTCGCGCAAGAAACCCACAGCCAGCGCAGCTAGATTCACCACGTGATCGACCCGGTTCAGAGCCGCGAGGTCATGCGGACTGGGAGGGCCGGGATGCTGACTTTCGGGAGGCTCAGCCAGGAGCAGATCGTCTTCGGTCTGGCGGTTCTGCTGTGCCTTGGCTTCGCGGTGGCCCTGCCGGGCTTCATGACAACCGCCAACATCCTGAACCTTGTCCGCAGCGTGTCTATCCTTGGCATCCTCGGCGTGGCCATGGGCCTTGTCGTCATTGGCCGGGGCATCGACCTGTCTCTGGTGGCGCTCATGGCCGTCTCGGTGGCGTGGACGCTGAACCTGATTGCGTCCGGAACGTCACTGCCGCAGGCGCTCGCGATCGGACTGGCCTTCAGCCTGTTCGTCGGCGCGGCCAATGGCTGGCTGGTCGCCTATGTCGAGATTCCGGCGATCTTCGCGACCCTGGCAATGGCCACGTTGGTCTACGGCTTTGGCCAGTATTTTCTCTATGATCTCAATGTCGTCTATCTGCCAGACAATGCGCGCTACCTGCTTTGGCTCGGCCAAGGCAACCTTCTTGGCGTGCCGGTTCCGATAGTCCTCTTTGCTGCCGTGTGCTTCGGCGGCTACCTGTTCCTGCGCTACTCCAGGTCAGGGCGCTACCTTCGCGCCGTCGGAGACAATCTGGCGGCAGCCCGCACAACCGGCGTGCCCACCCGCCCCATCATCATGCTGCAGTACGTGCTTTCGGCGCTGATTGGATTTGTGGCCGGAATTGTCACGGCCGCTTCGGTGGCCAGCATGAACACCCGCATCGCCATGTCGACTTATGTCTACGACGTGATTTTGGTGGTCGTTCTCGGCGGCATTGGCCTCTCCGGGGGCAAAGGCGGCATCCGCAACATAGTGGTGGGCACGCTTCTGATCGGCGTCCTGCTCAACGGCATGACGATCATGGACATCCAGTACACCATTCAGAACGTCATCAAGGGCGTCATCCTGCTGGCGGCAATTGTCATCGACACGGTCGTCAATCCCCGCGACGAGCAAACAGCTCAGCATGGGGATATCTGAAGTCAGTCTCATAGGGAGGAGAAACAAATGAAGAATGTCAGGACACTTCTATGTGCGTCAGCCGTCGCGTTGTGCGCCGGCGCCGCAGTCGCCCAGGACGGCATCGACGATGCCACCCGTGCGCCATATTATGCTTCGCTCGAGGGCAAGACGGTCGCCTTCATTCCCCAGGCGATGGGGTTCGACCTGACCGAAGGCTGGGCTGCCGGAATGCGCGGCGCCCTCGAGCCACTTGGCATCAAGTTCGAGATTCGTGATCCAAACTGGAGCACGGATGCCGGCGCGCAGGCGATTACGTCCCTGATCTCCGAAAAGCCCGACGTCATCGTCGTGCACAACCCCGATGTGCAGTCATACGCCCGCCTGCTCAAGAAGGCCGAGGACGCCGGCATCCATGTGGTGCAGGTAAACATGCGGTCAAGCTACTCCTCGGACGCATTTGTTGGCGTGGATTATGTCGGCATGGGCGAAAAAGTGGCAAATCGCCTGGTCGAAGTATGCTCTCCCAAAAATGGTGGAAACGGCAAGATCGCGATTGTCCAGGGCATACTGACGGCGGCCGCCAGCGCATATCAGATGAAGGGCATCAACAACGTTTTGTCGCAGCATCCCGAAATGCAGGTGGTGGCTAACCAGGCGGCCGACTGGGATGCGACCAAGGCCAAGAATATCGCGGCCACCGTGCTGCAGCAGAACCCGGATCTTTGCGCCTTTGCAGGCTTCTGGGACGTTATGGATGTCGGCACCGGCGCGGCGATCAAGGAGTCTGGCAAGGACGTTTACCTGCTGACGCAGGGCGGCGGAAATGAAGCGGCCTGCGCAGGCCTGGCCAACGGCACCTACTCCGAGGTGATCAGCTGGGATGTGCCTGGGCAGGCCCGGGATATATCGAGCATGATCACGCAGCTTCTACAGCTTGGCACGCAGGCGGGAACGACAAAGACATCGCTCTTCTCGCCGCTCACTTCGCTGACGAAGGACACGGTTAAGCCGTCCTCGTGCTGGAGCCTCAACTAGCATCGCGGCAACACGCGCGGGTGCCGTCCGCCTGGCGGTCGGTACCTGCGCGCCATCCCGGATCGGAAACATCTGAATGACAACGTTCGACGCGATGGTGCGTTGGCGCTACCGTGCCATCCCCGACCATCTGCTGGGTGAGATTCTGGCAAAGCGCTGGATCGACAATGCCATTCCGCTGCTCATCCTGATTGCTGTCGTGGCCGTCTTCGGCTCGATGATCCCCGACTTCTTCAGCGCCGCCAGTGTCAGCAACCTGGCGCGTCAATGGGGCGAATTCAGCCTGCTGGTGCTGGCGCTGATGGTCGTGATGGTCGCCGGCGGCATCGATCTGAGCGTCGGGTCGACGTTCGCACTGGGAAACATCGTCGCCCTTTCCCTGATCAGCGTGGCCGGGCTGCCAGTGCCCATGGTGGTGGCCGGCACGCTTGCCTGCGGCGCGGCCGTTGGATTGGTCAACGGCTTGTTGGTCGGCTATCTGCGGTTGCGCGCATTCCTGACCACGTTGGTCACGTTGATAATCGTGCGGGCCATCGTCGACATGTTGCTCATGAAGTATTCCGTCGCCATCGCCGGGGCTTTCATTGAATCCGACGCCTGGTACTACTTCGGCGAGGGCTCGTTGCTGGGCCTGCCTGTCAGCGTTGTAATCTCCATTGTTGTGGCGCTCGTCTTGCACGTCGCGCTCAGCCGCACCCGGGTAGGATGGCACGTCCTGGCAACCGGTGGCTCGCGCCGTTCGGCTCACAATGTCGGCATCAAGGTGCGCCGGACGATTTGCGTGACCTATGTGGTGTCGGGCACCCTGAGCGCACTCGCGGGCCTGCTGTTTGCGTCTCGCCTGGGTGGCGCCGGCGCAGACACCGGCATTGGTCTTGAGGTTTCGGCGCTGACGGCCGCCGTCCTTGGCGGCAACAGCCTTGGCGGCGGCCGCGGCTCGGCCGCCAAGGCGGTCATCGGTTCCATCACGGTGATGCTGATGATCAACAGCATGGTGCGCATGGGCGTGACCAGCGGCGCTAATTCGCTGCTTCTTGGAATGGTCTTGCTCGCCGCAGTCGCGATCGACGTGCGCTGGTTGAAGAACCGCCACAAATTTCTGTCGAAGGTCTACGTTTCTCCGACCTATTTCGAGCTTCCGCCAGCGCCTTCGACCGCTGGCGCCTCCGTCTATGCTCTCAACGACCGGCTCCGACCGGTAGAGGCGATCGGGCTGAACCGCATCGATGGGCCGGAAGACGTCATCCTCGACGGTGACGACAACATCTATGTCGGCAACCGCACCGGCGACATAGTCCGCTTCCTCGCCCCCGACTACACGACACAGGAGGTCTTCGCGCATGTCGGCGGCAGGCCGCTCGGCATGGCCTTCGCGAAGGACGGATCGCTGCTGGTCTGCATCGGCGGAATGGGCCTCTACCGCATCACCAGGGACCGCGAGATAGTGAAACTGACCGACGAGACCAACCGATCGTGGTTCTCGGTCATCGATGATTCGCGCCTGAAGCTGGCCGACGATCTGGACATTGCGCCGGACGGACGGGTGTTCTTCAGCGAGGCGACCATCCGCTACGAAATGCACGAATGGCCGGTAGACTGCCTCGAATCGCGCGGTAACGGCCGCATCATCTGCCATGACCCCAATACGGGCACGACCCGCACCGTCATCAAGAACCTGCTCTTCCCGAACGGCATCTGCATGACGCATGATGGGCAGTCATTCCTGTTTGCCGAAACTTGGGCCTGCCGCGTCAGTCGTTACTGGTTCGACGGATCGAAGAAGGGAACTGTCGAGGCCGTAATCCCCGACTTGCCGGGTTATCCGGACAACATCAACCGAGCGTCAGATGGCACCTACTGGTTGGCGCTGGTCGGCATCCGTACTCCTTCGCTTGACCTGGCGCTCAAGATGCCGGGCTTTCGCCGGCGCATGGCGCGACGCGTGGCGCCCGACGAATGGCTGTACCCCAACATCAACACCGGCTGCGTGGTGCGCTTCGACGAGGGCGGCCGGATCATTGAGACGCTGTGGGATTTCGGTGGCGAGAACCATCCGATGATTACCTCGATGCGCGAGCACAGGGGCCATCTCTACATCGGTGGCATCCTCAACAACCGCGTCGGGCGGCTGAAGCTGAAGGACGCTGATCCGGCATGGACCGGACCCGACTCCTATTGGAGGCGTTCATGATAGGCGGATTGAAACGGGCGCTCGACAACCTGCTCGGGCGGGGCGAGGCGGCGGTCACGGTGCCGCCCCTCGATGGAGCGTTCCTGCCCAACCGGGTGCTGGACGAGGCAAGACAAAGAGTACCGCTTGACGCGATCGACAGCCTTGCTGTGGTCAACGGTCAACTCGTGGCCTCGGCCGATGAAGGCTTGTACGCGCTGGTCGATGGGGGGCATTGGACGCTGCGCGAGAGCTACGGTTGCACCATCGCCGACCTCGCAGCTGTGGCGGAGGAAGGACTCGCGATCGCGCTCGGCAGCGGCAATATCGTCATCGAAGGCGGCCGCTTTGACGGGAGGCGATACCGGGCCGACAGCAGTGTCAACTGCATCACAGCGCTCGCTGTCTCGGGCACCCAACTCTACGTCGCGAACGGTTCCGCGAAGAATGGGGCCTCCGACTGGCAGCGCGATCTGCTGGAGCGAAACGCTTCGGGCAGCATCTGGCGAATCGATCTCGACAGCGGCGAGGCTTTGCCCATCGCATCAGGCTTGGCCTGGCCCGCGGGTATCGCGATTGAAAGCGACGCCATCGTTTACACGGAGGCCTGGAAGCACCGGCTCATGAGGACAAGTCTCCACGGTTCCCCGGGGGTGCAGATGGTGCAGGCCGACCTGCCGTTTTATCCGGGACGGCTCGCGCCGGGGAAGGACGGATGGTGGCTCGCGCTGTTTGCTCCGCGCAGCCAGTTGGTGGAGTTCGTTCTGCGCGAGCCGGCCTATCGAAACCGGATGATGGCAGAGGTAGCACCACCGTATTGGGTTTCGCCGAAACTCCGCTCGGGACGCAGCTTTTATGAGTCGCTGCAGGGCGGGGGGGTCAAGCATCTGGGCATCCTGAAGCCCTGGGCCCCGACCATGTCGGCCGGGCTGTGTGTGATGCTCGACGCAACGTTGCGCCCGAAATTCAGCCTCCACAGCCGCGCCGACGGCGCGACGCATGGCGTCACCGGCGTCTGCGAGCACGGAGGCCACCTTCATGTGGCCGCGCATGGCGACGGTGTCATGGTATCGCTTCCCGTCGCGACCATCCTGGCGGGCTGGGGAGGCGAGCGATGACGCCGATCCTGGAACTGCGCAACGGTACCAAGGAATATCGCGGCGTGCCGGCGGTGAAGGACGTGACGTTTGCCCTGCATCGGGGAGAGGTTCATGCGCTGCTCGGTGAAAACGGTGCTGGCAAGTCAACGCTTACCAAAATGATTGCCGGCGTCGTGGAGCCGACGGCCGGCGAAATCTGGTTCGACGGCGACAGGGCGGAGTTCAAGACGCCAGCGCAAGCGCTGAGTCGCGGCATTGCCATGGTCTATCAGGAGACAAGCCTGGTGCCCTCGCTTACCGTAGCACAGAATATCTACCTGACCGATCAGAAGCACTTCCACAGGCTGAGGGGGATCTACATCGCCGGCCAGCAGTTTCTGCAGTCGCTGAATTTTCACGTCGATCCGACGGCATTGGTATCTGGCCTCGGGGCTGGACAGAAGCAGATGGTGGAGATCGCGCGAGCCGTGCACCACAACGCGAAGGTCATCATCTTCGACGAACCGACTGCGACCCTGACGCCAGAGGAGAAGCACCAGTTCTTTTCGTTGGTGGAACGGCTGAAGACGCGTGGCGTGTCGATCATCTTCATTTCGCACGCGCTGGAGGAAGCCCTCCAAATATCCGATCGCATCACAGTCATGCGCGACGGCGAGCACATTGTCACAGACGTCACCTCGGCCTTCGATCGCGAGAAGATCGTGCGCGCGATGGTCGGGCGATCGCTGTCTGCTGAGCTCTATGGTTCGCGCAAGGATCGCCAGGCGCGCAGCTCGGGCGACAAGGTGCTGAGCGTGCAAAACCTGTCGATGGGCAACGCGGTGCGCAACACGTCGTTCTCGGTCTTTGCCGGACAGATCACCGGCGTCTTCGGGCTTATCGGCTCGGGCCGGACGGAGGCAGCCAAGGTGGTCGCGGGTATTCTCAAGCGCGATTTATTTCATGGCGGGCAGGTGCGCCTGAACGGCCGGCCGGTGCGCTACCGCGTCCCGCGGCCAGCCGTGCGCGACGGCATCATTTATGTCACGGAAGACCGCAAGGTTGAGGGGTTCTTCGAGACGATGTCGATCGCGGAGAACATCTATCTGGCAGCGATGGCCGGCGGACGTTCAAAGTCCGCCAGCGTCAGCGTGAGCGAGATGAATGCGCTCGCCAAGGAGTGGATCGGAGCGCTGAACGTCAAGGCGATCAACGGCGACGCGAGGGTCATCGAACTCTCTGGCGGCAACCAGCAGAAGATCGTCGTCGCCAAGGCGCTGGTGCAGAAGCCGAAGCTGGTCATTTTTGACGAGCCGACGCGTGGCGTCGATGTCGGCGCCATTGCGGAGATTCACCAGTTGATCAACCGCCTCGCCGACGACGGCATAGCGGTGATGGTGATATCATCCTATCTGCCTGAAGTCTTGCAGCTCTCGGATCGGATCCTCGTCTGCCGGCAGGGCCGCATCGTCGAGGAGTTCGAAGGCGGCAAGGCTGACGAAGAAACCATAATGTACGCGGCGGTGCACTGATGGGACGCGCGCTGAAGACGACCCGTCCTGTCATGGACGTGCGGACCATCCACGACATCGTTGCCATCGAAAGCATGCGCTATGATGATCTGGTCACGGCGCGAAACCTTTACGACCTGCTGCTGGCGACCGCACTGCACGCAGGCGAGCGCAAGGCGGTCACCGTGCTGCGGACGCCCGACGCAGCCGACATCGGCATTTCGCTCACGCATCGCGAATTGCTTGTCGAGGTGACGCGGGCGGCCAACATGTTCCGCGCGCTGGGGCTCGGCCCTGGCAGCGGCGTGGCTGCTTTCCTGGCACCGACCCTGCCTGAAGTCCCGGCGCTGTTGCTCGGCGCGCAGGTGGCGGGCGTTGCGAGTTCGATCAACTATCTGCTGACACGCGACGCGATCTTCGACCTGCTCAGGGCGGAGCAGGCGACCATTCTTGTCGTCCCCGCGAAAGAGGTCGACGAGTCATGCTGGTCGAAAGCCGCAGGTGCGCTCGAACAGGTACCGTCTCTGCGCCATGTCGTGGTGATCGGCGGAGATGGTCACGGTCAAGCGGGATATGCGGGGCTTGAGATGCGCATCGGCGCGTCCGCTTCCGATACCCTCGACTTCGTGCCTGCCGCCGACCGCGATACGGTCTGCGCGCTGTTTCACACCGGCGGCACGACAGGCCGGCCGAAACTGGTCCAGCTAACCCATGGAAACCAAATTCATGCCGCGTTCGGGTTTGCGCAAGTGTTCGGCTACGACGAGCACGATGTAGTCATCAACGGCTTCCCATTCTTCCATGTAGGGGGCACGATGACGGTAGGCCTGTCGGTACTGGCGGCGGGCGGGCACGTCGTCGTGCCATCGCCATACGGGCTGCGTTCGCCGACTACCGTTGAGGCCTACTGGCCGCTGGTGGAGAGCGTCGGCGCGACCGTCCTCGGCGGCGTGCCGACGTCGATCACTGCGATCACAAACACCTGGCGGCCGGGTACGGACGTTTCAGCGGTCAGGATGGCGGTCACGGGTGGAGCAGTGCTGCCCAAAGCAGTGGGCAGCCGCTTCGAGGCGACGACCGGCGTCCGGCTCTACGAGACCTACGGCATGACCGAGACTGCCGCGGCGATCGCATTCAATCCAGGTCGTGGAGAGCCGGTCGCTGGCAGCGTGGGTTTGCGTGCACCGTTCTCGCAGACCCGAGTGGTCCTTCTCAATGGTTCCGGGAGCGTCTGCGGGCCCGACCAGACGGGGCTCGTGCAGGTGCGTGGCCCACAGGTTTTCCCAGGCTATGTCGACGCCGCGCACAATATCGGAACGCTCGGCGCGGACGGCTGGCTGACGACCGGCGATTTAGGATATCTCACGCTTGACGAGCGGCTGGTGCTCACCGGCCGAGAGAAGGACCTGATCATTCGGAGCGGCCACAACATCGATCCCGCGGCGATCGAGGACGTTGCGAACCAGTTTCCGGGCGTGCAGATCAGCGCCGCCGTAGGCATGCCCGACCAGTATGCAGGCGAAGTGCCGGCGCTGTTCGTCGTTCCGGCGCCAGGCGAGCGCATCGATATGAAGGCGCTCGAGGCGCACCTGGAGGCGAACGTCCATGAGCCGCCTGCCCGGCCGCGCCGCGTGCTTGTCATCGATGCGCTGCCGGTGACGGCGGTGGGCAAGATATACAAGCCGGCGCTTCGCGATCTGGCCATCAGGGAGAAAGTTCGGCTGGAGGTGGAGCGGGTCTGCGGCCCCGCCGCATCGGCCTCGGTCGGGATATCAATCGACGGGCAAAAATGCACGGTGGTGGAAATCGATATCATGGGCGTTTCGAACGGCGGGATCGCGGATTTGGAAGCCGCGCTGAAACCGTTGCCGCAAACTTTCGTCGTGCGCGTCGCCGGCGACGAGGCGGGCGAGGCGGTACGGCTCGCTATCGTCGACGGGATCGCCACGCTGACCCTCGACAGACCCGAGAGCTTGAACGCTGCCTCCGAGGCATTGATGCAGTCGCTGGAGCGTCGGCTTCGCACCGTCGCGGGTTTGCCTGGCCTGCGCGTTGTGATCCTGACCGGCTCGGGCCGCGCCTTTTGTGCAGGCGGCGACCTCATCGAGTTCGAGGCGGCGCTGAAGGCCGGCGGGACGAAACTCATCGATACGCTAAGGTACAATCAGGACATCATCCAGATGGTCGAAGACCTGCCGGTGCCGGTCCTTGGCGTGGTGAACGGGGTAGCAGTGGCCGGCGGGCTGGAACTGCTTCTGTGTTGCGACATCATAATTGCTGCGCAGGGTGCGAGGATCGGCGACGGGCACACGAAGTATGCCATCGTCCCGGCCGGCGGCGCCACAGTGCGGCTGGGTGAGCGAATCGGTCCGGCGCGCGCGGCGCAGCTCTTCTACACGGCGTCACACGTCGAAGCGGATACTTTGAAGGACTGGGGCCTTGTCAATGAGGTTGTGCCAGGCGAAAGGCTCATGGAGCGCGCCCTGGAACTGGCGCGTGAGATCTGCCGGCGCAGCCCGGAAGCCAACCGGCACATCAAGGCATTGACCGTTCGCATGGCTCATTCCGAAGTCCGCGCAAAGCGCATCCGTGCCGAACTCGAGCGGTTCGAGGAACATATCCGCGGGATCGATCTTGCAAAGGGCCTTGCTGCGTTTCGCGAAAAGCAGCCCCCCGTCTTCTAACCACAAGTCACTCAACGACCTCGCGGGACACTCGAACGGTTTCCTTGAAATGATGAGGCCGGAAGTGACCCCCGAGCGCGCGTATCATTGCTTGAAGAATGCACCTGGAGAGGCTCGCTGACCTGCTCCCCTGAAATGTCGCTTCGGCTACCGACGGCTGCACCTGCTCCTAATGCGCGAAGGCGTGGCGGTGAACTGGAAGAAGCTCTACCGGCTCTATCGCGAGGAACGGCTGACTGTGCGCAAACGCGGCGGCCGAAAGCGGGCATTGGGCACCAGGGCGCCGATGGCAATCCCGCAGGATGCCAACCAGTGCTGGAGCCTCGACTTCGTCTCCGACACGCTGACCGACGGTCGCCGCTTCCGGATCCTGTGCGTCATTGACGACTTCAGCCGGGAGTGCCTGGCATGCGCGCGTTGCCAAGCGGCTTTTGACACTTGCCTACCATCAAGGTGGCGCTGACAAGGCATCGTTACGGGTGACGCAGAACGAATTGGCTTCTATGTGCGCACTCGCCCACCGGACGATCAATAAGGTGGTCAAACGCTTCGTGCGCCTCGGGATTGTTGAGAGCCGCTACGGCCGATTGACGATCCTCGACTTGGACCGACTAAGTTCAGTCGCTCATGGCAGCGACCCGTAGCTCCGGCGGGTCAATGCTGATGGATTCATACGAGTATTATTTTTTGCAATTGGGGAGTCGTCAGGGTAATCCCTGTTAGGACGAGCCCACCACCGACAGGGGACGCGCAATGGCAAGCACACCGGTCACACCTGAAACCTACATCCGCGCCGAGACCGATCGAACGTTCTACAACGCATCGCAGCTGGCTGGCGGCGTAAACAGCATGTTCAGCTTCCGCAATGTCACGCCTCTGGACAGGCAAACGGTCGTCCGGATGAACAAGGACACGCTCTACACGGTGGCCTTGGTTGATACGTCCAAGGGTGCCACCATCACGGTGCCGGAAATGCCAGCGGGCCGCTATTTCTCCGTGCTGTTGCTTGATAACGATCACTATTGTCCTGGCGTAATCTATACGTCGGGCACGCACAAACTGCCTGAGGACACCAAGTATCTCGCCATCAATGTTCGTATCCAACTGTTGCACCCGGATGACCCGGCGGACATCGTGCTGGTTAACAAATTGCAGGATCAGTTTGTCATCAAGGCCAGCAGCGCTGACCCGTTCCCGGAACCGAAATGGGACAAGAAGTCTTTGACCGCACTCACCGCGGAATACAACAAGGAGTTCGCCAAGTTCGATCTGTATCCTGACGGCTGGATGGGCAAGCGCGGAGAAGCCGATGAAACAACCCGTCACCTGGCCTGCGCCGGGGCATGGGGACTTTTCCCGAACAAGGACGCGGTTTACATCAATTACAATGGACATCTGTCCGCCGACAAATGCCATACCGCCAGCTACCAGGTGCCGGAGAACAATGCGTTCTGGTCCATCACCGTTTACGGCAGGGATGGCTACATGAAGAGCGTGAATAACATTCTCAACGCCTCGAACACGAAGATGAATGCTGACGGCACGTTCACGGTTCATTTCGGGTCAAAGGAAGCCTGCGGCGATGTGCCCAACCGTCTGGATGCCCCTGAGGGTTGGAACTTCCTGATGCGCGTTTATCGCCCCGGCCAATCCGTTCTGAATGGCAGCTACAAACTGCCGGATGCAGTTGCCTGCAAATAGGCTGCCCAAAGGAGAATCATGAACATGACTGCCGCTGAAGCCCGCGCCATTGCGAAGGAAGCCTACATCTACGGCTTCCCGATGGTGGATAACATGCGAGTGCAATACGCCTACTTCACGGACAAGAAGGATCCGGACTACAAAGCGCCCTACAACACCCTCTTCAACATCCCCCGCGTGTTCACGCCGGACGACAAGGCGATCCAGACCCCCAACTCGGACACGCCCTACTCGTGGATAGGTCTGGATTTGCGTGCGGAACCGATCGTGTTCACCGTGCCGCCCATCGCCCGGGAGCGGTACTGGAGCCTGCAACTGGTGGACCTCTATACGCACAACTTCGACATTCCAGGCAGTCGCGCAACAGGCAACGAAGGCTGCAGTCTTCTTATCGCCGGTCCAAACTGGCATGGGGAAAAGCCCCCGGGTATCACGAAAGTGATCCGCTGCGAGACTGAAATTGCTTCGGCGCAGTTTCGGACGCAGCTCTTCAATCCTGCCGACCTCGACAACGTCAAGCAGATTCAAGCGCAGTATGTTGTAAAGCCGTTATCAGCCTTCCTTGGCCAACCGGCGCCTAAAGCTGCCCCTTCGATCGAGTTTCCCAAGCCGCTCACACCGGTCACCCAGAAGACCTCGCTCTATTTCTACACGCTGCTGAACTTCTACCTGCAGTTCTGCCCGACCCATCCATCAGAGCAGGACCTCATGGACCGATTCGCCAAAATCGGTGTTGGCGCGGGCCAGACTTTCGATGCCAGCAAGCTTTCACCGGAAACGAAGCAGGCGATCGAGGCCGGCATGGCCGACGCCTGGGCCGAATTTAAAGACTTGTTGGGACGGATCAACAAAGGGGAAGTGACGTCAGGCGACGCTTTCGGTACCCGTGAATATCTCAAGAACAATTACCTCTACCGTCTGGGCGCCGCGGTGACCGGCATTTACGGCCTCTCGAAGGAAGAGGCGATTTATCTCCCCTACTTCGTGGACGGGGACGGGCAGAAGTTGGACGGCGTTAATCGTTACACCTTACGCTTCAAGAAAGGTCAGTTGCCGCCCGCCAACTCGTTCTGGTCGCTGACCCTGTACGATCAGCCGGCGAGCCTGCTCGTCGCCAATCCAATCGATCGCTACTTGTTGAACTCGACCATGCTGTCGCAATTCAAGATGGATGATGACGGCGGGCTGACGCTTTGTGTCCAGAACGAATCACCCGGCAAGGACAGGGAAGCCAACTGGCTGCCGTCGCCGAAGGGACCTTTCTGGGTGGTCTTGCGGCTTTACGTCCCAAAACCCGAGGCGCTGGAAGGCAAGTGGATCACGCCGCCGATAAAGCGGATGCAATATCTGGCCAGCTAACAACGGTGTCCCTAAGAGAGAGTCCTTGAATACTGCGACGATCCTCAAACTGGTGCTGCTCCTGGGTGTGGTGCTGCTTGTAGTTGCCATCGGTATCCGAGCGCACATGGAGGAGCCGCTGCTGCTGCTGCGCAGGCCGGCGCTGGCCCTTCGCGCCATGGTCGCGATGTACGTGGCGCTGCCCGCATTCGTGCTCGTGCTGGTGTGGCTGGTGCCACTTCAGGCGGGCGTTGGCGCAGTGCTGCTGGGGTTCGCGGTCTCGCCCGTACTGCCTCCGTGGGCCAAGAAGGGAGCCGCGGTCGGCGGCCGGACCGACTACATCATCGGCCTGCAGGTCCTGTCATCCGGCGTCGCCCTCCTGGTCGTTCCGCTCATGATCTGTATCGTCTACCG
>JAPLOZ010000064.1 GCA_026400435.1 Hyphomicrobiales bacterium | reverse complement strand
TGTGGCGCCGTCCCGAGGAGCCCCCGCTGAGCGGAAAGCAACCGTGGGTCGGCCATCGCGCGACAAACTGGCTTCTCTCGATATGCTTCGCGGTGCTGTGTCTGCTGTGGATTGGCGGCGCCATGAAGCTGTTCTGGTTGATTGCGGTCATTGTCGGATTGCCGGCTGCCGCCGTCCTTGCCGAACGCGCCGTGAACAACGTCTTCCGCCCGCCAGGCGCGGCTCCGAGCGGAAAAGATGTACCGAGTGTACTTGCGGCGGTCGTCGAACGCGGCGTCCGCGCCGGACTGGTGATCGGCGCGGTCATATTCCTCGCCGGCAAGCTTGGCGTGGATTTCACCCTGATCACCGCACAGGACACGATGCTGACGCGCATCATGCGCGGGGCGCTGAGTGCAATCGTCATCCTGCTGGCGGCGGATTTCATCTGGCATGTGATCAGGACCATCATCGACAAGCGCTTGGCCGATGCTGCCCAGCCACAAGAACCGGGATCGGAAGCGGCGAGACGCAACGGGCGGCTTCGCACGCTGCTGCCGATCGTGCGCAACGTCATGAAGATCGTCATCATGCTTGTCGCGCTGCTGATGGCGTTGTCGTCGCTTGGTGTCGAGATTGGGCCTCTGGTCGCCGGCGCCGGCATTCTTGGCGTGGCGATCGGCTTCGGCGCGCAGACCGTCGTGAAGGACATCATCAGCGGCGTCTTCTATCTGCTCGACGATGCGTTCAGGGTAGGCGAGTATATCCAGAGCGGCTCTTACAAGGGCACCGTCGAAGCGTTCAGCCTCAGATCGGTGATGCTGCGACATCACCGTGGGTCGATCTACACCGTCCCATTCAGCGATCTCGGCGCCATTCAGAACATGAGCCGCGACTGGGTCATCGAAAAGATCGCGATCAGCGTCACCTACGATTCCGACGTCGCCAAGGCTCGCCAGATCGTCAAGGCGATAGGTCAGGATCTCGCCAAGGATCCCGAATTCGCCGCAAGCACGATCGAGCCGCTTAAGATGCAGGGCGTCGACGAATTCGGTGAGTCCGGCATGCTGCTGCGGCTGAAGATGAAGACGCGTCCCGGCGAGCAGTTCGGCATCAAGCGTCGCGCCTTGATGCTGATCAAGCAGGCCTTCGACCAAAATGGTATCAAGCTTGCCGTGCCGATGGTGCAGGTTTCGGGCAATGACGTTCCGCAGGCGGCGGCGGCCCAGCAGAAAAGAACACGGCAGAAGGCGCAGGCGGCGCTCGCTGCGGAAAAGTGATGCGCTGACGGAGCCGCGGCGAAGCACGTCAGTTTGCGCGGATGTAGCCATGCAACTCTATATCCACAGAGGATATCGCATCCAGACGCAGGTCACCGCGCAATGGCAGGCAATCATCTGGGCGCCCGGCAGCAGCAGCGCCATCACCCAGTTGCCCAAGGCGACGATCGAGGAAGGTGAGACTGTCTCGCTGCAACGTGCAAAGGCCCTGATCGATCGGTGGGAAGCCCGAGCTGCTCGCGGCGGCAAGACAACGCTGCCTGGCAGGCGATCTTCTCTTGCATGAACTGATGCTGTTCTTTTGAGAGGCCGTGTGACCGAACCTCCTGCGGTTTTTTTGGTCTAAAAGTTCGTGCACGGACAATCGTTTGCGGCTTTGCCTGTTACAGGCGCACCGCTCACTTGCGCTGCCCCAAGAGAACCGCGTGAGTGTCAAACGGAGGTTCAGATTCCATGAAACGCTGGAAGAAACTTGTGGCTGCGCTCGCAGTCTCGACGCCTTTAATGTGCGCGGCGGCGCATGTTCAGGCGCAGGACGCAAAGAAGCCGAACATCCTCGTCATCTGGGGCGACGATATCGGCCAGTTCAACATCAGTGCCTACAACAACGGCGTGATGGGCTATCGCACGCCCAACATCGACAGCATCGCCAAGGATGGCGCGCTGTTCACCGACTGGTATGGCCAGCAGAGCTGCACCGCCGGTCGCGCGGCCTTCATCACCGGCCAGTCGCCGATCCGCTCCGGCCTCACCAAGGTCGGCCTGCCGGGCGCCCCCGAGGGCATGAAGATCGAGGATCCGACCATCGCCGGCCTGTTGAAGCCGCTCGGCTATGCCACCGGCCAGTTCGGCAAGAACCACCTTGGCGACCGCGACGAGATGCTGCCGACCAACAACGGCTTCGACGAATTCTTCGGCAATCTGTACCATCTGAACGCCGAAGAAGAGCCGGAGAACATGGACTACCCCAAGGGTGACGCATTCAAGGCCAAATTCGGCCCGCGCGGCGTCATCCATTCGTGGGCCAATGCCGACGGAACGCAGAAGATCGAGGATACCGGTCCCCTCACGCGCAAGCGGATGGAAACGGTGGACGAGGAATCGACCAAGGCAGCACTCGGCTTCATGGATAAGGCGCACGCCGACGGCAAGCCGTTCTTCGTCTGGTGGAATTCCACGCGGATGCACATCTTCACGCATCTGAAGGCGGCGTCGGAGGGCAAGACCGGTCTCGGCATCTATGCCGACGGCATGGTCGAGCATGACGGCATGGTCGGCGAGCTGCTGGCCGAGTTGAAGAAGCTCGGCATCGAGGACAACACGATCGTGATGTATTCGACCGACAACGGCGCCGAGACCTTCACCTGGCCCGATGGCGGCACCACAATGTTCCGCGGTGAGAAAAACACCAATTGGGAAGGCGGCTATCGCGTGCCGACGGTCATCCGCTGGCCTGGCGTCATCAAGCCGGGCACTGTGGTCAACGATGTCGTTGCGCACGAGGACATGCTGCCGACCCTTCTCGCGGCAGCCGGCGATCCGACTGCCAAGGAAGATCTGCTGAAGGGCGTAAAGGTCAACGGCCGTGACTACAAGGTGCATCTCGACGGCTACGATCTGGCTCCGGCGCTTAAGGGTGATGCCGCTTGGCCGCGCAAGGAGTTCATCTACTGGACCGACGATGGTTCAGTGGCGGCCCTGCGCTACAACAACTGGAAGGTCAGCTTTCTTGAGCAGAAGGCCGAAGGCCTGAAGGTCTGGCAGGAGCCGTTCACCGAACTGCGCGCGCCGGTCCTGACCAATCTCAGGATGGATCCGTTCGAACGGGCCCGGTCCGAGGATGCGATGGGTTATCAGCGCTGGTATATGGAACGGATGTTCCTGATAGCCCCGGCCGGCGCCTATGTCGGGCAGTGGCTGCAGAGCTTCAAGGAGTTCCCGCCGCGCCAGAAGCCGGGCAGCTTCAACCTTTCGCGCGTCATGGAAGCTGTCACGTCAAATCCCGGCGGCGGCAACTGATCTTGTCGGCCTAAACACTTAAGAGAGCCCGCCCCTGTCAGGGGCGGGCTTTTGTTGTATTGAACGGGACGCAAGCGTCCATCGGGACCTGACGAAAATGAGGAGGAGTAAATCCATGCGCAAGTCGGCATTGACGGCTCCGCTTCTAGCATTATGCATCGCAGGCGTTCTGGCCTTCCTGCCGGCGGCCAACGTCGTCGGTGCCGCCCAGGCCGATCCGTTGCCATCCTGGAACGACACGCAAGCCAAAGCCGCGATCATCGCGTTCGTCGACAGCACGACCACCCCCTCGCTCGACACCTATGTGACGCCTGGTGACCGCATCGCGGTGTTCGACAATGACGGCACGCTCTGGGCCGAACAGCCGGTCTATTTCCAGTTCCTTTTTGCCATCGATACGGCCAGGAAGAACGCAGCAGCCGATCCTGCCTGGGCCTCGACCCCGGCGCTCAAGGCGGCGGCGGCGGGCGACATCAAGGCTGTGCTTGCCGGCGGGGAGGCTGCCCTTGTCGAGGTCGTCAGCGCCACCCATTCGGGCATGACGGTTGAAGACTTCACGGCGCAGGCGGCTGAATGGATCGCCACCGCGAAACACCCCACGACCGGGCGCGCCTATTCCGACATGGTCTATCAGCCGATGCTGGAGCTTCTGAGCTATCTGCGCGACAACGACTATCAGACCTGGATCGTCTCGGGCGGCGGCGTCGATTTCATGCGCGCCTTCGCGCAACCCGTCTATGGCATCCCGCCGCAGCAGGTGATCGGCTCGCTCGGCAAGGCCGATTTCCAGATGGTGGATGGCAAGCCGCAGGTGATGAAAGACCCGGGTATCGCCTTCATCGACGACAAGGGTGGCAAGCCGGTGGGGATCGAGCGCAACATCGGCAAGCGGCCAATCTTCGTCGGCGGCAACTCCGACGGCGATCTGGCCATGCTGCAATGGTCGACTGCGGGCAAAGGCCCGCGCTTTGGCATGATCGTTCATCATACCGACGCGACGCGCGAATGGGCCTATGACCGCGACAGCCACATCGGGCAGCTCAGCGCCGCGCTCGATGAGGCCCCGGCGGCGGGTTGGCTGGTGGTGGACATGGCGAAGGACTGGGCGACCGTATTCTCCGCCGACAAGAAGTAGCGTCGCCGATTCTGGGGATGCCATGGCTGGCCCAGAAGACTGCCCGCCACCGGGCGGTCAGCTTCTAGGGATCCTGCCGCGCCAGCTTTTCCAGCCTTGCCAGGTCGACGATTGTCAGCCGGCCGTAGTGGCTTTGCAGCACGCCGCTTTTGGTGAGCACCTTGATGACCTTGTTGACCGTCGGCCGCGCCAGGCCGCACATCGACGCGAGTTCGGCCTGCGTCACCGGCAGCGTCTTGGAACCGCTGGATTGCGCATTGCCAAGCGTCACCAGACGGCCCGAAACACGCGCCAGCGGGTCTGCTGTCATAAGGTCCGCAATGATGGCGAGCGCCTCGTCGATATGATCGATGACCAGGAGAGCGAAGTACCTGCAGTATTCCGCGTTCCTGATCAGCCGCTCGAATTCGGCCAATGGCAGGTAGAGCGTGTATGATGGGACAATCGCTATCAGCGACACGATGCGTGGAGCCCGTCGAAACGCCGCCGTTTCGCCGATCCAGTAACCTGCCGTGCGGATCGTTCCGATGCGGCCGTTGGCGAGATCGAGTTCAATCGCCCCTTCGACAAGCCCGTAGACTCCGGTGGCATCGTCTCCCACACCGTAAAGCGTCTCACCCGCGTCGAAGTGGCGCAGGGTGCAATGCTTGAGGACATCGGCGCGAAAGGGCTCCGGCTGGCGCGACAGCCAGCCGTGGCTCCTGACGATTTCCTCGGCGTCTTTCTTTTTCATGGTCGAGGCTCAGCGTACGCACCGCCGTCTTGCTGACTGCGATTCCATCGGTGGATCGCTGTCAGGATAGCGCGGTTGCAGGCCACCCGCCAACCAGGCGCGGTCAGGCGCTTTGCGTCAAAGGGTTACCGCCACATATTTCGGCTCGGTGAACTCCAGCACGCCGTGCGAGCCGCCTTCGCGTCCGAGGCCGCTCTGCTTGACGCCGCCGAAGGGGGCGGCAGGGTCCGAAACCAGGCCACGGTTGAGCGCGATCATGCCTGCCTCTATGCGCCGCGAGACCCGGAGGCCGCGCCCGATGTCGCGTGTGAAGATGTAGGCCGCGAGCCCGTATTCCGTGTCGTTGGCTTGGCGCACGACCTCGTCCTCGGTCTCGAATCGCGTCAGCGGCGCAACGGGCCCGAAGATTTCCTCATGCGCCATTTCGGCATCGGAGGGCACATCGGTCAGGACCGTCGGCGGGTAGAAGAAGCCCGTGCCCGACGGCTTCTTGCCGCCGCACAGCACCTTGGCGCCACGCGAGACGGCGTCGGCTACCAGCCGATCGATCTTGTCGGCGGCCTTTGCCGTTATCATCGGGCCGCATTCTGTTGCCGGATCCGTGCCGGGGCCAACGGCCAGTCCCTGCATGCGTTTGGTGAGCGCCGCGACGAATTTTTCGTAGATGCCGGCCTGCACATAGAGGCGGTTGGCCGCCGTGCAGGCTTCGCCGGCGTTGCGCATCTTGGCGACCATCGCGCCCTCGATGGCTGTGTCGAGGTCGGCGTCGTCGAACACGACCAGTGGCGCATTGCCGCCGAGCTCCATGGAGCAGCTCAGCACGCTCTTTGACGCTTCGGCAAGAAGTGTGCGGCCGACGCCGGTCGAACCGGTGAAGGAAAGTTTGCGAACGCGCGGATCGGCCATCATCGCCGAGGATACCGGCCCCGGTGTCGAGGTGGTAACGACGTTGACCACGCCGTCCGGAACGCCCGCTTCCTGGT
Organism: Hyphomicrobiales bacterium; assembly: GCA_026400435.1. GTDB lineage: Bacteria > Pseudomonadota > Alphaproteobacteria > Rhizobiales > Rhizobiaceae > Mesorhizobium_K. The sequence goes on along the minus strand of JAPLOZ010000064.1, from coordinate 3,747 downwards.
AGATGGCGGCCAGTGCAAAGGCGGTCAGTGGCGTCTCGGTGGCAGGCTTCAGCACCACGGTGCATCCCGCCGCGAGCGCCGGTGCGATCTTGCGCGTCGCCATTGCCGCGGGAAAATTCCACGGCGTGATCAGCACGCAGATGCCGATCGGCTCATAGTCGACGATGATATGGTTGGCGCCGGCGGGCGCCAGCCCGAATTCGCCGGAGATACGCACAGCCTCCTCGGCATTCCAGCGGAAAAACTCAGCCGCATAGGCCACTTCGCCGCGCGCATCGCGCAGCGCCTTGCCGTTTTCGAGCGAAATCAGCTTGGCAAGCATTGCGGCCCGCTCGGTCATCAGTTCGAAGCAGCGGCGCAGGATTTCGGAGCGCTTGCGCGGCGGGGTGGCCCGCCAGCCGGCCGCGGCTTGCGCTGCCGCCTCCACCGCGGCAGCGGCGTCTGCAACGCTGGCGTTGGCGATATGGGCGATGACGGCTTCGGTCGATGGGTCCACCACCGCGATGCGCGAGCCCTGGCCTTCCCGCCAGTGGCCGCCGATGAAGAGCCCTCTGGAAAAGGCTTCGAGGTCGAGCCCCGTCGTGTCGGGGGCAGCCGAGCGCGTGGCGATGTTCATGGCGGGACTCCTATTCCTCGTTCAGCGTGCGGCGGCCAGGTCGCCGTCATAGGCAGCGCGCATCAGCCGCTTCATGGCGACAAGATCGATGCTGCGCGGGTTGTTCTTGATCAGGCGTTCGATGCCGATCGCCTGCTCGGCGGTCCAGTCGAGCTTGTCTTCAGGCAGTCCAAGCTTCGCCAGGGTCGGCGTGATGCCGATGGCGGCAAACAGCCGCGTCACTTCGGCGATCGCTGCATCGGCCTTTTCGACCGTCGAAAGCCCGTCGGTCGACAGACCGAATGCGTCGGCGATCTCGGCCATGTCGCCTGCTGCCGCCGCGCGGTTGTAGGTCATGACGTAGGGCAGCATGGTCGCGACACCCAGTCCATGCGGCGTGTGGGTCAGCGCTCCGACCGGATACTGGATGGCATGCGCGGCGGCCGTGCCTGCTGTTCCAAAGGCGCAGCCGGCCGCAAGCGCCCCCATCATCACGTCGGCGCGCGCGTCCTCGTCGTCGCCGTTCGTGTAGGCGCGCTCGAGGCTTCTGCCGAGCAGTTTCATGGCCAGCAGCGCGAAATGGTCGCTGAGTACGCTCTTGCCGACGAAGACGTGCTTCTGCGCCAGTTCGGCGTCGCCGCCGCGCCGTACGGCGGTAAAGGCCTCGATGGCATGGGTCAGTGCGTCGGCGCCGGCGATCGCCGTCAGCGCGGGCGGGCAGGTGATCGTGAGGTCGGGATCGCAGATCGCCGCCGCCGGGATAAGGTGCGGGCTGGAGATGCCGACCTTCAGCGTGCGGCTGGAATCGGCGATCACAGCCACCGGCGTCGCCTCAGAACCGGTGCCGGCGGTGGTGGGCACGGCGATCACCGGCAGGGTGGGGCCCGGCACCTTGAACTCGCCGTAATAGTCGCGAAGCGCGCCGCCATGGCTGAGCAGGAGCGCCGTGCATTTGGCCATGTCGAGGCAGCTGCCGCCGCCGACGCCGATGACCACGTCCGGCCCGAAGGCGCGTGCGTCGTCGGCGCAGAGCGCTACACTGTCGTATGGCACGTCCGGCTCGACGCGGTCCTGGACATGGATGGCCAGCCCCGCGGCCTTCAGCGTGTCGATGATGCCCGAAAAGGTGGCGGTCGAGGCAAATCGGGCGTCTGTGCACACCAGCGCGCGCGCGCCGTGGCGTGCCGCCACGGATCCGATGGCGGCCGACTGGCCCTTGCCGAACAGGATTTCGCGTGGCGGCCGCAGCGCTGCATAGAGGCTCATGAAAAAATACCTTGCGGAGGGAAGGGAATTTCGCACCGTTGCAGGCCGCCCGTTGCGCGGCACGGACGCGTTGTGGTTTCCAGCGCGTCGGGTTGCGGAAGGTCCAAGGGTTCCTCGATATAAAATCGTATAGGATATAGGATTGACGAGGCCGGAGCATCGCGATATGGGTGCTTCATGTCAAGAGGCAAACATGATCAGCCTGCTTCCGCCTGAGGCGTTGAACGACGGCGCCGCTGCTGCGGGCGTCAAGGCGATCAATCGCCACCACGGCCTCGCCGAAGAGGCTTATGAGGCTATTTTCAGCCAGCTTATGGCGCTTCGAATCGCGCCGGGTTCGCGCATCACGGTCGACAATCTGGCGCGCGAACTGAACGTCTCGCAGACGCCGATCCGCGAAGCGCTTGGCCGCCTCGAGGGCGAGGGGCTGGTCATCAAGACGCACCTGATCGGCTACAGCGCCGCGCCGCAGATTTCGCGTCGCCGTTTCGACGAACTCTACGATCTTCGTCTGTTGCTTGAGCCCGAGGCTGCGCAGCGCGCCGCGCGTGGAATCGATGCACGGCGGCTCGCCGTCCTGCACGAGGTTGCCGGCGTCATGTCGCGCCGCCAGGGTGGCGACGACCGCTTCCGCTATTCGGCGTTCGCCCGCCAGGACGCGATCTTTCACGACAGGATCCTGGAATTCGCGGGCAACGAACTGATCCGACAGACGCTGGCCCATCAGCATACCCATTTCCACATCTTCCGGCTTATGTTCCACTCCCGCGTCACCGAGGAGGCGCTGGACGAACACGAAGCGCTGCTTGGCGCCTTCGAGGCGGCGGACGGCAAGGCTGCGAAGCGCGCCATGCGCGAGCATATCGAACGTTCACGCGACCGGCTTCTGCCGGCTTTCGCGTGAAGGGAGCAAGGACTGAAATTCGGGGCCGAGCCCTGCTGCGAACCAACGGAGGAATGAAATGCCTGGCAAGAAGATCCTGATGCTCACCGGCGAGTTCACCGAGGAATACGAGATTTTCGTTTTCCAGCAGGGAATGGAGGCCGTGGGCCACACCGTGCATGTTGTTTGCCCCGACAAGAAGGCGGGCGAGAAGATCCAGACTTCGCTGCACGATTTCGAGGGCCACCAGACCTATATCGAGCGCTTCGGCCACTTTGCCGACATCAACAAGACCTTCTCCGAGGCCGAAAAGCAGCTCGACCAGTACGACGCCGTCTATTGTGCCGGCGGCCGCGGTCCGGAGTATATCCGTACCGACAAGCGCATCCAGGCGATGGTGCGTCACTTCCATGAGACCAAGAAGCCCATCTTCACCATCTGCCACGGCGTCCAGATCCTGGTTGCCGTCGATGGCGTCGTGCGCGGCAAGAAGGTCGCCGCACTCGGCGCCTGCGAGCCTGAAGTGATCCTGGCCGGCGGCACCTATATCGACGTCAAGCCGACCGAGGCCTATGTCGACGGCACGATGGTTTCGGCCAAGGGCTGGACCGGCCTTGCCGCCTTCATGCGCGAGTGCCTCAAGGTTCTCGGCACCGAAATCCGCCACGGCGCGACTGTCGGCAGCCAGAAGGCCGCCGCCTGAGGCGATGCAGGCGCGCGCCGCCTTACGCGGCGCCGCCAAGGGGGCGCTGGCCCGGCACCGCCGGGGCAGCGGGTTCATACGATCTACTGCCTTTCCGTCCGCTGACCGGATGGAACGGATATCGTGACGATTGTCACATCAACGGGAGGAGTTAAGACCTGCGCATGAGGGTAAGAGGACTTCTGGCAGGATTGTCGCTGACGTTGGCGGCGAGCACGTCTGCGATGAGTGCTGAGCTGACGATATTCTGGGCTGAGTGGGATCCTGCGAACTATTTGCAGGAGCTTGCGAACGTTTACG